>NZ_BAAAWD010000005.1:0-705 GCF_039534895.1 Streptosporangium longisporum | reverse complement strand
TCATCACAATACCTCTCTTACCCGCACCGGTCGTGTCATGCAAGTCAGATACAACGTGGCCCGTACGCCAACACGTCAAATCCGGTACGTAGAGTTGCACAGTGCTCGATCACGATAAACACATGATGACCTGTGCTACGTCACACGCAGCCCGCCACCGCTTGTGCATAGCATCCCGCTGTGACATTTGGGCTCTACCTTGGACATGACCGAGACACTATTGGTGGGTTCCGTGTGCTCGACAGCGAGCGCGGCCAGACCGCATTCGCGCCCAACGGCCGCACTGGGCGCCTCTCAGCGCACAGCACCCGTACACATCTCCATCGTACCGGTATACTGTGTCCCCACACGGTTGCACGGTGCGGCGCGGGTTCACCATGGTGTGTGAGTTTTGCTGCGTGCGTGCGGTTCCCGTGTGGCCGGATACTGCTTGTCCCGGCGCGGCGGCGGCCCTTCATATCCCCCGCTTCATTGTCACCACGTTTGCCCCCCCCTGGCAATTCACAACGTTGTCTAACCGTTTGTCGCGCCATCATCACCGGTGGACCCGGGTGGATCTGCGGGCCCCGGTGGCCGCGGTCGCTTATGGTGACGTCGTCGTCGAGGAGGATGCCACGGCCGGGCCAGCGAGCGCTGACGGAGCAGCGGGTCGGGGCGCAGCCCGGCGAGGACGACCCCGAGGGCGATCGCGAAGCTCACCAGGGC
>NZ_BAAAWD010000004.1:0-201071 GCF_039534895.1 Streptosporangium longisporum | reverse complement strand
GCGCCGGTGATCTGGATGGGCGACTCCAGGACCTCGCCCTTGTCGTCGGAGTCGCCGAGCCAGACGGCCATGCCCTGGCCCTTGATGACCTTGCGATGCTCGCTCTCGCGGCCGGTGAGCACGCCGACGTAGCGGGCCATGGTGAGCAGCTCGTCCTGGTACTCGGCCACGTTGACCCGGCCCGGACCAGCGCGACATGGCCGAAGAACTGCAGCCGGTCGAGGACCTCGCGCGGCGTCTCCTCGCTGAGCTGGACGGCCCAGCCGCCGAGCCCCATCAGCACCTCGGTAACAGCCACCCGGTCACCTCCTCACGGCAGCGGTGGTTTTCCCGGCAGCGCCCCGATGTACTGGTCCCGCAGGTGGATGGCCGTGTCGCCGGAGACCGCCGACCCGCCGCCCGCCACGGTGCCGAGGTAGAAGTCCATCGCCGTGCTCGCGGTCTTCACGAGCCCGCCGTTCGCGTGCGGGTTGAAGTTTCGGGCCGACCCGGCGGTCACCCGGTTGCCGTCGGCGTCGTCGCTGGTGCGCACCACGTACGAGGTGCCGTCCGTCAGCGTCTCCGCGGTGGCCAGGTAGACCGACAGGGTTCCGGAGTCGCCGCGCTGCACGTACCCCTCCGCGATGCGGGAGCCCCGCCGCAGGGTGAGGTCCAGGACGGTCCGGCCGACCGGGGAGCGGTGCTCGACCAGCCGGACGATGCACTGCTCCGGGTCGTTGCGCAGGATGGTGGCCGACTCCCACCGCGCCACCTGCGTACCACCAACGTCCACCCACCACGCCCGCGGCCGCCACACCCCGCCGACGAACGACGCCACCTCCAGCGAGCCGCCCGCCAGCAAGGGCCGCACCCGCAGCAGGCCGTTCGACAGCTCCCAGCCCGCCGCGTCCACCCGGTAGCCGGTGCCCACCCGCTCCCACCCGGCCGACAGGATCCGGGCCCGGCCGCGCATGTAGTCGCCGACGGCGCATCCCCACCGCGGCGACGCCCCGGCAGGCACGCCCCGGTAGACCGTCATCGGCCCGTCCGTGGTGGCCCGGGTCATCGTGCTCGGCAGGGTCGCGCCGGTGTGCAGCGCGTAGTGGCCGATCGGCGGCGCATGCCACCGCTCCCCGCTCAACCCGAAGTCGTTGGCGCGCCGGGCCCCGGTCAGCCGGGACTCCAGGTCGACGTCGGAGTCCGCGCCGTGGCGGCGCAGCGACAACTTCCAGGTGACCCACGCCAGCCGCTGGGCGAACCGGTCGACGTAGTCCGCGGACGCGTCGGTGATCGTGTAGTAGCCGTTCCGCTCGGACTTCTCCGCCCAGCGGGCGGGCACGAGAGCACCCACCAGGCCGAGCGCGCCTTCCATCCGCTCGAGGAGCTCCGCCCGGGTGATGAGCGGGGCGACCTCCTTGCCCTCCAGGCTCATCACCCGGGCGCCGTCGCTGTTGACGGTCTCCGACAGCGCGAACGTCTCCCGAAGGGTCAGCCGGCCGAGGATCAGGTCGCTCACGCGTACACCTCCCGATCCAGGTCCCGCAGCCCATTCCGCAGCTGCACCAGCAGGGTCCGGTAGGCGTCTGGCCGGGACGGATCCAGCACACCCTCGACCTGCATCACCAGGTCGCCCTGGATCGTCACCCCGCCACCGCCGGTACTCACACCCGCGGCTGCGGCTCCGAGGCCGCCCGCTGAAGCAGCGCCGAACGCTGCACCGGCCGGCGCGACGTCGGGCACCGCGAACGCGGACGCGACCCCGGCCATGCGCTCGGTGGCGGCCGCCACCATCGGCTCCCCCGCGTCTATGCCAATAGCCAGGCCCGCGGGGAGTTGCTTGCCGATCGCGGCGAACACCTTGCTGGGGCTGGCGATGCCGAGGATGCTGCGCAGCCAGTTGACCATGTTGGAGAACAGGTTCCCCAGCATGCTCATGAACGAATTCCACGTGTTGACGAACCCGTTCCACAGGCCGATGACCATGTTGTGGCCGATCGTGCCGAGCATGCCGCCCAGGTTGTTGAAAATCCCCATGATCGTGCCGGGCAGACCGCGCAGCCAGTTGATCAGGTCGTTTGCCCGGCCGATCGCGGCGTCTTTCATCTGCCCGAACCAGTCGCCGACCCGGCCGGCGAGGCTGCCGAGGTCGCCCACCGCGTCCATCACCCTGCCGGGCAGGCCGCGCAGCCAGTCCACGAGATCGCCCGCCAGCTTGATCGACCGATCTTTCATGTCGTCGAACCAGGCGGCGACCTTCCCGGGGATCTCGCGGAGCCCGTTGATCGCGTCCATGATCCACTGGACGGCCTTGTTGAACCAGTCCTTCAGCGCGTTCGCCAGATCCGGGATGATCGAGTGGCCGACCAGCACGTCGTAGAGCCACTTGAAGAAGCCGACGACCTGGTCAACCACCCACTTGAAGCGCTCGGCCAGCCACGCGATCACCGGCGTGATCGCCGTGACGATCTTCGAAGCGAGATCGACGATCCACTGGATCAGCTGGCCCAGCGCCGGGATGACGTGCTGCAGGACCGTCGCCACCAGCTGCACCAGCCACTGCACCAGCGGCATCAGCGCGACGATCAGATCTGCGGCGACCTGGATGATCGGCATCAACGCGTTGAGCAGCCCACCGAACGCCTCGACGATCATCACGACGACCGGCACCAGGGACTGGATCAGCGACGTCAGCACCGGCAGCACCGACGCGATCAGCGGCGCGAACGCGACCAGCAGCTCGCCGACGATGGCGACGATCGGCGTCACCGCCGGCAGCAGCGACACGAACGCCTGCAGCAGGGTGGCCAGCGACGGAGCGAGCGCCGTCAGCGCGCTCAGCAGCGCGGTGCCGATCTGCTGCGCCACCTGCGTGATGATCGGGATCAGCGGGGTGATCGCGCCGACCAGCATGGTGATGGCCTGCACGAGAATCTGCCCCAGCTGACCGGCCACCTGGGCGACGAGGCTGATCAGCGGCGTGATGACCGGCAGCAGACTGGAGATCAGCTGAACGATCTGCACGATGAACGGGGCGAGCACCTGCATCGCCTGGACCAGGACGGTGCCCAGCACCTGGGCGACCTGGCTGAGCGGCGCGAGCAGCGGCAGCAACGCCATCCACAGGCCCACGAACGCGGGTGTGACCGTGAACAGCTGCGTGATGATCTGCGTGACGATCGGGATCAGCGGCAGCAGCGCGGGCAGCAGCGCGCCCACGATGGCCGTCACCAACTGCGACAGCACCGGCACCAGCGGCATCAGCGCCTGCATCAGCTGCGTGAACGCCCCCAGCAGAACGGTGCCGACCTGGTTGGCGACCTGGCCGACCAGCGGGAGCAGCGGCGTCAGCGCGGGCAGCAGGCCCGACACGATCGCCGTCACGAGCTTCACGACCGGCTGCACCAGCGGCGCCACCGAGCTGATGAGCTGGCCGAACGCGCTCACGAGCGGTGCGAGTAGCGGGGTCAGCGCACGGATGGCGTCGGCGACCACATTGATGATCAGCGCCCCGATCTCCCCCAGTACCGGGGCGAGCGGAGCCAGTGCGCCCATCAGCGCTCTCACCGCGCCGATGAGTGCACCACCCAGGTCAGCGGCCAGCGCGCCGACCACCGGCAGCATGGGGGCAAGCGCCTGCAGCAGCCCCGACAGGGCCGTCGTCGCCAGCGTGATCAGCTGCGAGATCAGCGGTGAGACAGCGGTCAGGAACTGGCCGAACGCTCCCACGAGCGGTGCGAGCAGCGGTGTCACTGACGCGACCGCACCGGCGAGGCTGGTGGCGATCAACGCGGCGAACTGGCCGACGACGGGTAGCAGAGGCGCCAGCGCCTGCAGGACGCCGCCGATCGCCGCACCGACTGGCGCCAGAGCGGGAGCCAGGCCGCCGACCGCGGTACCGATCCCCTGGACGACGGCGGTGATGCCGGGCAGCAGCGCACCCACCGCCTGCCCGACGGCGGCGAACAGCGGGGTGATCGACGTCAGGACGGCGCCGATCGTCGCCCCCAGCGGCGCCAAGGCGGGAGCGAGACCGCCGACCGCGGCGCTGATGCCGCCGATGGCGGCGGAGACGCCCGGCAGCATGGCGGCCGCGGCGGCGCCGATCTGGGCGAACAGCGGAGCGATCGCCGCCAGCGCGGAGGCGATGGTCTGGCCGAGCGGCGCCAGAGCGGGGCCGATGGTCTGCACCGCGGCGCCGATACCGGCCACGACGGCGAACACGCCTGGGGCGACCGCGGACAGGGCGGGCAGGAGCGCCTGGATCGCGGAGGTGAGGATCGGGCCGACCGCGGTGGCCAGAGCCGCCACGGTGGGCGCCAGGGTGCCGATGCCTTCGGCGATGGCCTGGACGACGGGCACCAGCGCCCGGCCGGCTTCGGCCAGCGACTGGAACACGCTGATGAGCGCGGTCTGGCCGCTGGCTGAGTGCACCCACGCGTTGGCGGCGTCCAGCATCTGGCCGAGCACGCCGAGCGTGTTGACGCCGGCGCTGGCCATCGCACCGAAGACGCCGGAGACGATGCCGCCCAGGTCGGCGAGGATCGCGCCCAGCTGCTTGAACACGGCCAGCGCGCCGTCCAGCCACGCCAGTGCCTGACCGGACGCGGCGGCGTGGCCCATGAACCGGCCGAAATGCTCGACGGCTTCGGCGATGCCGGGCACCAGGCGGGCCAGCCAGCCCGCGCCGACGACGCCCAGGTCGCGGAATCCGGCCAGGAGCGGCTGCAGGGCGGGCAGCATGGCGTCGACCGCGTCACGCAACGACATGAAGATCGAGCGGATGGCCCAGACGGTTTCCGCCGACCGCGCGAATTCGACGAGTTCGAGCGCGCCCCGGCCGAACGCACCGGCCGCGTCAACCATGCCGTCGCGGACGGCGTTGATGGCGGGCAGCAGACTCCACATCTGCCCGACCAGCGGGCCAATCAGGGCGTCTTGAACGGCGTGCTTGATGCCCTGGAACGCGGGGGCCATCTGGAACAGCTCGTACGCCACCGCGGAGGCGGCGGCGCCGAGATCCTTGGTGCCTTCCATGAACGTCTCGTAGTCGCCGCTCAGAGCTGCGGCGAAGCCGTCCGCAACCCCCGCCAAGGCGACCTTGAGCGTGCTCATCGCCGCGGCCCCGAGCAGCACTCCACCCGGGAGAGCGGCGAGCGCGCCCGCGGCGGGGGCGAGCGCAGCCACCAGGCTGGCGACCTGGACAGCCGCAGCCCCGGCGCCAGCGGCCAGGGTGGAGAACACGCCGGCCGTGGCGGCGAGACGGCCAATCCCGGACACCAGGCCGCCCACCGCGCTGGTAGCCGACCCCAACCCGCCCACGAGGCCGCCGAGGCGGGGGGTGATCGCATCAAGAGCTCGGGCCGCGATGTCACCGACGCCGCTCAGCCGGCTGCCGAAGCCGCGGCCGAAGCCGTCGCCTGCGGCGTCGCCGAGGTCTCGGCCCTCTTCCTCGAACTTTCCGCGGTCGCCGCTTAACCCTCCGGCGGCGTGTGCGGAACGCCGGAAGCCGTCGGTGAAGCCGTCGCCCGCGGCATCACCCAGGCCCTCGCCTTCGGCGACGAACTTGCCGCGCTCGTCGCGCAGCTTGCCGTTGACGTCCCGCTTGAGGCGGCGCCCGAACTCGTCGGTGAAGCCTGCGCCTGCGGCGTCGCCGAGGCCTCGGCCTTCGGCGGCGAAGTGCCCGCGCTCGTCGCGGATGCGGCCCTGGGCGTCCCGGCTGAAGGAGCGCCCGAAGTCGTCGCCGGCCTTGCTTCCGGCGTCGTCGAAGCCGCGCCGTACGTCGTCCTTGACCGAGCTGGTGTCGGCGCGGACGCGAACGAACGCCTCAGCGAGGGCAACCAACGTGACCCCCTCGCCTGGCGTTATGGAGTTATCCGGCGAGCAGTTGGGCGATTACCCGCCTGCGCTCCTCCGGGTCCTGACGGGCCGGAGCGGCGGGCGTGAACAGGTCGTCGAACTCGACATGCGGGTCCGCTTCGACCTTCTCCAGGGCGTCGGCCAGGGCCAGGAGCGCGGTGGTGCGCAGCGTTTCGGCACGCCACTCGATCCACAGGGTGTGGACGACGTCGAGGAAGTCAGGCAGCGGCAGGTCGCTCAGCCGTAGGACACCAGCTGAGGCTCCTGCTTCGCCGCCGCCACCTGCTCGACGGTGCCCCGAGAGAAGGAAACGACCGTCTGCGTATCCGGGGCGATCTGCGGCCCATCGGAGGAGTCCGAGGGCCTGCTGGTAGGGCGGCCCGCGGCCGCCGTGATCAGGTCCTGCAGGATCGTCACCAGCGTCTCGCCGTCCGTGCCGTGCTTGCGGCAGTGGGCGCGGAACCGGTTGTAGACCCGGTCGCCGAGCAGACCCTTGTACACGTCAGCGAGGATCGCGACGCCCTCGGGGCTTTCGGAGTCCACGCCCTGGGTGGCCAGGCGCGCGTACTCCGACATGTCCATGACGCTGATGTCGCCCTCGCCGACGAAGGTGACGCCGTCGAGCTCGAAGTCGAGCGCCGGGGCGTCATGCTGGCGGCCCGCGGAGGTGTAGGAGCGTCTGCTCATCAGAGCCTCGCCATGTCGAGGATCGCCTTGAACGGGGCGCCGCCGTTCAGCGGCTTCTCCAGCTTGAACGAGCAGCTGATGGTGGCCTTCGCCGCACCCTTCTGCCGGCTCATCTCCATGCCGCCGGTCTGCAGGCACTTGCGGTAGATCCACCGCTCGGTGTGGTCTTCGGACTCCCACCCGAGCATGGTCCGCACCTCCTCGCCCAGCTGCGGCGGCTCGAACGTGACGGCGCCGGCGCCGGCGGTGATGGTGCCGCCGTTCAGCGCGGTCTTGAGGTTGGTCGCGGTGATCTGCGCCAAGGCGAAGTCGATGTTCATCTCACGCGAGGTGAGGGCGACCGCGATGGGGTCGAGCTCCTCGGCCACCTCGACGTTCTCGGTGTCCACCGAGTAGTTGAACGTGGAGCCTTCGGCGGTGTAGCCGAGCTGGATCCAGCCGGCCGACACCGACGCCCACGGGGTGACGAGGTCGTTGTCCGGGATTTCCGGGGTGCCGAGCGGCGCGATGTACAGGGTGCCGGGTCCGAGCGCGAGCGCTCCGGGGTTGCCACGAGGCATCAGGCGTCACCTTCCTTGCTGGTGGCCTGGCCGCTCGCGGTCTCAGGCATGGTCTGGGGGACAGCGGGCGGCTGCTCGGACTCGTCGGGGCGGCGGACGTGGTCGGCCCATCCGTATGTCTCGACGTGGCTGGGCGGGACGCGGTCGCCGGCGTTGAAGGCGCGTCCGAACTGGCCGCCGATGAACAGCGGCCGGGTGGCGATGTAGTACGGCGGCGCGCTGGTCTCGTCCTTGGCCGGTTCGGTGTCGACCGTCGAGGTGGCGTCCGCGGTGTCGGAGAGGGCCACCTCGCGGACGGACTGCGGCTCGCCCTTCGGCTGGTCCTGGCGGGCCATCAGGCGATCCTGAACACGCCGACCGTCACGGAGGTGACAGCCGAGTAGGTGATGGAGGCCTGGCCGTCCCCGCCGGCGTACATGCGCGGCAGCGGGATCTTCCACCGCTCTCCGGCCGGGATGGTGACGGCGCGGTCGGCGATAGCCAGGCCGTTGTAGGTGGCGGGGGTGGCGAGCGTCACCGTCTTCGACGACGCGTCACCGTTGTTCACTTCCAGCCACACGCCGTCGCCGGGGGTGGCGGTGTCGCCGCCGCCGGACGCGGCGGTGAGGGTGGATGCTGAGCCGCCGGGCACCAGCACCTGCGTGGTCAATGCCGCCATGGGGTTCCTCCAGGTCAGGCGAACAGTGGGGGTGGGTCAGAACAGGAAGAAGGAGGCGTCGACCAGGTACTGGTACTGCTCCCGGTCGCTGTCGTGGTTGTCCACGAGCAGCGGGCCGACGATGTCGTCGGCGGTCAGGCAGCGCGTCTCACCCATGACCGCGGGGGCGCCGCGGAGGTTCGCGACGGCGTTGGCGTAGGCGACCGCGGCGATCTCGGCCGCCTCGTCGGTGCCGGCGAAGATGCTCGCGCTGATGCGGGGGCTGTCGATGGTGTCTTCGGCTACCAGGTCCGCGCCGCGGCCGACCCGGGACAGCAGGGCGTAGGCGCCGTGGCCGGGCGAGCGGGGGTGCTGGCGGAACGCGCCGAGGGCCAGCGGGCGGCCCGGGCCGACGAGCGTGTCGAGGGTGTTGATCCAGGCGCGGACGGCGGTGACGGCGACGACGTAGCCCATGTCAGGCCCTGCGGATGTCGTCGAGCGCCGGCCGCAGATGCGGTTGAGGGCTGGTGCCGGGGTGGTTGACCTTTCGGGCGAACCGCACCTTGCCGTCGGAGCCGACCCAGCGCAGCCAGCCGCCGGGCTTCTTGGGCCGGATCACGTGCGGCCGGGTGCCGACTTCCATGAACAGGCCGTACGGCTCGCCCTGCGGGGTGCGGGCCGGGGAGGCGATGTCGACGTACAGGCCGAGCGCGTCGCGCCCCATCTGCCAGCCGATCTTTGACCGGAGGTAGCCGGACGGGCGGCCGCCGGACCCGCGCGGTGAGACCGGGGCCCGGCGCTTGGCGCCCTGGGTGACGATCTCCCCGTACCGGGCCATCTGGCGGCCGACAGGTCCGTCTGGGCCGTGGAGCAGTTCGTCGAGAGCGCGCTCGTTGAACCGGATGTCGATGCCCCGACCGCCAGCGGCCACGATCGCCTCCTACAGCAGGTAGTCGCCCGGCCAGGGTGGGACCGCAGGCATGGACCAGACGGGCAGCAGGGACCCCTCGGAGCCCGGGGAGGCTGCATCGCTGGCCGCGTCCACCAGGCGCAGCAGCGCGTCTTTCGCGCGCTGGTCGAGGCGGGCGGACACGTCGACGTCGGCGTCCCGGTCTGGGTAGGCGAGTTCGATGTCGGCGGCGGCGCGCAGCGCGGCGGCCTTCTGCGCCAGCGTCCGCAGGTAGGTCGGGGTGTCGGGGATCCGGCCGGCGACGGCGCCGAGCACCTCCGACACCGCGGAGGCGATGAACCGCTGCGCCTGCTCCCCGGTGGGGGTTGTCGTCGTGTTGAACGTCATCAGCAGGCTGTCGTCGCCCGGGGCTGCGGCGGTGGAGCGGGTACGGGTGGGGATGTGGTCGGCCACCTGCTCCAGTGACGGCGCCCATGGTTCAGCCACGAGCCCCTCCCTGTTCTGTTGTGGTGGGTGGCCCGGCCCCGGGGCCACGGAGGCGAACCCTGAGGCCGGGCCACGTTCTACTGCTGCTGGGCGCCCTTGAGGTAGCGGCCCTGCAGCTCCTTGAGGTTGAGCTGCTCCAGCTCGTCCCGGCGGCCGCCCTGGGCGACGCCGTAGTCGACGAGCTCAGCCTTGGACGAGCGGGCGTTGACGGCGGACTTCTGCTCCTGCTCCTGGGCGGGCGTCTTCGTCTCGGCCGGGGCGGGCTCCGGCGCGCCGCCGACCTCCTTGATCAGGCCGACCGACAGCAGGTGCTTGATCCGGTCGTCGGGCACGCCCGGCGGCAGGATCGCGTGCTGGTGGAACATGCTCAGCGCGGCCCCGTTCGGGGTGTCGATCGGCACGTTCGTGACGAGCGCCCCGATGACCTGGTACTGCTTCGACATGCGGGTCTCCTAGTCGATCGTGTCGACGATGCGGGTTGCAGCGCCCGGTTCCATGACGACGGGCACGGTGATGCGGCGCCCCCACACGTCCCACGCGTCCGCCTCGGCGATGCGCTTGGACTGCACCTGGACGGCCATCTCGTCGACGGTGTAGCCGGGGTCGACGTTCGCCTCGTCGGCCATGCCGCCGAGCTGTCGGCTGTCGAGGATCCACACGTCGTTGGTGGGCAGCCGCGCCGCGGGCGCCTCCACCACCACGAGGCCGGCGATGGTCTCGATCTGGCCGCCGTAGATGGGGTTGTCGGTGGTCTCCCGCCGGCGCAGCGCCGCGACCTTCTCGTCGCTGGCCACGATCGCGTAGGTGCTGCTGGACATCAGGATGGTGTCCGGTTCGTAGCCCATGTCGAGGTCGGAGATGGCGGCCTTGGCCACCTCGATCGCGCGCAGGATCTGCGGGGTGCCGGCGTTCCAGGCGCCCCCGTAGGTGTCGGCGTCGACGGTCGCGGTGACCGCGGAGGCGACTGCGGCGAGCGCCACGGCGTCGACCTTGGAGACGATCGTGTTGACGACCTTGCGCAGGACCCGGTCCAGCTCGTCGCCGGGCATGCGCTGCCGCTTGATCTTCTCGTCGGTCAACCTCGTGCTCTGGCCCCACTTGGTGACGGCCGCCAGGGCGGCGACGCCTTCGGCGGTGACCGCGCGCGGGTACTCTGACCCGGGCGCGACGGCCTCGACCGGGCGGGAGTTGATGATCGGCTCGGAGACGTCGTACAGGACGGCGCCGCCCGAGGACCTCAGGCGCTGGGTGAGGATCCGGTCGGCGACGAATCGCATGTCGGCGATGGTGCGCAGGCGCCGGCGGATCAGGGTCGGGGATTCGAGCATCCGGTGAATAGTGAGCAGGTCACCGGACAGGGTCGGGGCCCCCGGGGGGTTGACGGGCATCTTGTTCGTTCCTCTCGGGGGTTACCAGGCCATCCAGCGGACGGGGGTGCCATCCGTGGCGGTCGTCAGGGCGACGCCGATGACGGCGCGGGCGGCGGTGATGTCGGCGGAGGTGGCGGCGCCGGCGGCGGCGAGCGCCTTGACCTTGCCGGTGGCGCCCGCCTGCAGCTGGTCGGCGGCGGTGATCGCGCCGTCGGCGGTGCCCTCGTGGATGGTGCCGCGCGGGTAGACCGTGACGCGGCCGCCGGAGCCGGTGTCGCCGGCGGCGACGCCGATGAAGGAGGCGCTGCCCGCGGCGGCCGGGCCGACCGTGCCGTTGCCGGTGACCGCGAGGAGCTGGCCGCCGGTGATGGTGGCCGACGCGGTCAGGGTGACGGTGTTGCCGGGCAGGAAGATCGGGAGGTAGTCAGCCACGGCGGATCAGACCTTTCCGGGGGTGGAGAAGAACTGGTCGAACTCGTCGTCGCTGGGTCCGGTCGGCTCGCCGCCGGGCTCGCCGATGTCGGCCAGGGGGACCAGGCCGGGCGCCAGGGACGCGAGCAGCTGCTTGGTGCCCTCGGGGTCGGCCTTCCACGACGTCTGCCAGTGCTCGCGGCGCGCCGGCGGCGTCTTGCCCGCGCGGATGGCGTCCTCGATGGCGCGGTCGCGGTCCTCGGTGAGCTGCCGGGCGCGGGCGGCGACACCCTGCTCGGCGCGCTCACGCAGCTCGGCCAGCATGGTCTCGTCGATGGCGACGGTGCCCGGCGGCAGCGCGGCGGGCGCCGCGGCAACCGGCTCGGTGGGGGTGGTGGGTTCGGCGCGCTCGTTGAGCGCCTCGTCCACAGCGGCGAGGATGGTGGCCTCGTCAGCGTCGGCGCTCAGGCCGAGCCGCGTACGCAGGCCCTCGTCCAGAGCAGGCATAGCCTCTCCTTCGGTTGGGGTGGGCCCCGCGGCCGGCTCGACCGGGGGAGTCTGGGGTGCCGGGCTGGGGTCCGGCTCCGGCGGCACCACGGTGGGCGGGGCGGCCGGGTTGGCAGGCGTTGCCGGGGTGGGCTGCGCCGGCTGGGTGGGCGGCGGGGTGGAGGCTTCGGGCCGGGACTCGGCGCGCGACCCGTAGCGGATGACCCGCTCCTCGGCGGAGGCCGCCACCGCGGGGGCGTCGTCGTAGCGGACGACCACCCGGATCGGGTCGCCGAACGAGACGGCCTCCTCGCCGTCGCCGTCGCCGATCGTCACCGGGACGCGGGAGCGGCTGCCGCTGGCGTCGTCGATCGCGATGATCTGCATCGGGCCGAGCTCGATCGCTTCGATCCAGATGTCCCAGCTGCGCCCGTAGTCCGAGCTGTAGAAGGCGCGGCGGACGTCTTCGGTGGTGACCCCGGCGGCGATCTGGGGTGCGCGGGGGTTGGGCACGGGGTCCTCCCGGGTGGCGTGGACGGTGACGGCGATCGACTCACCCGAGATGGGCGATGGCGGGGTGGAGGCGGCGACGCCGTAGAGGGCGGCGACGTCCTGCAGGCTCTGGAGGGTGCCGATGCCGGGGGCGGCGACGCCGAGCAGCGCGACCGCGGTGATGACGAACGGGTGCAGGTGCCCCATCTGGCAGCGGAAATCGAACTGGCCCTCGATGCTGCGGTCGGGGTAGGCGCTGGCGATGATCTGGCCCAGCCAGCCGGGCATGCCCGCGTAGTCGCCGACGAGGGTACGGCCGGCTTCGGCGACGGCCAGGTTGTTGATGTAGCCGACGGCCGGGAGCCCGTCCCAGCGCAGCCCGTGCTCGTCGGGGTCGGCCTCGAGGTGGCCGAGCTTCAGCACCGGGCGGCGGACGGCGGGGCAGTCCAGGGCGGCGACGGCGGAGGCGAGGTCGCCGGTGCTGAACGTGACGGGCCCGGTGGACAGGTGCCAGGTGCCGGTGTGCATCAGCTCGACGTTCGCGACCGTCGCGAGCGGGGGTGGTGCGGGCACGGCAAGGTCAGGCACAGCGCACCTCCACGGGGGCGGGGATTAGGTCCAGACGGTGGCGACGATGCCTCTGCAGCGCAGCCGTCCGTCGCAGTTCAGGTAGCCGCCCGTGATGTACGTGGCCTTGGCTTCTGCCAGGTCAGCGAACTCCTGGCCGTCGATCTCCAAGCACTTCGGACAGGTGTTCACGTCGAGCACTTCGCTCGCGTAGTACGTCGCCTCCGGTGCCGCATCCAGCACGGCGAACCGGCCGTCGGACTGGGCCGCGGACAGGGCGCCGCCGAGCTGCTCGCGCAGCCACGCATCCGACAGCCCAGCGAGGTGGTCGGTCACCGCGGCGGCGACGTCCTCCCCCGAGGCGTCTGCGGTCGCCCGCCGGATCGCCTCCCGGGCCCCGGCGGAGGCGAGGTTGGAGGCGAGCAGCCCGCCCAGGGCCTGGGCCAGGGCGAGCAGGTGGGGTTCGTTGACGGGCGGCTGGTCGACGTCGACGCCCTGCGATGCGGCCTCGCCCACCATCTGGGCGGCCGACTGCTCGGCCACCGCGACCATGGCCGCCCCCAGCAGCTGGATCGCGGCGCCCGGGTCGAGCACCAGGTTCGCCAGGTCGGCGAGGTCTCCGGCGTCGATGATGCCGCGGATCTGCTCGGCCAGGTCGCTCCGCCAGGCGGCGGAGATGCCGGCCCAGTCGGCGAGCAGCTGGGTGAGGGCATCGGCCCAGACCGCCTGGATGGCGTCCGGGTCCATGCCGGAGTCGGCTTCGATGAGGGTGAGCTGCCGGTGCCCGCCGTCCTCCGATCCGGCGGCCCGCACCGACCGGGCCCGGGCCGTCCGGCGGCGCGCCTGCACCGGCGCCGGAGGCGGCTGCGGCGGAGCCGGGGTGGCCCGCTGCGGGAGCCGCCAGGCGCCGCGCACGTACGCTTCCAGCTCCGCGTCCGGCGTGATCGCGCCGCTGCTGATGAGCAAGTCGAGGGCTTCGGCGTTGACCTCGTGGCGCTGGCCGACGTCGGTGGCGACCACCCGCGGCGCCGGTTCGGTGTCGCCCCAGTTGAGGTCCACCGAGGGGACGACGGCGCCGAGGGTGGCGGTGTCGGCGAGCTCGTCGGCGACCGCCTGCAGGCTGAGGAAGAACAGCTCCAGCAGGCTGTCGCCGAGAGCCCGGGACCCGTTGCGGGTGTCGCCCAGGTCGAGGAGCCCGGCGAGCGCCATCTTCGACATCTGCTGGTCGAGGTAGCGGACGAACTCCATGGCGTCCGGCACCGATCCGGTCATGCCGGTGATGGCCAGCCGGAAGCCGGGCGGCAGGCCGACGCCCGCGGTGTCGCCGGCGCGCATGGCGGAGGCGAGGCGCTGGGATTCGGCGACCTGCGCCGGGGTCGCCCCGGGCGGGGCTTCGACGGAGGGGACGCCCATCCCGAAGCGGCGGATTGACGTGGCGTGGACGCGCCAGATTTCGTGCTTGAGTAGCCACGCGCCGTAGGCCGGGCGGAGCACGCTGCGGCCCGTCCAGGTCGCGCCTTCCCGCTCGTGCGCGTACCAGAGCAGTCGGTCCGCGGGGATCGGGGTGCTGACGGCGTGCTCCTGGCTGATGGACTTGAGGGTGCCGTCTCGGTGGAGGTCGATCGCGCGCACCGTGTGCGGCAGCCGCTCCCCCAGGTTGATCAGCCGCGCCAGGCCGTCCCGGATCTCGTAGCGGCGCTCGAACGGCGAGAACCCGTAGGTGAGGCTGAGCAGGGCGAGGCGGATGTGCTCGGACCAGCGCACGCCGCGGCGCCGCGCCCCGGATGGCCCAGTGTCGGTGCCGAGGATTGGCAGGCCCAGGTCGTCGGCGACGAGCTGCACGACCTCGTCCCGGCAGCCAGCCGGGTCGACGGCCCAGGTGGCTCGGCGGATGGGCAGGGTGTAGGCGGCGAGGATCGCGGCGAGCTGCGGGTCGTGGCGCATGCGCGCGTACGTCTGGATCGACGTCGGCCACATGAGATCGGGGATGATCTCCAGCATGTCGGCGTAGAGGTAGCCGTACAGGCCGGCGTCGAGGCCGCCGATGTCCCGGGTGGGGGCGCTGACCATCACGAACCCCCTGCTCAGTAGTCGATCGCCATGAAGTCGAGGTCTCCGGAGCCGCCGGTGGCCGCCGCGTACGCCTGGCCGATCACGCCGTCATCGACGGGCGCCCGACGGGCGGCGACCTGCTCAGCGTTCTCCTGCGGCAGCCAGTGCGCCGAGACGACGCGGGCCGCATACGAGAGCGTGTCGACCTGGTCGTCATGCGCCGCCGACGGGAACGACGCGAGCTCGTCACACCACTCGTCCAGCCAGTCCACCCCGGCTGGAAACCACACCCGGTGGGCTTTCATCCGGCTGGTCGCCGGAAGGGCTCGCGTGATCTTGTCGGTGTCCGCCGTCAGCGGCTGCACCGGAATCCCGGCTGCGGTCGCGTCGATCGCCAGCGTGGTGGAGATGAACGACTGCTCGATGAACACCGTGTCCGCCGCCCACCGCTGCTGTAGCGGCCGGACGTGGTCCCAGTGCTCGGCTTCGGACATCCGGCCGCGGTTGCGGCCCAGCAGGATGAGGTCACCGTCGCCGCTGATAGCCCAGGCGGAGGCGACGGTGTAGTCCGCGCTGGTGCGCTTGGACGCGGCGAGGTCGACGGTGATGAATCGCCAGCAGTCGTCCAAGGCGACGGCGCGGCCGCCGAGGTCGACGCGCTGCCCGGCGAGGACGCCGTGGCGGGCGGGGTCGGCGGGCATGCCCTGCCAGTAGCGGAAGTCCGCGCGGCGGAACAGGTTGCCCTCGGCGGCGGTCGGCGTCTGCTGGTAGATGCTGTTCCACACGTACGACGACCGGACGGTGCGCAGGTTCCGGAAGTAGCCCGGGGCCCGGTCCTGCACGGATACGAGTTCCTCGCCGGGGTGGCGGCCGAGCGGGTCCCGGTCCTCGGCGATGGCTGGGATGCGGACGATCCGCCACCGGCCGGGCTCGCGCTTCTCCATCCGCCCGGCCAGGTCGTCTTCGTTCCAGCGGGTCATCATCAGCACGGCCTTGCCGCGGGACGACAGGCGGGTGGAGCCGTTGGACTCCCACCAGTCCCATGCCGCCTCGCGGTAGGTCTGGGACTCCGCCTCGGCCCGGCCGCGCACGGGGTCGTCGACCAGGAGCACGTCGATTGGCTCGCCGGTGATGCCGGCCGCCAGGCCGACGCAGATGAGGCCGCCGCCCTGTTCGGTCTCCCACCGGCCTGCGGCGCGGGAGTCCTGGCGGAGGGTGATGCCGAGTTCGGGGTGATTGAGGATGTCGCGGCGGATCTGCCGTCCCCACCGCTCGGCCTTGTTGTCGGCGTAGCTGACGATGCCGATGCGCAGGGTGGGGTCGTGGGAGAGCAGCCAGGCCGGGGTGCGGCGGCTGATCTTCTGGGACTTGCCCTCCTGTGGGGGGCAGAACACCATCAGCCGGTCGTGGTCGTCGCCGTCGAACAGGGCGACGAGCTCGCGGTCGATGAGGTCGAGCATCGCGGTTTGCCGGTGGGTGTGGTCGAGGGCGGCGGCCATTGCGCCGGGGCTGGCCCATTTGCGGATCTTGGGCTGGAACATGCTGGCGGCGTGGCGAAACGCGGCGTCGGCGAGGACGGTCACGGCAGCACGCCGATGGTGAGCAGCCCGGACCGGCGCACCGGCTTGCGGTCGCCTGCGGTGAGACGGGTCCACACCACGTACTCGCCCGGCTCGTACGTGCGGCCGGTGCCGGGCCCGATGTGGATGGACGCCCACCCGGGGTTGTCGTCCTCCCAGGTGGCGGCGATGTAGTCGCTGTCAGCAGGCTCGTTCTCGGGGGACGCCCAGGGGATGATCGCGATGTCCGCGAGGAATCCGACGAGGTGTGCGGCCCAGAGCACGCGCACGTCCTCGTTCGAGGTCGCGGGGATCTGCGCCATCACGGTCACCTCCCAGCGTGTGGTGGGCCAGCGGCCCAGTCGGCTGCGGGCGGGCCGGGGGCCCAGTTGAGGGTGGGCGGGCCCACCGCCCCCCAGGCGAGGGCGGGCGGGCCAACCGCGGCGGGGATGTCGACCTCCACCACGGCGGAGCCTCCGACGGCCACCGCCACGAGGGCGGGCAGCTCGGTGGTCAGCAGCCCCGCAGGCGCGGTGATGAGCTGTGCGGCCAGGGCGACGGTGAGCGGCGGGAGCCCGGTGTCGGCGGCGCCTGTGACGGCCAGGCCGCCGGTGGTGCTGGCGGTGAGCAGGGGCAGGGTAATCGACGCCGCGGCGGTGACGTTGCCTGCTCCGGCGAAGCTGGCGGACAGCTGCGGCAGGTCGGCGGCGAGATGGGCGGTGTCGCCTTCGGCCGCCCCGGCGAGGTCTGCGGTCAGGGCTGGCAGCGTGGTGTCTACGGTGCCGGTGACCGTCAGGTGGCCGGTGGCGGCCGCGTCGAGGGCGGGCAGGGTGAGCGCCGCGGCGGCCGATGCTTCGACGCTGGCGGCGGTGTCGGCGGTGAGCGGCGGCAGGGTGATGCCGGCCGAGCCGCCGGCGGAGACCGTCCCAGGGAGGTGCGAGTCGAGGGCGGGCAGGACGGTGGCCGTGCTGCCGGTGATGCTCGCCGCAGCTTCGAGGTCTGCGGCCAGGGTGGGGAGGGTGGCGTTGAGGCCTCCGCCCAGGGCCGCCCCATCGACATCCGCCTGCAGGGCGGGCAGGCCTGCGGTGAGGGCGCCGCTGGTCTCCACGGCGGCGGCGAGCGTGCTCTCCAGCGTCGGCAGCGTGGCGGCGAGGTGGCCTTCGTAGGAGGCGCCCGCCGCGGTGGCAGCCAGGTTGGGCAGGTCGGCTGCCAGGTTGGCGGAGGCCTCGGCCGTGGCGGTGAGCGCCGCGGTGAGGGCGGGGAGTTGCCAGGTGGCGGCACCCGCGCCGGGGACCGTGCCGCCGGTCAGGGTGGCGGCGAGTTCGGGCAGCTGCGCGCCGAGGGTGCCGGTGGCGTTGGTCGACGCCTGCGCTGCAGCGCTGAGCGGGGGAAGGCCCGCGGCGAGCAGCCCGCTGGCTCGGACGGTTCCGGCTGCGTCGGCGGCCAGGGCCGGGAGCGCGACGCTGGCGGCGCCGGCCGTCTTGGCGGTGGCGGCCGCCGTCGTCTCCAGCGCGGGGAGGCCTGCGGTCAGGGTGCCGCCGTATGCGGCCCCGACCACGCCCGCACTGAGCGCGGGGAGGGTGGCGGTGAGCGGTCCGGCCGCCTCGACGGTCGCCGCGGCGCTGGCGGTGAGGCTGGGCAGGGTCGAGCCTGCGGAACCGGCGACGGACACCACGCCCGTCGCGGCGGCGCCCAGGGCGGGCAGGCCCGGGGCCGCCGTGCCGGTGACGGCCGCAGCCCCGGCGGCCGCAGCGTCGAGGGCGGGCAGGCCAGCGGTGAGGGACCCGGCAGCGGTCGCAGCCCCGGCCGCGGCGGCATCGAGTGCGGGAAGGGCTGCGGCGAGGGTGCCGGTGAGGGTGGGTGCGGCGGTGGGCAGCAGCAGCGTCGGGGCGCCGATGCGCCAGGAGATGGGCGGCCCGTCAACGGTGGTGGCGCCGGTGCCGCCGCTGAGGGTGCGGCCGTTGCCGCTGTAGTCCGCGGTGCCCGTCGTCAAGAACGGATACCAGCAGGTGAGGTTGCTGAACCGGCGCGGCGTGTAGGTGTAGGACTCCTGCTGCATCTGCGCGATGGACAGCGTGGTGCCGTGCCACATTTTGAATGCGGCCAGGTCGCCGTTCAGCCACTCGGCGTTGAAGCCACTCTCGCCCAGCAGGAGTCGGGTGGCGGTGACGTTCGCCTTCTGCCCGGTCCAGGATCCGGCGGTGAACGTGCTGCTGTTGGCGGCCCGGTACTCCCAGTTGCCGGCCGCGCCGTTGATCGTGACCGCGAAAAAATACCAGGTGCCAACGGTGAGAGGGGCGGTGGCGCCGACGGTTCCGTCGGCGTCGTAGACCTCCATGGTGGTGCCGTCGGCAGCGGTCTGCAGCCCGTACAGGTCCAGGCTGGACGCCCCGACGTCCCAGGCCGTGGAGAAGGAGTTGCGGTCGGCGTTGAGGCGTACCCAGCAGCAGACGGTGAACTGGGTGATCGACCCGAGCGACAGGGTGCGGTTGTAGTCCTGGGCGTCTGCGCGGAATCCGACGGCCACGGCCTACCTCCGGTCAGGTGTCGGAGTAGGCGAGCTGCCAGCCGATCAGGACGGCGTCTCCGGCCATGCCGTCGGCGGCGTTGGCGGGCAGGCGGGCGATGCGCATCCAGCAGGCGTCGCCGTCCGCCGCCGAGTTGAGGGGCCCGGATCCGGTGAGGGTGATGGAGCAGGTGTGCAGCCGCTGCCCGGTGGTGGTCAGGTGGGTGTCGGTGACCGTGGCGGCCGTGCCGAATGCCCTGGTTTCGACGTCCTGGGTGTCGGCGTCGGGGGTGATGGCTGCGAGGGCGGCTTCCCAGACGACGGCGTTCGCGACGGCGGTGTCGGCGTACCAGTCCAGGGTGACGATCATGTCCACGCCGGCCCCGTAGTTGCGGAGCTTGAACTGCCAGTACGCCAGCTCCGACACGGTGCCGTCGTAGTAGAGGCCCATCACGGGGTAGTTGGTGCCGTTGATGGTCTTGAGCTGGGGGAACGCTGTGGTCTGAAAGAGGGCGGCGTCGGGGGTGAAGGTCTGGTAGACGGTGCCCATCAGCCGTCCTCCTCCGCGCGCAGGCGCCCGGCGCGGCGCATGAGGATGTAGCCGACCAGCTCGAACTTCAGGGCCGCGCTGAGCTGGGCGCGGGCCGGCTGCGGGATGGCTGCGTTGAGGGAGGTGACGTTGGCGTCCAGCCAGTCGTCCATCGCGGCAACGGCGGCGGCGAGGTCAGCTTTGCTGACGGCGGGCAGCGGCGTGGTCTGCTCGCGCATCCACTGGGCGAGCACCCTGCCGCGGTTGACGGTGGTGAGAGCCATCAGCCGGCGGGCATGGTGACGGTGCCGGAGGTGATCTCCACGTTCACGCCGACGCTGATGGTGGTGGTGTTGAGCTCCAGCTGGCCGCCGCCGCCGGTTGCGGTCACCGCCCCGTCCAGGACGGTCGCGCCCGTGCTGTCCTTCAACCTGAACCAGCCGGCCGTGCCGGCGGCGACGCCGGTCGTGGTGCGCGGGGTGCCTGCCAGGGTGGCGACACCGGTGGAGGCGGCGCCGAAGGCGGGGTCGGCGAGGGTGAAGGTGGCGAGCAGCGTGCCGGACGCGGCGTCGTTGGCGCTGGCGGGCTGGGAGCCGGTGCGGATCTCGATCGTCGCTGCGCCGGCTCCGGCGTCGGCGAGGTCGACGACGGCGTCGGCGGCGGCGTTGCGTGCGGCGGTGGGCAGGCGGGTGGCCACGGCGGCCCTCCTCGGGGTGTTGGGAGCCGCACGGCGGCGGGGTCAGGGGTGTCAGCTGGCGTAGACGGTGCCGGGCGTGAGCAGCGGGATTTCAGGCTCGGCGGTGATGCGCACCCACACCTGGTAGAGCAGGCCCTTGGTGAGCGGCAGCGCGGTGTCGGGGCCGATGAGGATCATCGCCTTGAGCTGGCCGCCTTCGGTGATCCACTGGGCGGTCAGCCAGTCGCCGGGGGCGGGGTCTTGGCCGACCGGCAGCAGCGCGATCTCGGGTGGCAGGGATCCCAGGTCCGCGGATCCTGCGATCGGCGCTTTCAGGTACTCCTTGGACTGCCACGGGATCGTCAGCGACGGGCCCACCACGCACCTCCCGTCTCAGGTGGTTGGGGGGCCGGACGACCAGGTGCGGCGCAGCGGCAGCGCGGTCGCGTCGCGGTCGCGCACCTCGGCGGCCCGCAGGCTGTCGGTGACGGCGACGGTGTCGCTGATGCTCTTGGGGATGATCTCGATGTACGTCAGACCATCCGTGACCGTCACGACGTCGGCCAGGCCGGCGGCAACGGAGGCGGTGAGCGCGTCGGCGACGGCGACGGAGTCGGCGATCACCGGCGTGGGTAGGACGGTCAGGTTGTCGGTGACGGTGGCGGTGTCGGCGAGGTCGACGGGGACGCCGCCGCCGAGCCCGTCCAGGGCTGTGACCGTGTCAGCGAGTGGCACGGTGACAGCGACGGCGAGCGCGTCGGTGACCGTGACGGTGTCGGTGAGGGAGATCGCTCGCTGCACGGTCAGCGTGTCGGTGACCGTGATGGTGTCGGAGATGCTTTTCTCGGCGTCGCCTGACCGGGGGATGGTCCGGTCGCGGTAGCGGGCCATCAGTCGGGGGTGGTGACCGCCCACGGGTAGGACCGGCCGGTCCCCGCGGTCTGCTTGAGGGTGATGGTCGCCGTCTGCGGGACCGGCACCGGAAGCGAGATTTTGATGGGGACGTCCTGGGCGCCGACGAACGTCGCGAAGTAGACGACCCGCTCGGTGCCGGCGGACAGGACGTTGGCCTTGATGCGCAGTTCCAGCTCGTCGGCGGTGCCGGTGCCGTGGCTCATGGCGTTGGTGTCGACGTGCAGCGTGTACGTCTTGCCGCTGGCCAACGTCGTGAGCGTGTGCTCGGTGTTGACCGTCGCGGCCTGGGTGCCGGACGCGGTGATCGTCAACGACATGGCCGCCTCCTCAGTAGGTGAACCCGTAGACGGCGACCTCGACGGGCGTCGTGACGCTGCCCGTGGTCACCGCGCAGCGGGCCGCGAGCCGGACCCCGGCGGGGATGCTCAGCGACAAGGGGTAGAAGTCGGGGCTCATGGGCTGCAGGTATTCGTTGGTGTCTGCGGCAACCGAATGGTCGGGGATGATCACCGTTTCGGAGCCTGAACCGCCGACCGCGATATCGACCGCGTAGCTGGCGGCCAGGTGGGTGTTGGTGCTGCCTTGCACCATCACCATCAGCGCGTGGATCGGCCGGGCTGTTGAAGCGGTGAGCTGCACGTAGGAGCCCTTGACGTTGGCGGTGCCGGATGGGGTGACCGCTGTGCCGCTAGAGGAGGCGGGCACGGTGCCGTAGGAGGTGATCCGTCCGGGCGTGGAGATGCCGGATTCCGGCTCCGCCATGAACCCGGTGGCGGCTGTGGGGATGACCTGGCTGGTCGCTGTGGTGGCGATCCGTGCCCGCAGCGTGGCCCCGGCAGGAACGTGCAACGGGAAGCAGATGGAGGCGTTGAGGCGGCTTCCGCACACGATGTCAGCGGCGACGATCGTTTCGGATCCTGCGCCGCCGATGGCCAGGTCCATGATCATGGCGCGGTCGCCGGCGCTCAGGTTCGAGGAGAACAGGCCGAGGTTGATCCACCCGACGGGCGCTGACAGGCCGGACAGCAGGGTGAGGTAGGAGCCTTTGGTGTTGGCAGAACCTGACGAGGCCA
Source organism: Streptosporangium longisporum (assembly GCF_039534895.1). NCBI lineage: Bacteria > Bacillati > Actinomycetota > Actinomycetes > Streptosporangiales > Streptosporangiaceae > Streptosporangium > Streptosporangium longisporum. The sequence continues at coordinate 179,320 of NZ_BAAAWD010000004.1, read as the reverse complement.
GGTTGACCTGCGTACCGGCGACGACCCGGGTGGGAAATGGCGGGATGGGCCATTGCATGATGATCTACCCGAACGAAACGGAGGCCGTTGCCGCCCACGTCTGCCCGTTGGCCTTGCTGCCCTGGGCGATGGCCGTCTTGTGGTTGAACAGGACGGCGTTGACGGTAGCGCCGCTGGTGACGGTGGGGGCGCCGATGTCGATGCCGAACTCGTTCCACGCGAAGTTGCCGTCGGCTGCTGCGAAGGTTGCCTTCAGGGTGAGCACGCCGCCGGACGTCTGCGGGTAGGTGGCATCCAGCACCTGGAACCACCGGTTGGCGCTGCCGGCGGAGGCGGACAGGTCGGTGTCGCCGATGGCCGCGGTGCCGGCGCCGTTGCCGACGCCGATGCGCGCGCTGGTGGCGACGATCGCCTGGCCTCCGCCTGCCGTGAGGAGGGAGGTGAGGCGGGTCAGGCCGGCGGTGGTGGCGAGGTTGCCGTGGACTTCGGTGGTGAGGTACGGCTCGACGCCGGCCCGGGCGAAGTCGGCGGGGGCCGGGGCGAGCAGGCCGGTGCGATGCTGCACCCAGCCGGTCTGGTCGGCGTCCCAGCGGCGGACCGTCCAGTGGGTGGTGGCCCGCACGGTTTCGTTGGCGGTGGGCATGTGGGGTCACCCTCCAAGCAGGTCGGGGTGGGGATGAGGTCAGAGGGTGAGGGCGGGCAGCAGGTCGGCGAGCACCCAGCAGGCGAGGCCGGCGGCCAGGAGGCGGGGGGTCTGGACGCCGAACGCGGCCAGCAGGAACGCGATGAGGGCGGCGACGAGAAGGATCACGGCGAGCGGGGACATCGAGGCTCCTGAAAGCAGAGCGAAGGAAGCGAAGGGGAAATCCCTAACCGGAGTACGCCAAACGCCTGCGGAGGCTACGTTCCGGTCATGGCAATCGACTGGGGCGACGCCTCCGCATGGGCTGCATTCGCTATATCCCTTGGCGCCGCGGGCTTAGCGGCCCGCGGCCTGAAGTGGCAGAAGATCTCAGCGGAAGCGACTGTGAAGTCGGCCAACGCTGCCGAAAAAGCCACCGCGCTAACCGAGTTGATGGTCAAGAGCCAGCTCGCTGGCAAGCCGGACGCTCATCAAGGGCACGACGTTAAGTGGAGCCTTGAGCGTAGGAAGGATCGCTTCATCCTCCGCAACGTGGGGACGGCCATAGCCACGGACGTCAACGTTGACGGGAAGGGCATCGCCAGAGTGGCGTCACAGGTTCCGACGGATGCCGCTGTACGCCCTGGGGAGTCGGTGAGCTTCATGATGGCGGGCAGCTTGGCCTACGCAGTTCCCGACGAAATCGAGGTTACGTGGGGCGGGCATCCGGAGCCGATGATTTTGCCGGTGCCGCCTCGCTGATCAGGCGGCGGCGCGGTGAGCGTTGCGCAGGCGGTCGCGCAGCTCGTCACGCGCCTCGGGGGTGGCGGGGACCTTGTCGCCGCGGTAGATGCAGCCGTCGATCGTCGCCAGGTCGGCGAAGTCGTAGAAGACGGCGCGCCCGGGCCGACCGAGCTTGCGGGCTGCGTAGCGGCGGGCCCATTGCCGGATGGTGATCGGGCTCTTGCCGAGGCGGGCGGCGGCGACCTGGGCGGTGACGGGGTCGGTGGTGTGGGGGTTGATGGTTCACCCCCTGAAAACGCGTGATGCCCTCCGCCTGGGGCGTGAGGGCATACGGGTTCTACCTGCGCGTAGTGTTACACAATTTTGCGGATGGGGCTAGTTGGCTGTCACATGGTGGTGGTTGTGCAGCTCAGCTCGGGTTTCTGCGGCGCGTTGAGGGCGGGCAGCAGGTCGGCGAGCTGGTGTTGCTGCTCGGGGGTGAGGCGGGCGGTGAGCAGTCCGTGGAGGTTGAGGATCGCGTCGCCGTTGGGGCAGGGGACGACGTCGCACGGGAGGGGCGGGGTGGCGAGCATGATGCCCCTATTCTCCCAGGTGATCAGCGTAAATCTGGCTGCTTGGCGAGGATGGCCTGAACCACGGCGGGCGCCAGGACCTGGGCGAGCTGGGCGGTCGCCGACCGGCGGTCCTCGCCGTCGGGTGCCTCTTCGATGCGTGCGAGCGCGTCGGTCACTGGGGCGCCGAACAGGGCGGCGCCGGTCGGCGCGAACAGTTCCACGACCCGGGCGGGGTCGACGTCGTCCGGGCGGGTGTGCTGGAGCTCGTCCAGCAGCCGGCCGACGTCGGCGGGGTCGCGTCCGGCATCCGCGGCGATGCGGGGCACGAGGGCGGGCCGGAGCACATCGGCCCACTCGTCCGGCCGGGGCGCAGTCCAGTGCGCCGAGTCGTCGCTGCCTTGCCAGTCGGTCAGGACATCGTCGATGGCGTCGAGTGTGCGGTCGGCGTTCACGATTCCTCCCGCTCCCTGCGGGCGGCGATGGCGGCCAGGATCAGCGCTGCGGCGACCTCCTCGGCCTCGTCGGGGCCCATGCGCATTTCTGTGCCGCCCCATTCCAAGACGGCTTCGCCGCCGGAGGTGCGGGTGGTGCCGCGCCCGGCCTTCCATTCGCTCATCGGGTGGATCCCTTCTTGGCGGGCTCGATGTTGTTGTCCCGGGCCAGCTTTCGAACGTAGGCGGCGGTGAACGGGGAGCGTGCGGTGACGTCGGTGGGTCGAGCGCCGGCGCGGAGAGCGGCGATGACGTCGGCGATGACAGTCTGTCGGGCCTGCTCGTGGGCGGTCTCGGTTTCGCGGTAGCGCCGGGTGCTGGCGTCGAGGTCGGATAGCGGGTCTTTCGTGTCTGCCATGCGCAAGAGATTAGCGCATCTCTGTTGCGCAATCCATGGCACACCGCTAACGTATTGCGCAACACGAAAGCGCAATACGGAGGCGTCATGCAGATCCAGGTCACCACCCGCGAGACCGCGGCCGCCCACGGCGTCTCCCTCCGCACCGCCCAGCGCTGGGCCGCTACTGGCCGCCTCAACGCCACCAAGGTCGCTGGCCGCTGGATCGTCACCCTCACCGCCGTCACCAGCCTCAACGACTTCAAGCCCGCCCAGATCGAGAAGGCCCGCGAGCTGATCGAGCAGGGCGGCATCGTCCGCTTCCGCGGGCGCCGCATCTTCCGCACCGTCAGTAGCGACGGCACCCGCACCTACCTGACCGCCCCGCAGGCATGCAACTGCGCCGCCGGGCTCAGGGGCCGCCACGTCTGCTTTCACCGAATCGCCGCCACCATCCTCGCGGCGGCCTGACCTTCCGATCCAAGCAGGGAGCGAGATGACGAATCCGATCATGGGCCTGCCCGAACGATTCTGGGCGAAGGCAGTCATCGACAACGCAGGACACGACACCCCATGCCTGACCTGGACGGCCTTCAAGCAGAAGAACGGCTACGGCAAGTTCAACGTGGCCGGTAAGGCCCTCTACGCCCACCGGGTCGCGTACGAGGCGTTGAACGGCCCGATCCCCGAGGGCCTGCACATCGACCACCTGTGCCGCAACCGCGCGTGTGTGAACGCCACCCACCTGGAGGCCGTGACCAACCAGGAGAACATCCTGCGCGGTGAAACGATCATGGCGGCCAACGCGGCGAAGACTCACTGCCAGCACGGGCACGAGTACACGCCGGAGAACACCCGCCTTCACAAGGGCAGCCGTCACTGCCGGACATGCGCTCGCGCCGAGCGACGCGCACGCACCGAACGCGAGCGGGCGACGAAGCCCGTTGAGCCTGCGGCGAAGAAAACGCACTGTCCGCAGGGTCACCCCTATGACGAGGTCAACACGTACGCCTACGAGGACGGGCGGCGAAGCTGTCGCATCTGCCGCCAGGCCGACAGCCGTCGCTCCCGCGAGCGCAGGAAGACCAGCGGATAGTCCGCGCCGCCTGACCGCCCCACCCCACCCTGCCGAGGAGAAGCCATGACCACCCCTGAGATTCCCGCCGAGCGCATCGTCGATGGCCACGGCCTGCAGATCGTCAACGTCTTCAACCGCGAGGGCGAGTTCGTCCGCCAGCTCCGCCACCGTGGCACCGAGGAGCAGGCCCGCGCCGAAGCGCGGCGGGGGTTCATGCACCCCACCACCCCCGGCTACGCCGACACCGTCGCCGTGGTGCAGGGCTGGGACACCGCCACCCGCCAGGCGTTCGCCGCCACTGTGGCCCGCTTGCACGGCAAGTAGACGACCCTGGCCCGGGGAGAACCCCCGGGCATCCCCCCGCCGGATCCCGGCGGGGGGCTTTCTCATGTCACCGGGACGGCGCGGCCGGGGGCGGCGGTCATCGGGGCCCGTCCTCGTTGACGTTCGGGAACGGATCGGCACCTTTCCACGCCCACCAGGCTTCCCACGTCACGAGTTGCTGGGTGTGGTCGGCCGACCAGTAGCAGGGGCAGTTCTGGCAGTAGAGCCATGGGCGGCCTGCCCCGGGCGAGCGCGGCTCCTGGGTGTCGCCTATGGCTGGGCGGAGGTCCCAGGCGCAGTGCGGGCAGACGCCTTCGCCGAGCGCCGCCAGGGCGTGAAGGATGGCCTGCCGGTGGATCTCGTCGTCCGTGGCGTCTGCCGGGACGGTGATGGTCGGTAGCGGTCTTTCTGGGTGGGGGCTGCCGATCGGACTCCCCAGTTGCAGGGCGAAGGTGCGCTCACTCATGGCTTCCACTCCGGCTTGAAGTCCTCGTGGTCATCGAACGGCAAGGCGAGCAGGCGCAGCGTGAAGCAGTTCATCCTCTGGGCGATCATTCCGGGTGTGAGACACGCTTGGCAGGTTTCGTTGTCTCCCTGTGAATGCCAGGCCAAGATTCGCCGCTTGGACTCGACGTCGCGGAGCACGCGGTCCGGATCGTGGCGGGCGATGTGGCGGGCCACGCCCTCGTCGTCCGACGCCTGGGGGTCGACGTGCGAGATCACGCCGTCTTCCAACGCGTCCTCGATGAACCAGCGCGGCCCCGGCCAGCCCCGAGCACCGTACGGCGTCGGCTTGGCGTGCCATACTCCGGCTTCCTCGCACCACGTCGCCGCTCGCGCCATCTGCTCGTCCTCGTCGAAGCGCGAGCGGAGGAACGCGACCAGGTCAGCCACGGCCCGCCACCGCCATCTGCGCGTCCCGGCACGGCCCGCACACCGGGATCTGCACGCGGCCGACGCTGGGTGAGACGCGGACGAGCTCGTCGACGGCGTCGTGCTCGCAGATGTTCTCCCAGTCACGGTGCACGGCGACGCACAGGCAGTTGCAGGGCGGTGGCGCCGGTTCGAGTTCACCGCGCTCGGCGGCCTCGATGTACGCCCGGCCCGCCGGCGAGTTGGCCCAGTCGATGAGCTGTTGCCAGCCGGGCGACTCGGCGAGCGCCTGGGCGGTGCGGGCCACCTGCTCGGCGACCGGGCGGAGCGCCTCCGTGAACGCCTGCATGCCCGCGGTGATCCGCTCGGCGAACGCGCGAGCCGCTTCGGGGGTGGGCCGGGCGGCGTCGACGATCGACGCGAGCCCGGGCAGCAGGTCGGGCTGCCGCTCGTCGGCGGTCCACACTGCGGCGTCGTCGCTCTTCCCGTCCCAGGTGATGACGTCGTCGATCGCGGCCAGGGTGTCGTCAGGGGTTGGCATGGCGGATCATCTCCTCGTCGGCGAGCGCCGCCAGCGCGGCGGCCGCGGCGGACAGTGCAGCCAGCTGGTCGGGGGGCAGCTTCGCGACCGCGCGCCGGGCGCCCTCGAGGTCGCCCCGGTACATCCAGCCCATGGCCTCCTGGGCGACGAGGATGCGGGTGGCGTAGGTGGCCGTGTCCTTGATGTGCTCGAGCGCGGCACGAAAGTCCTCCTCCCACTGCGGCTCGTCGGCGGTCACCGGGTCTCCCCTTCCGCAGCGGGCGTAGAGGTGGGTGACGGGCCCGCACCCCAGAGTTGCCCTTCCCACCTGCCGGTGGTGCCTCGCCCGCCACTAAGAGCCGCCCGGCCTTCCCGCCCGTCGGGGAGGCGAAGGACGCAGTCGCCGTAGGGCGGGTCGGGCATCTGCCCGTCGAGGTCTGCACCCCACCTGCGGATGTCCCACAGCTTCACGTCGTGGTCAGGGTCCCATTCGGCTTCGTAGGACTCATAGATGCGGGCGTTCACCGCATACTCGCGGGCCTCGTCGCGGGCGATGAGGACGGCCGGGCCGTGATAGGTGACTCCTGATGCACTGAGCAGGGGGGGCGGTCACCGGGTCTCCAGCTTCTTGATGCCGCCGCGGATGTTCACCAGCGCCTTGACCGGCACGCCGTCGTCGGCGTCCTCCCGGAGCGCGGCCTGGACGAACGCGGCGAGCTCGGCGAGCGTCATGCCGGCCTTCGGGTCGGAGGCCTCAGCTCGGATGGTGTGGGTGACGGTCATGATGCGTGAACCTCCTGGTCGAGTTCGTCTGCTTGTTCGCTATGCGCCCGGTCGTGCTCAGCCTGACTCATGAGCTTCTCGCAGGCTTGGCACTGGTAGTAGCCGTCATCGGTTCGAGACACCTGCCGCTCGGAGCAGCGCGGGCAGCGGATCGGGGACCGGCGGGTGGGCGGGTCGGACTTGGTGAGCTTGCTGAGCCGGTGGTGCCACGCCAGCACGTTGAGGCCGAAGTCGACGGACCAGGGGTCGCGGAGGATCCCGTCGAGCTCATCGAGGAGGAACGCGATCGACGCCCTGCGGGCCGGGCCCCCGCGGGCGCGCTGCGGGCGAGTCCGGTAGCCGCGGGCCTGACGCCACGGGTCCTCCACCTTCACGAGGTCGCCGTAGAGCTCGTCGAGCGTGTCGCTGACCGGGCTGGGCGATCCGGCGTGCGTCTTGGCGGTGATGCCGGTTCGCCCGTAGCGGGCGCCCGCGTCCCGGTGGCCGTCGACCTCGGCCTGGGCTTGGGAGGCGAGGTCGTCCAGCTGGTCGAGCGCGGCCCAGATGAGCTTGACGCAGCCGGGGTGCCAGACGGGGTCGCCGAGGTACGGCCGGATGGTGACCGGCGCCGGCAGGGCGGGCTCGGCGGGGTACGGCAGGGGGATGCGCCAGGCGGCGAGCACGGCCTGGTGGATGGCGAGGGCGTGCTCGTAGAGGGTGACGGCCTGGTCGTGGTCAGCGACGGCGGCCCGGTACCGCTTGTTGCAGGGCCCGTTGCAGGCGTGCGGGTTGATCGGCAAGGTCAGGATCCCCCTGTGGTCGTAGCGGGCTGAGCGAGTTGGGTGCGAGCGTGGTCGCGTTGGCGAACGACGTGGAGAAGCGCGTACGTCCAGACGAGGTCGGAGATGCGGACGAGGGGCGGCCCGTGCCACGCGGGGAGCACGCTGATGAGGATTCCGCCGATGCCGATGGGGATGAACAGGGCGAGCATGGCGGCGGTGTCGCTGCCGGGCGGATCGGTGAGGGTGTGCCAGACGCGACAGGCCCAGGCGCGGACGCGGGTCACGTCGGCTCCCCGCCCAGAAGCCTGAGCAGCCCTTGCGCGATGAACTCTCGGGAGACCGTCCGGGAGCCCTTCGCGATCTGGTCGGCGAACTCACGAACCCGGTTGATGGTCTGCAGGACGTTGGCGAGTTCCTGAAGCACGGTGCCGTGATCTTGCTGCTGGCATCGGAAGGCGATTCCAGTCTGGCGCTGGATCTGCTCGACCTTGGCGAGGCGTTCGTCGGCGGTGGCCCGGTTCCAGGCGTGGATCCATTGGGCGGGGGTGAGCTGGACGCCTTCGGGGGCGGGGGTCGGGGACTCCCCGGCGCGGAGCCGGGCGATCTCGGCTTCGGCTTGTTCGACGTCTTCGTGGGCGGAGCGGTGAAGTCCGCCGTTGACGCGGGCGATGAGACGAAGCTGGGCCAGTTCGCCGCGTAGCTGCTCCAGTTCGGCGGTGGGGATGAGCGTGTGGTCTGTCGCGGGCGGGGTGCCGGGGATGATGCGGGTGATGTGCTCGCCCTGCTCGTCGACGGTGTGCACCTCGATGTCGTCAGCCACGGTCGCCTGTCTCCTTCGTGGTGGTGGACGCAGCCCCGACCTTCCGCGCGGTGTCGGCGGCTTCCCGGTACGGGCAGTGGTCCCCGAGGTGCTCGGTGTCGGGGTCGGGGCAGAGGCGCTCGATGGCGACGGCGATCTGCTCGACCAGGGCGGCCGCCCCGCCGCGGAGCTCGTCCTTGTGCTCCCGGTGCCAGCGTTTGCGCGCGTTGTTGCTGCCGAGAGGGGGTGAGGTCTCACCGCAGGAGCAGAGGGCGACACCGTGCCGGCCGGCGGTGCGTACATGCCGGCCGCTGCTGCCAATCCAGGTGAAGGGGGCGCCTTCGTTGCTGAGGGTGTGGCCGGAGAGCCTATTCGGGGTCATGGGGTGTCCTCGCTGTTGTGGTTGCGCGCGCCTGTGGCGCTTGTGGCGGGGCGCAACGGGTGTTGCCAGCGTCCAAGGCGGAGGGGAACTCCCCGAGGCGTCCAGCGTCCACGGGCTCTCCGTGTCGCCTTCGAACGTCACCGTGGGCGCCTCCCAATGGGAGGTCATCTGGATGTCGTCGAACGATGCCCCGGGCGAGCCGAATCCGATCTGCGAGCAGCCGCCCCGGCAGACGTCGCACAGGAAGTCCTCCTGCGTCGCGGTCCGCTGGCAGGCGGGGGTGCCGCGTGAGCACTGGCAGGTGATCAGGTCACGCATCGGCGACACCGCCCTCGGCGGCGCGAGGCGGGTGGTCGCATTCGTTGGCTCGGGCGGCCGTCCAGCAGGAGGCGAACACCTCGCCGCGACACGGCGGGCACGACCCGCACGGTCGGGCCGGATCCGCCCAGGGGTGGCACCGCCAGCACCGGGGCCTGTCGCAGAGTTCGCAGACTCCGGCCGGCTGGCCGCAGCCGCACCGCGGGGCGACGAGGAGGCCGTGGCCCAGGATGGCCATGACGACCTTCGCGGACGCCCGCGCCGCGTTGAGCCTCAGATCGTCGTACGGCTGCATCTGGTACGAAGCGAGCGCTACGATGCCCGCCTCGTAAGCCCGCAGAGACTCAGGCGTCAGCTGATTTCCCTTGGCGGTGTCAGCCTGGTTACGGATGATCAGTGGGCTCTTCGGCTGCTCGCCTTCGAGGTCAGGCATCGTTGGTCTCCTTGGCGTCGTAGACCTCGAACAGGTGCCAGACCATGCCTTCCAGGCGGGCGGTGGTGCCGTACCACTTCGCTGACCCTGGGATGGGATGGCCGGTGCCGAACACCTGGAAGGCGCGGCGAATCGCGGTCTCGTCGCCTTGGTGTTCGACCCAGAACTCGACGACGAGATCGCCCCACATGCGGGCTGCGGCGACAGCGCACGGGTTGCCCGTCAGCGGGATCCAGTGCACCTTGTCGTCCACGGGCACCACGTGCCGGTGGACGGTTTTGGTGGGTGAGGCCATCAGGTCTCCTTCGGAGAGGCGGCGGCAATGTGGCGTGCGGCGGTTTCCAGCACGGCGTCGTAGAACGCGCCGAGCGTGCACGTCGTCGCGCACCCGCAGGCCGCGCAGCATCCGGTGTGCGCTTTCGGGTGGCCGAGCGTGGTCAGCCACCAGGTGAGGGTGCGGTCGGTGAAGTGGCCTTCGGCGAGCTCGTCCCCGTCGGCCCAGATGGATGCGCCCTTGGGGATGATGTCGGCGAGCTCGTCGGCGATGCGGGCCCGCTCCTCTGCACGCACCTGCTCGGCGATCGCCGGGAGGGCGGCGGCGAGCATGATGCGGATGGCGTCGTCGTGCCAGGGGATGCCGTGCTTCAGGGTGACCGGGTAGACGGCGTCCACCCAGGCTGCGGGAATGTTGGCGGGGTCGGCCATCAGGTCTCCTTCGGGTAGGTGTCGCGGGCAACTTGGGCGGCCCAGTGGGCGTCGTTGAGGAACCCGCCCCGCTCGTACCGGGGGCGGGGGTGGTCGCCGCTGGCGACGACGCGTTCGATCTCGGCGGCGATGCGCTCGGCGATCACGGGCGCGGCGGCTTCGAGGACGGCGCGGGCGTACCCGTCGAAGGTCGTGTCGTCGAAGTCGCGGCGGCGGAGCACGTCGGCGGCCGCGCGGACGGCGGCGTCGGGGAGGGTGGGTTCAGCCAAGGTCGTATCCCTTCGGGCAGTCACCGGGCCGGTGCAAGGTGCACGACACCGGGTGGGCGTACACGCAGTCGTTGACCTCGGCCGCGTACTGCGGGAGTTCGCCGTGCAGCCAGCCGACGCCGGGCACCCAGTGGATGGGGCGGCGGCAGTTCCGGCAGGCGTCATCGGCCGGCAGCAGGAGCTCATGCATCGGGCGCCTCCATCTCGCTGCCCACACGGATGTCGAGGCTCAGCCCGCAGGCGGCGACGATCTGCTCGGCCCACGAGATGCTGAGCGGGGTCTTGCCCGTGAGCAGCGCGCTGAGGTGCTTGGTGGTGAGTCCGATCGTGCGGGCGAGGTGGACGTGCCGGATGCCGGAGTTGTCGACGGCGGCGCGTACAGCGGTGAGAAGGCGGATCTCGGCGGGAACCTCCCCGGTAATGATCTTGTGTCCGGCGGCCTGTAGGGCGTGGGCCACGTCGTCGGCGACATCCAGCGCCGTCTTCTCAGCAAGCTCGGTCTCGTCGAAACCGCCCTCGCTCGCGAAGCGGAGGAGAGCTTGGGCGATCACCTGCTGCGGGGTGAGACGCTCGGCAACGTCGGGCGTGTCAGCCACGGCTGTCACCCCCAGCGACGAGCTCGATCTGGGCCGGCACGATCGTCTCCACCCACCCCTGCCAGGACCGGCGGATCGTCTCGGCTTCGGCCGAGTTGCCGAGCACCTCCAGCACCCGGCCCAAATGCGCGTCCAAGGTTCCGCGGATGACGGCGGCGAGCATCGCCCCCTGGTGCTCGGCCAGCCGGACCTGCTGCTCGGCGATGCCCATGTCGTGGCACACCTTGGCGAAGCGGACGCACCGGTCACGCTCCTGCCCCTCAAGGGAGGCGAGGCCGCGCACGGCTTCGCCGGTGGCGTAGAGGCCGAGTTCGGCGTTCGCCGATCGGGTGTAGCCGATGAGGCCGGCCCCCGGGCCCGCCTCCTCGCCGAGCACCCCGGATCCGGGGCCTGGCGCGTTCTGGGCTTCCTCGACCTGGCGGCGCAGCAGTCCGGCGTACAGATGCACGCGCGCCCAGCTCATCTGGAGCATGCCGAGCACCGCCTCCGTCGCGCTCACCGACGGCTCGGCGTGGAGTGCGGACCAGGCGGTCAGTGCCTCACCCTTCGCTTTCGCCACGTCGAGGCGTTGGCCGGCGTGCATGCGGCAGGCGTCCAGGCCGGTGATGGCGGCGCCGTGGCAGACGGCGCCGCCCTTGCGTTTCTTCGTGCACTCCTGCATGCCGTGTTCGGGGCACCAGCGGCCGGGGCGTGTGGGGTCTGGCTGGCGCACGGGGGTGGTCACTGTGCGACCTCCCGGGCGGGACGCGAGGCGCGAGGGGCTGTAGTGGCCTGTGAGGCCCGCACGTCTCGGGGGGCGCCCTGATACTCCATCCGCCCCTGTTCGCTCGTCTGCGTGGATCTGAGCCCCGTACGCGGGTCGATGCGGGGTCTGGGGAGGATGACGATGTAGGGCTGGCGGCAGGGCGGCACCCGGTAGTGGGTTCCGTAGCGGGGCGTGTGCCAGTGGAGGCGATCGCAGTGCGGGCAGGTGACGACGGCGAGCTTGCGGCCGGGCTCTGAGCCGTGGATGCCGACGGCGAGGCGGGCGAGGACCCGGGTGGTGACGATGCACACGTCGGCGACCTCGTTGGCGGGGAGCCGGGTGCAGACGACCATGCAGCGAGGGCACAGACCACGGCCTTCCGGCTTGCCGCAGCCGAGGCACGCCGGTTCGCACTCCGCGGCGATCTCGTCCCGGGTGGGGTCGGGGCGGGATGTGTGGCGGGGTTGGGGGCTGGGTGGGCCGTGCAGGGTGTCGACCGGGTCGAGGTCCCATAGGAGGTCCTGGCCGGCTGGGGTGAGGGTGCGGGTCATGCTTCTCCCCCGATCTGGGCGGTGAGCTTGTCGGCGAGCGCCGCGCATTCGGCGCGCAGTTCCTCGGGCACGCCGTCGAGCACCTTGCGGGCGTGCTCGGGTGTCCGGGTGGTCGAGTAGGCGACGACGACGCATCCGGCGGTGCGGCGGGCGAGGCTGCCGCCGGGGGCTTGGTCGGCGAGCTGGCGGGCGCGGTCGGCGATGGCCGTGTTGGGGGTGGTCATGGCCGCGCTCCTCCGACCCGGGTGGCGTCCTGCTCGCGGAGGAACTCGGCGAGCTCCGCGGGGACGCGGCGCGCGGACTCCAACCAGGCGGCTTCGGTGGTGAGGCCGTTCTCGTCGACGCATCCGCACCCGCAGGTGCCGGGGATGGTTTGGTCGGGGCGGGCCCAGCAGCGGAAGTGGGTGCGGCGCCGGCACGGCATGCACAGGCCGGTCAGGGTGGCGGTCATGCGGCGGCCTGCCGGCGGGTGCGGGCGGCGTGGGCGAGTTCGGCTTCGAGGGTGGCCCGGTGTTGGGCGGCTTGGCGTTCGGATACGGGTGGGGTGCCGCGGGTGCAGCGGGCGAGGGTGGTGAAGGTGTGGTCGTCGGGGACGAGGCTGGCGAGGACGACGGCGAGGGCCCGCAGTTCGACGGTGTCGAGGGTGCTGAGGACGGTGTGGGAGGTGCGGGTGTCGTGGTCGTGGACGGCGGCGACGAGTTTGGTGGCGGGCCAGAACATCTGCTGGGCGAGGTCGTCGAGGGTGTCGGGGGTCACGGCTCCTCCAGGGCTCGGCGCGTGTTGGTGGCGCGGATGGTTTTCCAGTCCTCGGGGGCGGGTCGTAGGGGTGGCCGCCAGCCGGGGGCGGCGAGGTGGTCGGCGACGTAGCGGCGGGCGAGGTCGTCGACGAGGTGGGCTTGGACGTAGGGGCGGATGAGGGTGGCGAGGTCGTCGGCGGCTTGACGGAATGCGGCGGTGATGTCGGGGTCGGCGCTCACAGGGCTCTCCGGGTGTGGGCGGGGAAGTGGTCGTCGGCGGCCCGGTCGACGTCGCGCCGTTCGGAGGCGAGGCGGTCGCGGGCGGCGGCGTGGGCGATGAGTGTGTGGGCCCACTCGTTGAGGGCGAGGGCCCAGGCGGTGTGCGCGGCGCAGGTTTCGATGCCGGCGGGGGCGTAGCGGCGGCGGGCGTCGTAGGCGCGGGCGGCCGCTTCGACGCGCTGGCGGGCGTCGGCGAGTTCGGCGGCGAGCCGGTCGGCGTCGGCCTGGAGGGTGCGCAGCTGCCGGGCGAAGTCCATCAGGAGGTCCCGGTGTCGAGGTCGGCGTGTTCGACGCCGAGGTGGTCGAGGACGCGCTCCCAAGCGGCCTGGTCGGCGTCGCTCCACGGCGCGTCGTCGGCCGGTGCGGGCTCGGAGTGCTCGGGGAGGTCGCCGAGGGCGGCGTCGCGGCCGAGGCGGCGCAGGGCGTCGCGGAACTCGGGGATGTGCTGGTGCTCGGCGAACCGGGCCTCGGCGATGACGGCGGTGGCGTATTGGACGATCGCGTCGCGGTGGAAGCCTGCGGCGAGGGCGGCGGCGGCGAGGGCGGTGAGGTGTTTCTTCACCCAGCCGGGGGCGGCCCGGTAGCGGGGGATGGCGGAGATGAGTGATCGGGCGGCGAAGCCGCTCTGGTTCGCCGTAGGCGCGATGGCTCGCGCGGTACGGACCGTTAGCTGTCCTTCGGACAGAACCAGGGGGGACGTACTCAGTAACGAACTCTGTAACGCACTCCCTACGTACTCCACTCCAACGGTTGGAGTCGAATGCTCCAATGGTTGGAGTTGAATTCCCCAATGGTTGGAGTTGAAATTTCCAACGGTTGGAGTCGAATCCGATTCGGTGGACTCCAATGGTTGGAGTTCATTCGGATCTTCGACCCCCTCTTTCAACTCCAACGGTTGGGGTTGAATCGGGTGCAGCTTGCACGGGCCGGCGCCCGGCGTGTCCGTCCCCCAGCCCGCCCGGCGGGCACAGATTTCGCCCTTCTTCGTCGGCCGGCCGCACCGGTCGACGTCCTGCCGGTCCGCCCGTAGGACGTCCTCCAGGGGCCACGCCAGCCGGTAGACGTTGTAGTGCGTGCTGACCCGCCGCACCAGAACCCAGCCTTGGTCTTCGAGGTCCTGAACGGAGACCGACACCGTCTGCGGGGAGAGGTTCAGGTCCCTGGCCAGCGCTTCCAGGCTGGGTTTGGCCTCTTTGCGGTCCTTGCCGATGGTGTGGACGTGCAGCCGCTGGGCGACGCTCACGCGCGACGCTTCCAGGGTGGTGCTCATGTAGATCAGCAGCACCCACAGCAGCCCCTTGTTGAGTTGGAGCTGGGCAGTAGAGAAGCGCGACCGGGCCCAGGCCGGAAGGTCGGCTTCGTCGATTGCCACGCCGCGCGGTTGCACGTTGTTCTTGTCCTATCCGTTGGTTCTTGGCCGGTCGTTTTGGTGTGGGTCCGGTTTTCGGCGGGTCGTGGCGTCGCCTGTGCCGGGTTGTGGGGTCAGAAGAGGCCGTCTTGTGCGGTGTGGCCGTGTGGCTCTTGCACGACGGGTCCGGCTTCGCGAGCCTTCGCTCGGTGTCGTGGCGCGCAGTGATGGCATGTCAACGCGCTGTACAAAGTCAGGCGTGGTCTTCGGCCGGTGATGATGAGGGTGGCGGGCCGCCGGCAGGTGGAGCAGGTGCTGACCCAGGGCATGGGCGTCTCCGCGGTGGAAACGGGTCTGGGCCCGGCCGGGCGCGGCCGGGTTGATGGTGGGGGCGCGGTCAGGCATCGGGGTCCTGGGCGTGGAGGCGTGCGCGGATGTAGCGGCGGATGAGGCCGTCGGCGCGGGCGGTTTTGGTGTGGGAGTCGAGCCAGATGTCGGTGCCGTTGTGGAGGAGCGCGGCCCAGGCGTCGATGTCGGCGGGTTCGCCGATGAGGCGGAGTTCGATCCAGCCTTGGCCGCGGGGTGCGGGGTCGTGTTTCACGCGGTCAGCCACGGTTGGCCTCCGCTTCGCGGCGGCGCATCATGTCTCGCGCGGTGTCGTCGAGCATGGCCAACGTGCTGGGGGTGATGGGCCCGCGGTGGGTGATGCGGGCGGTGGCGCCGCTGGGCAGGGTGACGGTGGTGCTGGTGATCTCCTCCTGCTGGGTGTTGGGCTGGCGGAGGTAGGCGGGGACGGGCGGCAGCGCGCGGCAGAGTGCGGGGTCTTGGTGGGCTGCGTGGTAGGCGGCGGCCTGTTCTTCCAGCCACTTGGCTGCGGGGCTGATGTTGGTGCTCATCGGCTACTCCCAGAGAAGGGGGCCCGGCCAGTCGGCCGGGCCCGCGAGATGGTCAGGACAGGCGGAGCGCCATCACCAGGTAGCGGTAGGTCGGGTTGTCGCCGACGGGGAGGATGAGGGCGGGTTTCGCCGGGCTGGTCATGCCGATCCGCGCCCGGCCGCCCTCCACGCCAGCGAGGCCGTCGAGGAGGAACTGCGGCTGGAAGGCGATCTCCAGCGGCGCGCCGTCGAGGTCGGCGGGCACCGTCTCCGCGCCGCGACCCATGTCGCCTCCGCCGGCCTGCACCAGCACCTCGCCGTCGGCCCAGGCGAGGCGGACGGCGGTGTTGCGTTCGGCGACCAGCACGACCCGTTTGATGGCGGCGAGGAGCGGCGCGGTGTCGACTTCGGCCCAGATGGTGTGGTCGCCGGGGTTGAGACGGGCCCGGTAGTCGATGAACTTCGGGTCGAGCAGTCGGATGGTGGTGGTGCGGCCGCCGCCGGTGAGGCTGGCGAGGCCGTCTGTGAGGCCGATGGTGACCGGGCCTGCGGGGAGGTGTTTGGCGATGTCGGCGAGGGCCCGCCCGGGGATGAGCGCTCCGGCGGGCTCCGTCTCGGCGGGCTCCCAGTCGAGTTCCCGGGCGGCGATGCGGTATCGGTCGGTGGCGGCGAGATTGAACTGGCCGCCGTCTGCGTCGAGGCGGATGCCGGTGAGCATCGGCAGGGCGTCGTCCCTACCGGCGGCGGGCGCCACCTGGCTGACTGCGGCGGCCAGCGTGGAGGCGTCGACGGTGCCGATCGGCGCGGGCGGTTCGGGGAGGGTCGGGTAGTCGTCAACGGGCATGGTGAGCAGGTCAAACCTGGCTGATCCGCAGGTGATAGTGGCTTCGTTGCCGGACAGGGTGAGCTCGACCGGCTGGCGGGGCAGCGCCTTGACGACTTCGGCGAGCACCCGGCCGGGCAGGAGTACCCGGCCCGGCTCGGCGACATCGGCGCCGACGGTGATGCGGCGCGAGGTGTCGTAGTCGAAGGCGGCAACGGTGAGCTCATCCTCGCCGGCGGTGAGGAGGAGCCCGGCGAGCACGGGAACGGACGGCCGTTGGGGTAGGGCGTGGGCGGTCCAGGTGATGGCGTCGGCGAGGGCGTCGTGGGGGATGGTGAGTTTCATGCGGCGTCCTTGAGGTCGAAGAGGGCGGGCTGGCCGTCCGGCACGGTCGGCGGCGGGACGGGTGCGACGGGTGCTGCGGGCCGGGGCGGGATGAGCCGCACCGAGGGCTCGCATTTGTGGTTGTCCTGCCAGAACTTGGCGTCGTCTTCGCTGCCGGAGTCGTCGCCGTCTTCCTCGGACATGGAGGCGTCGCAGGTGTCGCAGGTTGCGTCCCACGGCGGGGTCAGGACGGTGGGGTCGTGGCGTTCGGCGCAGGCGGTGCAGACGCGGTCGCCTTGCGGGTTGAGCCAGCCGGCCCCTTCCTGCGGTTCGGGGGTGGTGTGGAGCAGCTGCTCGCAGTCGGCGTAGATGTGGCCGGTCACGCCGCCGGGGTACCAGGGGCGGATCCAGCCGAGCATGGTGGTGGTCATCGGGTTGCCTCCTGGCGTGCCTTGCGGCGAGAAGGGGCGGCCCCGCCGGGACAGGTCATGTCGTGGGCGAGCCGACCGGGCTCGCGGGAGTGGGCGGCGAGGGTGTTGTCGCTGCGGATGCGGATGGCCAGGCGCAGGCAGATGGGGCATCCGCCGCTGGTCCACTGCTGCTGGGGTTTCCGAACCGGGGCCGGGACGGGGGTGAAGGTGTCGGTGCGGCTGCGTCGGCGTTCCTGCGGGGTTTGGCCGCCCCAGATGCCTTCCGGTTCGCCCCGCTCGAGGGCGTAGGCCAGGCAGGCGGATGTGATTGGGCAGGAGCGGCACACGGCTTTCGCCTCCCGTACCTGCGGGTTCTCGGCGGCGTAGCTGAGTGGGAACATCAGCTCTTTGCTTTCGCGCCGGCAGGCGGCGTCCTTGTCCCAGCTCATGCGGCGCTCCTTCTGCGTCTGGACGGTGAGGGGGCGGCGGGCGGCGTAGCGCTCGACGGTGCGGGTGGAGACGGAGAGCTCCCACGCGATGGAGGTGGTGGAGCGGCCCAGGTCGGCCAGGGCCGCGTATTCGGCGCGGCGCTGGGCCGGGGAGGTGGAGGGTTCAGCGCGGGGTTCACGCCGCGGTGGTGGGCCGGTGTTGGGGCGGCCGGCGAGGCGCCAGCGGTTGGTGCAGGTCTTCACCCAGTTGTTGGCGCCGTAGGGGCCGGGGTGCCCGCAGCAGGCGCAGATGATCTGTCGGCGGCCCATCACGCCGCCCCCGTGTCGTGACCGCGCTTGGCGGTCATGTGGCCGCTCACGAGGCGCGCTCCAGGTCTTCGCCCGTGATCGCCTCGACCAGAGCGGACACGATGATCTCGGCGACCGGCGGGGTGACGGCGTTGCCGTACTGGCGGACCTTCTCCCGCTTGTTGCCGAGCACGGTGTAGTCGCTGGCGAACGACATGGCGCGGCCGATCTCGTGCGGCTCCAACATGCGGAACAACACGTCGTCGACGTGCACGTCCGCCAGCCCCTTGACGACGGCGTAACGGTCCCGAGTGGACAAAGTGCCGATCGGCTCCCGGGACGGCCGAGCGTTGCCGTTGCCGTAGTAGGGGACGAGGATCGTCTCCCAGGTGATGAGGGACTGGTGGCCAGCGGCGGTGCGGGTGCGGATCGGCTCGGTGACCGGCGTGCACATCTGAGCGGCGTCACCACGCGGCGTGTTGTTGCGCATCACCATCGCGGTGAGGGGCGGGGTGACGAGGCCGTGGTGGTTGCCGGAGGCGGTCACCGTGGCGAGAGCGTCCGACACGGGCCGGGCGACGGATCCGCCGCCGCGCAGCTCGGCGACGAACGGGAGCCAGGCAAGGCCGGTCTCGTTGCGGGCGGTCTGCGTCCGGAGCGGGGCGTACGCGGAGCCGGGCTCCTTGCCGTCTCGCCCCTCGACGGGGATCAGCAGCGGCGGGATGGCGATGCCGTCGTTCTCCCGGGTGGTGCGGGTCGGCATCGGGTCGGTAACCGGGGCGGCGTCGTTGCGCCACGTCCCGCCAGCCGGAACCATCAGGGGGCGCGCGTACTTGGCCAGCCCGGCCTGGATGCGGGCGAGCGTCTTGTCGGCGAGCGGCTTGGCCCGGTCGCCGATCCGCTGCCCGGGCAGGGACCAGTCGATCGCGGCCGCGGCGGGCAGCGCCTCAGGCTCCAGGATCCGGCTGCGGCAAGCGGACCTCGGGCACCGGTAGACGTACTGCTGCCGGTAGCGGCCCATGTCGGCGCCGAGCGTTTTGAACACCTGAATAGCGCGGACCTGCTCGTCGCAGTCGGGGCACCAGGCGGCGGGACGAAGCCATTTGTCCCAGTCGGGGGTGCGGCCGAGCGAGGTGTGCCAGTAGGCGACGTACAGGCGGTCGCGGGACTGCGGCGCCCGGAGCACGGTGACGGGGTCGGCGTGCATGCTGTTGAGGGCGATGACCCGGGTGCGGTAGCCCAGCGCCTGGATCTCGCCGAGCCACCGGTCCCATTGGTCCCAGGCCCGCACGTCGACCACGTTTTCGACGACGCCGGCCAGGACGCGTCCTCCTCGGCGCTGTACGCCGCGCAGGTACATGGGGACTTCTTCCATGAGGGCGCGGGAGCGTTCTGCTTCCTCGTCGCGCTCAGGGCCGAACAGCTCGTCTTGGAGGGAGGAGGTGAAGTCTCGTTTCTTGCCGCGGGCGTTGGACCATTGGGGGCATTCGGGGCTGGCCCAGAACAGGTCGCAGACGGGCCAGGTTTCGACGGGGGCGGTGCGGATGTCGCCTTGGTAGTGGTCGGCGGTGGGAAAGTTCGCGGCGTGGGATTCGATGGCGCGCTGCCAGTGGTTGGCGGCGCGGGTGACGGTAACGCCGGGGACGGAGTCGGCGCCTTGTGAGGAGCCTCCGGCGCCGCAGAACCAGTCCATGAGGGTCAGCACGACGCCACCGCCTGCGGCCAGGTCACCTTGGCGAGCGCGGCCCGCTGCGCCTGCGGCAGGTCGACGACGGGGTGGCCGAGCCCTTCCAGACCGGCGGCGCGCAACCAGACCGCGTCGACCTGGTTGTCGTCGCGGAGGTCCTGGCCGGTGCGCTGGAACAGCGCCATCCGCATGTCGGCCTTGGTCGCGTTGCCGCGGCCGGTCGCGTACTTCTTGAGGGTGGCGGGCGGGATGGTGACGAACGGGGTGGCGTGGTCGTAGCAGGCGACCCGGATGGCGCCTTGGACCATGCCGGTGATGCCTGCGCCGTGGGCATGGGTGGGCAGGTCTTCGATGACGACGAGGTCGGCTGCGGCGATGTCGCTGGCGAGGGCGTTGCGGATTTCGACGAGGCGTTCGTCGCCTCGGGTGCGGGGGCGGATGGTGGCTGTGCCGACGCTGTCGGGGTTGATGCTGTAGGCGACGCCGGTGGCGGTGATCGACAGATCGAGGCCGAGCACGCGGGGGGTGGTGGCGGTGGTGGTCACTGGCCACCGCCAAGAATCGCGCGGGCGGCGGCCAGGGATGTCGGCCACGTGGGAACCATGTAGCCGTACTTGGCCAGCTCCTCCTCGGTTCGGGGGTTGCCGCCTTGGGTGTGTATTTCGTTGGCCATCGCGTCCATGAGGGCGGCGAGGGGTTCGCGGGCAGTCAGTAGGGCGGCGATGAGGCCCGCAAGTTCCGAGTGGAGGGTTTCAACGACCTCGCAGGCACCGCAGTCCTCATCGTCGGGGTGCTGGGTCTCACACCAGGACAGGGTGTCCATGCGTTCGCTGTCGCCTTGGACGACCCGGACGGGCACGGTGAGGTAGGCGGGCAGGAGGGGGGCTCGCAGCGCTTCAGCGGCGGCGCGGAGCTGCTTGGTGGGCGCCTGGGTGGCGGTCATGCGTGGGCCTCCGTGACGGCGATGGGAGCCCTCACGGGCTCGGCGAGGTGGTTGAGGGTGAGGGCTGCGCCGGCCGCGAATGCGGCGAGGGCGATGCCGACGGCCAGGCAGGGCACCCACACGGGCTGGCCTTGGATGCCGGTGACGAGCGCGGTGATGCCTGCCAAGGCGGCGAGCACGATGCAACCGGTGATCAGCGCCATGGCTTCCACCGCCTCGAGGTGGTGCGGGCCTGGATGTGTTCGAGGCTGTCGCGCACCGGGAGCTGGTCGGCCAGGGCCCGGTGGGCGTGCAGGGCGGCCTCGACGTCCGGGTCGGGGGCGAGTTCGCCTACGGCGATGAGGAGTTGCCGGGTGAGGTCGAGGCCGATGCCTGCGAGGGCGAGGGTGGCGAGGATGAGGTTGGTCATGGGCGCGGCCGCCTCTCGCCGATGTAGATGCGCTGGTTGGTGGCGTCCGGCTGGCGGCCGGGTGCGGGGCGCTGGATGCCGCGGCGGCGGTGCTGGATGTCGAGGACGATCCAGGCGACGCCGACGGCGGCGAGGATGGCGAGGAAGATGACCCCGGCCACGCGGGTGATCATGTCGATGACGTCAGCCACGGTCGGCCTCCCGGGCGGGCTCGGCCTGGAGGGCGGCTTGCGCGTCGCAGGCCGGGCAGTCCTCGTCGTGGATGGGCATGTTGCGTTCCTGGCAGTTGCGGGAGGCCGGGTCGTGTTCGAGGGACAGGGCGGCCCGCTTCAGGGCGTGGCGCAGTCCGTCCCGCTCGGCTTCGGCGTTGTCGGCGCGCTGCCGGTGCTTCTCCAGCGCCTCACACGCGTGGTCGTACGCCCACTGGGTGGGGTACGGCTGCCGGTCGTGAGCGATCGCCTGATCGCGTTCCTCGGCCAGCCGGTCGACTTCGGCCAGCAGCTCGGTGACGTACTGTGCGGAGTCGCGCATCCATCGGGCCACCGGGTTGTCGATGTCGCGGATCGTGTCCGGGTCGTAGTCGGTGCGGCCGACCGCCAGCTCCCGGGCCGGGGTGAGGGTGGCGTACTTCGCCCCGTCGGCCTGGTGCCGAAACTCCAGGTCAGCCCAGATGGGTGAGCCGTCCAGGTTCTCGGCCTGCTCGCCGTCGCTGTCGAGAGGCCGTCCGACGCCCAGCACGTACTGCCATCCGGAGTGGGTGGTAGTGAGCATGACGCGGGTGCGGCGGTCGCCGATCCACTGCCACGGCGGGGCCGGGACCGCATCCAGGGCGGCGCGAATTTCCGCGAGCCGGTCGACGGTGTCGGGCGCCTGCAGGTGGGTGATGATCTCCCCCGTCACCTTCTGCAACTGCTCTGGCGACAGGTCACTCACGTTGGCGACCGGGGCGGGCATGGTCGGGTCGGTGCTCATCAGACGGCACCGCCGTTCGCGCCAGCCTCCAGGCGGGCTTTCTCGGCGATGGCCGCCCGGTGGGCGGTGATCAGCGCGATGGCTTCTTCGTCGGTCATGCCGACGGCGCGCAGCGACGGGCACGGCCAGTACACGTTGTCGTCCGGGTCGTCGGCGTCGGCGGGGGTGCAGTGCAGGCAGATGAAGCCGCCGAAGAGCAGTTCCTCCCGCTCGTGCAGGGTGATCAGTTCGGAGCGGTGGTGGCGGAGCCGCGCCTGCTCCGCTTCGGCGTCGCGGAGCCGGGTGAGGACGTTGCCCATGCGCTCGCCCATGTACGAGGTGAGGTTGAGGCAGAACAGGTCCTCGCCGCCGCCCGGCTGCGGGTGCTCGTGGGCGAGCCGGTCGAGAACGGCCGCAGCGAGGTCCTCGATCGACGCGTCCGAGGACGGCGGGTTGGCGAGGACGGCCAGCGCGGTGGTGGTGTCGGTGCTCATGCGTGGCGCTCCTTGGCGTGCTCGGGGTGGCGGGGGTGGAGGGTGGCGGCGCGCCACAGGGCGGCGGCGGTGCGGCGGGTTGACCGCCAGCGGCGGTGGGCGCGGGCGGCGAGGCGGGTGCGCAGGGCGGGCCGGTCGTACACCGCCAGCGCCAGCAGCGCGGCGGCCCAGGCGGCGTGCAGCAGGTAGCCGATCACCGGGCTGCCCCTTCGGCGTTGACGGCCGGCAGGATCCTGGTGGGCGCCGGGTCGTCGTCCGGCGGGCAGGCGGCGGCGGTGCCGCCCGGCACGAGGTGCACCTTGCCGTTGGGGCCCGCGAACACCTCGCGCCCGCACCCCAGCGGACACAGCTCTCCGATAGGGGCGACCCCAGCGGGCAGTGCCGGCGTCATCGCCACTAGCTCCGGAGCCGCCGACGGCGCGGCGGGCCACACCTGCTCGGCCAGCTCCCGCACGATCGGGAAGGTCGTCGTCTCCCCCGGCGCGGCCGGACGCTCCGCCAGCCGGTCCGGGCCCTGTCCGTCGACGATTCGCCGGTCCTGCTCCTGCTCCAGCCGGTTCGCCACCGCACCCCACGCCAACGCGCATTCGCGCGCCCACGCCGGGTCCGACGCCCAGTCCCGGGCCCCGTTGCCGTAGTCCACCGACACCTGAGGGCGGCCGTCCCGGACGGTGAGTTCGCCCGCCCGCGGCCAGCCGAGCGGCTGTGTGGTGGTGGTCTCCCGCTCGCTCATGCGCTCTCCTTGGTCAGGGCGGTGGTGATGGTCACCTGCACGCCGTCCATCCGCGCCGATGCCGCCAGGCAGCCCGGCATCGTCCGCCGCGGCGTCAGCCCCAGCGCCTGCACCCACGCCCGGTGCGTGCCGCGCGGGTCCGCGGCCGCCGGGGTGATGTCGGCGCGGAGCCCGCAGCCGACCGCTGTCACGGTCCACGGGATGGCGGGCAGGGCGTGTTCGGCGCCGCGGGCCAGCACCTCGGCCAGCCGGGCGGCGGCGAGCTGCTGGAATCTGGTCTGCGAGGCCGGGCTGAGAGCCCGGGTAGTCTGTGCTTGCACTTCGCTCTCCTTCAGGGAGGGCCGCCCCGGGCCGGACACCACCAGCCCGGGGCAGCGTTCGTTCAGGGGGTCGGCCGGGCCTGGATCGGCCAGTCGCCGGAGATCACCGCGGTCACGTCCTGCTTCTCGCCCGCCTTCGGGCTCCGCAGGTACTCCTGGTAGGAGGCCGCCTGCTCGGCCGCCCACCGCTGCTGGTTCGCGTGCAGGGTCGGCAGGTCCACGGCGAGGGCGTCGAACAGGTGCCGCTCGTCCTGCCGCCCCGACTGGATCCGCGGCCGGGACTCGCGCGGCATGTGCGCGATCACGCCCATCCGCCAGGCGACCCGGGCCGCGATCAGCGCGTCGTAGCGGGCGCCGTGCGCTTCGTCGTCCACCCAGGCGACGCCGAACACCGCGGCGGTCGTCTTGAGGACGTGCGCGCCCTGCTCGGGCGACACCCGCTTTCTCCACCTGTCCAAGTACTTGGAGATCACGTACGTGTCGATCGCGAGCAGCCCGTGGCCGGACCGGGCCGTCATCTCCGCCAGCGACGGCAGCTCGTGACGGGCCAGCTCCCGGCTGAGCACGGTCAGGTCAAAGCGGATGTTCTGCCCGACCAGGGGGATGCCGGCGTTGACGGCTTCGGCGACCGCGGTTGCCACGGTCCACACCCCGGCGTCGGCCGGGGTGCCGTGCTCGCGCAGGTACTCGGTCGTGTAGCCGTGGATCTTCGTGGCCTCGGCCGGCACCTCGACGCCCGGGTCGATGAGGAGCGGGTTCCGGTCGATGGGCTCTAGGCCGCCGCCGACGTGGCCGACGTAGGCCTCGACGATCCGCGCGTCTTCGGGGTTGGGGGAAGACGTCTCGAGGTCGAAGGCCGCGAGCCTTGCCAGATGCCAGGGGGCGGTCACAGCTCGCCCGCCCGCAGCTTCTGCAGGAACGAGTCCAGCTCCGCCTCGGCCGCATCCTCCGGCGCCACCCCGCCCATCACCTGAGCGAACGCCGTATTCAGCTCCGACGTGGTTCCGGGCCAGACGGCGACGATCTGCTGCCACAGGAGATCCGCCTCCGCCGCCGAGACCCCAGGGGCGGCGGGCGGCGGGGCGACCGCCGCCGGAGGCGGACTCATCAGCGCGTCACGGCGGCGCATGAACGCCACCGCCACCGGATCCGCCGGATCCTGCAGGTCCTGCGCGAACCCGGCGCGCTGAGCTACCTGCAGATTCGCGCCGAGGTCCTCCAGCGATGCCGAGCCCTCGGCGGCACCGATGAAATCCTGAGCGGTCGGGGCCGGACGGCCCGACGGCTGGCCGGCCTGCGGCGCGGCCTCGATCGCCGAACGGCTCCCGCCCGCCACCGCGGCCGCCGCCGGAACCGGCTCCACCGACCCGGTGCCCACCGGAACCACCTGCGCAGCCCCCGCCAGCACCTGGCCCGCCGTGCTACCGCGCAGCTCCACCGCAACCACCGGGAACTGCTTCGTCTTGCCTTGCGCCACCCGGGTGCGCTGCTCGATCCGCAACCGCACCGGGATCAGCGCCTGCTCGCCGATTGACCCCTTGAGCACGTCGACCGCGGCCGCCATCTCGTTCGCCGAGTAGAAGGAGTGCGTCTCGACCCGCCAGGCGCCGATGTCGGGCATCTCCGGCAGGATCACGTTGAGGCGGGTCGTCATCTTGCACGCCGCGTCGCGGGGCGCCTTCTCCCAGAACTGGTCGCCCCACTGGGCGCGGCATACGCACGGCTGGTCCGACAGCGACTCGGTCATGCCGTCGCAGCGCCGCTGCGCGCCGCCCCGCGACCAGGTCTCGTACGCCTGCGACAGCGGGTCGCCAGGCGGCAGGATCGCGTCCAGCGATTCGGCGGCGGTGATGACCCGCCACTGGGCGGCGCCGTTGCCCTGCGGCTGCCACTTCTCCACCTGACCGCCCCACACTTCGGCGGCGGCCTGCACGTAGTGCTCGGCGTGGCTGCTGACGATCCAGGTCTTGCAGCGGACGGGAGCTCGGCCGTTGTAGAAGCCGGTGCGCAGGCGGCCCAGCTCGCGGGCCTGCCGCTGAAGGGTGATGATTCGGGAGCCCATCAGGCTGCTGCCTTCCTGGTGCGGGGCTTACGGGTCGGGGTGTTGAGCGGCTTGCACGGCTTCATGTCCAGGCCGTGCAGCACGTAGGAGGCGCCCAGCAGGCCGAGGAACCCGGCGTGCACCTCCCGGGTGGCTGGCACCGGGACGAACCCGTACGCGTGCTGGCGGAGGTTGAGGATGGCGGCGCCGGCGAACTCCGGGATCGGGTGCTCGGAGTCGTCGGGGCCCAGCGCGAGCTCGGCGTAGCGGAGGGCGGCGAGCTGCAGCGGGTGGTCCTGGTAGACGGTGCTGGCCGACTTGGTGAGCGAGGTCTTGATGTCGACCAGCCACAGCCCGTCCGGCTGACCGGCGGGCAGGTTCGTCAGGCGCATCCACAGGTCTGCGGTGCCGCCGTAGCGGTGGGTGCGGTCGAGGACGGTGACTTCGACGGCGTCGATGTCGTCGCTGGGGTTGACGCCGAACTCCTTGAGGAACAGGGCGTACTGGTCGACGAAGGGGGCGGCTTCGGCGTCGGCTTCGATGGGGGTGCCGAGGACGTGGGCTTCGGCGAGGGCGTGGACGCGGGAGCCGAGGTCGCGGCGGGTTTCCCACACCGTCTTGTGCTCGGCCTTGGCGGCCTTGATGAACTCGTCCATGGCGGCGGGGTTGCGGCTGGCCTTGACGGCGGTGGGGAGGTGTTCGGCGAAGTATTCGGCGGTGACCTTGGCGGCGGCGGGGGCGAGGGCGGGCTTGTTGAGGGTGTTGAGGGCGTTGGTGACCGACATGTAGAGGGCGCCCGACTTGGGGTCTTGGTAGTAGCGGCCGTTATCGGTGTCGCGGGCGTGCTTGGGGTCGGTCACTCGTTGTCCTCGTCCTGGTCGTCTGGGTCGTTGTCGTGCAGGTGGGTGTCGTAGTCGGCCTTCTCGAGCTCGTACTCCTCGTCGAAGGGGTCCGGCTTGCGCCCGGTCATGCGGTTCTCCCGGGGGTGGTGTACGGCTGCGGTCCGGCGTGCTCGACCGGGCGGATCGCGGCGGTCCATGTGTCCGCGTCGTCGTCGGGGATCCGGGTGTCCTCCCACGCGGCGAGCTCGGCGCGGGTCACGCGGGGCTCACGGCGGAACAGGGCCATCACGCGTCCCCGCTGGAGTCGGCGGGCGCAGTCTCTTCCCACGGCCCGATCACGCGCGCCAGAGCTGTGATCAGCGCGTACTCGCAGCGGCGGCCCAGCGTGGAGGTGACACCCCGGAAACGGGCCAGGGTGACCGCGCGGAGGTCGTCCAGGTTGCTCGCGGGGTCTCCGAGGGCGGCGGGGTAGCCGATGGTCCCGCCGCTGTAGATCGTCCCGACGCGGGGCGTAGAGCCCTCGGGCGCCTTCTTGAACCTCGGGCCGTACGTCTGCGACTCGATGTACAGGTGGTCGCGGTCCACGGGGGCGAGGAACACGATGGGACGGGGCGGGTCGTACCGGTTCTGCCGATAGGCGTACACGACGCCGGGCTGAATGTCCTCGCCTCTCATCTGCAGCCTCCGCAGGAAGTGGTGGTGCGCGGGTTGATGTGGCCCTTGCGGCACATCCAGGTCGAGGCGGTGCCGGGCGTCAGCCACGGCAGGGCCGGAGTGCGGCGCCTCATCGGGCACCGCCCTCAGGGGCGATCACCCAGCACAGGCGATGACCGGCAGGAGCGAAGTGCTCCGCGACCAACTGGCCGCGCTCGAACAGCAGGTACGTGCGACCGCGTCCGTCCTTCACCGCCGCCTCGTCCTGGGTAGCGGCGGTGGTGTGCAGGCCCCAGACGCCGTAGGTGTCGACCACCATGAGGTGGCCGTACTCGGCGCCTCCGTCGAGGGTTCGCTGTTCCGCCCGGATGCTGGTCGCGACCTGTCCGCCGCGGACCTCGGGGCGGAGACCGAACATCTCGTTGGCGGCGACCCACGTGTACGGTTGCCCGTCGCCGATCATGGAGCGGATGCGGTCGGCGACCAGGTCGAGGTTGTCGAAGGTGAGGAAGCCGAACCAGTTGCAGCCTTCGGCGAGGCGGCGGTAGTCGTTCAGGTTGTACTCGCTCATCGGGCACCGCCCTGCTCCGCCGCCGCCGCCAGTTCCAGCGCCTCAGCCACCTCGGGGCAGGTGCGGCGCTCCCGCCATGACTCCAGGTCGGCGAGGGTCTGGAAGGCGGAGTGGTCGAGCAGGAAGGCCAGCGCCTCCTCGGCCCGGGTCCGCCCCGCAGCGTCGCCGCCGGCGGCCAGGCGGATCGTCTGCGCGACGCCCAGCACGGTCGGCGCCTGCGTCTGGATGATGCGGGCGGCGTCACGCAGGATCCCGGCGGTCGTCGTCGGGCCGGGCCGCTCACCCTTCTTCGGGCTGCCCCCGGCTACGGGGTAATCGGCGGGGAACTCCGCGGCCAGGTCTCGCAGACGTCGAGCCCACCAGCTCGCGGTGCACTCCTCCGACAGGCGGCCACCCTCAACAAGGTTGCCGATCACCGCCTTCACCGCGGTGCCGCGGTCCACCAGCAGCCATTCGCGGGCCCGTCCGGCGGACGCGGCCGGGGACGGGACGGTCAGCGCGTCGCGGATCGCCGCCAGCAGGTCGAGGACCTCGGAGGCGGGGACGGTCGTCGGCTCAGCCATGCGACACCGCCAGGGCTTCGCGCGGCTGCGCGTCCACCGGCTCGTCCGCGTCGAGCACCCAGCAGGAGCCCAGCGACCACACCTCACGACGGCCCTCGGCCAGCGTGTCCTCGCGGGTCTCGGGGTTGAGGCGGGTGACCTGCACGTCCGTCTGACCGCCCGGCCGGTGCAGCCAGTCACCCACCTGCAGATCGGCGGCGACGCGGACGATCCGCAGCGGGGCGGCGGCGGGCTTCGGCGGGTTCCAGAACTGGGCGACGAAGGCGCGCAGCTCGGCGTCCGTGAGGACGGTCATCGAGGAGGTGCTCATGCCCGGCCCCCGTCCTGCGGCTCGTCGCGCAGCAGCACGGTCAGCGGGGCGATGGCCACCTCGGGGCACACCTCGTCGCCGTCCACGATGGCGAACAGCTCCGTCAGGGGCAGGGTGTCGTCGTCGGTCGCCGGGTACCACCGCCACTGGTCCGGTTCCCCGCCGAGGGATGCCTCTGCCAGTCGCATGGCGGTTGTGATGGCCTCGCCCTGGTAGGCCACCGGCAGGACCGGGCTCCACCCGCTGATGGGGCCGTACACCGGCCGGCCGTCCGGCGTAGTGCTGGTCTGTGCCCGGCTGGCCAGGAGGACGACCCACGCCTGGGGCAGGGTCGAGCCTTCAGGGACGAGCTGGTCGAGCATGGCCAGCGGCAGGCGCAGGGTGATCGGGAAGTCGCTCATGCCGTCACCTCGTGACGGGCTGCGAGAGCGGCCTGCTGCTCCATCTCCTCGACGATCGTCGCCGCGGTGCGCAGCGCGTCCCGCACCCCGATGCTCTGGTCGCCCGCCACTTCCAGCTCCTGCTGCAGTTGGCCGGGCAGCGACATCGACCCGTCCGGGCCGGTCAGCCTGCTCAGCGGCGACGCCTCCTCGTACACGTCGGCGCTCATGCCGTTCGTGGTGGAGGCGAGCGCCTCGGCGGCGTCGGCGAGCAGCTTGCACACCTGCTGCCGCTCGGCGGGGGTGATGGTCAGCGACCGCAGCCGGGCGGCGAGTGCCGCCAGCTCCTGGGCGGTCGTCACCGCGGCCGACGGAAGCTCCGTCGCCGGGGTGGGTGAGATGATGGTCATGAGACCTCGTCCTTTCGTAGGAGGGATGGGGGCTCAGCGGGCTCACTCCGGGTGCATCGGATGGGCCCGCAGGCATGTCAGGGCAGGGAAAGCAGGGCGGCCTGCGGCGAGTACTGGGCCGCGTACCAGCGGTCCCAGACCTCCTCGAACAGCGGCACATGCCGCTGCGTCCACGCGAGCGTGTTGCGGATGCTGCCGCCCGACACCTCGGCCTGCCGCTTGCCGGGCTTGAAGCCGTGCTCGGCTTCATGCAGCGCCGCAGCGCGCCGGCCGAACGTCGACTGCACGGAAGCAATCTCCGACTTCCGCAGCCCCTTGGACTTCAGGAAGTCCGGCACGTACAGCGGCGCCTCAGCTGGGTCAATCTCCGGTTCCTCGCCCAAACCGCGGGCGACCACGAGTTTGGTCTTAGCGACGAGCCAACCCCGATCGAGGAAGCCATCGGCGGCCTTGAGCATGAGCACCTGCGCCCGAGACAGGGCGGCCCGCTCGAGCGCCTCGGTGCGGATCTCCGGCGGGGCCAGTTCCTCGACGTCGAGGAGGTAGGACCGGACGGACTTGGCGACCGGGGACTCCACCAGCAGTTGGCCGACGTTCAGGATCGTTCGACGGCTGAACAGCGTGGTAGAGCGAGCCTTGGAGTTTGCGATCTTCAGGGTGACGGTCGCAAATTCGCGGTACTCCTCCCCCTTGATCACTCGCAGACCGTTGCGCTCAAGCTCTGCCCGGTTGCGACGTACGAGGGAGTCGATCGTGCCGGTGCCCACTTCGTAGTAGGTGGCGACGATCGCGACATCGGCGTGCGTGTCGTCCGGAAGGAGACTGATCGCCTTGACCTTGTCCAGCACGTCGACGCGACCCATGTGCTCGGCGCGCAGGCTCGGGGATTCGGTGAGAGCCAGCTCGTTCATGAGGCCTTCCTCACGGGGGTGCCGTCGGCCCGCAGGTAGCCCTTTTCGATCAGGTAGGGGCGGACCAGGGCGGCGATGGTGGCGAGCGCGGCGGGGTCTTCGATGACGGGTGGGAGGCCCTGCTCGGCGCGGGTGCGCTTCACCCAGGCGGCGACCCATCCGCGGTCGACCTGGTAGGCGGCCATTACGCCGCCGCTCGCGTGACTTCGAAGAAGACCTCGAACTTCACGTCGGGGCAGGCGTACAGAACCCTCGCGATGAACTCTTCGCCGGGCTGGATGCTGCCGTGCTGGACACGGAGGACGGTGGTGGGGCTGACACCGATGAGGGCCGCGCGAGCGCGACTGGTGGTCAGCTTCTTGGAGGTCATGTGCCGCTCCCACTCGCGGAGGCGGAGCCGGATGACGGGGCGTCCGTCACATGTTGCGTGCATGCACGAACTATGGCACGTGGGACTGCGTGCACGCAACACATCTTGTCGGTGCGTGTTCGTCTTTTTGGGCACCCTCACCAGGAGTGTGCATATACGCACACCCGTTCTAACCAGGAATGTGGCCTTCACCAGCGTGGAAGTCAGTCAAGTCGCGTGTTATGGTGCGTGCGTGCACACGACTGAATGGGACCGGACCGCGCTAACGGCCACCCTCCGCAAGATCATGGAGAAGGCCGAGCTCAGCCAGGCCGCCGTCAGCGAAATGGCCGGCCGCGACCGCACCATGGCCAACCGGTGGCTGAGCGGGAAGCACCAGCCCACCTACGAGGCAGCGGCACAACTCGCAGCCACCCTCACCCGGCAGCGACCGGACCTCTCCAGCCTCGCCCGCCAGTTCTTGATCGCCGCCGGGCACGGCGACCGCATCGCAGGCGACATGACGTCCCTGCTGCCGCCACTGGACGCCTCCGCGGCCGGCGCATCCGAGGTCCTTCGTCAGGCGGTGGCGGATCTACGGGACCGGGCCCAGGCGGAGAATCGCCCTCTCGCGGAACTGCTCGTCGAAGAGGGAATCGTCTCGCCGGACGAGCTGGTCGTGCCGGACAGTCTGCGGCCGGACCCCATCATCGAAGAGATCAACGCCTCCAGCGATCTTTCCGAGGAAACGAAAATCGCCCTGATCCGAGCACATCTCGAAAATCGGGCAAGACGCTTCGAAGACGCCCGAATGGAACGAAAAGAGCTGGACGATTAGGAATCGCCCAGCTCTCCACACAACTCCTGGCTACCTCACGCCACGGTAGATCGGGAATGGCCCTGACCCGTTCACGTCCGCGGCGTCACGCCGCGCGGCATCGTCTGCACGCAACCCCATCGTGAAGAACCGGTCGAGGGCGAGCACATGCTTGGTGATGATCTCGGCGTGCGCTTGGGTGACCTTCTCCATGCGTCCCGCATGCTCGTCGAGGGCCTTCTTGAGCTCTTGCGCGTGATGCTTCAGGCCGGCGTAGACGGATGTCACGATGGCGGATCCCACCAGGGCGGCGAACGCTTTGTAGCTGAGCATGTCCACCAGTAGCGCTTCAACAGCAACAGCCCCCCACCCGAGCCAGGACAGGCGGAGGGCCCAGGCCAGCGAGACGGGAGCGGCACCAACTGCACGGACGTTCAAGGAAAACCTGCTTTCCGCCGGGTTCCCCAGCCTCCCGGCTTTACCGCGAGATTCGTTTCCGAGGCGAGACGCGATTCGCCCCACCCTAAATGAGGTGGGGTGCTGTATGGAACGCTCCTTATTGCCGTAATCGACCAGGTCGGCGAGGCTACTCCTGAGTATCTACTCACCGTCACCGGTTGTGATTGAAATGCGAACTATGTGCACCAAAATACTCGGAACGTGATGAAGGGTAGGCTACACAAAGTAACCCAATCCTACCCTTTCGGTTAGGTCCCAGCCCCTAGAACCGCCACAACGGCACCAACCGTGCCGGATTGAACTTCTTGCTCCCCCGCACAATCGCAGGACGCACCCACAACCGCTCCAACGCCACCGCGATCACCGCCCGACGCCGCGACGCCTCCACCTCACCATCCAACAAGAACGCCTCCAACCCCTCCCGATCCCCCGGCAAACCATCCAGCACCCGGCTCACATCAACCCGCCCCAACGACTGCCGCGCCACATCGATACGCGCCTGCAGCGGTTTACGCGCCGCCATCCACTCCGCCCGGGAAATCTCCCCCGCCCCATGATCAGCGGCCAAGTCCAGCAGCCCCTGCTCGCACGCGGCGATCTCCGCCACCACCGCCCCCTCATCAACACCGGTGTCGACAACCAGCGCCTCCGCGAACCCCGGCGTGATCAGCAACTCCACCGCCCCCGCCACGATCACCTCGTCCACATACTCGGTGCGCGCCGACACCTTCCCGCAGCCCTGCCGGCCCGGCAGCCCATCGCACATGTAGTGCCGCCGCCCACCCGACTTCGAATGACCCGACATGCGGTGCTTGCACACGTCGCAGTAGATCAGCCCCGTCAGCAGGTAGCGGCCCGTCGGCCCCGGCGACACGCGGCGCGTCGGATCCGACAGCATCAGCCGCAGCCGGGCCGACTCCGCCGGGGTGATGATGGCCGGCCAGTCCGCCACCCCCATGATCTCCCCGATGTTCACCCGCTTCGTCTCGTGGCGGGACCGCGGCCGGTGCTCGCGCAACCCGGCGATCCGGGCGGACGACAGCGTCCGCGACAGCGTCGCCGGCGACCACTTGCCCGGACCCGACACCGGCACGCCGCGGTCCATGAGATCGCGGGCGATGGCGGCGGCGGGCTCGTCCGCTGCGAGCCGGGCGCGAATCTCAGCGGCGATGTCGTCCTGGCCGACCTCCGCCACAGAATTGACCTGCCGGGCCGTCCAGATGCCCGTAGAGGTCGTTGAAACGCCTCGCCGGTTCAGATCCCTGCACACCGACACCAACGCTTCTCCGGCCAGTACACGGCGCGCACACTCTCGGATGATGTCCGCCTCCTCCGGCACCAGCTCCTCACGCAGGAGACGGCGAGGCGGATCCGGCCGATCGTAGATCCGCCGGTAGCCGAACGGGCGAAACCCGCCGCCGCTGGCCTTGCCGCTCCTGGCCAGCTGCAGATGCTTGGCCTTGATCCGCTCCCCCTTCTGCTCGGACTCGTGGCGGGCGACACCGCCGAGCACCCGGGCGACCATCCGGCCTGAGGCGGTGTCCAGGTCCATCACCCCCGCCTTCACCGTGGAGACGCGGATCTGGCGGGCTTCGAGGACGTCGATGAAGTCCTCCAGCTCCCGCGGGTTGCGGTGCAGCCGGTCGGTGTGCCAGGCGACGATCGCGTCGGCGCCGCCGGCTTGGACGCGCTCGAGCATCCGCTGGTAGTTCGGGCGTGGTTTGCCGCTGTAGGCGGAGATGTCGTTGTCGGCGTACACCTCGAGGACGTCCCAGCCGAGGGTGTCGGCGAGCTGGCGGCACTCGTGTTCTTGGCGTTGAACGCCGAGGCCGGCGCCTTCCTTGTCGCGGCTGATGCGGACGTAGATCACGCATCGGGTCCGAGGTGTCGTCATACCCCTTATTGAAACACCACCAGAGATGACGTGCCACCCCTTTTCGCTCAGCCCGGCCCCGAACTCCGTCGCGACGTGCGTGCCGTACGGGGTGGCCGCGCGGGAACCCACCACCGCGACGGATCGCAGGCAGGAGAACCGCAGGTCGGCGTCCCCGTACACCCAGAGGGCGTAGGGCCGGGAGGCTCCCAGGTCGTCCAGTTGGCTGGGCCACTCGGGGTCGCCGGGGATCACCAGCCTCGCGCCTATCCGCTCCCCCTCGGCCAGGTCCCGTTCGGGGTCGGCCGTCTTCAACCGGGCCGCCCAGGAGGCGATCGTCCGATCGAGTCGTGCCGCCCTGGCCGCGAGCCGCCCGTCTCGCCCCTGCCCGGAGCCGTCCCTGCCAGCCACCGGGACGGGGACGGAGACGGGGACGGGGACGGGGACGGGCTCCGCGCTCTTCTGGGAGGAGGCCGTGCCGTGCCGGACGAGGTCGGCGCCCTGCCGGGGAGGCTCGGTGGTCCGGGAAACGGCTTCCACGTCATGGGGATCGGGCGCACCTCCGGCCAGTCGCCGGGCGAGATCGGCGTCCACCACGCCCTCTCTGACCAGGTCGACGGCCTGCCGGGGACCGCGCAATGCGACCAGCGCGCCCATGGCGGCGTCCCCGGGCTCGGCCAGGCGCATCAGGACGAGCCGTGCGAGCCTGTCGTTCATCGTTCCTCCCCCAGCCAGAGCCCCAGGGCGGTGTTGGTCTCGTGCAGTTCGGGCCGGTCCTTGCCACCGAGATCGGCAAGAGTCCAGGACAATTTGAGGATCCGGTCGAGCCCCCGGGCGCTCAACAGGCCGCTGTCGAGATGCCGGAGCAGCGGTGACATGGCCGAGGACGACGGGCGGTACTCGGTGTGCAGGAGCCGGGCCGGGACCTCGGCGTTGCACCGCCACGGGGTGTTCGCGAACCGCTTGGCGGCGCGTTCGCGAGCCAGCCGTACCCGCTCGGCCACCACCCTGCTCGGCTCGATGAACCTGCGGTCGGCCAGGAGCTCGCGCCTGGTCGACCGGAACAGGCTGACCTTGACGTCGATGCGGTCCAGCAGCGGGCCGGAGAGCCTGGCGAGATAGCGACGCCGGGCGGCGGGAGCGCAGGCGCACGGGTCCGCCGGGGTGGAGGGCCGCCCGCAGGGACACCTGTTGGCCGCCAGCACCAGCGCGAACCGGGCGGGGAAGGTCACCGACCCCAGCGCCCTCGCGACCGTCACCTGACCCGATTCGAGCGGTTGCCGCAGCGCGTCGAGAACGGTGGCCGGGAATTCCGGTGCCTCGTCCAGGAAGAGCACTCCCCGATGGGCCAGTGAGACCGCGCCGGGACGGATCATCCCGCTGCCCCCTCCGATGAGGGAGGCGACGGTCGCGGTGTGGTGCGGCGCCACAAAGGGCGGACGCACCAGCAGGGGACGGTCGGGGGGCAGCACGCCCGCCACCGAATGAATGGCCGTCACCTCCAGCGCGTGCTCCCACTCCAGAGGCGGGAGCAGGGTCGGCAGCCGCTCGGCGAGCATGGTCTTCCCGGTGCCCGGGGGCCCCAGCATCCACAGGTTGTGACCACCGGCGGCGCAGACCTCCAGGGCCCGCCGGGCGAGAGGCTGGCCCGCGACGTCCCCCAGGTCGGGGCCCTCCGCGTGGCCCGGCGCCTCACCCGGCTCGGTGCCCCCCTCCAGGCCAGGGGACCGCCCCGACCTCGGGGCCGCCTCTCCCGGGCCCGGGACGGCCGCCTGGACCGGGGTCCCCGGAAGCGGGCCGAGGGCGGGCTCCCGCCCGGGTGAGCCGGGGATCCGGCCAAGGAACGATCCGGTGGCGGACGCCGCGTGCCGCGCACTTCCGGCCCTTCCCCCAGCCCTCCCATCGCCCTCATCTCCGGCTCCGGCTCCGGCTCCGGCTCCGGCTCCGGCTCCGGCTCCGGCTCCGGGAGGAAGATCACTCAAGGGCCCGTCGCTCCGCAACCGGCTCATCAGGGCGGCCAGCGTGGTCGCCGGGACCACGGTCACGTCCGGCACGAGGGCGGCCTCGGCGGCGTTCGCGGCCGGGACGACCACGGTGCGGGCACCGGCCGCCACGGCCGCCAGCACAGCGGGCAGAACCCCGCGCACCGGCCGGACGGAGCCGTCGAGACCCAGCTCACCGAGGAAGAACGGCTCGGCGACCTTCTCCGGATGCACGAACCCGGCGGCCGCGAGCAGCGCCGTGGCGATGGCGAGATCGAAAAGGCTGCCTCGTTTGGGCAGGCTGGCGGGGAACAGGCTGACGGTGATCCGGGCGTCGGGCCAGGCGTAACGGCTGTTGACCAGGGCGGAGCGGACCCGGTCGCGGGCCTCGCTCAGCGCGGTGTCGAGCATGCCGATGAGGTGCAGGCCCGCCACACCGCTGCCGACGTCGGCCTCGACCTCGACCAGGCGGCCGGTCACCCCGACCAGGGCGACGCAGCGCGTGCGTGCGACGGCCACTCAGCTCACCCCCCGGGGTGAGCGGACGATCCATGACAGCCCGGGAGGCATCAGCACACCCCCCGCTCATGACGGATGGCGAAGTCTCCGGCGAACCGCTCCAGGGCGACGACGTCGACCCGGATCGCGTCGAACCGCTCGTGCCTGTCGGCCAGCCACCTGCCCGCGAGCCTGCGCAGACGAGCGATCTTGGCGTCGGTGACCGCCTCGAAGGCGGTGCCGTGGCTGCGGCCGGAGCGGGTCTTCACCTCCACAGCGACGAGCGTGCGCCCCTCGCGGGCGACGACGTCGATCTCCCCTTCCCGGCACCGCCAGTTACGGTCCAGGATCTGCAGGTCGTGGGCGAGCAGATAATCCACGGCGATCTGTTCACCGTGCCTGCCGAGCGCGTCTTTCGCGGCCATGGAACCACCTCCGGTTCCCGACCTTCGCCCAGCACGCCCCACCCCCAAGAGGCCGAACCGGATTCTGTGGATAGTCGCCCTGCCGCGAGAACCCCTGTGGACGAAAGAGCCCCCGGGGGCGGTGGCGTCTCACGGAGGCCCTCGGCCTCGCGGTCACCTCGCACCGCTCCACGATCACCGGTCTGCGATCCACGACCACCGGTTCACGACCACCGGCCGTACCCCGAGCGGCCATCCACGCCACCGGCCCCGAGGCCCGCCACCGGCTCCAGCGGCCCGGATCCTCCAGCCGTGCCGGATTCTCCGGCCGTGCCGAATCAATCCCGGCCATCCCGGCCATCCCGGCCGCACCAGCCGCTTCGAGCCATCCAAGAAGGCCCTACCGGAGCCGAGCCCGTCCGAACCGAGCCGGTCCGAGCCGAACCGAGCCCTTCCGGTTCGCACCCATCCGGGCCCGTCCGACCCCGCTCCCACCCCCGCCCACCGGGACGAGGACGTGCCTCACCGGCGGGCACCGGGAACGCTCAGGAGGAGAAGCCCTCCTTGGGCATCTCGAGATCGGGCTTGGCCAGCTCCTCCACGTTGACGTCCTTGAACGTCACCACCCGTACGTTCTTGACGAACCTCGCGGGCCGGTACATGTCCCAGACCCAGGCGTCCTGCATCTTCACGTCGAAGAACACGTCCCCGTTCTCGGCCGTGCGCACGTCCAGATCGACGGAGTTGGTGAGATAGAAGCGGCGCTCGGTCTCCACGACATAGGTGAACAGGCCGACGACATCGCGGTACTCACGGTAGAGCTGCAGCTCCATCTCGGTTTCGTACTTTTCGAGATCTTCTGCGCTCATACCGGTCCTCCTGTCAAACGCCCACCCCGAACCGCCAGGTCAGACGGTCCCGGCCCCCACTTCATTCTCACCCATCACCTCGCCCGCTCCTGACCGCGCCACCGTCGAGAACGAGAAGCGATGATCCGGACACGGGCCATAGGTTCTGAGAGCCCTGCGATGATCTGCGGTGCCGTACCCCTTGTGCACGGCGAACCCGTACCGGGGATGGCGCTCGTGCAACGCGATCATCATCTCGTCCCGCGTCACCTTGGCCACGATCGAGGCCGCGGCGACACAGGCCGCCACCCGGTCCCCCTTCCACATGCCCAGCGACGGGGCGGGCAGACCGGGGACGGGAAACCCGTCGGTGAGAACGTAGCCGGGGTCACAGGGTAACCGTGCCACGGCCCTGCGCATTCCCTCGATGTTCGACCGGTGAAGGCCACGTGCGTCGATCTCGGCCGGTGGGATCACCACCACCGCGACCGCCCGCGCGGTGGCCGTGATCCGCTCGTGGAGCGACTCGCGCCGGGAGGCCGTCAGCAGCTTGGAGTCGTCCAGGCCGTCGATCCGGGCTCCCAGCACCACCGCGGCGACCACCAGGGGCCCGGCACAGGCGCCCCGGCCGGCCTCGTCGACCCCGGCCACGGGGCCGAGCCCGCGGCGTTCCAGGGCCCGTTCGTAGCCGTAGAACCCGGAATCCCGCCGGACCACGCTGGGTCTGGGGCGAAACACCGCCGTCATGGCACCACGGGCGACACACCGAACATGAGCAGAGAGTACGCCCCCTTCGGGGTATTCGGTACCGCTATCTCACCTTGAGGAAGCTCTCCGGCCGGGACAGGACGGTGGCCCTGGAGAACGGCCAGTAGATCGCGACGGCGCGGCCGATGACGTCCTCCTCGGAGACCGTGCCCTCCCCCAGCCTCTCCTCCTGGGCCCGCGAGTCGGCCGAGGCGGTGCGATGATCCCCCATCACCCACAGCCGTCCCTTGGGCACGACCTTCTCGAACTCGTCACCCGAGGGGAAGTCCTCGGAGTACAGGTAGGAGCTCTCGTCCAGCGGCACGCCGTTGACCGTGATGCGGCGCTTGGCGTCACAGCACTTCACGGTGTCACCACCGACCGCGATGACCCGCTTGATGGTGTCCTGGTCGTTCCAGCCGCTGAAGACCACGATGTCGCCGCGTTCGGAGGCTCCGTGCAGCTTGTTGACGACCACCCGGTCGCCCACGAGCAGGGTGCTCTCCATCGACTCCGACGGGATGTGGAACGACTGGAAGACGAAGACCTGTAACAGCAGGGCCACCAGCACCCCGCACACCAGCAGGAACAGTGACTCGCGCAGGCCACCGCCCTTACCGCGCTTCTTTCTCTTCCCGACCTCGGGTTCGGCGGCCATGGGTGCGCTCACCGCCTCGACAGGTGGCGACGACGCCACAACACCAGCGGCACGGCACCGGCGAAGCCCGCCAGGAACGGGGTGGCGCCTTCGGCGACCGCGGCCACCTTGAGCGCCTGCTGGCCGAACGTGTCGGGAATGGGAAGGGTCGTGGCCCTGGAGAACGGCCACACGATCACGAAGGCCCGGCCGATCACCTTGTCCACCGGGATCGTCCCCCCGCCCGGGTCGCCCAGGTGGGATCGGGAGTCCAGGGAGACCACCCGGTGGTCGCCCATCACCCACAGGCGCCCGGGGCCGACCTTGACCTCGAACTCCCTCTGGGACGGCACGTCTCCGGGGTAGAGGTACGACTTCTCGTCGATGGCGACCCCGTTGACCGTCACCCGGCCCTGGGCGTCGCAGCACTTCACCGTGTCCCCGCTGACGCCGATGACCCGCTTGATGTAGTCCTTCTCGCCGGGCACCACGCCGAAGGCGGTGCCGACCCAGCGGAAGAACCCGACGACCGGGTTGGAGGGCTCCTCGAGGTCGATCTCGGGATCCCAGGAGTCGACCCCGGAGAAGACCACCACGTCACCGCGCTCGATGTCGCGGGCGCGGTAGACGAGCTTGTTGACCAGAACACGGTCGTTGGTGAGCAGGGTGTTCTCCATCGACTCCGACGGGATGTAGAACGCCTGGATCACGAACGTCTTGATTATGAGGGCGAGCACCAAGGCCACGACGATCAGGACGGGCAGTTCCTTCCAGAAGGAACCCTTCTTTTTGCCCTTGTCATCTGGGGCGGTCTTCTGGGTGTCTTCGGCGACCACGTCCACCTCGTCCTCGACAGGTCGACGCGAGACTGCGCCGTACTCCCGGTCTTCGCTAGTCATCGCAGACGAGCCTAGATGATGGCCGGTACCAAGTGGTCGAGCCACCGGGTACCACCTAGCCTGCTTATCGCCACAGGATTTCAAATCCCGTCACACGCCACTGGCCCGCCCCCGCGTTCGGGGGGCGGGCCAGGGCGACGACGGGCGGACGCCTAGCGGGCGTCGCGCTTCTCGCGGATGCGGGCGGCCTTGCCCCGCAGGTCGCGCATGTAGTAGAGCTTGGCGCGGCGGACGTCGCCACGGGTCACGAGGTTGATCTTCTCGATGACCGGGCTGTGCACCGGGAAGGTGCGCTCGACGCCGACGCTGTAGCTGACCTTGCGGACGGTGAAGGTCTCGCGGGCGCCACCGCCCTGACGGCGCAGGACGAAGCCCTTGAAGACCTGGACACGGGACCGGCTGCCCTCGATGACCCGGACGTGGACCTCGAGCGTGTCACCGGGCCGGAAGTCCGGGACGTCGGTGCGGAGCGCGGACTTCTCGAGCTCGCTGATCAGCGTGTGCATGGCAGTGGTACCTCGTCTGTCAAAGGCGCGCGGAGGTCCGTCCGGCCGCGGCGGGGCGGCGTCGTGACGGACACGCGTGCTGGAGTGGACTGTGTCTCGGAGCCGGAACCGTCTGGCCGGCGACGCGCGTCGGCCCGAACTCGACCGGCGGCAACGCTTCAGTCTGCCATATCCTTTCGACCGATCGGAAATCAACCGGTCAGAACGCCCGGTTCCGCGGGCCTTCGGCGGGACCGGCGACATGATCGGCGACCGCGAGCCCCGTCTCGGCCAGCACCTCCCGGTCCCGGCGGTCCAGGCTCTCCGTCCCGATCAGGGCCAGCAGTTCGGGCCTGTTCCTGGCGGTACGGCGCAGCGCCTCGTCCCGCCGCCACCGGGCCACCCTCCCGTGGTGGCCGGAGAGCAGGACCTCCGGCACCTCGTGCCCGCGCCACTCGGGCGGCTTGGTGTAGACCGGGCCCTCGAGAAGGTTCTCCATCGCGCCGGGCGCGAACGAGTCGTCCACGGCCGAGCGGGCGTTGCCCAGCACCCCCGGCAGCAGCCGCCCGACGGCCTCGATCATCACCAGCACCGCGACCTCGCCCCCGGCCAGGACGTAGTCGCCGATGCTGACCTCGTCCACCCGCAGGCGGGTGCCGTACTCGGCCGTCACCCGGGAGTCGATGCCCTCGTAGCGGGCCGGGGTGAACAGCAGCCAGGGCTCGGCGGCGTACTCCATCGCCAGCCTCTGGGTGAAGGGCACCCCGCTGGGGGTGGGAACGATCATCCGCGGCAGGGTGGCGGGATCCTCGGCCAGGAGGGCGTCGATGGCCTCCCCCCACGGGCCTGGCTTCATGACCATGCCGGGCCCGCCGCCGTAGGGGGTGTCGTCCACGGTGCGGTGCACGTCGTGGGCGTGGTCGCGGAGCTGGTGGAGGCGGACGTCGAGGATGCCGCGCTCGCGGGCCTTGCCGATGAGGGAGACCTCAAGAGGGGCGAAGTACTCGGGGAAGATCGAGACGATGTCGACGCGCATGGTCAGACGATCTCGTCCGGATCGAGCAGGCCGGGCGGGCCGTCCACGATGAGGAGACCCTTGTCCAGGTCGACCACGGGGACCAGGGCCTTGACGAACGGCACGTAGACCTCGGCGGCCTTCCCGCCCCCGGCCCCCCCGGCGTCCCCTGGTCGTCGCACGACGAGCAGGTCCTGGCCGTGGTGGAGCACGTCGGAGACCTCGCCCACCGCCTCGCCCGCGGGCGTGACGACGGCCAGGCCGATGAGCTGGTGGTCGTAGAACTCGTCCGGGTCCTCGGGCGGCGGGATGTCTCCCGAGTCGATGACGAGCATGGTCCCGCGGAGCTCCTCGGCGCGGTCGCGGCCGGTCACCCCCTCGAACCTGACCAGCAGGACCCCCGAGTGCCAGCGGCGGGACTCGACGACCAGCGGCCCGGCCGAGGCGGGGTCCGTGGCCAGGGCGGTGCCCGGGGCGAAACGCCTGTCCGGCTCGTCGGTGCGCACCTCCACGGAAACGTCTCCGCGGAGTCCGTGCGGGCGGCCTATCCGCCCTACGACGAGCTGCACGCCCGCCTCCTCACTGCTGATACCGGGAAATCCCGGAAGAACTGGGAAAAGCAGACGGGCCACCCACGCTGGGCGGGTGGCCCGTTCGCTCGATGGGACGCTTCTCGGCGCCTAGCGGGCCTCGTTCAGGTCGAGCAGGTCGACCCGGACGTACTTGCCGTCGCCGAGGGCGTTCACGACGGTGCGGAGCGCCTTGGCCGTACGGCCACCGCGGCCGATGACCTTACCCAGGTCCTCGGGATGGACCCGGACCTCGAGCACACGCCCGCTGCGGATGCGGCGAGCGTGAACCTGGACGTCGTCCGGAAACTCGACGATGCCCTTCACCAGGTGCTCGAGGGCCTCCTCAAGCACCTCAGGCCTCGCCTTCCGGCTTCTTCTCCTCGGCGGCCGCGGTCGGCTCGGCCGGGGTCTCGGCGGCGGCCTCGGCCACGGGAGCGGCCTCGGGGGCGGCCTCCGTCTTGGGAGCCGCCTCGGCCTTCGGAGCCGCTTCCTCAGCCTTGGGAGCCGCCTTGCGGGTCGACTTCTTCGGCGTGGTGGCGGCCTCCAGGGAGAGCGCCTCCTTGGCGGCGGCCTCGTACACGGCGTGACGGTCGCTCTTGGGCTCGGCGACCAGCAGCGGAGCCGGGGCGGGCTCGCCCTTGAACTTCTGCCAGTCGCCGGTCAGCTTGAGGAGCTTGAGCACGGGCTCGGTCGGCTGGGCGCCGACACCGAGCCAGTAGGCCGCCCGGTCGGAGTCGACCTCGATGCGCGAGGGGTTCTCCTTGGGGTGGTACAGGCCGATCTCCTCGATCGCCCGGCCGTCACGCTTGGTGCGGCTGTCGGCGATGACGATGCGGTACTGCGGGTTGCGGATCATGCCGAGCCGCTTGAGCTTGATCTTGACTGCCACTGGTGTGGTCTCTCCTGCATTAGAGCGTGGGTGAGCGGCGTCTCATCGAGTGGGGCACGAGGAGAGGACCGTTCGAGGGACAGGCATGGCACGCGGGAGTGAGAGGGCAACCACGTGTCACGATGTTCCAACATGTCATTGTGCCAGACACCCGGGGGTGTCCGGTCGATCCACGGCCATCCGATGGGCCCTCGGGAGGGCAAATCTCGGTAATCCGCGTGTGTCCGGGGTCGTGGGCGGGCCGGACTGCTGCGCTAAATGGCCGCCGTGCCGACCACCCTCAGATCCCTGCTGCTGACCGCGACCGGATCCATCGCCGTGCTGGGCGCGGTGCTGGCCATCAGGACGGCCCCCGAGGGCGGGGCCGTCGTGGCCCCCCTGCCCGCATCGGCCTCGACCGCCCCGGTGCCCGCACCCGGTGCCCCGGCGAGC
Organism: Streptosporangium longisporum; assembly: GCF_039534895.1. NCBI lineage: Bacteria > Bacillati > Actinomycetota > Actinomycetes > Streptosporangiales > Streptosporangiaceae > Streptosporangium > Streptosporangium longisporum. Next base: position 136,777 of record NZ_BAAAWD010000004.1, on the reverse strand, counting down.
GTCCCAGGACCGGCGAGCACCTCGGGACCGGCGGGCGCGCCGGGAGGCGTCCCGGGCGTTTCCCGGGAGCGGGCCCCGGCCGGTGCCGCGGAGATCCTCCTGCGGAGCGTCCTGGGAGACCTCCCGGCGCTCCGTCCCGTCGCCCCCGGCCTGTCCGCCGCCTCGGCCCCCGCAGGCGGCGCCCCGGAGAGCGATCCGGTACGGCTCCCGGAGCCCTCCCCGGCCCCGCCCGTGGCCCCGGGGACGCCGGTGCTGCCGGACGGGCCGGTGGTGCCGGAAGACGCAGGGAACGCCTCCGCGCGGACGCCCGGGGCGGGGGCCACGGCCCCCGTACGGGCGACGCGGGTCATGCGGGCCGTGCCCGCCGGGTAGCCCGCGCACCCGGCCCACGGCTCCGCGCATCCCTGGAAAAGACCGGGCGGAAAAGACCATGCGGAAAAGACCGGGCGGGGAAGGCTAGGCGGGGCGTACCCCGGCCAGCTCCAGCACGGTCACCACGATGAAGCCCAGCATGATGACCACCCAGATCCACCGGGTACGCGAGTTGAAGCGGTCATCGCTCACCTGGGCTCCTCACTCCTGCGGGCCCCGCTCGTCCGGGGCCCCGCTCACTTCTGGCCGGGGAACTTGAAGGTCGAGGGGTCGAAGCCCGGGGGCAGCTCCAGGCCCGGCGGGAGCTGCTGCCCGGCGCCCAGTTTGCCGAGCAGGCCGTTCCCGGCCGGGGGCGCCTCGGCGCCCTTGTCGGAGGCCGCCTTGCCGAGCGCCGCCTTGCGCGGGTCGCCGCTGACCCTGCGTCCCTTGGCCGCCTTCTTCTGGGCGGCCTTGCCGGCCTTGCGGCCGCCCGGCATGCCGGGGATGCCCATCCCTCCGGCCATCCGCTTCATCATCTTCTGCGCGTCGAAGAAGCGGGTCACCAGGCCGCTCACCTCGGTCACCGTCACGCCCGAGCCCTTGGCGATACGGGCCCGGCGGGAACCGTCGATCATCTTCGGGTTCTGCCGCTCGCCCGGGGTCATCGAGCGGATGATGGCGGCGATGCGGTCGAGGTCGCGGTCGTCGACCTGGTTGAGCTGCTCGCGCATCTGCCCCATGCCGGGCATCATGCCGAGCAGGTTCTTGATGGGGCCCATCTTCTGGACCATCATCATCTGCTCGAGGAAGTCCTCCAGCGTGAAGCCCTCGCCCGAGGTGAGCTTGCTCGCCATCTTGGCGGTCTCGGCCTCGTCGAAGGTCTTCTGGGCCTGCTCGATCAGGGTGAGGATGTCACCCATGTCGAGGATGCGGGAGGCCATCCGGTCCGGGTGGAAGGCGTCGAAGTCCTCGAGCTTCTCACCGGTGGACGCGAACATGATCGGCTTGCCGGTGATGTGGCGGACCGAGAGCGCGGCGCCGCCCCGGGCGTCGCCGTCGAGCTTGGTCAGCACCACGCCGTCGAAGCCGACGCCCTCCATGAACGCCTGGGCCGTGGTGACGGCGTCCTGGCCGATCATGGCGTCCACCACGAAGAGGACCTCGTCGGGCGAGACCGCGTCGCGGATGTCGGCGGCCTGCCTCATCAGCTCCTGGTCGATGCCCAGGCGGCCGGCGGTGTCGATGATGACGATGTCGTGCTGCTGCCGCCTGGCGTGGTCGAGGGACCGGCGGGCCACCTCGACCGGGTCGCCGACGCCGTTGCCGGGCTCGGGCGCGTAGACCGCGACACCGGCCCGCTCGGCCACGACCGAGAGCTGCTGGACCGCGTTGGGCCGCTGGAGGTCCGCGGCGACCAGCAGCGGCGTGTGGTTCTGCTCGCGCAGCCAGCGGGCGAGCTTGCCGGCCAGGGTCGTCTTGCCCGCGCCCTGGAGGCCCGCGAGCATGACGACGGTCGGCGGGTTCTTGGCGTACCGGAGCCGCCGGGTCTCCCCGCCGAGGATCTCGATGAGCTCGTCATTGACGATCTTGACGACCTGCTGCGCCGGGTTCAGCGCCTGGGAGACCTCGACGCCGCGGGCCCGTTCCTTGACCTGGGCGACGAACGCCTTGACCACGGGCAGGGCGACGTCGGCCTCGAGCAGCGCGATGCGGATCTCGCGGCAGGTCGCGTCGATGTCGGCCTCGGACAGCCGACCCTTGGATCGAAGGGAGGAGAAGACCGATGTCAGCCGGTCGGAAAGCGTCTCGAACACGTGATTGGCCAGCCTCTGCGCTACAGGTCTGCGACTCGACCTCCCAGCCTATCCGCTGGGAGGTACGACTGACGCCCTCGTGGGGTCAGCGGCCCCAGCCGGGGACGGCCATCCGCACGGTGAGCGCGTGCTCGACCAGCGTGATGAGCGTGGCCTTGACCGCGTCGCGGGAGCGCGCGTCGGTGCGGGAGATGGGGATGTGCGGGGCCAGGGTCAGCGCCTCGCGTACCTCGTCCTCACCGTGCAGGTAGGTGCCGTCCCACCCGTTGACCGCCACGACGAAGGGGAGCTTGGCCTCCTCGAAGTAGTCGATCGCCGGGAAGCTGTCGGCCAGCCGCCGGGTGTCGACCAGCACGATCGCGCCGATCGCGCCGCGGACCAGGTCGTCCCACATGAACCAGAACCGGTGCTGGCCGGGCGTGCCGAACAGGTACAGGATCAGGTCGCGGTCCAGCGAGACGCGGCCGAAGTCCATCGCCACCGTGGTGGTGGTCTTGTTCGGCGTCAGCCCCAGGTCGTCGATCCCGGCGCTGGCGTCGGTCATGACCGCCTCGGTGGTCAGCGGCACGATCTCCGAGACCGCTCCCACGAACGTGGTCTTGCCGACGCCGAACCCCCCCGCGACGACGATTTTCGTCGATGTCAGGCCGCCGCCGCGGCTAGAGCCTGCGAAGTCCACTGAGCACCCTTTCCAGCAGGTTGAGATCCGGCTTGCCCGCGTCCAGCTGCGGCTGGTGCAGCTGGACCAGACCCTCGGCGGCCATGTCGGCCACCAGGATCCGGGTCACGCCGAGCGGGATGCGGAGCATCGCGGAGATCTCAGCGACCGAACGCACTTGCCGGCACAGGGCGCTGATCGCCTGATACTCCGGGGTGCGGGTGGATAGATCGTGATGTGCGGACGTCGCCGAGGAGACCAGGGCCTCCAGGGCGAGCTGGGTCCGGGGGGCGGTACGCCCCCCGGTCACCGCGTACGGACGGACCAGGGAGCTCTGCTCCGCCGGTGCCGGCTGCATGAGGTGTGACGGACCGCCCTGATGACGGTGGGGGTCGTCCATTGATTGATAGGGGAACCCGCCGTGCGGGTCGCCCTCACCGGTCCAACCGCGGCCTGCCACGGCAGCCTCCTAGCGTCGTCACCGTCACCGCGAATGGGAAGACTGCAGTTCCGCGCGCACGGCCGGGGTCAAGACCTGGCCGGCCCGCTCGACCAGCAGGGTCATCTGGTAGGCCACCAGGCCCATGTCGCAGTCGGCCGCGGCCAGCACGGCCAGACACGAGCCGTCGCTGATGGACATGATGAGGAGCAGCCCGCGCTGCATCTCCACCACGGTCTGGGTGACCGCACCGCCCTCGAACACCCGTGAGGCGCCCTGGGTCAGGCTGATCAGACCGGCCGCGACCGCGGCGAGCTGGTCGGCCCTGTCCCTGGGGAACCCGTCGGAATACGCCAACGGCAGACCGTCCGCCGACACCACGACCGTGTGCGCCACACCCGGGACGTTGTTCACAAAGTCGGTGATCAGCCAATTGACCCCCCGGGCGGCCTGGCTCATTTCGCGCACGTGTCATCCTCCTTGGCGACCATGATGAGCTCGCTCACCGGTCCTCCTTGTTTCCTTCGACGTCCCGGGTGAAGTCGGGATACGGCCGCCCGTCCCCGGCGGCCCCGCCCCTGGCGGCCGCCCGGCCCTGCCGTACTCCCTGCTGGAAGCTGGCGAGCCTGTTGCGCACCGCCTCTGGGGAGACGGTCGGCCTCAGGACGGGAGCTTGGGGGGCCGCACCCAGGTCGGGTGTGACCGTACCGGGCACCAGGTTCGCCTTGGGCACCCGCTTGGGCAGCCCGGAGCCGGTGATCCCGCCGAGGGAGGGGTCGCTGGCGGCCTTGGCCGCCTGCCACCCGGCGTCGGCGGGAGATGACCATCCGCCCGGCTGCGCCGGGACCGCGGGCTGCGAGAGCTGGACGGTCTCCTGGGCCGAGGGGGCCGGCGCGGCCTCGGGGGCCTGGGCCGGTGGGACCTCGGGGTGGTGTTCCTGGACCGCGGCGACCGGCTCGACCTTCTTGAACCAGTCGGACTCGACGGCCGCGAAGATCGGCAGGAACTCCTCCTTGGCCTCCTCCATGGGCGAGGAGTCGGGCACCACCGGCAGCGGGCCGGTGTTGTCGGCCGCCTCGAAGCCGCGGCGCCCGAACGGCCCGGGGTCGCCGGTGGAGGGCCATCCCCCGGAGTCGCCGCCGCGCAGGGAGGAGTTCGACCAGACGTCGGAGCCGCCGTCCCTGTTCTGCCCGCCGGGCCAGACCGGGGCGTCGCCGCGTACCGGCGCGCCGGGACCGGCCGACCATCCGCCGGAGTCGGCGCGGGGGGCGCCGCCCTGTCCCTGTCCCTGTCCCTGTCCGTGGCGCCAGGCCGACGGGTCGGGATGGGAGGTCTCGGGCCAGCCGGGGGCCGCCGGTCCGGTCCCGGGCGGCGGGGTCTGTCCCGGCCACGGGGTGTCGACGGGCGCCTGGCCGAACTGTCCCCCGCCGAACGGGGTCTGCGGGGCCTCGAAGGAGTTGAACTGCTGTCCCAGGTCGAGGGAGGCGAACGAGTTCTGGTGCGCGGCCTCGAACGAGGCGAAGGACGGCATCGGGGGGGGCGGTGGGGCTGGCCATCACCGGTGCGCGGTCCATCGAGCCCATGGAGGCGCCCCAGTCGCCGCTCTGCGTCATGCCCGCGGGGGCACCCGGACGGGCGGTGACGGCGAGCAGGTTCTCCGGGAGCAGGACCATGGCGGTCAGGCCGCCGCTGTCCTGCTGCCTGAGCTGGACGCGGATGCCGTGCCGCAGCGCCAGCCGGCCGACCACGAACAGTCCCATCCGGCGCGACACCGACACGTCCACCACCGGCGGGTTGGCCAGCCGCCAGTTGGCCCCGGCCAGTTCCTCGGCGGTCATGCCGATGCCGATGTCGGTCACCGAGACCATCACGCCGCCGCCGTCGATGCGGTTGCTGGAGACGATGACCTTGGTCTCCCGGGGGGAGAAGGAGATCGCGTTCTCCACGAGCTCCGCGATCAGGTGCACGACGTCGTTGACGGAGGTACCGGCCACGGACACGCCGGCGGACAGCTGCAGGTCGACCCGCTCGTAGTTCTCGACCTCCGACAGCGAGGCGCGGACCACGTCGATGAGCGGGACCGGCTGGCTCCACCGGCGGGCGGGTTCCTGGCCGGCGAGGACCAGGAGGTTCTCGGAGTTGCGGCGCATGCGGGTGGCCAGGTGGTCCAGGCGGAAGAGGCTGCCGAGCCGGCCCTCGTCCTGCTCGCCCTGCTCCAGGCTCTCGATGAGGGAGAGCTGGCGCTCGACCAGGGTCTGGCTGCGCCGGGAGAGGTTGACGAACATCGCGTTGACGTTGCTCCGCAGCGTGGCCTCCTGGCCCGCCAGCCGTACGGCCTCGCGGTGGACCTCGTCGAAGGCCCGCGCCACCTCACCGATCTCGTCCTCGGAGGAGACGCCGATCGGCGTGATGTCGGTGGCCGAGACCTCGCCGGTCTCGCGCATCGTCTGGACGGTCTCGGGCAGGCGCTGCCCGGCGATGGACAGCGCCTCGGTGCGCAGCGTGCGCAGCGGCCTGACCAGCGACCGCGCCATGATCGCGGTGACGATCAGGACGAGGACGATCAGCAGGCCGATCAGCCCGGCGGCGATCAGCGCGCCGCGCTGCTCGGCGCTCTGCAGCACCTGGCTCTGGCCGATGAGGGTGGTGGCGACCTGCTTCTCGACCGTGCGCATCCGGCTGACGATGTCGCTGGAGACGTCGAACCACTGCGCCTGGTCACTGGCCCTGCCGGTGGAGACGTCGACGTTCTGCAGCGGGACGATGTTGTTCAGGCCCATGAAGATGGCGCGGGCGCGCATGGCGGCCGCGCGGTCCTTCTTCTGGCTGCTGACCGTGTCGTCGTAGAGCTGGCGCTGGGCGACGGAGGCCTCGGTGCGGAAGGCGGCGAGCTCTCCCTCGAGCTGGGCACGGGCGGCCAGCATGGCGTTCAGGCCCTCGGCGCCGAACTGCCCCGCGGCCAGCGCGATGGCGAGCTCGGCCCGTTCCCTGGACGCCTGTTCCTTGGCGCGGGCCAGCGAGCCGAAGGCGGCCGCGTTACCGGCGAGGTCCTGGTCGGAGATGCCCTGGATGATCTCGTCGTGCAGGGCCAGCAGGTCCGCGATCGTGCGGGAGTACATGTCGATCACGGGCTTGGCGGGCATCGCGCTGTTCGCCCCGGTCGCGGTCTCGCGCATGCTCTTGAACTCGGCGATGCGCCGGCGGATCTGGGTGAGCTCGGTCCTGCCCCGGGTGCCGAGGGCCTCCAGCACGCCGCTGTCGAGGTTGACGGCGTCGACGCGGGTGGAGACCTCGCCGACGACCTCGTCCACGACCTCGTACTGCTTGCGGACGTTCGCCCTGCCGGTGCTCTGGCGGCCCTGGGCCGCGTGCCGCGCCGACAGGTCGCGTTCGAGCTGCAGCTCGTCGACCAGGCGGCTGAGGTCGTCGGCGAGCTGGGCGACGGTGTGCACCCGCTCGTACTCGCCGGCGGTGGTGAGCGAGGTGGTGACCCGCAGGCCGCCGAGCACGATCGCGGCGGCCGTGGGGATGACGATGAGCGCGATCAGCCTGGACCGCACCCGCCAGTTCCTGAGCGCGAACCTGCCGCGTCTCCGTGCGGGCCTGTCGGAATCGCTTCCCTCGGGGTCCGGGTCGGGGCCGCCCCGGGGCCCTGTCCCCCGGTTGGCGGATCCCAGGGCAGGTGCCAGCCCGGATTCGCGTTCGCTGGGGGTTGACGCTGTCCTCACTGGCCTCCGCTGCCTCTCCTCGGATCGTCTGCTTGGAGGGGATCGCGTCACGCAGTGATGTGCAAGTGACGCCGACGCATCCATGGGGTAGGGGTTATTGGAGCACAGCCGGATGAGATCGGCCAACAGCGCATATCGCGCATCTCTCCACGAACGGGTACATAGGGTCCGCAATCGGGCAACGTCACACCCCCCTATGACCACAAAATCCCACAAAGATGCGAAACAGCTTTCTTGACAACTTTCAAGGCGCCCGCTAGGCCCTTCGCTGTTGTTGGTACGAGTGTGATGCGTGGGATGGATATGACCGCTTTGTGGCTTAGGGACGATAGGGGCGAAAGGGGCGTTATTTATGATTTGACTGATCTACTCCGCTACTCTGATCCGCGGTCGGCATCCCCCCTCGACCGACATGCCTCCCGGGGCCTCCTTCATGTCGCCCGATGCGTTCCACGGCGAGTCCCGGACGGGGCGGTCAAACGCAGCTAAGGAGACCCATGAGGTTCAGACTTGCGAGCCGGGCCGTCATCGCGGGAGTCGCCGCGGCCCTGGCACTGAGCGCCTGCGGCGGTTCCGGCGAACCGGCCAAGACCGCCGCCGCGAACGCGAAGGGCCTGGAGAAGACCAGCATCAAGATCGGTGCGCTGCCCATCCCCGACTCGGCCTCGCTCTATATCGCCAAGAAGAGGGGCTTCTTCAAGGACGCGGGCCTGGACGTCACGATCGAGGCCGTGGTCGGCGGGGCCCAGGCCCAGCAGGCCCTGATCGGCGGCACCCTGGACGCCACCCAGACGAACTACGTGTCGACCTTCCTGGCCGTCTCGGCGGGCAACAAGCTGAAGATCATCGCCGACATGTACCAGGCGACCCCGAACTCCTTCAACATCATGGTGCCCAAGGGCTCCTCGATCACCTCGCCCGCCGGCCTCAAGGGCAAGAAGATCGCGGTCAACAGCAGGAAGAACATCGGCACCCTGGCGGTGACCTCGGTCTTGAGGACGCACGGGCTGAAGGAGAGCGACGTCTCCTTCGTGGAGTTCCCCTTCCCCGAGATGAAGACCCAGCTGGAGAACGGCACCGTCGACGCCGCCTGGATGACCGAGCCGCACCTGACCGCCGTGCAGAAGACCATCGGCGCCCAGAAGCTCGCCGACACGATGGTCGACTCCACCGCCGACTTCCCCATCGCCGGCGTGGTCGTCACCGAGAAGTTCGCCACCGACAACCCCAAGACCGTCGCCGCCTTCCAGAGCGCGATGGGCAAGGCCCAGCAGATCGCCGCCTCCGACCGCAAGGCGGTCGAGGAGGTCCTGCCGGACTACACCAAGATCGACGCCGCGACCGCGGCCGTGATCACGCTCGGGTCCTTCCCCACCAGCCTCGACGAGACCCGGCTGCAGCGGGTCGCCGACCTGATGGTCGAGCAGGGCTACCTGAAGGAGCCGATCCAGGCCAAGGTCATCCTCCCCGGAAACCCCGGGTGAGAACGTACCACCCGCTCGACAGCAAACTGCTCTGCGGCGCCCTCGGCGCCGCGGGGCTGTTCTGCGTCCTGGAGGCCGCCGGCCGGACCGGGCTCATCGACCCGGCCGCCTTCCCGCTGGCCTCCACCGTGCTCGGCCGGGCGGTGGCACTCCTCACGGACGAGGCGTTCCTGTCCGACGTGGCCTCCACCCTCGGCGTGTGGGCCTCCGGCCTGCTGATCACGTTCGCGGTGGCCGTGCCCGCCGGGTTCCTGCTGGGCACCTCGTCCCAGGTGGAGAGGGCGTTGCGGCCCATCCTGGAGTTCCTCCGGCCGATCCCGTCGATCGCGCTGATCCCGCTGGCGCTCGCGGTGTTCTCCGAGAGATTCGACATGAAGGTCACCCTGGTCGTCTACGCGGCCACCTGGCCCGTCCTCATCAACACGATGTACGGCCTCAAGGACGTCGACCCGCTCGCCAAGGAGACGCTGCGCAGCTTCGGCTTCGGCAGGTCGGCCGTGCTGTGGCGGGTCTCGCTGCCGAGCACGGCACCGTTCATCGCCACCGGCGTCCGGCTGGCCTCGGCGATCGCGCTCATCGTGGCGATCAGCACGGAGCTGATCGGCGGCGGCAGCGACGGCATCGGCAGCTACGTGCTGGAGAGCTCCGGCAGCGTGGACGCGGTGCAGTACGTCACCGCCGCGGCCATCTGGGCCGGGGTCATCGGGGTGCTCACCAACGGCCTGTTCGTGCTGGTGGAACGCCGGGTCTTCCGCTGGCACACCGCCCGTACGGAGGTGGTCTGATGAGCGGCGCGCTGCGCGCCGCCGCCCGGCTGTGGCCGGTGCCGGTGGCCCTGGTGCTGTGGGAGCTGGCCGCCCGCTCGGCCGAGGCGCTGACCTTCCCGCCCCCGTCGCAGATCGCCGCCAGCATGCACACCATGTGGCTGACCGGCCCTCCCGAACGGCTGTGGCTCACCGACGCGGCGCTGGCGAACATCCCGGTGAGCATCGGCCGGCTGCTGCTCGGATGGGTGCTGGCCGGGATCGCCGGGGTCACCCTCGGGGTCGCGCTGGGCCGCTCCCCGCTGCTCTTCCGCTTCGTCGACCCCCTGGTCCAGTTCGCCCGGGCCATCCCCCCGCCCATGCTGCTGGCGTTCTTCCTGGCGTTGTTCGCGATCGGCACCCGGATGCAGGTCAGCTTCATCGCGTTCGGCATCGTCTGGCCCGTCCTGATCAACGCCTCCGAGGGGGCCCGCCATGTCGACCGCCAGCACCTGGACACCGCCCGGGTCTTCGGGCTGTCCGGCCGTGAGCGCCTGTTCCGGGTCATCCTGCCCTCGGCCATGCCCAAGATCTTCGCCGGGCTGCGGGTCAGCCTGTCGCTGGCGCTGATCCTCATGGTGCTGTCGGAGCTGGTGGGCAGCGTCGACGGGATCGGTTTCCAGCTCCTGGACTCCCAGCGGTCGTACGACCTTCCGGGCGTGTGGGCGTCCATCGTGGTGCTCGGCGTCCTGGGATACGTCCTGAACTCGGCCTTCCTGGCGGCCGAGCGGCGTGTCCTGTCCTGGCACCGCTCCGCCAAGCAGACGACCTGAGGATCTGCCGTGCTTGAAATCACCAACCTGACCCACACCTACGGCAGCGGGCCGTCCGCCCACCACGCGCTGGGCGGCATCGACCTGAAGGTCGCCGAGGGCGAGCTGGTCTGCGTCGTCGGCCCGTCCGGGTGCGGCAAGTCCACCCTGCTGCGCTCCATCGCGGGACTGCTCAGGCCCGGCGGCGGGCAGGTCGTCATCAACGGCACCCGCGTCGAGCGGACACCCGACAACCTGGCGGTGGTCTTCCAGGACTACAGCCGCTCGCTGTTCCCATGGATGTCGGTGGCCGACAACGTCTCGCTCCCGCTGCGGCGCAGGAGGATGGACCGGCGGCAGCGCACCGGGACGGCGATGGAGGCACTGGCACAGGTCGGCCTGGAGGGCGCCGCGGCCAAGTACCCCTGGCAGCTGTCGGGAGGCATGCAGCAACGGGTCTCCATCGCCCGTGCCCTGGCCTACCGCCCCGCCCTGCTGCTCATGGACGAGCCCTTCGGCTCGGTCGACGCCCAGACCCGCGAGGACCTCGAGGACCTCACCCTGCGGGTACGCGGCCTGCACAACATGACGATCCTGCTCATCACCCACGACATCGACGAGAGCGTCTACGTCGGCGACCGCGTCGTGGTCCTGTCCAAGGCCCCCGCCAGGATCGTCGGCGACCTGCGCGTGGACCTGCCCGGCCCCCGCGACCAGATCACCACCCGCCAGCACCCCACCTTCGTCCGTCTCCGCGCCGAGGTCGGCCGCCTGGTACGCGGCATCCCGGCCCCGCCCGCCCCGGCCCCCTGACCCCCGGCCCCGGACCCCGGGATCGCGACATCCCGATCCCGGGACCGGCGCCGTGAAGAGCACCCGCCGGAACCGGCGTGCCCCCCGCCCCGGGCACGCCGGCGCTCCGGCGTGGACGCCCGTCCCCTGGCGTGCCGCCCCCTCACCCACCGGCACGCCGGAAAGAGAGGATCCTTCATGAGCAACCCACAGGCACCGGTCTGGGACGTGATCGGCGGCGTCTCCCGCTTCGCCGCCCTGGCGACGATGGCCGAGCTCGGCTGCGCCGACCACCTGCGCGACGGGCCCCTGGACGTCGACGAGCTCGCGCGGCGCTGCGGCGCCGACGCGCCCGCGCTCGGCAGGGTGCTGCGCGAGCTGGCCTCCATGGGCATCGTCGCGACGGTACGGCCCGGCGTGTACGAGCTGACCGAGGCCGGAGCCACCCTGCGCGACGACGTACCGGGCTCGCTGCGCCCCGCGGTACGGATGATCTCCGAGGAGGGCTTCTGGTACGGCATGGGCAAGGTCCCGCAGACCGCCCGTACCGGCAGGTCGGGGTTCGCCGAGCGGCACGGCCCGCTGTACGGCTACCTCAAGGCCAACCCCCGGGCCGGGGCCCTGTTCAACGACTACATGGTGGTCAGGGCCAGGCCCTTCGCGGACGCGGTGGCCGACCGCTACGACTTCTCCGGCGTGCGCACGCTGGTGGACGTGGCCGGTGGCAAGGGGCACATCCTGGCCTCCGTGCTGAACAGGTATTCAAATGTGTCGGGCATTCTTTTCGACCAGGAACAGGTGGTCGACGACGCCAGGCGATTCTTCTCCGACACCTCTTTTGAAGACCGGTGCAGATTCGTCTCCGGCGATTTCTTCGTCTCGGTACCCGAGGGCGCTGACGCCTATCTGTTGAGCAGTGTCATCCACAACTGGTCCGACGAGGACTCGGTCCGGATCCTTCGCAACGTCCGCAGAGCCGTTTCCGACGACGGCCGGGTGCTGCTGGTGGAGGCCGTGGTGCCCGAGGACGACCGGCCGCACATCAGCAAGGACATCGACATGCGCATGCTCGCCCTGTTCGGGGAGGGCATGGAGCGCAGCGCCTCCGAGTACGCCGCGCTGCTGGAGGCCTCCGGCTTCCGGCTCAGCCGGCAGGTGGAGCTGACCCAGGGGGCGTCCATCGTGGAGGCCCTGCCGGTGTGACGGCCGGTGCGGCGACCGGTGACCGGTGTCACGACCGGGCCGGTGACGTGCTCCTCGCGTCACCGGCCGCCCCCTGCCCGGCGGTGCGCCGCACGCTCCACGAGGGACGCGCGCCGAGGGCGTCGAGGGCATCGAGAGGCGCGTGCTCGCCCGGCACCGCGGCGCGCGCGGCACCTGCCGGCGACGCTGCGACGACCTCCCCCACCAGAACGAGCGGGGCCCCGTCCCGGGATAGGACGGGGCCCCGCGCCGGGGGGGTCAGACCCGGAGTGTGAGGACGTGCTCGACCAGGGCGATCAGGGTCGACTTCACCGCGTCACGGGATCGGGCGTCGGTCCGCACGATGGGGATGTGCGGGGAGATCGTCAGAGCCTCCCGCACCTCCTCCTCGCCGTGGATGTGCGATCCGCCGAACCCGTTGAGGGCCACGACGAACGGCAGGCCGGCCTCCTCGAAGTAGTCGATCGCCGGGAAGCTGTCGGCCAGCCGCCGGGTGTCGACCAGCACGATCGCGCCGATCGCGCCCTTGACGAGGTCGTCCCACATGAACCAGAACCGGTGCTGACCCGGCGTACCGAACAGGTACAGGATCAGGTCGCGGTCCAGCGAGACCCGGCCGAAGTCCATCGCCACCGTGGTGGTCCGCTTCGACGGTATGTGCGAGAGGTCGTCGACGCCCGCACTGGCCTCTGTCATCACCGCTTCCGTGGTCAACGGCATGATCTCGGAGACCGCACCGACAAAGGTCGTCTTGCCGACACCGAAACCGCCGGCGACGACGATCTTCGTCGACGTCATTCCGGCGTCAGAGCCTGCGAAGCCCACTGAGCACCCTTTCAAGCAGATTGAGATCCGGCTTACCCGCATCCAGTGACGGCTGGTGAATCTGCACCAGGCCCTCGGCCGCCATGTCCGCGATCAGCACCCGGGTCACGCCGAGCGGCATGCGCAACAGGGCGGAGAGCTCGGCGACCGAGCGCACCTGCCGGGACAGCGAGATGATCGCCTGATATTCCGTGGAGAGCGTGGACAGTGTGGCGGGATCCACGCTCGCGAACGTCGCCGAGGAGACCAGAGCCTCGAGAGCGAGCTGCATCCGGGGAGCGGTCCTGCCCCCGGTCACAGCGTACGGGCGAATCAGACGATCTCGCCCGCTCTTGGCCTGAGGCGTGCTCAGGGGGTCGTCCCCCGGCCCACGCCAACCTGGTGCGTCCATATCACCCCCCTATCGCTGTACCGACTGCAGCTCGGCGCGGAGAGCAGGCGTGAGCGCCTGACCGGCACGTTCTGCGAGCAGGGTCATCTGGTAGGCCACGAGGCCCATGTCGCAGTCCGGCGAGGCCAGGACGGCCAGCGCGGAACCGTCGCTGATCGACATCGTCAGCAGGAGACCCCGCTGCATCTCGATCACCGTCTGCGCCACGGGCCCGCCCTCGAACACGCGCGAGGCACCCTGGGTGAGGCTGATCAGTCCGGCCGTGATCGCGGCGAGCTGGTCGGCGCGGTCCCGGGGGAAGCCCTGGGAGTAGGCCAGCGGAAGCCCGTCCGCGGAGACGATCACCGCGTGCGCCACCCCCGGCATCTCCTTGACGAACTCGGTGATCAGCCAGTTGAAGCCGCGGGCGGCCTGGCTGAGTTGGTTGTTCACTGCTGGTTCTCTCCCTCGACGGCGTTGGCGCGCTCACTCATCTCGGCGCGTCCCTGCCGTACGCCTTGCTGGAAACTGGACAGACGGCTGCGCACGCGCTCCGCCGATATCGGCGGCATCGGCGCGGCGGGCGCCGGCGCGGCCGTCGAGGCGGCCCCGGGGACGAGGTTCGCCTTGGGGACCCGCTTGGGCAGGCCCGCCCCGGTCACCCCGCCCTCCACGGGCTTCTTGGCGACCTCGGCGGCCGCCCACCCCTGGTCGGAGGGGCTGCTCCACGGCTGCCTGCCGGTGGGTGCGACACCGAGCGGATCGGCCTGCCGCGAGGCCTGCTGGGAAGCGGCCTGCTGGGAGGCGACCTGCTGCGGGGCCTGCGACGGCTGCTGGACCTGCCGGGGCTGACGCTGAGGAAGCGGCCGGCCCTGCTCGGGCTGCGGGGAGGAGTGCGAGATCTGCGGGATGTTCTGGGTCTCCAGTCCCTGCGGGCCCCGCCTGACCCGCTGCTCCAGCGGCCGTGGCCTGCTCTCGGCGGCGGACCGGGCCACGGGCTGTGCGGCGTGTTCGGCGTCGGACCGGTCCGGTTCGCCCTCGCCGTCGTGGTTCTGCTCCGCCTCGGGGGCGGCCTGCTGGGCGGTGCGGAACCAGTCGGAGCCCACCGCCGCGAAGATCGGCAGGAACTCCTCGGGCTCGGGCTCGGTCGGGGAGTAGTCCACCGCGGGCAGGGCCTGGGTGCTGTCCATCGGCTCGGGCCGCTGGGCCGCCCACGGGTCGGCCGAGGACGGCTCCGGCCAGGCCGAGGGGAACGACGGCGCCGGGGTCGGCGCCAGCGGCGACGACCACAGGTCCTCCACCGCGGAGGCCGACACCACCGGCTCCGACCACATGTCCGCCGACGTCTGACCCTGGACGGGAGCCGGCACGGGCTGCCCGGGCCCGCCCTGCGTCCGGCCCGCGCCCGCGAACGGGCCGGCACCGGGCGCGGAGGCGAACGGGTCGTTCGCGGAGGCGAACGGGTCGGGATTCTGCGCCGCCGCGAACGGGTCGGGATTCACCGAGGCGAACGACCCGGCGTTCTGCGCGGAGGCGAACGGATCGGGATTCTGCGCCGCCGCGAACGGGTCGGGGTTCACGGAGGCGAACGACCCGGCGTTCTGCGGCGCGGCGAACGGATCGGGGTTCTGCGCCGCGGCGAACGGGTCGGGACGCTCGGCGGAGCCGAACGAGTCCGATCGCTGCGACGTGCCGAACGGGTCGGGGTTCATCGAGGCGAACGGTCCCGCGGTGGGGGCGGACCCGAACGGGACGCCGGATCCGAAGGAACCGGACGACATGCCCTGCCCCGCCATGGCCGGCGCCGGCGTCGCGGTGGCCTGGGCCACCACCTGCGCCGGCAGCAGCACGACCGCGCTCAGGCCGCCGGTGTCCGGCCTCCTGAGCTGGACCCGGATGCCGTGGCGCATGGCCAGGCGGCCGACCACGAACAGACCCATCCTCCGGGAGACCGACAGGTCCACCGCGGGGGGCTCGGCCAGCCGCCGGTTGGCCTCGGCCAGTTCCTCGTCGCTCATGCCGATGCCGGAGTCGGTGACCGCCAGGATGACGGCGCCCATCTCGTTGCCGTTGCTGGTCACCGTGATCTTGGTGTCCTGCGGCGAGAAGAAGATGGCGTTCTCCACCAGCTCCGCGACCAGGTGGACGATGTCGTTGACGGCCTGACCGATGATCAGGGTGCCCGACTCGACCCGGAGGTTGACCCGCTCGTAGTTCTCGACCTCCGACAGCGAGGCGCGGACCACGTCGCTGAGCGGGACCGGCTCGCTCCACCGGCGGTTCTGCTCCTGGCCGGCGAGGACCAGGAGGTTCTCGGAGTTGCGGCGCATGCGGGTGGCCAGGTGGTCCAGCTTGAACAGGCTGCCCAGCCGGCCCTCGTCCTGCTCGCCCTGCTCCAGGTCGTCGATGAGGTCGATCTGGCGTTCCACCAGCGACTGGGTGCGCCGGGAGAGGTTGACGAACATCGCGTTGATGTTGCTGCGCAGGCGGGCCTCGTCGCCCGCCAGCCGGATGGCCTCGCGGTGGACCTCGTCGAAGGCCCGGGCCACCTCACCGATCTCGTCGCGGGAGACCACCCCGATGGAGGGCACCTCGATGTCGGGGGCGTGGTCGCCCGACTCGCGCAGCACCCGGACGGTCTCGGGGAGCCGGCTGCCGGCCACCTCGAGCGCCTCGCTGCGCAGCTTGCGCAGCGGCCGGACGAGCGTGCCGGCCACCCAGGCGGTGATGAGCAGGATCAGCACCAGCAGGACCAGGATCGCGGCGCCGGAGATGATGGCGCTGCGCTGCTCGGCGCTCTCCATCTCCTGGCTGCGGGCGACCACCGCGGCGCTCAGGCCGCGCTCGACGGTCCGCATGCCGTTCACCTCGGCCGAGACGGCGTTGTACCAGGCCTCCGCGCTTCTGTTCCAGTTGATCCCGATCCGCTCCAGCGGCTTGTTCTCCCGCATGAGCGACATGACCAGGGTGCGGATGGCGTTGGCCTGGATGATCTGCGAGCCGCCGACCACCTCGCCGAACTGCTCGATCTGACCGGCGGAGGCGGTCGCCCGGAAGGCGTTCTCCTCGCTCTGCTGGCTGCGGTACGCGCCCAGCAGGTCGGCCGGGTCGTCGAAGTCGAACTTGCGGTCCAGGAAGCTGACCAGCAGGGTGCCCCGCTGCCGGGCGACCTGCTCCTTGGCCCGGCTCAGCGCGCCCAGCGCGAGCGCGTCACCGATGAGGCGCTCGTCGCCACCGCTGCGTCCCAGGTCGTCGTGCAGGGTGATGAAGTCGGCGATCATGCGGCTGTACATGCCGAGGACCGCACGCGGCAGCACCCTGTCGTTGGTCATCAGCCTGCGCAGGCCGGGAAGGCCGTCGAGCCAGCGGCGGACCTGGGCGGTCTCGGTACGGATGCGGGCCGCCTGGGACTGATCGAGGGCCTCGGCGGCCTCGACGACCTCGTCGGCGCTGCGGTCGACCACCTCGCGCTGCTCCCTGACCTGGGCGAGCCGGGCACGGGTGCCGCTGGCGATGTACCAGGCGGTGCGGTCGCGTTCCTCGGCCATCTCGTGCGAGAGCGTGCCGAGGGACTGGACCAGCGAGGCGACCTCGCTCATCCGTCGGTACTCCCCTGCCGTGGACAGGGCGGTGGTCAGCTGAAGGCCGGTGAGCAGTACGGCGGCGGCGGTCGGGAGCAGGATCAGCGCGACCAGACGGGGACGCACGCGCCAGTTCGCCGGCAGAAGGCGGCTGCCCACTCCTGACGTCCGGTGGTTCCGGCGGTCTTGTGTCATCACTGGCCTACGTAACCCCTCGCCGGATTTGGAAGCGGCGGAAGCAATTTGAGCACATCCTTTATGTCACTTCGAATGGAGTAAATATCGACAGACTCCCACAAAAGGGATCTATCAGACCAAAAATCTCAGGCGGGCCGGAAGGAATCCCTCACCTCCGGAGCCTGGTGCTTGATCATCAGATGGCGGGTCACGGAGTACTCCCCGACCGCCTCCTGGCTCATGTCCTTGCCGAAGCCGCTGCCCTTGACCCCTCCGTGCGGCGCCTCCGAGGCGATGGGCAGGTGGTCGTTCACCCAGGTCACACCCACGTCCAGGCGGTGCGAGACGCGCAGCGCCCTGGCCACGTCCCCCGACCAGACCGAGGAGGCCAGCCCGTAGGGGACGTCGTTGGCCAGCCGCACCGCCTCGTCCTCCCCGTCGAAGGGCAGGGCGACCAGGACCGGGCCGAAAAGCTCGCCCTGGACCACCTCGCTCCTCTGGCCGGCACCGGCGATCAGCGTGGGCGGGTAGTAGAAGCCCGGCCCCTCACCGGGCACGCCCCCGCACAACACCGAGGCGCCGTACGCGCGGGAGCGCTCGACGAACCCGTGCACGCGCTCGCGGTGACCGGCCGAGATCAGCGGCCCGATGTCGGAGGCCGGGTCCCAGGGGTCGCCCGGCCGGACGCGCTCCAGCGTGGCACGCAGCGCGTCGACCGCCTCGTCGTACACCCCGCGGGAGATGTAGACGCGGGTCGCGGCCGTGCAGTCCTGGCCGGTGTTGTAGGTGGCGCCCATCGCCACGCCCGTGGCCATCGCGGTCAGGTCGGCGTCGTCGAAGACCAGCGCCGGCGCCTTCCCGCCGAGCTCCAGGTGGACCCGCTTCAGCGAGCCCGCGGCGCCGCGCATCACGGCGCGCCCGGTCTCGGTCGAGCCGGTGACGCTCACCATGTCCACGCCCGGGTCGGTGACCAGCGCCTGGCCCACCTCGCCGTCGCCCAGCACGACCTGGAACAGCCCGTCGGGCGCCCCGGCGCGGGCGAACAGCTCCGCCAGCCTCAGCGTGGTTCCGGGCGTCTGCGGGGCGGGCTTGACGATCACGGCGTTCCCGGCGGCGAGCGCCGGGCCGGCCTTCCACACCGCCATCACCAGGGGGAAGTTCCACGGGGCGATCGAACCCACGACGCCGACCGGGCGGCGCACCATGACCGAGGTGTACCCGGCGCTGAACACGCCCGCGCCGGTGCCGTCCAGCGAGCGGGCCGCACCGGCGAAGAAGCGGAGGTTGTCCGCGGCGAACGGCAGCTCGCCGTCGCGGAAGACCGCGGCGGGCTTGCCGGTCTCGGCGACCTCCAGCCGGGTGAGCTCCTCGGCGTCGGCCTCGACCAGGTCGGCGAAGCGCAGCAGCACCCTGGCCCGCTCGGCCGGGATCGCCGCGCCCCACTCCTCGAACGCGGCCCGTGCCCGCCGCACCGCGGCCGGCACCTCGGCGACCGGGGTGTCGGCCGGCCGCGCCAGGGACTCGCCGGTCGCCGGGTTGATCAACGTGCTGCCCATGGGACTTCTCCCGTCGTGGTGGTGCGGGGAGCCGTCAGGCTCCGGCCCGCTCGATCAGGTCGGCGGCCCTGCGCAGGCCATCCCGCCCGCGGATCTCCGCGCCCGCGGCGGCGAGCCGCTCGCGCAGCGCGGTGTCGCCCAGGAGGCGGTCCAGCGCTCCGGTGAGCTCCTCGTCGGTGAAGGCGTAGGTGGACAGCCGCACGCCGTAGCCGAGCTCGTGCATGCGCTGCGCGTTGTCGTACTGGTCCCAGAAGAGCGGCAGCAGGATCATCGGCTTGCCGAAGTGCAGCGCCTCGGTGACGGTGTTGTTGCCGCCGTGCGTGATGACCAGCTCCACCTGCGGGAGGACCGCGGTCTGCGGGACGAACTCGGCACCCCACATGTTCTCGGCCAGCTTGATCTCCTCGTGCAGCGGGCCCTTGGAGACGATGAAGCGGTACGGGGTGGTCGCCAGCACGTCGATCACCCGCTGCATGAGGGAGACGTCCGCCGAGCCGAGCGAGCCCAGCGAGAAGTAGACGAGCGCGCCTTCGCGCGAGGCGAGCGGCTCCGGGATCTCGAACGTCCCCTCGGTCTCGCGCACCGAGGAGTCCAGCCGGTGCCAGGAGGGGCCCAGCGGGCGGTCGCCGGCGTAGTCGGCGATCTCCGGGAAGACGTACAGGTTCAGGTCGCCCTCGTGGATGAAGTCCAGGTCGGGCAGGGGCGGGGCGCCCTGGGCGACGACCCACTCGTTGAAGGCGGCCCAGATCTCGCGGTGGGTGCGGTCGTATTCGGCCTCGAAGGCCGCCCACTGCGA
This sequence comes from Streptosporangium longisporum, assembly GCF_039534895.1. Lineage (NCBI taxonomy): Bacteria > Bacillati > Actinomycetota > Actinomycetes > Streptosporangiales > Streptosporangiaceae > Streptosporangium > Streptosporangium longisporum. The sequence continues at coordinate 117,448 of NZ_BAAAWD010000004.1, read as the reverse complement.
GCGGTCCCCGGCGGGCAGCCCGGAGAAGACCGGGGCCACGCCCTCGCCGCGCACCTCCAGCGGGTTGCACGAGACGATGCGGACGAACGGCTTCCCGGCCGTCAGCAGCGCCGGGAAGGTGATGACGTTGTCCTCGACGATGACGTCCGGCCGGACGCGGCCGATGATCTCCTTCAACTGAGGCTCGCTGTACCTGGCGCCGTCGATAAGGGCGTCCCAGATCGGCTTGGTGACCGTCTCCAACTGCTCCAGCGTGGACTTCCGGTATTCCGGGGCGGTGTCCCTGATGAAGTCCTTCCAGAACTGCCCGGCGTCCTGCTCCTCATCCGACGGAGGCGCCAGATGGACCAGATCCTCCTCGAATCCGAGAGCCTCCAATTTCCCCTTCCACGAGGCCTCAGCTGCGAAGACGACACGGTGACCGCGCTTACGAAGAATGTCACCGATGCCGATGCAGTTGTTCGTCGGCCCGTAGGCACTCTCCGGCATGAACAGGATCGTGAGAGACATCACGCCTCCTTGCGTCTAGGGGGTTGTGGCTTTTGAAAAACGGTTGAATTCCCGGCTGGTAAAAACCCCGGAAAAGGGTCACTATGGACCCCGGCACAGAGCGCCGTCCTCAACGGGTGGCCTTCGACGAGCGGGGGAGCATGACGCGCAAGGGAAGGGCGGACCGGCGCCTGGATCTCATCGCGGCCGCGCACCGCGCGATCATCAGGTACGGCACCGAGGGCGTGCACCTCAACCATGTCGCCGAGGAGGCCGGGCTCACCTCCGGCGCCGTCCTCTACCACTACCCCCGCCTCGGCGAGCTGCTGGTCGACGCCCACCACGCCGGGATGGAGCGCTTCTACGAGCAGAGGCTCAAGCGGATCGCGGGCATGCGCGACCCCGCGGAGAAGCTGGTGGTCACCGTCCGCTCCGGGCTGCCGCACGGACCGGACGACCCGGACGTGCGGCTGCTCAACGAACTCGGCGGGGCCGCGTCCCGCAACAGGATGTACGCGCTCCTGCTGACCACCCTCTACGACCGCCAGGTCTCGCTCTACCAGAGCATCCTGGACACCGGCACCGCCCTGGGCACCTTCACCCTGTCCGGCGACTGCCTGACCGTCGCCCGCAACCTGGTCGCGCTCGAGGATGCGTACGGCTACCGCATAACGGCCCGCCACCCGGTGATCGGCCCGCAGGAGGCGGCGGACCTCATCCTCGACTACGCCAGGACCGCGACGGGTCACCCGCTCAAGTCGTCTCATTGAGGGATCAGCACCCCGTCCTCGTCCGCCCAGCCCAGCGCCACCGGTGAGCCGGCCTGGACCCGCGTGGCCCCCTGCACGGCCGCCAGCACCGGCGCCGGGCGCCCGGCCACCAGGACCGACACGTGCGAGACGCCGCCGTAGAAGCTCACGTCGACGACCTCTCCGCGCAGCACCCCGTCGGCGCCCAGCCGCAGCCGCTCGGGCCGCACCGCGAGCAGCGCGGGCGTGCCGTCGGGCAGCGTGGACCTGCCGGGAAGGATGCCGAGCCCGTCCGCGGCCAGGCCGACCGAGCAGGCCCGGCCGGCGAAGAGGTTGTTGGCGCCGACGAAGCCCGCGACGAACGGGGTGCGCGGGCGCTCGTACAGCTCGACCGGGGCGTCCACCTGCTCGACGCGGCCGGTGTCGAAGACCGCGATCCGGTCGGCCAGCGACATGGCCTCCTCCTGGTCGTGGGTGACCACGACGAAGGTGATGCCGACCTCGTCCTGCAGCCGCTTGAGCTCCAGCTGCATCTCCGCGCGCACCTTCTTGTCCAGCGCGGACAGCGGCTCGTCCAGCAGCAGCAGGCGCGGGCGTTTGACGATCGCGCGGGCCAGCGCGACCCGCTGCCGCTGACCACCGGACAGCTGCTGCGGCCTGCGGGAGGCCATCGCGTCCAGGCCGACCTTCTCCAGCACCTCGCCGACCCGGCGGCGCACCTCGGAGCGGTCCAGCCGCTCCCGCTCCAGGCCGTAGGCCACGTTCTTGGCCACGGACATGTGCGGGAAGAGCGCGTACGACTGGAACATCAGGTTGACCGGGCGGCGGTGGGCCGGCCTGGCGAGCAGGTCCTCGCCGTCGAGCGTGACGGTGCCCTCGTCGGGCGACTCGAAGCCCGCCAGGATCCGCAGCAGCGTCGTCTTGCCGCACCCGCTGGGGCCGAGCAGCGCGAAGAACTCGCCCTGCCGGATCTCCAGGGAGACGTCCGACAGCGCCGTGACGTCGCCGAAGCGGCGGCTGACACCCGTGATCTTCAGCATCAGGACAGGGACTCCGTCAGTCGGGTCATCCGCTGGGCCACGATCACCACGGTGAAGCTCACGAGCAGCAGCAGCGTGGCCAGCGCGTTGATCTCAGGGGTGACCCCGAAGCGGACCATTGAGTAGATGACGATGGGCAGGGTCGGCGTGGTGGGGGCCGCCGTGAAGAACGCGATGACGAACTCGTCGATGGACAGCGTGAACGCCAGCAGCGCCCCGGCCAGGATGCCCGGCGCGAGCTGCGGCAGCGTGACGCGGGTGAACGTGGTCAGCGGGGTCGCACCCAGATCCCTGGACGCCTCCTCCAGGGAGGTGTCGGCGTGGGTGAGCCGGGTGCGGACCACCGCGGTGACGAACGCCATGCCGAACACGGTGTGCGCCAGCAGCACCGAGTGCAGGCCCAGGGTCGAGCGGATCGTGGCGTAGAAGACCAGCAGGCCGATGCCGAGCACCAGGTCCGGCAGGACCGCGGGCAGCACGCTGAACGCGTCCAGCGTCCGGGACCGGGTGTGGCGGGCCAGGCCCACGGCCAGCAGGGTGCCCAGCACCGTGGCCAGCGCGGTGGAGCCCGCGGCCACGATCAGCGTGTTGACCAGGCCCTCGCGGATCCTCTCGTCCTGGGCGAGCACGCCGTACCAGTCCAGGCTGAACCCCTCGTAGACATAGGGGGACTCCCCGGCGTTGAACGACATCGCGACCAGCACGACGATCGGGGTGTAGAGGAAGACGTACGACAACCAGAAGGGCACGTACAGCAGGCGGGATCTACGCACGTCGGGCACTCCAGGCCTGCAGCAGCAGCAGGACGACCAGCACGGCCAGCAGCGCCAGCACGAGGGTGGACCCGAACGGCCAGTCGCGCGCCTTGAGGAACTGGTCCCTGATCAGGTTGCCGACCATGATGGAACGGCCGCCGCCGAGCAGCTCGGGGATGATGAAGTTGCCGAAGCTCGGCACGAACACGAACAGGCAGCCGGTGAACACCCCCGGCAGGGTCAGCGGCAGCGTCACCGAGGCGAACGTGCGCGCCGGTGAGGCGCCGAGGTTGGCCGAGGCCTCGCGCAGCTGCGGGTCCAGCCGCTCGATCGCCGCGTACAGCGGCAGCACCATCAGCGGCAGGTAGGAGTAGACCAGCCCGGCGACGATGGTGCCCCGGTTGTAGAGCAGCTCCAGCGGCCGGTCGATCAGCCCCAGGTCCAGCAGCGCGCTGTTGACCAGCCCGGGGCCGCTCAGCAGCACGATCCAGGCGTAGATGCGGATCAGGAAGTTCGTCCAGAACGGCAGCACGATCGCGACCAGCGCGATCGTCTTCCACCTGCCCGGCAGCCGGGCGATCAGGTAGGCCGTCGGGTAGCCGATCAGCAGGGTGATCAGCGTGGCGGCACCGGCCAGCTGCAGCGAGCCGACCAGCACCTCCAGGTAGAGCGGATCCACCAGCCGGGTGAAGTTCTCCCCGGTCACCTCGTAGACGATCCCGCCGAAACGGCCCCTGCGGAACAGCGTGAAGGTGATCAGCAGCGCCAGCGGGACCAGCAGCAGGACGATCAGGTACGTCAGGCCCGGCCCCAGGAAGACGAGCCTTCCCAGGGCACGCGACCGGCGCGCCCGTGACCTCACGGACGCGCCGGAAACGGTGGAACGTGTCACTGCTTGGTCGCGACCTCGGTCGCGAGCCTGGTGAACTTCACCGAGTCCTCGCCCAGGTCGATGATCGACTCACCCTTGAGCAGGTCGGACGGGGTCATCTGGAGCGGGGCGTTGTCGGCCTTGAGCTTGGCGTCCATGGCGTCCATGGCGGCCTTGTTCGGGACCTTGTAGAGGATGTTCTCCGCGGCCCAGCCGTGCACCTTCGGGTCCAGGATGTAGTTGATGAAGGCGTGCGCCGCCTCCTTGTTCTTGGAGGACTTCAGCACGACCATGGTGTCCACCCACAGGTCGCTGCCCTCCTGGGGCACCACGAACTTGATGTTCTTCTCGGTGGTCGGGCACCAGCCGTCCCACGCCTCGACCATCACGGCCTCGCCGCTCTTGAGCTTGTCGCCGAAGGTCGTGTCGTCGTAGCCCAGCAGCTTCGGCTTGGCCTTGAGCAGCTCGGCCTTGACCTTGGCGATCTCCTCGTCGCTGCGGGTGTTGACCGAGTAGCCCAGGGCCTTGATGGCGGGCAGGGCCAGCCAGCGCTCGGTGGTCATCATGGTGACCTTCTTGAGCGCCTCGGCCGGCGGGTCGAGGAGCTGCTTCCAGCTCGTCGGGGCGGTCTTCATCAGGTCGGACCGGTAGCAGATGCCGGTCGTGCCCCAGGTGTAGGGGACCGAGAAGACGTTGCCCTTGTCGTAGGAGAGTTCCTTGGCCTCGGGGTAGAGGTTCGCGAGGTTCGGGATCAGCTCGGGGTGCAGCGGCTCCAGCAGGCCGGCCTCGTTGAGGGCCTGGGCGTACTGGCCGGAGACGAAGGCCACGTCGAGGCCGGTGTCGGCCCCGCTGGTCAGCTTCGCCATGGCCGCTTCGTTGGTGTCGTGGAGCGTCACCTTGAGGTCGGTCTTGAGCTTGCTCTTGACCTCGGTGGCCAGCTCCTTGGGGGTGTAACCGTCCCAGACGGTGATGGTGACGCTCTGCTTGGACAGGTCGGCGTTGGGGTCGAGCTGCGCCGACGAGGCACCGGCGGCCGGGGCCGCCGCGGTGTCGGCGGGTTCCCCGCCACAGGCCGAGATCGCGAGCGCGAGGCCGGCGGCCAGGGCGGCGGCCGGAAGACGACGGATGTGAGTGCGGGGCACGGCCGCTACTCCTTAAGAATTCAGTGTAATTGGGGTAGACCGGCCGTAGGGGACACGGCAGACCAAAGCAGGAGTGTTGCAGTCAACATTAACTTGAGCAAGACTGCCCCCGACATCACCCCTGGAAAGTTTGATCCGTTTGTTAAATCCATGTTCAATCTGGGACAGGCTGGACACGGTTCCCGAGGTCGGCGACGGGCGGACCGCCGCCCTTCTCACCGCTCTGACCTGCGAAGACAACGCCCCCTTCGCGGTACGGCACTTCCGGCCCCTCCCCGGCGAGATCGCCGGACGTCTTTCAATCGACACTCAATCGTCATCGGCCGCCGGGCCCTCAGGAACGGTCGAACGGGGCTTCGACGTCGATCAGACCAACCGCTCCGTGGTCGTCGGCGAGCGGGTGGTGGTCAAGTGGCTCACCCCGCCCGCGCCGTTCCCCCAGCCCGCCCCCGACGTGTTCGCGCACCTGACGTCGGCCGGTTTCACCGCGACCGCCACGCCGTACGCGTCCGTGTCGCGCCGCGGCGCCGACGGCACCGAGGTGCTGGTCGCCCTGGTCACCGCCTACCTGCCCGAGGCCAGGGACGGCTGGGAGTGGTGCGTGGACGAGGCCGCCGCCGGGCGTACCGGCTTCGCCGCCGACCTGGGCGTCCTCGCGGCCGGCCTGCACGCGGCCATGGCGACCCCCTCGCCGACCTTCCCCGACCCGGTACGGCACGCCGTGCCCGTGCCCGCCCCGGCGAAGGGGTCCTGGTGGCTCCGGGCGGACGAGGCGCTGCGGGAGGCCCTGGCCCTGACCGGCGGCGAGGACGGCGACTGGCTGGCGGAGCGCTCCGGCGCGCTCCGCGCCGGCCTGGCCCCGCTGGCCGCCCCCGCCGGTGCCGGTGCTGAGACCGCAGGCACCCCGCTGATCCGCGTCCACGGTGACCTGCACGTCGGCCAGGTGCTCCGCTGGCGGGACGGGTACGCGGTGATCGACTTCGACGGGAACCCGACCGTCACCGGCGCCGACCCCTTCCAGCCCGCCGCCCGCGACCTGGCCCAGCTCACCACCAGCCTGGAGCACGTCGGCCAGGTCGCGATCCGGCGCCGCGACGCCCCCGGGCCGATGATCGCCGAATGGGCCGCCACGGCCCGCGCCGTCCTCCAGGAGGCTTACCTGGAGCGCCTGACCGCCCTGGGGCACGCCGCCCTGCTGGACCGTTCCCTGCTCGGCGCGTTCGAGATCGAGCAGGAGTGCCGCGAGCTGGTCTACGCCGCCCGGCACCTGCCCCGCTGGCGCTACGCCCCGATGGGCGTGCTGCGCTCCCAATACCCGTGACCGGCGCCGCTCCCCCGCGACCCGCGTCCCGGGGTCCCCGGGGTTCCTGGGTTTCCCGGGGTCCCCGGCGGCCCCGCCCGCGTCCCCGAGGTCCCCGTCCCCGCCGAAGGAGAGCACGTGATCCCCGACCTCTACCTCGCCGACCTGGAGGCCAAGCCCGCCGCGCTGGCCGGGCTGGCGGACGCCCTCGCGTCCGCGGATCCGTTCTCGGCGATCCCCTCGCGGATCCGGCGGGTGCTCCTGCTGGGCATGGGCAGTTCCCGCTACGCCGCCCGGGTGGCCGCGCTGCGCCTGCGATCGGCCGGGGTGGACGCGGTGGCCGAGTACGCCTCCGCCGCCGCCTCCTACCCGCCCGGCCCCGGGACGCTGGTGGTCGCGATCTCCGCCACCGGCGGCAGCCGGGAGACCCTGGACGCGGTCGCCCGCCACCGGGGGCGGTCCTTCGTGCTCGCGCTGACCAACGTCCCGGGCTCGCCCGTCACCGAGGGCGCCGACCTGGTGGTGCCGATGCTCGCGGGCGAGGAACGCGGGGGCGTGTCCTGCCGGACGTTCCAGCACACCCTGGCCCTGCTGCTGGCGCTCGCCGACCACCTCTCCCCCGCGGACGGCCTCGGCCCTTCCGGCGATCCCGTCGCTCCCGGCGATTCGGCCGCTCCCGGTGATTCCGTCGCTCCCGGCGGTCCAGCCGTTCCCGGCGCCTCCGGCCGGGACATGCCCGGCCTGCTGCTGCGTACCGCCGAGGCGACCGCGGACCTGCTCGACCGGCGCGGCGAGTGGCTGGCACCCGCGGCGGCCCTGCTCGACGGCCCGCACGGCGTCTACACGATCGCCCCGGCCGAACGCCTGTCCTCGGCCGAGCAGTCGGCCCTGATGTTCCGGGAGGGCCCGCGCAGGCCGGCCGACGCGTGCGAGACCGGCGACTGGGCCCACGTGGACGTCTACCTCACCAAGACCCTCGACTACCGCGCCGTCCTGTACCCCGGTTCCCGCTACGACGAGCAGGCCATGGACTGGATCCGGCAGCGCGGCTCCACCGTCCTGGCCGTCGGCGGCGAGGTGCCCGGCGTCGCGGACCGTGTCCGCTACCGGCACGACGACGAGCCCGACGTCGCGCTGCTGACCGAGACGCTGGTGGCCGAGCTCGTCGCGGCCCGCTGGTGGCTGGCCCAAGGCTGACGCCCGCCTCGGCACCGGCGCGCGGCCCAGCGTCGTAGCCCTCCTCGGCACCGGCGCGCGGCCCAGCGGCGGCGCGCGGCTCAGCGCCGATGGGCGGCCCGGTGCGCGGCGCCGGTGGCCCGCTGGCCCGTCACAGGCGGTCCAGGCCGTTGAGGACGCGTTCCAGCAGGTCGGGGCCGGGACCGGCCGCGTCGAGCCGGGGACGATGGACCCGTACCAGCCCCTCGGCCTCCATGTCGGAGACCAGGACGCGGGTGACGCCCAGCGGGACGCCCAGCAGCGCGGAGATCTCCGCGACCGAGCGGATGCGCCGGCACAGGTCGCCGATCAGGCGGTACTCCCGCGCGTAGGACAGACCGAGCCGGACCCCGGCCGAGGTCGAGACCAGCGCCTCCATGGCGAGCGTGGCACTGGGAACGGTGCGCCCGCCGGTCACCGCGTACAGCCGGACCAGCGAGCTCTCCTCGTCGGCCGGTTCCCCGTACGCGGGACCGTGGCCGGAGGGGGAACGCTGCCCGGTCCCGTGGACGTCGCCCCACACGGTCACTCCTCCCGGTTCATGAGCTCGTCGCGGGCCCTGCGCACGCCCCGCTGGAAGCCCGACATCCGCTCGCGCATCCGCTCGGCCGCGACCGGGGCGTCCCGCACCGGCCGCTCCTGCGACTGCGGCTGCTGTGGCGGCCGGGTCCCGGGCCCAGGTCGTGCGGGCGGTGCGGGCGGTGGCACCGAACCCGGCACCAGGTTGGCCCCGGGAGTACGCCGGGGCAGGCCAGCCGCGGTCGTACCGTCCCGCACGGGGGCGTTCGCCACCCGGGCGGCCCGCCAGCCGCCGTCACCCGGTGAGGACCAGGGCCGGGGCTCGGCGCGGGGCCCGTCCGGGGCGGCACCCGGACGCGGTGACGGCCCGGCGCCCGGACGCGACGTCCCGGCACCCGGCTCGGACGACGGACCGGCACCCGGCTCGGACGGCGGACCGGCGCCGGGATCCCCGGCGGGCGGAGCGACCCGGGCCCCGGCGGGCGGAGCGACCCGGAACCAGCCCGACTCGACCGCCGCGAAGATCGGAAGGAAGTCGTCCTCCGCCGACGGGACCTCCACCCTGGGCAACGGCCCGGTGTCCACCGAATCCGGCCCGCCGACGGGGTCGTACGGACCCGGGAGAGCACCGAACGAATCGGTGGGGGTCGCGAACGGGTCCGGCGGCTCCCCCGGTCCGCCGGGCGGGCGGAACCGCTCCACCGGCGGGCTCCACACGCTCGGCCCGGCCGGCTCCGCGGCCCCTCCCCACGGGGGCACCGACGGCGTCCGTACGCCGGGGCCGGGGGAGGTCACCGGCGCGGAGAGCGGCGAGCCAGGACCGTACGGGAACGACGGCCCGCCCACCCCTGCCAGGTCCCCCGGGAACGGTCCGGCCGCGTCCACCGGACGGCCCGGGAACGCTCCGGCCGCATCCGCGGGATACCCCGGGAACGGCTCGGCGTCCCCGGGGCCGTCCCCCGGCGGGAGGGCGGTCACGCCCGCCGGCAGGGACACCGGGGGCCGCGCGGGGTCGTCCGGCAGGGCCGTGGCGGGTGGCTGGACGAGCAGCGACTCCGGGAGCATGACCATCGCGGTCAGGCCGGAGCCCTGGGGACGCAGCTGGACGCGGATGCCGTGCCTGGAGGCGAGGCGGCCGACCACGAACAGGCCCATGTGCCGGGCCACCGAGGCGTCGGCGGTCTGCGGACCGGCCAGGCGGTGGTTGAACCGCGCGATCTCCTCCGGGGTCATGCCGATGCCCTGGTCGGTCACCGAGACCATCACGCCGCCGTCCCCGCCGATCCTGGTGCTGGAGACCGTGACGCGGGTGCCGGCCTGCGAGAACGAGACGGCGTTCTCGACCAGCTCGGCCAGGAGATGGACCACGTCGCTCACCGCGGGGCCCGCCACGGCCACCTCCGTCCGGACCAGGTTCGTCACCCTGTCGTAGCCTTCGACCTCCGACAGCGCGGCCCTGATCACGTCCATGAGCTCGACCGGCCGACGCCAGCGCCGCGCCACCTCCTGCCCGGCGAGGACGAGCAGGTTCTCGCTGTTGCGGCGCATCCGGGTGGCGAGGTGGTCGAGCCTGAACAGGTCGGCCAGCCGCTGGTCGTCGCGCTCGCCGCGTTCCAGCCGCTCGACCAGGCTGAGCTGCCGCTCCACCAGCGTCTGGCTCCGCCGGGAGAGGTTGACGAACATCGCGTTCACGGTGTGGCGCAGCCTGGCCTCGTCCCCCGCCAGCCGCACGGCCTGCCGGTGGACCTCGTCGAACGCCCGGGCGACCTCGCCGATCTCGTCGCGGCCCGGCACGCCGATCGGCGACACGTCCGCGACGACCTCGCCGTCGCGCGACTCGCGGACCTTCTGGACGTACGCGGGCAGCCGCTCCCCCGCGACCTCCAGCGCCTCCCTGCGCAGCCGCCGCAGCGGCCCGACCAGGGATCGCACCACCCCGGCGGTGATGGCCAGCACGAGGACCAGCAGGGCCGCGACGGACCCGGCCACCAGCAGCGCGTGGCTCCGCTCGGCCTCACCGAGGTACCGGCTGCGCGCCACGATCTCCTGGGCGTGCCGCTTCTCCACCTCGCGCATGGTGTCGACGACGGCGCCCGCCGCGTCGTACCACCCCTTGGCGTCGTCCTTCTCCGCCGGGTCCAGCCCTCTCAGGGTGGCCCCCGAGGCCGCGCGGAGCCGGACCAGCCCGCGCAGACGCTCGGCCCGGTCGGCGACGGGACCGTTGACGGTCTCGTCGAAGAGGCGACGGTCGCGGGCGGAGGCCTCGGCGGCGAAGGCCGCGCGCTCGTTGCGCTCGGCGGAGACCGCGCCGAGGAACCGTTCCAGCCGCTCCTGCTCGAACCGGCCCGCGACGAGCACCACGGTCAGCAGCGCCCGCTGGAACGACAGCGCCTCCTTGGCGCGGGCGAGCGCGGTCAGGGCCAGCGCCTGCCCGAACAGGACGTCGTCGGCACTGCCCTTGCCGAGCTCGCCGTACACCGACAGCAGGTCGGCGATGACCGCGGTGTAGGCGGTGATGACCGCGTCGGACCGCATGGGCGTCCGCAGAGCCTGGTCGCGCAGCGCGCGGAGGCCGTCCAGGCGGGTGATCACGGTCTGGATCTCGGCGCGGGTACGGCCGCTGACCTCCTCCGCGAGCAGGACGCCGCTCTCCCGGACGCGTTCGGCCGCGCCGTCGGCCAGATCCATCTGTGCCCGTACGTCCTCCAGGCCGCTCGCCGGGCGGTCGAGGGCGACGAACCACGCGGTGCTGCCACGTTCCTCGGCCAGTTCCTGGGTGAGCGCGCCGATGTGGCCGCAGAACCGGGCCAGGTCGTTGACGCGCCGGTAGTCGTCGGCGGCGCGCATCGAGGAGATCACCCAGGCGGCACCGAGCAGCGCGGCGGCGATCGTGGGCACCAGGATGAGCGCGACGAGCCGCCGTCGCACCCGCCAGTTCCGCATGCGCAGGCTCTCGCCCACCGCGTGGATCGTGTATCCGCTCACCGAACGCTGCCTCTCGGTGGATGAACCTCCTGGCCGAATTCCCTGATTCCGGCAATTCGAGCACATATCAACCTGTGAGGCCAAGCGAACACGAGCCAACAAACACGCATTTTTCTTGAAATGCATACTTCAGCCGTTAGGCTGGTCGACACCGGAATTGCGAATTCCGGTTGACCCAATTCCCCGATGAGGCATTTTCGGACCGGAGAGCCTCTTTCCCTCCTTTCCCGATCGCCACAGGAACACCACCGGCGCACTCCTCTTCGAGGGCGACAATGACGCGGTTCCCGCCATTTTCCAGCCGTGACCACCGGCGTCCCCCTCGCCGGACACCACTCACCACGCCCGGCCTGCGAGGTCACGCCCCCAAGGAGACCCCGGTGGCACCGCGAGGAGAAACGGGCCCGCGTCATGCGGGGAAAGGGTCACCGCCCACGCGGGACGGACCGGAAACAAGAGCCTCATCGGGCCGTACGCCCGGACGAACAACGCGGGAATGCCCCGGCGTCATCCCAACGCATACGCCCGTCACCCGTCACCCGGTAAGGGCAGGTGAGACGAGCCGATTCCTCACCGGAGATCCGCGACGACGAGCCCTGATCGCGATCCCGGCCTGCACGCCGAGGGCGTTCACGCGAACGGCGGGAAAGCGCCGGCCGGAACCACGGAACACCATCCGCACCCCGTCCCACCACCGGGCCCCACCACTGAGCCCCGCCACCGGCACCCGGCCGACGGCCCCCACCCCGAACGGCCCGTCCCCGTCCCGGACGCGGCGTCACGCCCGGCGTCACGTCCGGCCCCGCGACGTCCTACACCGACGTGCCGTACGCCGTGCGGACCCGCAGGACGTGCTCGACCAGGGTGATCAGGGTGCCCTTGACGGACTCGCGGGAACGCGCGTCGGTCCGCACGACCGGGACGTGCGGGGCCAGCGTCAGCGCCTCGCGCACCTCGTTCTCGTCGTGGGGGAACTCCCCGTTCCAGCCGTTGATGCCGACGACGAAGGGGAGCCTGGCCTCCTCGAAGTAGTCGATCGCCGGGAAGCCGTCGGCCAGCCGCCGGGTGTCGATCAGGACCACTGCGCCGATCGCGCCGCGGACCAGGTCGTCCCACATGAACCAGAACCGGTGCTGGCCGGGCGTGCCGAACAGGTACAGGATCAGGTCGCGGTCCAGCGACAGACGGCCGAAGTCCATCGCCACCGTGGTGGTCGTCTTGTTCGGCGTCAGCCCCAGATCGTCGACCCCGACGCTGGCGTCGGTCATCACGGCCTCGGTGGTCAACGGCACGATCTCCGACACCGACCCGACGAACGTGGTCTTGCCGACACCGAACCCGCCCGCGACAACGATCTTTGTTGACGTCAGGCCACCCTGGTTAGAGCCTGCGAAGTCCACTGAGCACCCTTTCGAGCATGTTGAGATCCGGCCGTCCCTCGTCGAGGTGCGGCTGGTGGATCCGGACGAAGCCCTCGTCGACCATATCCGCCACCAGTACGCGGGCCACGCCGAGCGGGACCCTCAGCAGCGCCGAGATCTCGGCGACCGACCGGTACGAGCGACAGAGTCTGATGATCGCATCCTGCTCCGGCGTGAGCATCGCCAGATCCTCCTCCATGATGAAGGAGGAGGAGACCAGTGTCTCGATCGCCAGCTCGAAACGGGGTTCGGACCTGCCACCGGTGACGGCGTACGGGCGGAAGAGGGGCTCCTCGTCCCCGGCGGTGTCACCCCCGAGCACGGTCCCCTCCCGGCGGCAGGCCGGACGCGGTCACTACCGGCCCCGGAAGGACTGCAGCTCGGCGCGGAGCGCCGGGGTGAGCACCTGCCCCACCCGCTCGACGAGCAGCGTCATCTGGTACGCCACCAGGCCCATGTCGCAGTCGGACGAGGCCAGCACGGCGAGACAGGAACCGTCGCTGATGGCCATCACCAGCAGCAGGCCGCGCTCCATCTCCACCACGGTCTGGGTGACGGCGCCTCCCTCGAACACCCGGGAGGCTCCCACGGTCAGGCTGAGCAGACCGGCCGCGACCGCGGCGAGCTGGTCGGCCCGGTCCGCGGGGAACCCCTCCGAGCTCGCGATCCTCAGGCCGTCGGCGGAGACGCACACCGCGTGCGCGACGCCGGGCGTGCCACGGACGAACTCGGTGATCAACCAGTCGAACCTGCGCGCCTCATGACTCAGGGGCGTCACGAATCCTCCTCCTTCTCGCCCGGTCGCCCGGTGGCGGTCTCGACCACTTCGGCACGGCCTCGCCGTACACCTTGCTGGAAGCTCGACAGGCGGCTGCGCACCCTCTCGGGTGAGAGCGACGGCACGGGAGAGGACGGCGCGACGGCGGTCCCCGGCACCAGGTTCGCCCGGGGGGTGCGCTTGGGCAGGCCCGCCGCGGTGATCCCGCCGAGCGAGGGGTCGCTCGCCGCCCGGGCGGCCCGCCACCCGGCGTCGGCGGGGGTGCTCCAGCCGTCCGGCCTGTCGTCGTTCGACCTGTCGTCATTCGACCCGTGATCATTCGACCCGTGGTCGTTCGGCCCGTCGTCCGCCCGTGCCACCTCCCGGACGGGCCCGGGATCCGGCTCGGGCTCGGGCGTACCGGCCGAAGGGGTGTCCTCCCCGGCCGTCCGTTCACCCGGCTCGGCGGCCCGGCGGAACCAGGCCGACTCGATCGAGGCGAAGATGGGCAGGTACTCCTCCTGCTCGTTCTCGAACGGGGAGAGCCTCGACGTGGGCATCGCCTCCGCGCTCTCGTCGTAGGGGGACAGGTCCCCGCCGGACGGGGCCGGAGCCGAACCGTTCCCGCCGTTGACCTGGCGCTTGGGAAGGGGCGGGCCGCTCGCCGGGCCCGCGGGAGCCGCCCAGCCCTGCGGGGTGTGCTCTGCGGGCAGCGGGACCGAGCCGAACGAGGAGACGTCCGGCAGGGACGCCTGCCCGAACGGATCCCCCCCGGACGCGTCACCCCCGGACGCGTCACCCCCGAACGAGGGATGCCCGGACGCGTCACCCCCGAACGGGGAATGCCCTGACGCGTCGTACCCGAACAGGGGATGTCCGGACGAGGAGAGCCCCGAAGGCACCTGCCCGGCCGGTGCCCGTCCGTACGGGTCCTGCTCAAACGACGGGTGCCCCGGGAAGGGCTGCGCCGAGGTCCGGGCCGGGAGGTCGTACGAGGCGTCCGGCTCCGCGCCCCACGAGGGGGTCCGCACCGGCCGGACCTCCTGGATCACGATCTCCGAGGGCAACAGCACCATGGCGACGAGGCCGCCCCCCTCCTGCGGGCGCAGCTGGACCCGGATGCCGTGCCGCAGGGCCAGACGGCCGACCACGAACAGTCCCATCCGGCGCGACACCGACACGTCCACCACGGGCGGGTCGGCCAGGCGGCGGTTCGTCTCGAAGAGCTCGTCGTGCGACATGCCGATGCCCTGGTCACTGACCGCAAGCAGCGCGCCGCCCCCCTCGATCACGCTGCTGGAGACCGTGATCCCGCCCTGCCGGGGCGAGAACTGGATGGCGTTCTCCACCAGCTCGGCGACCAGGTGCACGACGTCGTTGACCGCGCTGCCCGCGATCGAGATCGTCCGGTGCACCCTGACCTGGACGCGCTCGTAACCCTCGACCTCCGACAGGGAGGCGCGGACGACGTCGATGAGCTCGGCCGGCCGGGTGCGCCTGCGGGCCGGCTCGTGACCGGCGAGGACCAGGAGGTTCTCGGAGTTGCGCCGCATCCGGGTGGCCAGGTGGTCGAGCCTGAACAGGTCGGCCAGGCGTCCGCCGTTCTCCTCGGTCTTCTCCAGGCCGTCGATGAGCGAGATCTGCCGTTCGACCAGGGTCTGCGTGCGGCGCGACAGGTTGACGAACATCGCGTTGATGTTGGAGCGGAGCTCGGACTCCTCCGCGGCCAGCCGGATCGCCTGCCGGTGGACCTCGTCGAACGCCTTGGCGACCTCGCCGATCTCGTCGGTGGTCCCGACGGAGATGGGGGCGATCTCGGGCGTGCGCGCCTCACCGGAGAGCCTCAGGTGACGTACGGCCTCGGGAAGCCGGAATCCGGCGACCTCCAGCGCCTCGGCCCGCAGCCGGCGCAGCGGCGTCACCATCGACCGGGCGATGACGACCGTCAGGCCGAGGACCAGCAGGAGCAGCAGCAGGATCAGGGCGGACGTGATGATCGCGTTGCGCTGCTCGGTCTCCTCCAGCATGCGGGCCCGCAGGACCACGGAGGCGGCGACCTCGGTCTCGACCTTCCGCATCCGCTCCAGGATCGTGGAGTTGTCCGAGAACCACTGCCTGACCTCGTCGAAGTCCGACAGCAGCCGCCCGGTGTGGTCGGGGTCCCCGGCCAGGACGATCGCCCTGGCCTTGGTCAGCTCGGCCCGGTACACCCGTTCGTCGACCAGCGCGGCGGCCAGGAGCCGGGCGTTGGCCGGGCTCGCCTCGACGCTGAAGTCCGTCTTGTACTCCTCCATCCGGGAACGGGAGGCGATGAACTTCTCGACCTCCTGCGCGTTGACCAGCGCGGGCGCGTAGTACCCGGCCAGCAGGCGGGCGCGCTGCCGGGAGACCTCCTCCTTGGCGTACGCCAGCGCGCTGAGCGCCCGGGTGTCACCGATGATCTCCTCGTCGTCGCTGACCAGCGTGAGCTCCTCGTGGAGCCGGAGCAGCGGGGAGATCATGAAACTGTATCGTTCCAAACGCGGCGTGCCCGGCAGCCGGCGCAGTTCCTCCAGCCCCTTCAGCTGGTAGGTCACGTTCTTGGCCGCCTCGACGACCCGGGTCCCGTAGGAGTCGTCCATCGTCGCGACGGCGGGCAGCACCTTCGCGACCAGCGCGTCCACGGCCGCGCGCTGCGCGTCGGCGCTCTCCTTCAGGCTCGCGGTGGAGGGCTGGAAGGAGGCCCAGGCGTCCTTGTCACGTTCCGATCCGAGGGCCTGGGCGAGGTCGCGCAGGGTTCCCGAGTGCTCCGCCGCGACGGCGGTGCGCCGGTATCCGGCCACACCGTCGACGGAGGCCACCACGCGCGTGCCGGCGAGCACGACGCCCACCGCGGTCGGCACCAGGATCAGGGCCGTGAGACGCGAGCGCACCCGCCAGTTCCTCAGGCCGAAGCGGGCGGCAGGCCGCCCGCCGCCGTCGGACGCCGGGGGCCGGAGGCTCTCGGATGTGGCCGTCGTCACCGCTCTCGCTACTCCTCAATCACGACACAAGTGGACAATATGAGACCACAAGGTCACGCATAAGAATCAGCAAAACCGACATACCGACTTTAATCGTTACGAAGGCGTCGAGAAGTCGGCCGTCCCGCTCATCGCAGGGCGGCCAGCACCTGATCTCGCACCTGCGCCCGCTGGACCTCGTCGGTCAGCGGGCGACCGGCTCTGTCGACCACGTAGAAGACGTCAACCGCCTCTGCGCCGAGAGTCTCTACACGGGCAGCCCGTACGTCAAGGCCACATTCACCAAATGCTCTACCTATCCTCCACAAAAGCCCCGGACGGTCATGGGCACGTACCTCGATGACGGTCGCGGTGTTCGACGCGTCGTCCACCAGGTTCACCCGGGGCGGCGCCACCGGCACCCGGGCCGGGCGCATCGACCTTGTCCTCCTGGCCAGGCGCTGCTCGATGTCGAGCCTGCCGGCCAGGACCAGCCTCAGATCGGCCTCCAGCGTCGCCGGATCGGGCGGGGAACCGTACTCGGGGATCACCGAGAACTCGATCACGGCGGTCGCCCCGGCCGACGCGGCCGACGCGGCGCGGACCACCATCCGGTGCGCGGCCAGCACTCCGGCGGCACGCCAGAGCAGCCCGGAACGGTCCGGCGCGACCACGGTGACCGCTCCCCCGTTGACCCGCACGGCGCCGCCACCGTGACGGGCCAGGGACGCCTGCTCCACCGAGAGCGAGGGCGCCGGCCGCAGCGGGGTGCCCGCGAGCGCCGAACGGACCCGGCGCACCAGGTCGGCGACCAGGGAGGCCTTCCAGGAGTTCCAGGCGGCGGGACCGGTGGCGTGGCCGTCGGCCACGGCCAGGGCCGCCAGCAGTTCGAGGACCTCGCGCGAGCCGACCGCCTCGGCCACCCGGGAGATGGTCACCGGATCGTCCAGGTCGCGGCGGGTCGCGGTCTCGGGCAGCAGAAGATGGTGACGGACCACGGTCTCCAGGACGTCGACGTCCGCAGAGGACAGGCCCATCCGGGTCCCGATGTCGCGGGCGACCACGGCGCCGGTGGTGGAGTGGTCCCCGGGATAGCCCTTGCCGATGTCGTGCAGCAGCGCCGAGATGAGCAGCAGGTCCGGCCGGGAGACCTCGCGGGTGAACGACGCCGCCCCGGCCGCGGTCTCGATCAGATGCCGGTCGACGGTGTAGCGGTGCACCGGGTTGCGCTGCGGGCGGTGCCGGACCCGCTCCCAGTCGGGCAGCAGGCGGACCAGCATCCCCGCCTGGTCCAGCTCCTCCCAGACCGGCACGGCCGCGCGCCCCGCGCCCAGCAGCGCCACCAGCGCGTCACGCGCCTCGTCCGGCCAGGGAATGGGCAGTGGCGGTGACTGCGTGGCCAGGGCCGTGACCGTGGCGGGCGCCAGCGGGAGCCCCGCCTCGGCCGCCGCCGCGGCGGCGCGCAGCACCAGGACCGGGTCCTTGCGCGGGCTGACCCCGCGGGCGAGCACGACCTCCCCGCCGTGCTCGACGACCCCGTCGGCCAGCGGACGCCGTCCGCGCGGCGTGGGCCCGGCCAGCAACCGGTCGACGGTACGCCAGGTGGCGTCGAAGGAGTGCCCGATGGTCCTGGCCGCCTCGGCGAGCCTGCGCATCAGCGCCTCGGCGTCGAGCAGCCCGAGCATCCCGGCCACCGCGTCCTGCTCCTGCAGCACCAGCCGGTCGGCACCGCGCGCGGTCACCAGGTGCAGGCCGTGCCGGACGTCGAGCAGGATCTCGTACGCCTCACGGACCCTGGGCCCCGGGGCCGAGGCGACCCAGGCGGCCGCGACCGCCTGCATCGCCTGCACGTCGCGCAGACCGCCCCGGGAGTCCTTCAGGTCGGGCTCCAGCAGGAACGCCAGCTCCCCACTGGCCTCGGCCCGCTTGTCCGAGGCGTCGCGCAGCTCGCCCAGGCGACGCCGGGAGTCGGCCCGCCACTCGGCGAGCACGATCTCGCGGGCCGACCGCGTCAGCTCCGGGTCCCCGGCGACGTGCCGGGCCTGGATCAGCCCGAGGACCGCCTTGAGATCCTCCCGGGCCACCTTGGCCGCCTCGTCCACCGTCCGTACCGAATGGTCCAGGCCCACCCCGGAGTCCCAGATGGGATACCAGATCCGGTCGGCGATGCGCGCCACGTCGTCCCGCCCGTCGTGCAGCAGGACCAGGTCCAGGTCGCTGCCCGGGGCGAGCTCGGACCGCCCCAGGCTCCCGACCGCGACGAGCGCGACCCCGCTGAGGGCGCCGCGCTCGTCGTTTCTCGTCGTTCCCCCGCCTGCCCCGTACGGTGTGCCGCAGGCGGTCCGGACCAGGTCCGTCAGCCAGCGGTCGATGTCCGCGGCCCGTTCCCTACGGGCCGCGGCGTACGAGCGAGTGTCGCCTCTCACCGGCTAGAGCGCCTCGGGTCCGCGTTCCCCGGTGCGGACCCGGATCACCGTGTCCACCGGGACGGACCAGACCTTGCCGTCACCGATCTTGCCGGTCTGCGCGGCCTTGACGATGACGTCGATCACGTCGTCGGCGTCCTCCTCCTCGGCGAGCACCTCCAAGCGGACCTTGGGCACCAGGTCGACCTGGTACTCCGCCCCCCGGTAGACCTCGGTGTGACCGCGCTGGCGGCCGTAGCCGCTGGCCTCGCTGACCGTCATTCCCTTGACCCCGAACTGCTCCAGGGCCGCCTTCACGTCATCGAGCTTGAACGGCTTGATGATCGCGGTGATGAGTCTCATGCGTCCACCTTCTTAGACGCCGGGGTGGGGACCGGTCCGTTGACGGCGGCCACACCCGAGGAGTGGATGGTACCGAGGTCGTAACCGGTCTCGGCGTGGGAGGTGATGTCGACACCGGTGATCTCTT
This sequence comes from Streptosporangium longisporum, assembly GCF_039534895.1. Taxonomy (NCBI): domain Bacteria; kingdom Bacillati; phylum Actinomycetota; class Actinomycetes; order Streptosporangiales; family Streptosporangiaceae; genus Streptosporangium; species Streptosporangium longisporum. The sequence continues at coordinate 98,329 of NZ_BAAAWD010000004.1, read as the reverse complement.
CCTCGGCGCCGATCCTGAAGCCCATCACCTTATCGATGATCTTCGCGATGATCCAGGTGACGATGAAGGAGTACGCGCCGACCGCGACCGGGCCGAGGATCTGCAGGCCCAGCTGCTTGAGGCCACCACCGTAGAACAGGCCCTTGCTCTGCTGGTCGAGGAAGGGGTAGGCCGCGAGGAAGCCCAGGGAGACCGCGCCGACCACACCGCCGACCAGGTGCACGCCGACCACGTCGAGGGAGTCGTCGTAGCCGAGCCGGTACTTCAGGCCCACCGCGAAGGCGCAGATCGAGCCGGCCAGCAGGCCGATGACCAGGGCCGCCCAGGGGTCGACGAAACCACAGGCCGGGGTGATGGCGACCAGGCCGGCGATGGCGCCGGAGGCGACACCGAGGCTGGTTGCGTGCCCGTCGCGGATCTTCTCCACCAGGATCCAGGCACCGGCGGCGACCGCGGCGGCGATCTGGGTGTTCATGAAGGCCAGACCGGCGGTGCCGTCGACCGCGAGCTCGGAGCCGGCGTTGAAGCCGAACCAGCCGAACCACAGCAGGCCGGCGCCCAGCAGGACCAGGGTCAGGTTGTGCGGCCGCATCGGCTCCTTGCGCCACCCGGAGCGCTTGCCGATCACGAGCGCGAGGGCCAGCGCCGCGGCTCCCGCGTTGATGTGGACCACGGTGCCACCGGCGAAGTCCTCGATGCCGAGGTTGAACAGCCAGCCGTTGCCCCAGACCCAGTGGGCCACGGGGAAGTACACGATCGTCGCCCAGACCACGGTGAACAGCACCCAGGCGCCGAACTTGGCGCGGTCGGCGATGGCACCGCTGATCAGCGCGACGGTGATGATCGCGAAGGTGAGCTGGAAGGCCGAGAACACCAGGCTCGGCATGCCGGTGCCGTCATCCTTGGTGGCGGTGTCCACGAGGCTCTGCAGCCCGAGGGCATTGAAGCCGCCGACGAACTTGTTGACGAGCTCGCTGCCGTTGTCCGTGAAGGTCAGCGAGTGCCCGTACAGCACCCAGACCGTGGTCACGGTGATGATGCTGGCGAACGACATCATCATCATGTTCAGGACGCTCTTGGCCCTGGTCATGCCCCCGTAGAAGAACGCAAGACCCGGCGTCATCAGCAACACCAGCGCGGTGGCTGTGAGCATCCAGGCAGTGGTGCCGCTATCGATCTTCATTCGACGCGACCCTCCCTTACAAATGGCGTTTGGCCGGTTTCACAAGTCGCAGTGATCGCTTCCTGGGCTCCATCGACCGGCCGCGCACTGACGTTGCGCCACAGCGTGTTCTTCCACCGTTTCAGGGTGCGACCTTGCGTGTTTCGCATCTGTGAATCTCAGCCCCATGGTGTTTCGGGAGCGTTTCGGACGATACGCGGCTTGACTTTGAGATGACCCGAAGAAGGGCTCGGCGAGTGTTCCCTCCAGGTTCCGGCGACCGTTCACCGACAGCGGCCATTCCTTCCCTACCCAGGGGAGCGGCACGACGTACCCCTGGTGAACGGCGAGGATCTCCGAACGGGACGATCATTCGGGAACGGCCGGACGGCTTGCCTGTCCGGTTTTTCAGGTCACGACCGGAAGCGTCGCACAGGGTTTCGGTCCTTGCTGATTCGCGCTCGGTGGTTTCGGTCTGCCGATCACCGTGGTTCGTGGCCGGTGTTCGTGGCCGCTGCGGTGGGCGGGTGTTCCGGCCGGCCGTCGGGGTGGCGCTCTGGTGATCTCGGCCTTCGGCCGTTCGGGCACGGTGGTTGCGGGCTTTTATACGCCGGCCGGAACACCCGCCCACCTCCGCTTCATCACGTCGGCCGGTGGGGGTGCGGGCCGTAGTGGCTTTCTTTCTGGCCGCTCGGGGGGCTGTGGGTGGCTGAAGCGATCCGTACGGGTCCTTGGGGGCGGGTCGCCGTAGCTGAAGCGCGGGTGCGGAAAGGAGCGCAGGGCCGGGCTGCGTGAGACCGGGTGCTACGCCGTGCCGCTCCTTCTCGCCGCACGACGCATTCACGAGGTGCAGGACACCACAGGTCGCAGGGCACCACGGGTCGCAGGGCTACAGGGCCGACGGGGCCGACGGGGCGACAGGACGCGGAACATGGAGAACGGGATGCGGGACGTGGTCCGAGACTTGTTCACGACGGAGGAAGACTCCCCGTCTCGAATTCCGTCGTCCTCGCCCACGTCCTCGGCACCGCCGAGGCGATCGACGGGTGGGCCGAGCGTTCACGGGTCGGAGGTGCGATCCGCATGGTCGATCGGTGACATGACGAGGGTGGGGGCTGCGCGCCGCCGCCCGCACCCTTGGATCCATGGACACCAAAGCGGACATCACCGCAGCCGACACGTCGCGCCCCCCGAGCACCCGACCCTCCTTCCGGACCTCAGGCCGCTGGCACTTCGCGTGGCACTTCGCCGAGATGGTGATCGCGATGATCGCCGGGATGCTGCTGTTCGGTCAGGTGTGGGCGGTCGTCTCCCCGCTGCTCGGCTGGTCCGACGCGCTCGCGCGCGCCGACCTCGCCGCCATGGTGATGGCCACCGACATGACCCTGGGCATGGCGATCTGGATGCGCGTCCGCGGCCACGACTGGCCGAGCATCGCCGAGATGGGCGCGGCGATGTTCGTCCCGTTCCTCGTGCTGCTCGTCCCGTTTTGGACCGGGGCGCTGTCCGGCGACGGCCTCATGATCGGCGGGCACCTGCTGATGCTCCCCGCCATGCTCGTCGCGATGCTGCTTCGCCGGAAGGAGTACAGCCGGCCGCACCGCCGTCCCGCCTGCGCGGCGCCGCCGGCCGACGCCGGCGCCGGCCGGCGGATCACGGCCTGGCTGGTGCACCGGTGGCCGTCGTGGCTGGCCCTGGTGATCACCATCGACAGCTGGGGCTCGTCCTCCGCTCCTCCGGCGTGGATACTCGTGATCCTCGCCGGCGCCTACCTGGTCATCGGCGCGGCCCGGAAGCACCTGCGGGAGCCGGGCGTGCTCGCGCTCCAGCTGGGGGTGTTCGCCGCCTACGTGGCGCTGGCCGCGGTGGCGATGTCGGTGGGCGGAAACCTCTCCCTCTACCTGGTGGCCGCCGGCTGGCTCGCCCACGCGGGGTGGGACATCATCCACTACCGTGCCGACAAGGTCGTCCCGCGAGCGTACGCCGAGGCGTGCATCGTCATCGACACGATCATCGGCCTGACCATCCTCCTCATGCTGTGGTGAGGGCCGCCGCCCCGGCCTCCCCACCGGTCGCCGCCCGCACCGGTACGGTCCCCGGACCGGCACGGGGCCGTACCGGACCGAGATGACCGTCCGCACCGGCACAGGGAAGAACCATGCGACGAACTACAATCACCGGTGTGTTCCAGCAGCGGCTGCGATGGGTCAGGGTGGCGACCCTGGGCTCGCTGGCCACCGCCGTGCTCATGACTCTGATCATGCCGAGCATCGGTCTCGGCAGGGAGACCGATCCGCTGCGGATCGCGCTCGGCGCCACGGGCATCCTCGTCTTCGCCGCGGCGCAGGCCGCTGTCCTGTACGCCGCGGTCACGCCGTCGCTGACGCAGGCCGTTCACCGCCGGCTGCTGGCGGGGTTCGCGACGGCGGCAGCGCTGTCGATCCCGATGACCGCCCCGCTGGGGGGTGGCGACTGGAGGACGTGGGCGTGGGTGGGCGCCTCGATCGTCGGCACCGCGCCCCTGCTCGGCGGGCGGGCCACGGCGGGCGCGGTCATCGCCGCGGCCGTCGCCGTCTCCGGCGCCGTGGGCTGGTGGAGCGGCGGGTCCCTCGTCGAGTATCTGGTGATAACCGTCGGCTTCGGGGTGATGACCATCGGCGTCACCGGTCTGCACGCCTGGCTGTGGAACATCCTGATCGCCACCCAGGAGGAACACTCCGCGCAGGAGCGGCTGACCGCCGCCCGGGAACGGCTGCGGTTCGGGCGCGACGTGCACGACCTGCTCGGCCACACCCTCTCGGTGATCGCCCTGAAGGCCGAGCTGGCCGAAAGGCTCGTCTCCGTCGACGCCGCCCGCGCCGAACGGGAGGCCGCGGACGTGCGCCTGCTGGCCGCCTCCGCGCTCGCCGACCTCCGGAAGGCGGTGCACGGGTACCGCACGGTCGATCTCCGCGGTGAGCTCGACGAGGTCTCGCGGGTCCTGCGTTCCTCGGGGATACGGTGCACGGTCACCGACCGGACCGGCGACCTGCCGGTCGACGTCGCCGTCCCGCTCAGCATGGTCCTGCGTGAGGCCGGCACCAACGTCCTCAGGCACAGCACGGCGAGCTGGTGCTCGATAGAGCTGTCCCGCCACGACGACGAGGTGCGGATGACCGTGACCAACGACGGCGCCGCCGCCGTGCGGCCCGACCGTCACAGCTCCGGGCTGCGCGGCCTGCGGGAACGCCTCGCCGAGACGGGCGGCACGCTGGACGTCCGCGCCGACGGCGGATTGTTCGTCCTGGAGTCGGCCATGCCGGTGACCTCATGATCAGAGTGCTCCTCGCCGACGACGAGGAGCTGATCAGAACGGCCCTGGCCGCCCTGGTGTCCCTCGAGGCCGACCTGGAGGTGGTGGCCCAGGCCGGCGACGGCCGCGCGGCCGTGGAGGAGGCGCTGGCCCACCGCCCCGACGTCGCCGTGGTCGACCTGCAGATGCCCCGGCTGGACGGCGTCGGCGTCGCCGCCGAGATCTCCAGGGCACTGCCCACATGCGCGGTGATCATCCTCACCGGGTACGGCAAGCCCTCGATGCTGAAGCGCGCGCTGGACGCCGGGGCCAAGGGCTTCCTGCCCAAGGGCTCGCCCGGCGGACAGCTCGCCGACGTGATCAGACGGGTCCACCGGGGGAGCCGGTACGTGGACCCGGCGATGGCCGCCGACGCGCTGACCGCGCCCCCGTGCCCGTTGACCCCGCGGGAGCTGGAGGTGCTGCGGCTCGCGGAGCTCGACACCCCGGTCGCGGTGATCGCCCGGCGCACCCATCTGTCCCCCGGAACGGTCCGCAACCACCTGAGCGCCATCGTGACCAAGCTCGGCGCCGCCGGCCGCGCCGACGCCGCTCGCATCGCCGTCGACAACGGCTGGCTCCCCTGACGGCCTCACCGCCCGTCGTGATCACCATCAAGGACCACCGCCGCTGCTCGACGAAGCCCGATGCCCTATGCCTCGTGGTGCCCTGCACCTCGTGGATACGTCGTGCGGCGAGAAAGAGCGGCGCGGCGGGGCACCCGCTCTCACGCAGCCCGGCCCTGCGCTCCTTTCCGCACCCGCGCTTCAGCTACGGTGACCCGCCCCCAAGGACCCGTACGGATCGCTTCAGCCACCCACAGCCCCCTGAGCGGCCCGAAAGAAAGCCACTACGGCCCGCACCCCCACCGACCGACGTGATGAAGCGGAGGTGGGCGGGTGTTCCGGCCGGCGTATAAAAGCCCGCAACCACCGCGCCCGAACGGCCGAAGGCCGACACCACCAGAGCGCCACCCCGACGGCCGGCCGGAACACCCGCCCACCGCAGCGGCCACGAACACCGGCCACCATGATCGTGAAACAGCACCACGAGAACGACGGCCACCCGAAGAACAGCACCGCCAGAACAACGACCGCCCGGAGACCGGCACCACGAGAACGACGGCCACCCGAAGAACGGCACCGCCAGAACGACAGCCACCCAAAGACCCGTGAAACAAGAAGATCCGGCACGGTCCACAGGGACCGTGCCGGATCGGAAAGCCGCTCAGGCGGCCGTGGCCATCTTGCGCAGCCGGGCCAGCGCGTCGCGCTCGATGCGCCGGGCGCGGTCGCGTCCGATGCCGTAGCGCTCGCCGACCTCGGTGAGCGTGTGCTCGCGGCCGTCCATCAGGCCGTACCGCCAGCGGAGCATCTCCCGGGTCTGCCCCTCCAGCCCGGTCAGCCACTCCTCCAGGCGCTCGCGCTCCAGGATGTCCATGGCCTGCTGCTCGGGGTCGGCCCACGTGTCGTCGGCGATCATGTCCCCGAGCTCGGTCTCGTCCTCGTCCCCCACGCCCAGCTGCAGCGAGACGGGGTCGGAGGCCCAGCGCCGGAGCTCGCGCACCCGCTCGATGGGCAGCTCCAGCACCGCCGCGAGGTCGGCGTCGGTCGGCTCCTGGTCGAACTCGGCCAGCATGTCCCGCCGGACCCGCATCAGCCTGGTCATCTGCTCCCCGGCGTGGGTGGGCAGGCGTACCGGACGGGCCTGCTCGTGGATGGCACGCCCCACGGACTGCCGGATCCACCAGGTGGCGTAGGTCGAGAACTTGTAGCCGCGCCGGTAGTCGAACTTCTCGACGGCACGGACCAGCCCCAGGTTCCCCTCCTGGACCAGATCGATCAACGGCATTCCCCGGCCGGAGTATTTGCGCGCGACGGCCACCACAAGACGTAGATTGGCCTGGATGAATTCGTCCTTGGCCCTTCGCCCGGAAACGGCCAGCCGTTCGAGCTCCTCATCGGCGGCGTCCGCGATCCGCGGCTCCGTCGACCCACCGTCCAGCAACTGCTCCGCGAACAGGCCCGCCTCGATCCGCTTGGCGAGCTCGACCTCCTGCTCCGCGGTGAGCAGGGGCACCCGTCCGATCTCTGCCAGGTAGGTCCCGAGCAGGTCCCGATCCGAGACGTGCTGATCCTGCGTCCGATTCCCCGTCGGCCTTGCCATCCGATGGCACCTCGCTCCGCCTGCTTATGACGTGCCCACCCGCTCGTTCAACGCCCCGTGCGTCAAGACACATCGCTTGTCTTTTCAACGGGCGGATCATGGCAAAGATTCCCTCAAGAAGTACGCCTGGAGAATGGTTTTGGATTTCCTCCTCAGGGAGGATGCCCCCCATACCCCGGCCCTCCGGGGAATTCGATCAGACCAGGCGCCGGCCTTCCTTCCACACCTGCGTCACCAGCGGCACTCCCGGCCGGTAGGCGAGGTGGACGTACGTCGGGGCGTCCAGGATCACCAGGTCCCCCCGCGTCCCGACCCGCAGCGTGCCGACGTCTCCGCGGCGCAGCGCCTCGGCCCCGCCGTGGGTGGCGGCCCTGATCGCCTCCACCGGCGTCATGCCCATCTCGCGGACGGCCAGCGCCACGCAGAACGGCATGGAGGAGGTGAAGGAGGAGCCCGGGTTGCAGTCGGTGGCCAGCGCGACCGTCACCCCGGCGTCCAGCAGGCGGCGCGCGTCGGGGTAGGGGGAACGGGTGGAGAACTCGGCACCGGGGAGCAGGGTGGCCACCACGCCCGAGGAGGACAGGATCGAGACGTCGTCGTCGGTCAGGTGGGTGCAGTGGTCGGCCGAGGCGGCGTCCAGCTCGGCGGCGAGGCGCACCCCGGGCCCGGGGCCGAGCTGGTTGGCGTGGACGCGCGGCATCAGCCCCGCCCGCATCCCGGCCCGCAGGATCTCCCCGGACTGGTCGGCGTCGAAGGCGCCGCGCTCGCAGAACACGTCGACCCAGCGGGCGTGCGGCGCGCACGCCTTGAGCATCTCCCCGGTGACGAGGCGGACGTACTCCTCGGCCGAGGGGACGTCCGGCGGGACGACGTGGGCGCCCAGGTAGGTGGTCTCCGGGGTGAATCCGCTCGCGATCTCCAGACTGCGGCGCTCGTCCTCGACCGTGAGGCCGTACCCGCTCTTGATCTCGACCGTGGTCGTCCCCTGCGCGAGCATCTCGGCGACCAGCGTGGCGGTGCGCGCCACCAGCTCGGCGTCGGAGGCGGCGCGGGTCGCCGACACCGTGGTGCGGATCCCGCCCGCCGTGTAGGGGCGGCCGGTCATGCGGGCGGCGAACTCGGCCGTGCGGTCGCCCGCGAAGACGAGGTGGGCGTGGCTGTCGACGAAGCCCGGGATCACGCAGCGGCCGTCCACGTCGATCCGCTCGTCGGCGTCGGGCGCCGATCCGGCGTGCCCGACCCATGCCACGTGGCCGTCCTCGACCACCAGCGCGGCGTCGTGGATCTCCTCCCGCGCGGGGTCGCCCGTGTAGAGCAGCCCGATGCGGTCGAACAGCGTGCTCCCCGACGGCCGTTCCCCGTCGTCTGTGACGCTCCTCATGGCGCGCTCTCCTGTCGTGTCGTGGCGATCGCCTCGGCGAGCAGGGCTCCGACGTCGCCCAGGACGTGCCGTCCGTCCGAGACCACGTGACGGCCGCCCGAGACCACGGAGTGCACGTCGGCGGCGGTGGCGGCGAAGACCACGGTCTCGGCGAGGTGCCCGGGGTCGGCGCCGGCCGTGCGGGCCGAGTCCAGGCGTACCGAGACCAGGTCGGCCCAGGCGCCGGGGACGAGCACGCCCGCGCCGGGGAAGCCGAGCGAGTCGTGCCCGGCGGCCGTGGCGGCGTGCAGCAGCTCCGCGGCCGGCCAGTGGCCGCGCCGCTCGCTGGCCAGCCGCTCGTTCAGCTCGACCGCGCGGGCCTCCTCGAACAGGTCGACGACCGCGTGACTGTCCGAGCCGAGCGTGATCGGCGATCCCGCGTCGAAGAGCGTCCTGGCGGGCCCGATGCCGTCGGCGAGGTCGCGCTCGGTCGTCGGGCACATGCACACGCGGGTGCCGGAGCCTGCGAGCAGCGCGATGTCGGCCTCCGACAGGTGCGTGGCGTGCACCGCGGTCGTGCGGGGACCCAGGGCGCCGCAGGTCTCCAGCAGCCGCACCGGGCTCATGCCGTACGCCTCCTCGCAGGCGGTGTTCTCGGCCCGCTGTTCGGAGACGTGGGCGTGCAGCGGCACGGCGTGGCGCCGAGAGACGTCGGCCACCACGGGGATCTGATCGGCCGGGACGGCTCGGACCGAGTGCACGGCCACGCCGATCTCCACGTCCCGCTCCCCGCGGTGGCGGGCCGCGAGCTCCTCCACCCGCGCGGCCCACCGGCCGGCGTCGCCGTCGCCGAACCGGAGCTGGACGCCGCTCAGCGGGACGCCGGCGCCCCCGGTCAGGTAGCAGGCGTCCAGCAGGGCGATGCGCAGCCCGGCCTCGCGCGCCGCCTGGATCAGGGCGTGTCCCATGACGTTCGGGTCGTCGTAGGGCCTGCCGTCCGGGGCGTGGTGAAGGTAGTGGAACTCCCCCACGCAGGTGATCCCGGCCAGTGCCATCTCGGCGAAGGTCGCCCTGGCGAGGGCGAGGTAGGAGTCGGGGTCGAGCGTCCCTGCCACGGCGTACATGCGCTCGCGCCAGGTCCAGAAGGTGCCTCTCTCGCGCTGCGTCACCCCGCGCAGGGCGCGGTGGAAGGCGTGGGAGTGGGCGTTCGCCAGGCCCGGCAGGGTCAGCCCCGCCAGCCGGACGGCTCCCGGGGGCGGGGACGGCACCCCGGTGTCGATCCGGGTGATCACCGTGTCCCGGACCGCGACGAGCACCCCCGCGACCGCGCGTCCCGGTGGCAGCCAGGCCAGCTCGCACCAGTAGGTCAGTTCCCGCACAGATCCTCCAGGACGGCGGCGAGGGCGGCGACCCCGGCGTGGCAGTCCGCCCTCTCGGCGTGTTCTTCCGGGGAGTGGGAGATGCCCGTCGGGTTACGGACGAACACCATCGCGCTGGGCACACCCGCGGACGCGAGGATCCCGGCGTCGTGTCCGGCACCGGTCGCCAGGACGGGGGCGTCCCCGGCGACGGCGGCGATCCGTTCCCGCAGGGCCGTGTCGAAGTCGACGAGCGGGGTCCAGGACTCGACGGTCACCTCGGCCCCGGAGAACTCGGTGACCTCGGCGACCAGCGCCCTGACCGCGTCCTCGTCGCCGCCCCTGGCGTCCAGCCAGGCGCTCACCAGGCCGGGGACGGCGTTGGCGTTGTTGGGCGACACGCGCGTCCTGCCGAAGGTGGCGACGACGCCGCCGTCGCGCTCGGCGGCCTGGCGGGCGTGCAGCACGGTACGGGCGAAGGGCAGCATCGGGTCGTCGCGGTCGGCCAGGCGGGTGGTGCCCGCGTGGTTGGCCTGGCCGTGGAAGTCGAAGCGCCAGCGGCCGTGCGGCCAGATGGCCGAGGCGACGCCGACCGGCGCGTCCCGGTGGATCAGGTCCCGGCCCTGCTCGACGTGGAGTTCGACGAAGACGCCGATGTGCCGCAGGGTCTCCTCGTCACGGCCCAGCTCCCGGGGGTCGCGCCCGGCACGGCGCAGTACCTCGGCCAGCGAGTCGCCCTCGTCGTCGGTCAGCGAGCGGGCCCTGTCGGGGTCGAGGACGCCGGTCAGCAGGCGGGAGCCGATGCACGGGACGCCGAACCGGGCGCCCTCCTCGTCGGTGAAGCAGGCGATCCCCAGCGGGCGGGCGGGCCGGAAGTCCCTGGCCCGCAGCAGGTCGAGCGCGGCGAAGGCCGACACCACGCCGAGGGGGCCGTCGAAGGCGCCGCCCTGGCGTACCGAGTCGAGATGGCTGCCGGTGACCACTCCCGGCCGGGCCGACGGGTCGCCCCACCAGGCCCACAGGTTGCCGTTGCGGTCCTGCACGGTGCCGAGGCCGCGTCTGGCCGCCTCCTGCTCGAACCAGAGGCGGAGCTCCAGATCGGCGGGCGACCACGCGTCCCGCAGGTAGCCCCGGGTCCGGTCGTCACGTCCGAGGTGCTCGATGGCACCCCACATCTCGTCGAACACCCTCCCATTATGTGAATGAACTCATTCATTGGCGAGCCCGCGAGACACCCGGCCGTCGCGACCGCCCCACCCGTGCCCGCCCGTGCCCGGCCGGGCGGGCATGGGTGGGAGCCGCCCTCAGTTCGGCGGGCCCGCGGCGGGACGGACGGTGATCTCGGTGACGTGGGCGTCGGGGGACGCGGTCAGGGCCGCCAGTGCCGCCCGGGCCACCGAGTCCGCGTCCAGGTACTTCTCCGGCTGGTAGGGGCCGCCCTCCTGGTCGCGCACCCCGCGCTGCATGTCGGTGTCGACCCGCCCCGGGTAGATCGTCGTCACCCGCAGGCCCGGCTCCTCCAGGCGGAGCACGTCGGCGAAGGCGCGCAGCGCGTACTTGCTGGCCGAGTACGACCCCCAGCCGGGGCTGGTCCGCTGCCCCGACCCGGAGTTGATCAGCACCACGTGACCGCCCGCGGCGCGGAGCGCGGGGAGCAGCAGCCGGGTCAGCTCGGCCACCGCGATCAGGTTGATCTCCATGGTGCGCCGCCACGCCTCGGCCGGGGTCTCCTCGACGCGGCCCAGGGTCACCACTCCCGCGCTGTGCACGAGGACGTCGAGCCGGTCGACGTCGGCGACGTCGGTCTCGGTGACGGCGGTGAGCTCCACCGGCCAGGGGCGTGCGCCGGGCAGTCCTGAGGCCACCGTGGCGAGCGCCTCGGTGTCGCGGCCGCCGAGCAGCAGGTCGTGGGTGGGGGCCAGGGCGCGGGCGATCGCGGCGCCGACCCCGCGGGAGGCGCCGGTGACCAGCGCGGTGGGGCGTTCGGACATGCCGATCACCCTACTCGGCCCCCCGATCACGTCCGCGCCGCCGGGGACCCGGCCGGTCGCACCGCCTCCCCCGGAGGACGCCGTCGTCGTCACTCCTGATCTCCCGCGTGTTGACATCGTACTCAAACTTGAATACAAATTTGAGCATGTCTTCCACCAGGACCCTGTTGCTCGGCGTACTGCTCGACGGCCCGCTGCACGGCTACGAGGTACGACGCCGCCTCGAACTGTGGGGAGCCGACACCTGGGCCAACGTGGCCTACGGCTCGATCTACCACGGCCTGGCCAAGATGGCCGAGGAAGGGCTTCTGGAGGTCGTCGAGCAGGGCAGGGGCGGCAAAACCGTCTACGGCGTCACCGAGGCCGGACGGGCCGACTTCCACCAGCAGCTGATGAACAGCTGGTGGTTCGTGAAGCCGATCGTCGACCCCTTCCAGGTCGCGCTCACCTTCATGGACCGGCTCCCCCCCGCCGACCTGGTCAACGCCATGGAGGCGAGGGTCGAGCAGCTGCGGGCGTCCATCGCGATGATGGAGCGGGCCCTGGGCGGCAAGCAGGCCTACGGAGCCCCCCGGCACGTCGACGAGTGCCTGCGGCTCAACATCCGCCAGTTCCAGGCGCAGCTCGACTGGATCGAGGAGACCGTCGGCGACGTCAGGTCCGGCAAGCTCCCCTGAGCCCCCGCCCGCGCCGCACCCGAACGACCGGAAGATCACCGAACCGGAGACCCGGCCGGGCCCGCGCGCCCGTTCCCGGGACCCTCCCGCATCCCCCACGACGGAGATTCATGATCATCGAAGCGCACGACCTGCGCAAGACCTTCACCGCTCGACGCGGCAGGGGCGCCCCCCAGGAGGTCGAGGCCGTCAAGGGCGTCGACCTGTCCGTCCCCGAGGGCGAGATCTTCGCCTTCCTCGGTCCCAACGGCGCGGGCAAGACCACCACGATCCGGATGCTCGCCACCCTCGTGGCCCCCACCTCCGGCACCGCCCGGGTGGCGGGCCACGACGTGGTCACCGAGGCGGCCCGGGTCCGGGAGAGGATCGGCTACGTGGGCCAGGGCGGCGGCGTGGACGAGAACGCCCCCGGCCGCGAGGGGCTGATCCTCGCCGCCCGGATCGGCGGCATGTCCCGCGCACGGGCGAAGGCGCGCAGCGAGGAGCTCCTGGCCGCCTTCGACCTGACCGAGCTGGCCGACCGCCCCGTACGGACGCTGTCCGGCGGCCAGAAGCGCAGGTTCGCCCTCGCCCTCGGCCTGGTCAACCACCCGCCGCTGTTCTTCCTCGACGAGCCCACCACCGGCCTGGACCCGCAGAACCGCGCCCGCCTGTGGGACGAGGTGCGCGCCCTGCGCGAGCGGGGCACCAGCGTGCTGCTGACCACCCACTACCTGGAGGAGGCCGACGCGCTCTGCGACCGGCTCGTCATCATCGACCACGGCCGCGTCGTCGCGGAGGGCACCCCCGCCGAGCTCAAGAAGGAGGTCGCGGGCGACGTCGTCACCCTGCGCCTCGACCGGGCCCCCGAGGCGCGGGTCCTCCTCGACGCCGAACCGTACGTCAGGGAGACCCGCGAGGAGGACGACGTCCTGCGCGCCTACCTCGACGACGGCGAGCACAACCTGCCCGCGCTGCTCCGCCTCCTGGAGGGGGCCGGGCTGCCGATCCGGTCGATCTCCCTGGACCGGGCCACGCTCGACGACGTCTTCCTGCGCCACACCGGCCGTTCCCTGCGCGACGAGAACTGAACGACGAGGACCCCCCATGCTCCGACACACGATGCTGTTCCTGGGCTACGAGCTCAAGGCCACCCTGCGCAACCCGGTCTGGCCGCTGTTCGGCCTGATGCAGCCCGTCCTGTACCTGCTCCTGTTCGCGCCATTGGTGGCCAACACCACCGCGGGCGGCACCATGGCCGACACGCTGCGGATGTTCACCCCCGGCGTGATGATGATGATCGCCCTGTTCGGCTCGCTCTTCGTGGGCTTCGGCATGATCAACGAGATCCGCAACGGCTACCTGGAACGCCTCGCGGTCAGCTCCGCCTGGCGTCCCGCGATCGTGCTCGGCCGTACCCTGCGCGACATGATCGTGCTGGTGCTCCAGGCCCTGCTGGTGATCACGCTGGCCACGCTGATGGGCATGCGGGCAAGCCTGCCGGGGCTGGCGCTCATGCTGGTGCTGATGGCCGCCACCGGGCTGCTCGCCTCCGGCCTGTCGTACGGCATGGCGCTGGCGCTGCGCGACGAGAACGGCATGTCGCAGATCATGCAGTTCTTCGCGATGCCGCTGATCCTGCTCACCGGCATCATGCTGCCCATGTCGCTGGCCCCCGACTGGATGCGGGCGGTCGCGCAGTTCAACCCGCTCTACCACGCGGTCGAGGCCGGCCGGGCGCTGTTCGACGGCGACTTCACCGACGGCTCGATCCCGCTGGCGTTCGGTCTCGTCCTGGTCCTGGCCGCGGCCGCCCTGCGCTGGTCGGTCGCCTCGATGAAGCGGCTCGCGGGGTAGCGGCGGCGGATCCCCGCAGGGGACGCGCCGTCAGTCGAGCTGCTCGGTGAAGACCCCGGCCCGGTCGGTCATCCGCTCGTACTCCTCCAGCCGGGCCTGGGTGCGCAGCGGCGCGGCGTCGGCCATGGCCTCGACCAGGACCATGGCCAGGGCCAGCGGCGCGGCGTGCGAGTCGAAGACGAGCCGCTCACCGACCGGGGCGGCCAGGATCACGTCGGCCTCGAAGGGCACGTCCGGCCGGTCGGTGATCACCGCGACCCGCAGGCCCAGGTCACGGGCGTCGCGCAGGGCCTGCACGGCCTCGGCCGGGTAGCGGGGCAGGATCACCGCGAGCAGCCAGCCCGCCCCCGCCCGGCGCGCGGCGTGCAGGCCGTCGGCCAGTTCCGATCCGCCGTGGGTGAGCAGGCGGACGTCGGGATGGATCCTGCGGGCGAAGTAGGCGAACGTGGTGGCCAGCCCGCTGGAGACCCGCAGGCCCAGCACGGGCAGGGGCTCGCATCCGGCCAGCCGGGTGCCCAGCTCCACCAGGGCCGAGGGGTCGCCCAGCGCCTCGCGTACGTTCCGCAGGTTGTCGATCTCCGCGTCGATCGCGGCCTGCAGGTCGTTGGCCCGCGACGTGCTCCGTCCTCCCACGACCAGGGGCCGCAGCGCCTGCCTGAGCTCGGGGTAGCCCGCGAAACCGAGCACCATCGCGAACCTGGTCACCGAGGGCTGGCTCACCCCGGCGCGCTCGGCCAGCTCCACGCTGGACAGGAAGATGGCCTCGGACAGGTGGTCGCCCAGGTAGCGCGCGATCCTCCGCTGCGCGGGCGAGAGCCGCCGCCCCTCCAGAAACCGATCGAGTCCGTCCGCCACGCCCCCTCCAACCGCTCGACGCATCACGGGCATTCCCCGTCCCGCCGTCGTCCGTTCCCGGCCGGGACGCCGGTGGGCGCCGCGTGCCCCCGCCCCGGGCACGCGGCACCCCGGCCGGACGGTCAGGACTCGCGCATCGGGACGCGCACGCCCCGCTCGGAGGCCACGGTGACGGCCTCGTCGTACCCGGCGTCGACGTGGCGGATGACGCCGGTGCCGGGGTCGTTGGTGAGGACCCGTTCCAGCTTCTCGGCGCCGAGCCGGGTGCCGTCGGCGACGGTGACCTGGCCGGCGTGGATGGAGCGGCCGATGCCGACCCCGCCGCCGTGGTGGATGGAGACCCACGCGGCACCGGAGGCGACGTTGAGCATGGCGTTCAGCAGCGGCCAGTCGGCGATCGCGTCGGAGCCGTCGGCCATGCCCTCGGTCTCCCGGTACGGGCTCGCGACGCTCCCGCAGTCGAGGTGGTCGCGGCCGATGACCAGCGGGGCCTCGATCTCCCCGGAGGCGACCATGTCGTTGAACCGCTCCCCGGCCAGGTGGCGCTCGCCGTAGCCGAGCCAGCAGATGCGGGCGGGCAGGCCCTGGAAGTGCACCTTCTCCCCGGCGAGCCGGATCCACCGGGCGAGCGGCTCGTTGTCGGGGAACAGCTCCAGGATCGCGCGGTCGGTCTTGGCGATGTCGGAGGCCTCCCCCGACAGCGCGGCCCAGCGGAACGGCCCCTTGCCCTCGCAGAACAGCGGCCGGATGTAGGCGGGCACGAAGCCGGGGAAGTCGAACGCGCGGGTGTATCCCGCGAGCCGTGCCTCCCCGCGGATCGAGTTGCCGTAGTCGAAGACCTCGGCTCCGGCGTCCTGGAAGCCGACCATGGCCTCCACGTGCGCGGCCATCGACTCGCGGGCCCGGAGGGTGAAGCCCGCCGGGTCCTTGGCGCGCTCGTCGGCCATGTCCTCGAAGGCGACCCCGGCCGGCAGGTACATCAGCGGGTCGTGGGCCGAGGTCTGGTCGGTGACGACGTCGATCTCGGCGCCCCTGCGCAGCAGCTCGGGCACGACCTCGGCCGCGTTGCCCTCCACCCCGATGCTCAGCGGCTCACGCCGGTCACGGGCGTCGTACGCCAGACGCAGCGCCTCGTCCAGGTCGGCGGCGCGGACGTCCAGGTAGCGGTGCTCGATACGCCGGTCGATCGACCGGGGGTCGCAGTCGACGCAGATCACCACGCCGCCGTTCATGGTCACGGCCAGCGGCTGGGCGCCGCCCATGCCGCCCAGCCCTGCGGTCAGCGTGATCGTCCCGGCCAGGCTGCCGCCGAACCGCTTGGCGGCGACGGCGCCGAAGGTCTCGTAGGTGCCCTGCAGGATGCCCTGGGTCCCGATGTAGATCCAGGAACCCGCGGTCATCTGCCCGTACATGGTCAGCCCGGCGACCTCCAGCCGCCGGAACTCCTCCCAGTTCGCCCAGTCGGGCACCAGGTTGGAGTTGGCGATGAGCACCCGGGGGGCCCACTCGTGGGTACGGAACACGCCGACGGGGCGGCCGGACTGCACCAGCAGCGTCTCGTCGCCCTCCAGGGTGGTCAGGGTTCGTGTGATCGCGTCGAAGGACCGCCAGTCACGGGCGGCCTTGCCCGAGCCGCCGTAGACGACGAGCTCCTCGGGATGCTCGGCGACCTCGGGGTCCAGGTTGTTCTGGATCATGCGGAGCGCGGCCTCCTGCGGCCACCCCTTGGCGGTGAGCGTGGTACCGCGCGGCGCGCGCACAACCCTGCTGCCGGTCATGCCCGACCTCCCCATCGGAGATGAATGAACGCATTCATACTTGGCCACGCGGGGACCGCGGGTCAACCCGGAGGACGGGGTGCCGCGGGCAGCGCGCCCACGACACCCCTGGTGGTGGCCGTAACGATCGTCACGCCCCGGCTCTCGTCCCGCACGGACGGGGTCGGGCGATCGAATGCGGCGCGCGCCCGATGGGCGCCCCGGTGCGAAGGAGAGGCTTCGCACTGGCGGGATGCCCGATTCACCGGACGGCGAATCAGCCCACCGGGCCCGCGCGCGCGTTATTCCTTGTGAAGGATATGAATTTGCCCAATCGAGCCGGTGACCGTGCGATGCGTTCACCCGCCGTGGGCGCGGTCAGGTGGGCAGCAGGAACTGGGTGGCGGCCAGCTCGCGGTACAGGGCGTCGTCGGCGAGCAGCTCGTCGTGGGTGCCCACGGCCCGCACCCGGCCCGCCTCCATGACCACGATCCGGCCGGCGCCGGTCACCGTGGAGAGGCGGTGGGCGATCACCAGCACGGTCGTCTCCGACGCCACCTCCGCGATCACCTCGCGCAGCCGCAGCTCGTTGACCGCGTCGAGCTGGGAGGTGGCCTCGTCCAGCAGGAGCAGCCGGGGGCCGCGCAGCAGGGCACGGGCGATCGCGACCCGCTGCCGCTCGCCACCGGAGAGCATGATCCCGCGATGCCCGACCCGGGTGTCCAGCCCCTCGGGGAGGCGGGAGACCAGGTCCTCCAGGTGGGTGCGGGCGAGCACCCGCCAGATGTCGGCCTCGTCCACGTCCGGCGCGGCGAAGACGAGGTTCTCCCTGAGGGTGCCGTCCAGGACCGGCGCGTCCTGCTCGACGTAGCCGAGGCAGGCGCGCAGCTCGGCCAGCGGCCAGTCGTCGATGTCGCGGCCGTCGATCCTGATCGACCCGGCCTGGCGCTCGTAGAACCTCTCCAGCAGGGAGAAGACCGTGGACTTGCCCGCCCCGGACGGCCCCACCAGGGCGGTCAGGCCTCCCGCGGGCACCTCGAAGGAGACGTCGTCGTGCACGACCGGCCGGTCGTCGCCGTAGCGGAAGGCCACGTTCTCGAAGAC
Source organism: Streptosporangium longisporum (assembly GCF_039534895.1). Taxonomy (NCBI): domain Bacteria; kingdom Bacillati; phylum Actinomycetota; class Actinomycetes; order Streptosporangiales; family Streptosporangiaceae; genus Streptosporangium; species Streptosporangium longisporum. The sequence goes on along the minus strand of NZ_BAAAWD010000004.1, from coordinate 80,732 downwards.
GACCCCGGCGGGGCTGCCCCCGGCCCGGTAGAACGCGCCGTCCGCCGTCTCACCGGGAAGCTCCTCGATCTCGCGGATCCGCTCGGCCGCGGCCAGGCCGTTCTGCAGCTGCGTGACGCCCTGGACGAGCTGCCCGATGGGGGCCACCAGGTAGAACAGGTAGAGCAGGAAGGCGATCAGGGAGGAGACCTCCAGCGAGCCGGAGGCCACCCGGGCCCCGCCCACGCCGAGCACGGCCACGAAGGCGAGCTGCGCCGATACCCACGCCGAGATGCCCGCGACGGAGTTCAGCCAGGCGACGGCGACCCCCCGGTCGCGCGCCTCCTGGGCCGCCGCGCCGACCGTGGCGATCTCCCGCGCCTCGGCACCGCTGGCCTTGACCGTGCGGAACGCCTGGAGCACCCGGTCCAGGACCGCGCCCATCTCGCCGACCGCGGCCTGCGCCTGGACGGACGCCTCCCGGATGCGGGGCATGATCAGGCTGACCATCCCGCCGACCACGACCAGCACGCCGAGCGTGATGAGGAGCAGCATCCCGTCCATGATCGCCATCAGTACGATGGCGCCGACCAGCATGAACACCGAGCTGATCATCTCGACCACGCCGTTGGTGAACACCGACCGCATCAGGGTGGTGTCGGAGGTCACCCGGGACATCAGGTCCCCCGGCTTGAGCCGGTCGACCTCCGGCACCCGCAGCCGCAGGATCCGGTCGACCAGGCGGCGGCGGGCCGAGAAGACGATGCCCTCGCCCATCCGTTCCATCACGTAGTTGCCCAGCGCGCCGATGGCCGCGCCGGCGAGCACGGCGGCGGTCAGGCCCAGCACCGGGCCGAGCAGGGAGCTCCGCTCGCCGAAGGCGTCGATGACCGCCTTGGCCAGCAGCGGCATCGCGAGCCCGGCCAGCGAGCCGACCAGGGTGAGCGTCCCGCCCAGCAGCAGTGCCCCGCGGTGCGGCCGTACGTAGGCGAGCAGCAGCCGCCAGGACGCGGTTGTGGGCAATGCGATCCCCTCCGAAACGACATGATCGGCCTTCGGCCGTCCTTCTTGTCTACCGCGCATGCGCTCACCCCGGGCGTCTCGTCGCTGTCCCGTGATCGGGAATCGATGATGTCAACATAAGTTGACGAGGTGATCGCTGTCAATCTCGGTTGACGGGAGAAGGGTGGTGGTGCCCGGTGCTCACCGAGCCGGCGCGGGTCGGCGACGCGGGTCGGCACGTATCGGGGACGCGGCGGAGCGAGGCGCGCGGGGGGCGGGGGCGAGGGTCCGCCGGAACGGCGGGATCCCCGGAAGGCCGGGCGTCCGGCGCGGGGATCAGGAGCGGGAGGGTGTCACCGGCCTGACGCCGAGGAAGCCGGACGGGCGTGGGAGGGGCCGGACGGGCGCGGCGGGAACGGGCCGGGGCTCGTGGTGGAGGCGGCCGGGGTTCGCGGTTAGTAGAACCAGGGCGGGCGGGCCACGGGTGAGGTCGCCGGTAATGCGGGTGAGGTCACCGGTGAGGTCGGCGGAACCGGGCTTTCGCGGGCCACAGGAACGACGGTGGTCCGGGGGCGCCGCGGATCCCGGAGGTTCGCCATGGGCCTTGCGGGCCCTGCGGGCCGTCGCGGCGTCCGGGATGCACCCGGAGAAAAGCGGGTTCGAAAAGGCCGGAGCCGTGAAGGACGGCTGGGCCGGAGCACGGCCCGGGCCGCCCGGGGCCGGTGTCCCGCCGACGCGGAGTCGGCTCCGAGGTGAGCCCGTCGGCGGGACACCGGTGGCCGGTGCGGTGGGAGGTCAGTGGCGGCGGGCGCCGTACTCCTTGCGCATCTCCGCGACGGTGTCCAGGATCTCGTCCTGGGTCTTCAGAAGCTTCGCCTCGGCCTCTTCGGTCCTCGCCTCGGCCACCAGACGACGGTTCCCCGTCCGGCTGCCCAGCGTCCGCTTGGCCCTGGCCTTCATTTCGCGCAGGTTGAGCTTCTCCATGAGACCCATGATCAGCACTCCTTCGGCAGAGAGGACCTTCGACTGCCCGGAACGGGACCGAGTATGCGTCACACGAGCCCTCCCCTCTCACCCGGGTCCCAGAACACACCGCCGACCAGGGCCCGCCCCGCGCACCCCGGCCGGGGAGCACCGTCTCAGTCCGGGTCGGGAACGTCGTCGTACTCCACGTCGCCCTCCTCGGCGCGGCGCAGGCCGATGTCCTCCACCCAGGCACGGACGAACCGGCGGATCTCGGTGATGCGCTCGCCGTCCACGCCGTAGGCCTCGAAGTCCTCGTCGGCGATGAGGTCGACGAACTCCAGCCGCATCACCAGCTCGGCGATCGAGAACTCCTCGTTGTGCAGCCGGGCGAGGTGCTCCAGCTCGCGGAAGCCGTACAGGTGGGAGACCGAGGCGATGTCGATGACGTCGCGGGCCAGGCTTCGCTCGTGCAGGGCCCGCATCTTCAGGCCGACCGCGTCGTCCAGGGAGACGACGGAGACGTCGCCGACGATCACGGGCTGCTGCTGGAACGCCTCCCTGAGCAGGTCGAACTCGCAGCTCTGCTCGGTCACCGGGTCGCTGACCACGAGGCGGCCCATCCTGGGCGTCACCTCGGTCAGGGTGACCTCCAGCCCGGCCTGCCGGAACGCCTCGGCCATGCCCTCGGCGACCTCGGGAAGCGGCGTCTCGGCGGCGGTGGCGAAGTCGAGGTCGTTGCTCGGGCGCTCGGTGAACCCGTGGGCGTTCATCGCGTAGCCGCCGGCCAGGACCAGCCCGAACCGGGCGCAGGCGGGGAGCGCGGCCTCCAGCATCCGCTGCTGGAAGGGGGGCAGGATCACCGCGGCCACCCCGGCGCCCCGGATCCGTACCCCAGTGCGCTGATCTTGGTCTCCCAGGCCCTGCGGTAGCTCGGCCCGATGCCCCGGCGCAGGGTCGGCCAGTCGGCCAGCAGCAGGTCGGCGTTGAGGTAGGACTCGGCGTCGGAACGGCCGCCCCCGGTGATGACCGTGCGGTACAGGCTCATCCGCAGCAGCGGGTTGACCAGGTCGTACTCCGTCAGCCCGGACCAGCCCAGGTGCCCGGGCAGGGCGACCTTCCCGGTCGCCGGGCCGCGCAGGTCGGCCAGCGATTCGGGGACGCGCTGTTCCACGCCGTCCCAGCGGGATGGAAGCGTACTCACGTTCCCCAGTATGCCCGTCCCCGGCGCATGGGTACCGGCAAGCGCGCCGTCCCGTGCTCCCGCGTCCGCGCGCGGCTCAGCGGCGGGAGCGGCGGCGGGTGGAGGGCAGGTCGTGGCGGCCGGAGAGGAACTCCTGGAAGGAGATCTTGGCCCGGATCACCGGGCGGCGCCAGCGTTCCTCGCGGCGCTCGGCCCTGGCCATCTTGGCCGGGCGCGGGTGCCGGGCGCCGGGGGCGAGGAACCAGTGGGCCCAGGGCGACCCGGGCCGGGCCAGCCGCACGGCTCCGGGCACCAGCAGGATCGGCACGAACAACCCGGCCAGCCCCGTCCAGAGCTTGCCCTTGAGCAGGGTGATCACGGCGAGCCCGAGGTTGACCACGATGAGGCCGGCGGTCAGCCAGGCGTCCGGCGTGGTGCCGTCGGAGTCCCCCCAGCCCAGCGGACGCAGGCCGACCAGGAGCAGGCCGGTGATCGCGACGGCCATGAAGACCGCGTCGACCGAGGCGCGGCCCTCCTCCTCCCAGTAGACGTCGCGCAGGTGCAGGATGAGCGCGAACTCGTCGAGGATCAGGGCGGCCCCGGCGCCGAAGACGGCCGCGGTCACCGCGTACCAGCCGTCGGACACCCCCGAGACGATGAGGCCCGCGACCCCGCCCAGCAGGGTCAGCACCACGCCGAACACCACGTGGTGGATGTGCATCTCGCCGACGCTCACGTTGCGGAACCAGCCGACCCTGGCCCGGATGAGCCGGACGTTGACCCTGGTGAACAGGAAGGCGGCGATCAGCGCGACGAAGAAACAGAACAGCGGCAGCCGTCCTGTGTCCATGATCCTTTCTTGGAACAAATCTCCCACCGACTCATCAGGCTATGCGAGAAACTCTCGCGTCAGGCGAGGAAACCGCGCAGCAGGGCGCCGGTGCCCTCCAGGTGCTCGGCCACGGCCCGGCGCGCGGCCTCGGGGTCCCTGGCCAGGACGGCGGCCACGATCGCCGCGTGCTGGACCCCGGCGTGCTCGATGTTGCGCTGCAGGATCGGGATCGCGTCGAGCAGGTCGGTGATCCGCAGGCGGGCGTCGGCGCAGGAGGCGGTCAGCAGGGCCGAGCCGGTCAGCTCGGCGATGGCCAGGTGGAAGGCCGTGTCGAGGCGGCGGTAGTCGTCGGGGTTGGCCGAGTTGACCGCCTGCAGCCGCTCCCGCAGGGTGTCGCGGCGCTCCCGGGTCAGCTCGGTGGTGGCGAGCACCTGGGCGGCTCCGCACTCCACGGCCATCCTGAAGGTCAGGGCGTCCTCCAGGTCGTCGGTGCCCATGTCCACGACGGCCCGGCGCAGCTCGTCCTCCTGGCGCGGGCGCGGCGGGGCGTAGGTGAGGAAGGCGCCGCCGTACCTGCCACGGCGTACGCTGAGATAGCCGGCGTCCTGCAACGCCCGGATGGCCTCGCGCAGGGTGACCCTGCTGATGCCCAGCTGGGCGGCGAGTTCCCGCTCGGGCGGCAGTTTCTCGGTCACCAGGCCCAGTTTGATGACCTGGAGCAGCCGCTCCACGGTCTCCTCGAACGCGTTTCCGGCGCGTACCGGCCGAAGCACGGTCACCAGCCGCGACACCTCGTCCAAATCTCACCTCCGGCCCTTGACAAGGCTCCCCCCGCTGCACGTCAATGGTCTAACACTAGCCCAATAAGACTCCGGCGAGGAGGGCGCGTGGACATCGACGAGCTTCACGACGAGGTGCGGGCGGGACGGATCGACACCGTGCTGCTGGCGGTCGCCGACATGCAGGGGCGCCTGCAGGGCAAGCGGCTCTCGGCCCGGTACTTCCTGGAGGAGGTGCTGGGGCACGCCTCGGAGGGGTGCAACTACCTGCTGGCGGTCGACGTGGACATGAACACGGTCGACGGCTACGAGATGTCCTCCTGGGAGCGGGGCTACGGGGACTTCACCATGAAGCCCGACCTGCCCACCCTGCGCCGCGTGCCGTGGCAGGACGGGACGGCCCTGGTGATGGCCGACCTGCTCTGGGAGGACGGCTCCGACGTGACCGCCTCGCCGCGGCAGATCCTGCGCCGCCAGCTCGACCGGCTGGCCGGGCGGGGCTGGGGCGCGTTCGTCGGGACCGAGCTGGAGTTCGTCGTCTTCGCCGACACCTACGAGGACGCCTGGCGCCGCGGGTACCGGGACCTGACCCCCGCCAACCTCTACAACGTCGACTACTCCCTCCTCGGCACCGCCCGCGTCGAGCCGCTGCTGCGCCGGATCAGGCTCGGCATGGAGGGCGCCGGGATGTACGTCGAGTCCGCCAAGGGCGAGTGCAACCTGGGCCAGCACGAGATCGCCTTCCGCTTCGGCGACGCCCTGGCCGCCTGTGACGACCACTCGATCTACAAGAACGGGGCCAAGGAGATCGCCTCCCAGGAGGGCATGTCGATCACCTTCATGGCCAAGCCCAACCACCGCGAGGGCAACTCCTGCCACATCCACATCTCGCTGCGGGACGAGGGCGGGGAGCCGGTCATGGCCGGGCCGGGGCGGCACGGCCTGTCGCCGGTCGGCGAGCACTTCATCGCGGGCCAGCTGGCCCTGATGCGCGAGCTGACCCTGCTGTACGCGCCGAACATCAACTCCTACAAGCGCTACGTCCCCGGCAGCTTCGCCCCCACCGCGGTCAAGTGGGGGGTGGACAACAGGACCTGCGCGCTCCGCCTGGTCGGCCACGGCCCGTCGCTGCGGATCGAGAACCGGGTGCCCGGCGGCGACGTCAACCCCTACCTGGCCGTCTCGGCGCTGATCGCGGCCGGGCTGCACGGCATCGAGAACGAGCTGCCGCTTGAGGACGCGTTCGAGGGGAACGCCTACTCCTCAGGGGCGGAAACGGTCCCGCACACGCTGCGGGACGCGCTGGGGCTCTGGGAGGGCTCCGCGTTCGCCCGGGACGCCTTCGGGGAGGACGTGGTGTCCCACTACGCGAACAACGCCCGGGTCGAGCTGGCCGCCTTCGACGCGGCGGTGACCGACTGGGAGCTGTTCCGGGGATTCGAACGGATGTGAACGTGAAGATCATCAATCCGGCGACAGAAGAGGTGCTCGCCGACATCGAGCCCGCGGACGCCGCGGAGATCGACAGGGCCGTGGAGCGCGCCGGTCGCGCCTACGCGGACTGGCGGAGGGTCTCCCCCTCCGACCGGGCCCGGCTGCTGCGCCGCTTCGCCGCGCTGGTGCGCGAGCACGCCGAGGAGCTGGCCGGGCTGGAGGTCGCCAACTCCGGGCACACGATCGGCAACGCCCGCTGGGAGGCGGGCAACGTCGCCGACGTGCTCGACTTCTACGCCGGGGCGCCGGAACGCAACCACGGCCTGCAGATCCCGGTGCCCGGCGGGATCGACGTCACGTTCAGGGAGCCGCTGGGCGTGGTCGGCGTGATCGTGCCGTGGAACTTCCCGATGGTCATCATGACCTGGGGCGTCGCCCCGGCACTGGCCGCGGGCAACACCGTGATCGTCAAGCCCGCGGAGTGGACGCCGCTGACCGCGCTGCGGGTGGCCGAGCTGGCGCTGGCCGCGGGCCTGCCCGAGGGGGTGCTGCAGGTCCTGCCCGGTGCCGGGGAGGTCGCGGGCGCCCGGCTGGTCGAGCACCCCGGCGTGTCGAAGATCGTGTTCACCGGGTCGACCGAGGTCGGCAAGCAGATCGCCGCCGTCTGCGCCGGTCAGGTCAAGCGGCTCACGCTGGAGATGGGCGGCAAGAGCGCCAACGTGGTCTTCGCCGACGCCGACCTGGAGCGGGCCGCGGCGACCGCGCCGTACGCGGTGTTCGACAACGCCGGCCAGGACTGCTGCGCGCGTTCCCGGATCCTGGTCGAGCGGAGCGCGTACGAGGAGTTCCTGGCCCGGTTCGGCGAGGCGGTGCTGGGCGTGCGGGTCGGCGACCCGCGCGACGAGGGCACCGAGATGGGCCCGCTGATCAGCTCCGAGCACCGCGAGCGGGTCGCCTCCTACGTCACCGAGGAGCCCCACCTGCGGGGTTCCTGCCCCGACGGGCCGGGCTTCTGGTACCCGGCGACCGTCCTGACGCCACGCTCGACCGGCGACCGGGCGTTCACCGAGGAGATCTTCGGGCCGGTGGTGTCGGTGGTGCCGTTCGACGACGAGGCCGACGCGGTACGGATCGCCAACGACACCCCGTACGGGCTGAGCGGGTCGGTCTGGACCCGTGACGTCGGCCGGGCGCTGCGGGTGGCCAGGGCCGTCGAGGCCGGGAACCTCAGCGTGAACTCGCACTCCAGCGTCCGCTACTGGACGCCGTTCGGTGGCTTCAAGCAGTCGGGGCTCGGCCGTGAGCTGGGGCCGGACGCGCTGGCGGCGTTCACCGAGACCAAGAACGTCTTCATCTCCGAGGAGGAGTAGAACGATGCAGCGTCTGCAGGACCGGGTGACCGTGATCACCGGCGCCGGGAGCGGGATCGGCCTGGCCACCGCGCGCCGGTTCGCCGAGGAGGGCGCCCGCGTCGTCTGCGTGGACCTGGACGAGGAGACCGGCCGGGCCGCCGCGGCCGAGGTCGGCGGGTTGTTCGTGAGGGCCGACGTGACCGACGAGGACGACGTCGCCCGGGTGTTCGCCACCGCGTTCGACACCTACGGCAGCGTGGACGTCGCGTTCAACAACGCGGGCATCTCGCCGCCGGACGACGACTCGATCCTGGAGACCGGCATCGACGCCTGGCGCCGGGTCCAGGAGGTCAACCTCACCTCGGTCTACCTGTGCTGCAAGCACGTCATCCCGTACATGCGGCGCCAGGGCAAGGGCTCGATCGTCAACACGGCCTCGTTCGTGGCCGTGATGGGCTCGGCGACCAGCCAGATCTCCTACACCGCCTCCAAGGGCGGGGTGCTGGCCATGTCGCGCGAGCTGGGCGTGCAGTTCGCCCGCGAGGGCATCCGGGTCAACGCGCTCTGCCCGGGGCCGGTGAACACGCCGCTGCTGCGGGAGCTGTTCGCCAAGGACCCCGAGCGGGCCCAGCGCCGCCTGGTGCACGTCCCGCTGGGGCGCTTCGCCGAGGCGTCGGAGATCGCCGCCGCGGTGGCGTTCCTGGCCTCGGACGACGCCAGCTTCATCACCGGCTCGGAGTTCCTGGTGGACGGAGGCATCTCCGGCGCGTACGTCACCCCGCTGTAGGGGAGTCCCTGCCGGGCCCGGAGCCACCGGGCCCGGCTCCCTTGAGAGCAAGGCAAGGCAAGAGATCATGTCCCGTCCCGTCATCGGCATCACCTGCTACGTCGAGCCCGCCCGGTTCACCGTCTGGGAGGTGACGACGGCGCTGCTGCCCTACGACTACGTCGACCATGTGGCCCGCGCGGGCGGGCAGCCGGTGATCGTGCCCCCGGCCGGTGACCCCGCGCCGCTGGTGGAGCGGCTGGACGGGCTGATCCTGGCCGGTGGCGGTGACGTCGGCCCGGAGCGGTACGGGCAGGAGCCGCACCCGAGGACCGGATACGTCCGGCCGTTCCGCGACGACGCCGAGCTGGGCCTGGTCCGGGCGGCGCTGGAGCGGGGGCTGCCCTTCCTGGGCGTCTGCCGGGGCATGCAGATCCTGAACATCGCCCTGGGCGGCACCCTGCACCAGCACCTGCCCGACGTGGTCGGTCACTCCGGGCACGCCCCGGCCCCCGGGAGCCACGGCAGGATGCCGGTGCGCCTGGCCCCCGGCAGCCGGACCTCGAAGATCTTCGGCACCGAGACGGTGGACGTGGCCCACTACCACCACCAGGCCCTGGACCGGCCGGGCGAGGGCCTGACCGTGACCGCCCACGCCGAGGACGGCACGATCGAGGCCGTGGAGCTGGACGAGCACCCGTTCGCCGTCGCCGTCCAGTGGCACCCCGAGGCCGACGACGAGTCGGCCCTGTTCGAGGCCCTGGTCCGGCACACCTCCCCCTGACCGGCCTCCGGGCCGAGCCCACTGGCGAGGCCGGCGAGGGCGGCGGGGGATTCCGCTCGGCCGGTGCGGGCGGTTAGGCTGGCGGTGACACCGATGAATCCCGTGCGGGAGAGCGTCCTGACATCCAGGCCAGGACCCCTGAAGGAGCAAGCCCTCCCCGCGAACCTCTCAAGGCAAAGGACCGTGCGGGTAGGTGCTCTCTGGAAAGCAGGCCCCGTGGCCTCGCCGAAGGTGAAAGTCCGGCAAAAACCGGATGAAACTCTCAGGCACCCATGACAGAGGGGGAGGATGATCTCATCTGTCCCCTGCCTGAGGTGCGCACATGTCCCGACCTACGCCGTTGCGCGGCGTCCACGAGGCCCTTGGCGCGACGCTGACCGACTTCGCGGGCTGGCTGATGCCGCTCCGCTACGGCAGTGAGTCCACCGAGCACAACGCGGTCCGCCGGGCGGCCGGCCTGTTCGACCTCTCCCACATGGGCGAGATCTTCGTGACCGGCCCGCAGGCCGCCGAGGCCCTCGACTACGCGCTGGTCGGCCACCTGTCCGCGCTGGAGCCCGGCCGTGCCCGCTACACGATGATCGTCGACGCCGGGGGCGGCGTGCTGGACGACCTGATCGTCTACCGGCTGGCCCCCGCCGAGTTCATGGTGGTCGCCAACGCGTCCAACTACCCGCGGGTGGCCGCCGAGCTGACCGGCCGCGCCAAGGGCTTCGACGCCGCGGTCGACGACCGTTCCGAGCGGTACGCGCTGGTCGCGATCCAGGGCCCGCGCTCGGCGGAGATCCTGGCCGGTCTCACCGAGGCCGACCTGGACGGGCTGAAGTACTACGCGGGCCTGCCCGCCGTGGTCGCGGGCCACGAGGCCCTCATCGCCCGTACCGGGTACACCGGCGAGGACGGGTTCGAGCTGTTCGTCGCGGCCGAGGACGCCGAGGCGATCTGGTGCGCCCTCAGCGAGGCGGGCGCGCCGCACGGGCTGGTCCCGGCGGGCCTGTCCGCGCGCGACACCCTCCGGCTGGAGGCGGGCATGCCGCTCTACGGCAACGAGTTGTCGGCCGACCTGACTCCGTTCGACGCCGGGCTGGGCCGTGTGGTGAGGTTTGACAAGCCGGGCGACTTCGTCGGCCGGGCCGCCCTCGAACCCCTCAGGGACGTCCCGCCGGGCCGCCGCCTGGTCGGCCTGGTCACGAGCGGCCGCAGGGTGCCCCGGCACGGGTACCCGGTGGTGGTCGCCGCCGACGGCACGGTCGTCGGGGAGGTCACCAGCGGGGCTCCCTCGCAGTCGCTGGGCAGGCCCATCGCCATGGCCTACGTGGACAACGGCCTGGCGTCGGGACTGGCCGTCGACATCCGGGGCAGCCGCGAACCGGTCGAGGTCGTCGCACTGCCTTTCTACAGGAGGACAAAATGAGCAGCATTCCCGAGGACCTGCACTACACCAAGGAACACGAGTGGGTCTCCGGAGTGGATGACGGCCTGACCCTCACCGTGGGGATCACCGCCTACGCGGCCGAGGCGCTGGGGGACGTGGTCTACGTGCAGATCCTCCCCGAGGTCGGCAGCACGGTCGCCGCCGGCGACACCGTCGGCGAGGTGGAGTCGACCAAGTCGGTGAGCGACATCTTCGCGCCGGTCGGCGGTGAGGTCGTCGAGGTCAACCAGACCGTCGTGGACGACCCCTCCCTGGTCAACGGCGACCCCTACGGGGAGGGCTGGCTGTTCCGCATCCGCCTGGAGGGCCCCGCCGACGACCTGCTGTCGCCGGAGGAGTACACCTCGCTCACCTCGGGTGAGTCCTGAGCCTCCGGCTCACCGGTACCCGGGCCACGCGCGTCCCCGGGCGCGCGTGGCCGCCCTCGCTGGAAGGATTCAGATGACGATCAGCGTCTTCGATCTCTTCAAGATCGGAATCGGCCCGTCCAGCTCGCACACGGGCGGCCCGATGGCCGCGGCCCACAGGTTCGCCCGCGGCCTGCACCGCGACGGCCTCCTGGAGAAGACCGCCCGGGTGAGCGTCATCCTGTACGGCTCGCTCGGGCTGACCGGCAAGGGACACGGCAGCGACAAGGCCGTGCTGCTCGGCCTGTCCGGCGAGAAGCCCGAACTGGTCGACGTCGACACCGTGGACGAGCGGCTGGCCGCCATGCGCGGGTCCGGCACGGTCTCCCTCCACGGCTCCCGCGAGATCCCGTTCGTCATCGGCGAGGACCTCGTCTTCGAACGCAAGATCTCCCTGCCCGGCCATCCGAACGGCATGCGCTTCACCGCGCTGGCGGAGTCCGGCGAGACGCTGCGCGAGCGGGTCTACTACTCGGTGGGCGGCGGCTTCGTGGTCGACGAGAACGCCACCGGCGCCGACCGGATCAAGCCCGACGACACGGTCGTCCCGTACCCGTTCGGCACGGCCGCCGAGCTGCTCGCCCAGTGCGCCGAGACCGGGCTGTCGATCTCGGGGCTGATGCTGGAGAACGAGCAGGCCTTCGGCCGCAGCGAGGCCGAGATCCGCGAGCGGCTGCTCGTGCTGTGGCGGGTCATGACCGAGTGCGTGAACCGGGGCATCGGCAAGGAGGGCGTGCTGCCCGGCGGCCTGAAGGTGCGCCGCCGCGCCCACCAGCTCCACCGGCAGCTGCGGAGCGAGACGCAGGAGAAGGACTCGCTGCAGACCATGGACTGGGTCTCGCTGTTCGCGCTGGCCGTCAACGAGGAGAACGCCGCGGGCGGCCGGATCGTCACCGCCCCCACCAACGGCGCCGCCGGCATCATCCCCGCGGTCCTCACCTACTACGACCGCTTCACGCCCGACGCCGACGACGAGGGCGTGATCCGCTTCCTGCTGACCGCGGGGGCGGTCGGTGTGCTGTTCAAGGAGAACGCCTCGATCTCCGGCGCCGAGGTCGGCTGCCAGGGCGAGGTCGGCTCGGCCTGCTCGATGGCCGCCGCCGGGCTCACCGAGGTGATGGGCGGCACCCCCGAGCAGGTGGAGAACGCCGCCGAGATCGGCATCGAGCACAACCTGGGGCTGACCTGCGACCCGATCGGCGGGCTGGTGCAGATCCCGTGCATCGAGCGCAACGCGCTGGCCTCGATCAAGGCCATCGCCGCGGCCCGGATGGCGCTGCGCGGCGACGGCCGCCACTTCGTCTCGCTGGACAAGGCCATCAAGACGATGCGCGACACCGGACGCGACATGCTCGACAAGTACAAGGAGACCAGCCGCGGCGGGCTCGCGGTGAACGTCATCGAGTGCTGACCCGGGGCCGGCGCGACATATGGCCCGATCGACACCAAATCTCGTATCCCGGACGGGAGGCCGTGATCCCGCGCCTATGCTGGGTGGCCTCAGCCGCAGGACTCGGGAGGTCGTGGTGGGGACGGGAACGCACGCGGTGAGCCCTTCCCGCCGTCCCGGCCCGGCCGCCCCCTCCCGTGGCCGGCGTACGCTGCGCTTCCTGGCCTCGCACTGGGTCTTCGCGCTCGCCCTGCTGGCCGGTGGCGGGCTGCGCGCGCTGGCCGTGCTCGGCTACCGCCCGGCCCTGTGGTTCTGGGCCGACTCCTTCGTCTACCTGAACGCCGGGCTCTCCCCGCGCCCCCTGGAGTCACGCCCCGCCGGGTACGCACTGTTCCTGTGGATCCTCAAGCCGCTCTCCAGCGTCCAGGCCGTGGTCGTGCTGCAGCACCTCCTCGGGCTGGCCGTGGCGGTCTGCGTCTACCTGCTGCTGCGCAGGCTGGGCGGGCTGCCGGGGTGGGGGGGCGACGCTGGCCGCGCTGCCCGCGCTGCTGGACGTCCACCAGGTCCAGCTCGAGCACCTCGTCATGGCCGACCTGCTCTTCCAGTTCCTGGCGGTGCTGGCGGTGACGCTGCTGCTGTGGCGGCGGCGCCCGGCGACGTGGGTCGCGGCGCTGGCCGGCGCGCTGCTGGCGGCGGCGACCGTCACCCGGACCGTCGGGCTGCCCCTGATCGCCGTCGTCCTGGTCTGCCTGCTCGTCCGCCGCGCCGGGTGGCGGGCGGTCGTCGCGGCCACGCTGACCGCCGCGATCGGCCTGGGCGGGTACGCGGCCTGGTTCGCGTCCGAGCACGGGACCTACGGGCTGACCCGGGGGAACGCGTTCCTGTGGGCGCGGACGATGACCTTCGCCGACTGCTCCGTCATCCGGCCCCCCGGCCCCGAGGCGGCCCTGTGCCCGGTCGAGCCCGCGGGGGCGCGCAAGGCTCCACCGGTCTACATCTGGGACGGCGACTCCCCGCTGAACAGGATCAAGGGGAGCTGGGCCGAGCGCGACGCCCTCGCCGGGGCCTTCGCGACCCGGGCCATCACGGCCCAGCCGGTGGACTTCCTGCGGACCGGCCTTCAGGACGTGGCCCACATCTTCGACTGGACGCGGCGCGTCTACCCGACCCCCGGGCCGCAGAGCGCCTACGTCTTCCCCGACACCGCCCGGCCCTTCCCCGCCGGGACCGCCTCACAGGGCAGGACCGCCGAGGAGCTGACCACGGCCTACCAGGGCGCCTCCGGGGCCCCCGTCCTGGTCGAGCCGTACGCGGGGCTGCTGCGCGGCTACCAGGAGTACGGCTACGTGCGGGGGCCCTACCTCGCGGTCATCTGCCTGATCGGGCTGGTCGGCGTGCTGATGCGGCTGCGCCGGTTCGGCGGCGCGGTGCTGCTGCCGTGGGCGGCCGGGACCGTGCTGCTGGTGCTGCCCCCCTTCATCGCGGCCTTCGACCACCGCTACGTCGTCCCCGCACTCCCGCTGGTCTGCCTGGCCGCCGGGCTCGCCTTCGGTTCCCGGCGGCACGAGGCGCGCGTCCTGGACGAGGCGCGTCCCGGGGACGGCGGTCCGTCCGGCGACCCCGTGGACGGCCCTGCGGACGACCCGCCGGACGATCACTACCGGGAACCCGGCGGGGAGCCGTCGTACGGACAGACCGAGGAGGACCACCGCTGGGCGTCCGGGCGGCCCGTGTACGCCAGCCCCGTCCCCGACCCGCAGGACCGTGCGCCGCGTCACGACGGCGCGGCCGGGATGCCGCTCTTCGGGCGGCAGGGCGGCTACGGCGGGTCAGCGACGCCGGACGTGCAGCCGCACCAGCACGCCGAGTTCTACCTCCCCGAGCGCCCGTCGGACCTTCCCCACGGCGTCCCGGTTGAGCCGCGCCACCAGCTTGCCGACATCGGTCCCTGGAGCGCAGCCCACCGTGACGCGCAGCCGCTCGTCCCGTACATGCCTGACCCCGACCCGGGTGAGCCCTTCGACTTCTTTAAGGGCAACGGCGAGCACGGCCGTCCCCGTCCCGGCCCGCCTGCCGCACCGCCCCCGTCCCAGGGCGTGTAGCAGCCACCGCACCGCCAGGACCGCCAGCACCGTCAGGACCAGCGCGGCCGTCCAGCCCTGCCAGGGATGCTCGGCCAGCCACCCCGGGAGGCCGCGGTGCACGAGCCGGGTGTCCGGCCGGTGGCCGGGGAGGTCGCCGCGGCCCCGCAGGAAGGCGTACAGCCCGGTGCAGCCGAGCACGGTGCCGGTGACGGCCAGGCCGATCCGGTTCCCCGTGTACGGCCTCATCGGCCCCTCCGCCTGCACAGGCGCACCATGACGTCGCCGCCGTACATCGAGCCCAGGCCCGCCAGGCGGTCGCCCACCGCGGTGCCCACCCGGCGCAGGACCGGCCCGGTCCGCTCGGCGTCGGTGAAGACCGTGACCTCGACGATCCGCGAGGCGAGCCGGACCCGCGCCCGGTTCACCTCCTCCACCGACTCGGCGGCCTCGCGCAGCGTACGGCGGAGCCCGGAGCGGGTGATGCCGATGACCAGGTGCGGATCGCCCGGCTCCAGCGGGACCAGCCGGGGCCGTCCCGGCAGGGCGGCGAGCGCGAGCATCGTCGCGCCCGCCAGCACGGCGAGCACCGCGACCGCGAAGACGGCGGGATCGGACCATCTCCACGAGCCCGCGCCGTCGACGAGCAGGCGGTAGGGCTCCCGCGCGACCGGTGACTCCATCAGCAGGCCCACCGTCGTCGAGGCCGCCGCCGACAACAGGACGGACACCGCCAGGGCCACCGGGACGCCCGCCGGGGTCCTGCCCGGCCGCAGCAGCCGCAGCGACCTGCGGCGGACCTCCTGGAACTGCTCGCCCGCGGCCTTGCCCGCCGAGCCGCCACCTCCCGACCCGCCGCTCCCCGAGCCGCCACCGCTTCCCGAGCCCGCCAGGATGTCCTGGAGAGTAGTCGTCATTCGTTCAGGTGTACGCGTCCCCGGCACCCCGAGCGGAGCCTCCCCCGCCCACTTGCCCGATCTTGTGCTGTCACCGGCGGGAGCGTTGACCGTCCCGCGAAGCAATGTGAATATGACTCATATTCGATGCGGCCGGGTTATCCTGCGGACATGGACGACCGCCAGCGCTACGACCGGGCCACCGCCCACCTCGATCCCCCCTTCGCCGTCGTCGACCTGCCCGCCCTGCGCGCCAACGCGGCCGCGATGGTCCGGCGGGCCGCGGGCAAGCCGATCAGGGTCGCCAGCAAGTCCGTCCGTTCCCGGGCCCTGCTCGAACGGATCCTCGCCATGGACGGCTTCGACGGGATCATGGCCTTCACCCTTCCCGAGGCCCTCTGGCTGGTCTCCACCGGGATGCGGGACGTCCTGGTCGCCTACCCCACCGCCGACCGCGCCGCGCTCGCCGAGCTGGCCGCCACCCCCCGCGCCGCCCAGGAGATCACCGTCATGGTGGACCGGGCCGAGCAGCTGGACCTCGTCGAGTCCGCCGTCGCCGGTGTCCGCGACCGCCAGGAGATCCGCCTCTGCCTGGACGTCGACGCGGGCTACCTCGCCTTCGGCGGCCGGTTCCGGGCGGGCGTCCGCCGCTCCCCCGTCCGGGACGCCGTCCAGGCCGCCGACCTGGCCACCGAGATCGCGAAACGGCCGGGCTTCCGCCTGGTGGGCCTGATGGCGTACGAGGCGCAGATCGCCGGGGTCGGGGACGACCTTCCCGGCAGGTCGGTCCGCACCCGGGCCGTCCGCTGGATGCAGGCCCGCTCCCGGCGCGAGCTGATCACGCGCAGGGGCCGGATCGTCCAGGCCGTACGGCAGATCAGCGACCTGGAGTTCGTCAACGGCGGCGGCACCGGCAGCATCGAGAAGACCACCCGGGAACGGGCCGTCACCGAGATCGCCGCGGGCTCCGGCTTCTTCCATCCCCGGCTGTTCGACTTCTACCGCGGCTTCACCGGCCGGCCCGCCGCGCTGTTCGCCCTGCCGGTGGTGCGCCGCCCGTCCCCGGGGGTGGTCACCGTCCTCGGCGGCGGCTACACCGCCTCCGGTTCCCCCGGCGCCGACCGCCTGCCCCAGCCCTACCTGCCGTGCGGGCTGCGCTACGACCCGGACGAGGGGGCGGGCGAGGTGCAGACCCCCCTGATCGGCCAGGCCGCCGAGGACCTGCGTCCCGGTGACCGGGTGTGGTTCCGGCACGCCAAGGCCGGCGAGCTCTGCGAGCGCTTCACCGGCCTGCACCTGATCGAGGGGGACGAGATCGTGGACGAGGTCCCCACCTACCGGGGCGAGGGTCACGCCTTTCTCTGACCTGCGGCCCCGGCCTCCCGCGCCGGGACCGCGCCTTGGCCGGTGGCGGCCTGCCGGGACGCCTTGGGTGCCTTCCGCGACGCCCTACCGGTGGCGCCTTACCCGTGGCGCCTTACCGGTGGCGCCGTCTCCACAGCATGACCATCGCGCCGAGCGCCAGCACCGCTCCCACGCCGATCAGGACCGGCGCCAGGTCCGGCCGGTCGTCCTCCCACAGGTCGTCCGGCTCACCGGCGGCCCGCACCGGCTTGGGCCCGGCGACACCGCCCACCAGGTCACCGACCTGGGCGACCAGGTGCTCCGCGTTCGCCCTGACCTTGGCCACGCCACGTTCCGCGACCCGCTTCGGGCTCACCCGGTCCGCGATGGCGTCCACCGTCTGGGCCAACTCCGCGCGCGTGCGCTCGATCTGCCGTTCCAATTCCGCGGGATCGGTGTCCGCCATGGCTATCCTCCCCTACACCTCGATGTCGATCAGTCTGTCAGGTCCGGTCCACCCGCGGCACTTCGGGCAGGCCGGTAAGTTGACCCGGGAACCATTCCTCGGAGGAACACCATGAAACTCGAGCCGGGCGACGCCGCCCCGGACTTCACGCTTCCCGCCGCCGACGGCACCACCGTGTCGCTGGAGACCTACCGCGGCAGGCGCGTCATCCTCTACTTCTACCCCGCCGCGATGACCCCGGGCTGCACCAAGCAGGCCTGCGACTTCCGCGACAGCCTCGACTCCCTGACCTCGGCCGGGGTCGCCGTCCTCGGCGTGTCGAAGGACACCCCGGCCAAGCTCGCGAAGTTCGCCGAGCACGACGCCCTGACCTTCCCGCTCCTGTCGGACCCCGGCCTGGAGGTGCACAGGGCCTACGACGTCTACGGCGAGAAGACGATGTACGGGAAGACCACCATGGGGGTCATCCGCTCCACCTTCGTCATCGACGCCGACGGCAAGATCGAGAAGGCCCTCTACAACGTGAAGGCGACCGGCCACGTGGCCCGCCTGCGCCGCGAGCTCGGCCTCGGCTGAGGGCTCCCGCGGCCGTTCACCGGGACACGCGCACAGGAGCACGGGAGCGTGGGCGTGGGAACGCGGGCACGGAAAGACGGGCGCGGGAACGGGAACACGGGCGCGGGAACGCGGCGAGGAAACGCGGGTGCACCCCGGAAGTCGCCGCGCGCGTTTCCTTTCCCGGGCGTGCCCTGCGCACGGGAACGCGCCCCGGAAACGCCCGCGAAGACGGCCGTCCTCTCCCGCGTCGCCCGTGTCCCGCCCCGACCGGGCATCGTCGTCGCGAGCGGCGCGCATTGTCCTCGGCGGACGCCCGCCGAAGCGTTTAGCAATGACACGTCCCGCTTTCGGAGGCCATCCCCGTCCGGCGAAACCCCCGTCGCGGCGCCGTCGCCCGAAAGGGGTTCCCGGGATACGCCCCGAGGGAGGCCCCGGCCGGTTTCCGGTCAGCTCAGAGGGCACCTGATCACAATCGGGATGCCGTACGGGCGGCCGGGATGTAGGATCGGGGACGTCCGGCGGGGCCGGGCATCGGTATCGCACGGCGGTCACATCAATGGCGACCGGCTCGACAACAGAAAAGAAGACCCGCGTCTCGTCCGCCCGGTCCGTCGTTCACGGGAACGGGAATTCCGCGGGAGCGTCAAGGGGCCGTAGTCCAATGGCAGAGACACACGGTTTAGGTCCGTGCCAGTTCGGGTTCGAATCCCGACGGCCCTACAGAAGAATCACGTTCATTCCGCCGAGGCGAAATCGACCGGCACGGGTGTGACGACGTCGCCCCGGAATTCGTTATCGCGAAACGGTCCCAAAAGGGAAAAACGAAAGGTCGCGCGGTCCGTCCTCATGACCGCGCGACCTGTCGCCGTTGTGACTTGTCACCACAAACTGCTCCCTTTACTCACCCCGGAAGGTGCTCCCGGAAACCATCGTGCCGTAGCGGCCGTAAGGCCGGTGTAAGCGGTGCCGGGTCTGCGACCTGGGTCGTACGCCGGGTTCCCCCCTCAGGGGGAAGGGCGGGGATCGGGCCGTACGTATCGTGGTGGTGTGTTCGGCAGACTACGCGCCTGGAGCAGGCGCCATCCCAGGATCACCGATGCCCTCTGGCTGGTCCCGTTCCTGCTGTTCTCCCTGCAGAACGTGATGTCCGCGGGCGTCGGGAGCACCGCCTGGGAGGGGGCGGGCCTGGACGTGTGGTGGTTCGCGGGGCTGGGGGTCCTGCTGTTCGCGCCGCTGTTCTGGCTGCGCGAGCGCCCGCTCACGGTCTTCACGATCATCTCGATGACCTGCTTCCTGCAGTGGCTGCTCGGGGTGCAGCCGCTGTTCTTCAACGTCTCGGTGCTCATCGCCCTGTACGGGGTGGCGTCACGGCGTTCGTTGCGCTGGGCGGTCGGGGCGGGCCTGGTGGTGGAGCTGGGGCTGCTCCTGGCGTTCCTCCAGTCGCCGCCCTCGGAGGCCGCGTTCGGAGCCGCCTTCGCGTCCGCGTCGGCGTTCTCGGGCACGGTCTGGATGGGAGGGATCTACGCCAACACCCGGCGCCGCTATCTGGAGGGGCTGGAGGAGCGGGCCGAGCGGGCCGAGCGGGAGCGTGACCAGCAGGCCAGGCTGGCCGCCGCGGCGGAGCGGGCCCGGATCGCCCGCGAGCTGCACGACGTGGTCGCGCACAACGTGAGCGTGATGATCGTCCAGGCCGACGGGGCCAACCATGTGATCGGCCACGACGCCGAGCAGGCGCGCCAGGCGATGCAGGCGGTCTCGGCCACCGGGCGCAGGGCGCTGGCGGAGATGCGGCGGATGGTGGGGGTGCTGCGGGACGACGGCGTGCAGGGGGAGTACGCGCCGCAGCCGAGCCTGTCGCAGCTGAACGAGCTGGTGGCGCAGGTGCGGGCGTCCGGCCTGCCGGTGGACCTGCGGGTCTCCGGCGTCCCCAGGGAGCTTCCCGAGGGGGAACAGCTCACGGTCTACCGGATCGTCCAGGAGGCGCTGACCAACACCCTCAAGCACGGCGGCCCGGCCAGCAGGGCCTGGGTCGAGATGGAGTACGGCGTGCGGGAGCTGCTGCTGCGGGTGACCGACGACGGCCGCGGCGCCTCCGCGCCCGAACGCGAGGGCGGGCACGGCCTGGTGGGGATGCGCGAGCGGGTGGCGATGTTCGGCGGGAGCCTGGAGGCCCGGCCCGAGGCGGGCGGCGGGTTCCGGGTGGTGGCGCGGCTGCCGATCGGAGCCGGGGCGGAGCAGGCGGCATGAGGGGGCACGGCGGAGAGCACGGCGCGGGAGGGCACGGCGCGGGAGGCGGCCGGGGCGACGGCCCGGGTCGCCGTCCGGCGGTCGGGCGGGATCGTCCGCTGGGCGGCGGCACGGGTGGCGGCGCGGGTGGCGGCGCGGGTGGCGGGCGGTGAGCGACCAGGTGATCAGGGTCATGCTGGTCGACGACCAGGAACTGCTCCGTACCGGGTTCCGGATGGTGCTCGGTTCCCACCCCGACGTCGAGATCGTCGCGGAGGCCGGCAACGGCGCGGAGGCGGTGGAGGCCACCCGGAGGGTCGCGGTCGACGTGGTGCTGATGGACGTGCGGATGCCGGTCATGGACGGGGTGGAGGCCACGCGCCTGATCTGCTCGGTGCCCACGGGGCCTCGGGTGCTGATCCTGACCACGTTCGACCTGGACGAGTACGCGTTCGCGGCGTTGAAGGCGGGCGCGTCGGGGTTCCTGCTCAAGGACGTGCCCCCCTCGGACCTGGTGAGCGCGATCCGCTCGGTGCACAGCGGGGACGCGGTGGTGGCGCCCAGCACGACGCGGCGGTTGCTGGAGCGTTTCGTCGTGCACCTTCCGGCGGCGGGCCCGGCCGGGACGGCGGAACCGACGGCGCTGGCCGGGGTGACCGCGCGGGAGCGGGAGGTGCTGGTGCTGGTGGCCAGAGGGCTGTCGAACACGGAGATCGCCGGCCGGTTGCAGCTGGCGGAGGCGACGGTCAAGACGCACCTGGGCCGGGTACTGGCCAAACTGAACCTGCGGGACCGGGCACAGGTGATCGTCTACGCCTACGAGTCCGGCCTGGTGACCCCGCGCTCGGCCGACTGACCCCGGTCCTGCCCTGCCCTCCTTGCCCTGCTCCTGCCCGCCCTGATCGCCCCCGGCCCGGCCCCCTGCCGTCCCGATCGTCTCGGCCCTGCCGTGCCCGTCCCGATCGCCCCGGCTCGCCCCGGCCCGGCCTCCCCCTCCCCTGCCGTCCCGATCACCTCGGTCCTGCCCTGCCCGTCCCGGTCGCCCCGGCCGCCTCGCGCGCCTCGGCCGAACGGCCGAGGCCGCGGTACGACGAAAGTGGCGCCGCTCCTCCCCCGGGTGCCCCCCGCATGACCGCAGGTCGGGCCTAATGCCTGATGGAACCGTTCTTCCAGGTCAATAGCGTCTTCCGTGTCATAACGTCGTACGTCGTCGAGGAGAGCTGACATGACCATCACCGGAGAGGCCGGCGCGCGGGGCACCCGAAGAGGCGTGACACCGGCCGTGACGGCCAGGGGCCTGACCAAGGTGTACGGCCGGGGGGACACCGCCGTGCACGCGCTGCGGGGTGTGGACGTCACGTTCTCCACGGGCGCCTTCACCGCCATCATGGGGCCGTCGGGGTCGGGCAAGTCCACGCTGATGCACTGCCTGGCCGGTCTGGACACGGTGAGCGGCGGGCAGGTGTGCGTCGGGGACGTGGAGCTCACCGGGCTCGACGACAAGAAGCTCACCCTGCTCCGCCGCGAGCGGATCGGCTTCATCTTCCAGGCGTTCAACCTGCTGCCGACGCTCACGGCCGAGCAGAACATCCGGCTGCCGCTGGACATCGCCGGGCGGCTCGCCGACCCCGTCCTGTTCGACCAGGTGGTGGAGACCGTGGGCCTGCGCGACCGGCTGGGGCACCGGCCGTCGGAGCTCTCGGGCGGGCAGCAGCAGCGCGTCGCGGTCGCCCGCGCCCTGATCAGCGCACCACAGGTCATCTTCGCCGACGAGCCCACCGGCAACCTCGACTCGCGCAGCGGCGCCGAGGTGCTGTCGTTCCTGCGCACGTCGGTACGCGAGCTCGACCAGACGATCGTGATGGTCACCCACGACCCGGTGGCCGCCTCCTACGCCGACCGGGTGATCTTCCTGCGGGACGGCCTGCTGGTCGACGAGCTGGCCGGGCCGACGCCGCAGTCGGTGCTGGACACGCTGATGAAGCTGGAGGCGTGAGGTGCTGAGGACCACGCTGGCCGGACTGCGCGCGCACCGGCTGCGCCTGGCGCTGACGGCGCTGGCGATCGCGCTGGGCGTGGGGTTCATCGCCGGCACGTTCGTGCTGACCGACACCATCGACGCGGGCTACACCCAGAGGTTCTCCGCGGCGGCCGACCGGCTGGACGTCGCCGTCCTCCCCGCGACCGCCAAGGGCGACGAGGAGGCGCTCGTCTCCGACGCGACCCTGAAGAGGATCCGCGCCACGGACGGCGTCACCGACGCCCAGGGACTGGTGCGGGGGACGTCCGCCCTGATCGGCAAGGACGGCAAGGCCGCCGGTGACTACCCGACGCTGGGGATCTCGCTCCCCGAGGGGACGCTGAACCGTACCGCCGTCGTCGAGGGGCGGGTCCCGCGCAACGGGCGGGAGGCCGTGCTCGACGAGGGCACCGCCAGGAAGCGGGGGTTCCGGGTCGGCGACACCGTCACCGTGCTGGACGCCGGCGACGCCCGGCACACGTTCGCCCTGGTGGGACTGTTCGACGGCGGCCTGGACCAGGAGATCGGGTACATGGGGGCGGTGGGCTACACCACCGCCACGGCCCGCGAGATGACCGGGGCACGGGGGTTCGTCGAGGTCGACGTCGTCGCCGAGGGGATCTCCCAGGAGAGGCTGCGCGCCCTGGTCTCCGCGGCGGCCGGAGAGGGCCACCTGGTCAAGACCGGTGAGACCTACGCCGCGGACCTGGCCAGGGCCAACGGCGGCGACAACGAGATCATCGGCGTGGGGCTGCTGATGTTCGGCGTGGTGGCGATGTTCGTGGCCGCGCTGGTCATCTACAACACCTTCACCATCCTGGTGGTGCAGCGGACCCGGGAGATGGCGCTGCTGCGGTGCATCGGCGCCACCCGCGGCCAGGTCTTCGGCTCGATCCTGCTGGAGTCGGCCGTGGTCGGCCTGCTCTCGTCGGTGATGGGCCTGCTGCTCGGCTACGGTCTGGGCACCGGAGCACTGGCCGTGCTCGCCGCGGTCGACGCGCCGCTGCCCATGACGAGCGCCTCACTGGCGCCGCGCACGATCGTGCTGGGCCTGGTCGTCGGCCTGGTCGTGACGGTCGGCGCGGCCCTGCTGCCCGCCCGGACGGCGACGCGGGTGGCGCCCGTCGCCGCCCTGGGCGCCCAGGTGGAGGAGCCCGCCTTCCGGGCCGGTGTGCTCCGGACGGTCTCCGCGACGCTGCTGCTGGTCGCGGGGGCGGCGGTGATGACGTTGGCGGTGACGATGGACCCGGGCCAGACCGCGCTCCTCGTGGTCATGACGGGCGCCTCGCTGGTGTTCCTGGGCGTGCTGGTCTTGGGCCCGGTGATCGTCAGGCCGCTCTCCACCTTCGCCGGGTGGGTCCCGGCCAAGCTCTTCGGCGTGCCCGGCAGGCTCGCCCTGGACAACTCCCGGCGCAACCCGAAGCGGTCGGCGACCACCACGGTGGCGCTCACCGTGGGCGTGACGCTGATGACGGTCATCTCGGTCGTCACCGGCACCGTGCGGGCGACGTACACCCAGCAGCTCGACGAGCAGTTCCCCGTCGACTACATGGTGCAGAGCCAGGGACGCGATTCGGTCCTGCCCCGTTCGATCGCCGACGAGCTGCGCGTCCGGCCGGAGTTCGCCTCGGTCGTCGCGTTCCGCTCGACCACCGCCCCCCTGGAGTCCAGGGACGGCACGTACCAGGTGGGCACGTTCACCCCGGCCCCGGGGTTCGCCCCGAAGCTCGACGCGGGCTCGATCGACCGGCTCACACCGGGGACCGCGTTCGTCGCCGAGCACCTCGCCAAGCGCCTCAAGGTCGGCGTCGGGAGCCGGATCACCGTACGGACGAAGGAGGCCGGCCCGGTCGCCCTGACGATCGCGGGAGTGTCCGGCGCGGAGTCGAACCTGTTCGACGTGACGGTGCCGGCCGGGGAGTTCGACCGTTACTTCCCGGGGATCGACGACTCCCGGGTGATGGTCAACTACCGGGACGGCGTGAACCCCGACAAGGCCCTCGCGGTGGTCGAGGCGGCGACCCGGGCGTACCCGACGGCGAAGGTGATCAGCTCGACCGAGGTGCGGGGCGAGTTCGACGAGACGCTCGACATGATGCTGATGATCATCACGGGCCTGCTGGGCCTGGCCGTGCTCATCTCCCTGCTGGGCATCGCGAACACGCTCTCGCTCTCGGTGCACGAGCGCACCCGCGAGTCGGCGCTGCTGCGGGCGCTCGGCCTGACCCGGCCGCAGCTGCGGCGGATGCTCTCGGTCGAGGCGCTGGTCCTGGGCCTGATCGGGGCGCTGGTGGGTGTGGCGCTAGGCGTCGTGTTCGGCTGGGCCGCGGCGCAGACGATGACCACGAACGTCCTGTTCCGGCTGCCGGTGGGGCAGATCCTGGCGTTCGTGGCGCTGTCCGGGCTGGCCGGGGTGGTGGCCGCGGTGCTGCCCGCCCGGCGCGCGGCCCGCGCCTCGGTGGTGGGCTCGCTCGCGAGCGGCTGACCCCGGGCCGGTCCGGCACGTCCCGGCAGAACCGGACGGGAGCCGGACAAGAGTGGGCCGGGTGACAGGCGGGTACGGCCGGGACGTCTCCTATCGGGGGCGGCGTCCCGGCCACTGCTCGGCCACGGTCTCGGGGTTGAGCAGCGGCCGGATGACGATCTCTCCGGTGGCCTTGTCGATGACCACGCACCCGGCGCCCACGGTGTCGGGCAGCACGCCGGGATCGTCCGGCTCCGGCTCGTTCGCCCAGGCGACATAGCCCTCTTTGAAGGCATAAATACGGATGTCGGAGTTGGCGCCCGTGCCACGGACCCCGCTGAAGTACTCCTCCGCCACCGCCCTGGCCTGCTCCGGGTTCACAGCCGCCGCCCCTCCCTGTCGATCACGACGCAGAACACGCCGGTCACCGATTCGTACGGCGGCTCCACCGCCATGTGCCCCCGCTGCGCGTCGATCCAGATCACCTCGCCGTCGAAGTTGACCGCGTTCCACGCGTGGCTGCCCCCGGCCGGCCAGCGGTTGACGATCAGCGCGGCCGAGCCGTGCCCTCCGGCCAGCAGCGCCTGCGCGATCGGGATGTAGGAGTGCCGGCCCTGCCCCACGTACTGGAAGCGCTGCCCCAGCCAGCGTTCCGCCCTGGCAACTCCCCCGGCCTCGCCGCTGAGCAGCGGCTTGCCGACCCGGTCGTACTCGGGTCTCCGGGGTGCGGCCACCGCGGGGACGCCGTACCAGGTGGAGAGCACCGACAAAGCGCAGTCGATCGCGTTGGTGGCGCGGAACGGGTCGTCACCGGACCCGCTCCCGTTGATCAGCCTGATCCACATGCCGCGCGGGTCGGGGAAGCGCCGCGGGGTGCCCTGATCGGTGACCGGGACCGCCTTGAGCATGTCCTCCTCGGTCTGCGGGTCCGGCCTGGCCAGCCCGCCCGCCAGCCCGTACGGCCGGCACTGGTCCAGCCGCGCCGGCCCCCAGCGCATCGGTTCGCGCTCCCGCGGAGCCGCCACCACGGCCGACACCTGGACCTCCAGCTCGAAGTCCCGCCACCGCTGCCCGTCCGCGGTCACCACGGGGTTGTAGACCCCCGCGGGCACACTCCACTCGTTCACGGCTCCCCCGTCACCCGTCATCTGCGAGCCAGATCGTAGGACGGGGCTCACCGGGGCGACGAGGAGTTGACCATTTACAGGCCCCGCCTCCGGCATGGCGTGGGACAACGGCCGGTACCCCGCCGGTGTCCCGATCAGCCGGTCAGCCGGTCAGGCGGTCAGGCGGTCAGGTGACCTCCACGCGGACGGTGTGCCGGCCGGTGGCGCCGTCCGGGGTGATGGGGGCACGGTCGGCGGTCTGGGTGTAGCCGGTGGCGTCGGTGGCGCGGACCTCGATGGTGTGGCTGCCGGGGGTGGCGTCCCAGTCGTCGAGGACCCACTGGCGCCAGGTGTCGGCGGTGGGGGCCTCGGCGAGGCGGGCCTGGCGCCACGGCCCTTCGTCGATACGGACCTCGACGGCGTCCACGCCCTTGTGCTGGGCCCAGGCGACGCCCGCGACGGTGGTCCGGCCGGCCGGGACGGACGTGCCGGGCTCGGGCAGGTCGATGCGGGACTGGGTCTTGATCGGCCCCCTGGCGGACCAGCCCCGGGGCGTCCAGTAGCCCTCGTCCCGGTCGAAGCGGGTGACCTTGATCTCGGTGACCCACTTGGTGGCCGAGACGTAGCCGTACAGGCCCGGGACGACCTGCCGGACCGGGAAGCCGTGGTCGACCGGGAGCGCCTCGCCGTTCATGGCGAAGGCCAGCAGGGCGTCGCGGCCGTCCATCACGACGTCGGCCGGGGTCCCGGCGGTCCAGCCGTCGGCCGACGTGCTGAGCAGCATGTCCGCCCCGCTCTGGACGCCCGCGTCGCGCAGCACCCCGGCGAGGCTGACACCCAGCCAGCGGGCGTTGCCGATGTAGGGGCCGCCGATCTCGTTGGAGACGCAGCAGAGCGTGACGTCGGCCTCGGTGACGGCGCGCTTCATCAGGTCGGCGAAGGTGAGCTCGACGGGCCGGTCGACCAGGCCGTGGATCGTGAGGGTCCAGTCCCTCGGGTCCACCTGGGGGACGACCAGGGCGGTGTCCACCCGGTAGAAGTCGGTGTTCGGGGTGACGAACGGCGACAGGCCCTTGATCCTGAGGTCGGCACCGGCAGGCAGCGGGGCCAGGGGCTTGGCGGGCTTGGGCAGCGCGATGTCGCTGCGCGCCGCGGTCACCTCGGCCCGGCCGGAGAACAGGCGACCGGCGGCCCCTGCGGCCCCGGCGACGGCGACGCCGCCGAGGACGCCGGTCAGCAGGCCGCGGCGGTCGAACGCGCGCAGATCGTTCCCGGCCCGCATGACCGGCGGTACGGACGCGCCCGCGACCGGAGGCGCGGAGGCGCCCGTGGCCTGCGGGGCGGGGGTGCCGGGCCGGTCACCGGTCGGGAGCGGGCCCTCGGTGGCGGAGAGCGGTGCGGTCGCCTCCGGGACGGTCCGCAGGGCCGGGGAGGGCTCCGGGCGGGGCTCGGGCGGGCTCTCCCGCAGGGTGTGGTGGAGATCGTCGGCGGACACCCGGGCGCGGCGCAGAAGCCGGTGCAGGGCGAGCATGCCGGCGCCGACGCCGAGCACCGTCGGCAGCAGGTCGGTCACGCCCGCGCCGGGCCGGGTCAGCACGGCGGCGACCCCGAGCAGGCCGAACGCGGCCAGGCCGGCCAGGCCGTACCGGACGTCACGGGCGGCGGCGACTCCCAGCAGGGCGGCGAGGAGCGCCATCACCACCAGGATCCCGCCGATCAGGACGACCTTGTCGTTCTCGCCGAACGTGCGGATCGCCCATTCCTTGAGCGGCGCCGGGGTGAGGTCGACGGCGGAGTTGCCGACCGCGACGACCGGGAAGGCGGAGGGGTTCACCAGGCCCGCGACGAGCAGGGAGAAACCCACCGCGACCGTCCCGGAGACCAGGCCGATCAGCGCCGCGGCCCACGAGGGCATGCTCCTGTTGCTCTGCATACCCCGACGCTACGCCCTCGGCGGGCCGCCGGATCTTACGCCCCGATTACGTACGGAACGGATGATCTCCCCGGCCCCGGCCCGCAGGCCGGACGATCTTCCCTGCCGGGGATCGCACAGGGCGGTCCTTCCCGGATCTCATGGGCCGTCCTCACGACCGGGACCCCGAGGGTCAGGCGATCTCCTCGGCCAGGATCGGGACGAGCGCGCGGAAGGCGCGGCCCCGGTGGCTGATGGCGTCCTTCTCGGCGGCGGACAGCTCGGCGGTGGTCCGGCTCTCGCCCTCCGGGACGAAGATCGGGTCGTAGCCGAAGCCGTTCGTGCCGCGCGGGGCGTCGACGATCACGCCGTGCAGGGCTCCCTCGGTGACCCGCTCGTGCCCCGACGGCAGCGCCAGGGCGGCGGCGCACGCGAAGTGCGCGCCGCGGTGACCCTCGGGCACGTCGGAGACCTGCGCGAGCAGCAGGGCGAGGTTGGCCGGGTCGTCGCCGTGCCTGCCCGACCAGCGGGCGGAGAAGATGCCCGGCATGCCGTTCAGCGCGTCCACGCACAGGCCGGAGTCGTCGGCGATCGCGGGCAGCCCGGACTGGCGGGCGACCGCGTGCGCCTTGAGCAGGGCGTTCTCCGCGAAGGTCAGGCCGGTCTCGGCGACGTCGCCGATCTCGGGGAACTCCTCCAGGCCGACGATCTCGACCGGGACCGAGGCGTCGGCCAGGATCCGGCGGAGTTCGGTGATCTTCCCGGCGTTGCGGGTGGCGAGCACCACCTTGCGGCCGCTCACGCCAGCGCCTCCCGCTGCAGGCGGGTGAGCTCCGCGCACCCGGCGACGCCGAGGTCGAGCAGCGCGTCCAGGGCGGCCCGGTCGAACGGCTTGCCCTCGGCGGTGCCCTGGACCTCGACGAACTCGCCGGAGCCGGTCATCACCACGTTCATGTCGGTCTCGGCGGCGACGTCCTCGGTGTAGCAGAGGTCGAGCAGCGCGGTCGAGCCGACGACGCCCACCGAGACGGCCGCGACCGAGTCGATCAGCGGGTCGCCGCCGCACATCTTCTTCTTGCGCATCCACGCGACCGCGTCGGCCAGCGCCACGTACGCGCCGGTGATGGCCGCGGTGCGGGTGCCGCCGTCGGCCTGGAGCACGTCGCAGTCGATGACGATCGAGTTCTCGCCGAGCGTCTTGTAGTCGACGCAGGCCCGCAGGGAGCGGCCGATCAGGCGGGAGATCTCGTGCGTCCGCCCGCCGAT
The DNA here is from genome assembly GCF_039534895.1 of Streptosporangium longisporum. Taxonomy (NCBI): domain Bacteria; kingdom Bacillati; phylum Actinomycetota; class Actinomycetes; order Streptosporangiales; family Streptosporangiaceae; genus Streptosporangium; species Streptosporangium longisporum. Next base: position 52,087 of record NZ_BAAAWD010000004.1, on the reverse strand, counting down.
CTTGCCGCGGACCGACTCGCGGTCGTTGCGGGTGTTGGTGGCGCGCGGCAGCATGGCGTACTCGGCGGTCACCCAGCCCTGGCCGCTGCCCCGGCGCCAGCGCGGCACGCTGTCCTGCACGGAGGCGGCGCAGAGCACCTTGGTGCCGCCGAACTCGACGAGCACCGAGCCCTCGGCGTGGGCGAGCCAGCCGCGGGTGATCGTGACGGGGCGGAGCTGATCGGGAGAACGTCCATCTGCACGGGCCATGCCGTTCACCCTAGGTCATACCGGGCCCCGCTCCGCGCCAGTTCCATCCGCCCGCCGAACCCCCCGCGCGAGGCGTCCGCGAGGACGTCGTCGCGGTCGTTCCAGGGCACCAGGTGGGTCAGGACCAGGGTCTCCACGTCCGCCCTGGCGGCGTGCTCGGCCGCCTGGCGGCCGTTCAGGTGCAGCCCGGTGGGCAGGCCGGGCCGGTCGATGTGGGAGGCCTCGCACAGCAGCACGTCGGCGCCGGAGGCGAGCTTGACCAGCTCGGCGCTCTCGCCGGTGTCGCCGGAGTAGACCACCGACCGTCCCCCGTACGAGACCCTGAACCCGTAGGTCTCCACCGGGTGGTTCATCGGCGCGGCCGTCACCTCGAACGGGCCGGCCTCGAACACGCCGGGCGTCAGGCCCACGAAGTCGAAGGCGGTGTCGAGCGCGGGCTCGTCCGGCATCGCGTAGGCCGAGTTCAGCCGCCGTCGCGCGTCGGCCGGCGCGTACACCGGGATCCGGGGCAGCGGGCCGTGCGGCGAGTAGGTGCGCACCACGTGGTACGGGCACATGTCCAGGCAGTGGTCGGCGTGCAGGTGCGACAGGCAGATCGCGTCCACGTCGTACAGCCCTATGTACTTCTGGAGGGCGCCCAGGGCGCCGTTCCCGAAGTCGAGCAGCATGCGGAACCCCTCGGCCTCCAGCAGGTAGCAGGAGGAAGGGCTGTCCGGGCCGGGAAAGCTCCCCGAGCACCCGACGATCGTTAACTTCATGGCGGCCTCCTACGGTGATTACGGCCGCGCGTCACGGCGCGGGCGCCGGTGGCCGGTGCCCGCCCGCCCTCCTTCGTCCGCCAGGCCCGGCGCTCCCCCTACGGAGCGCCGGGACACCCTCACGCGCGATGCCCGTTACTCGGAACATCCCCTACTGTCGCCACTTCGACCGCCTGGATCTCCGGCCCGAGGAACCGGCGGCCGAGGTCGGCGAAGAGGCCCGCGTCACCGGTGGCGCGGAAACGGTGGACCGGCTCGCCCCCTACGGCGGCCAGACCCCGGTCGTGCAGGATGCGGTACACGTCCTTGGCCGTCTCGTCGGCGCTGGACACCAGCGTGACCCCGTCCCCCACCACGTAGGAGATCGGCCCGGTCAGCAGCGGATAATGCGTGCATCCCAGGATCAGCGTGTCGCACCGGTCGGCGAGCACCGGTTCCAGGTAGCCGCGGACGACGTCGATGAGCTCGTCGCTCATCGTCTCCCCGCGCTCGACGAACTCCACCAGGCGCGGCGCCGCCACCCCGGTGAGCCGGACGTCGGGGGCCGCGGCGAAGGCGTCCTGGTACGCCATCGACTCGATGGTGGCCCTGGTCCCGATCACCCCGACCCTGCCGTTGCGGGTCGCCCGTACGGCACGGCGGGTCGCCGGCTGGATCACCTCGACCACCGGCACGTCGTAGCGCTCCCGGGCGTCCCGGAGCACCGCGGCGCTGGCGCTGTTGCACGCGATCACCAGCATCTTGACGTCGTGCTCGACGAGGTGGTCCATCACCTCCAGCGCGTAGGCGCGAACCTGCGCGATGCTCTTGGGACCGTACGGCTGCCGTGCCGTGTCGGCCACATAGAAGATCGACTCGCTGGGCAGCTGGTCGATGATCGCCCTGGCCACGGTGAGCCCGCCGACACCGCTGTCAAAGATTCCGATACTCGCTTGCGACACAGTTCCCAAGGCTAGGCGACCTGGGACGATCGATCACGGTAAGAATCCTCACAACGCTGATTACCGACGCAGACGTGTACTTTCCATGACATCTTTCGTCGGCCGTCCCGTGGGACACCCCTGCCCCGCACGTCCCTTCCGGTTCCGTGCGGGCCAGGACGCGCAGGCCGGGCTCCGCGCGGGCTCAGGACGCGCAGGCCGGGCTCCGCGCGGGCGAGGTCAGGACCCGCGCGGGCCGGACGGGGATCCGTCAGCCGCGTCCCACGCGGGCCAGCTGGCGGGACTGGGCGACCAGGCGACCGGCCGAGTCCCAGACCTCCACGTCCTCGTCGAACCAGCCGTCGCCGATCAGGCGGCCCGACCCGATCAGGGTCAGCCAGCCGGGGGCGGGCAGGGCGCGCAGGTGCCAGGTGAGGTCCACGGTGGGGGCCCAGCCGCGCTCGCCCGCCGAGAAGACCACGGGCGGCAGGGCGTCCACGGCCAGCGCCAGCACGTACGGGTCCGGGTCCTGCGGCTCGGCCATCCGGAAGTGGGCGCGGGCCTCGGGCCGGCCGGTGGGCTCTCCGGTGAGCCAGCCGATCGTGGGCGGGTCGAAGGCCATCTCCATCTGCGCGTTGAGCGTCATGCCGGACTCGGGCCTGGGGTCGGGCAGCCGGACGCACTCCTCGACGGGCGGCATCGTCACCGACGGGCCGTCCGTCCACCTCGGTTCGGCGCCCGTGAGGGTCGCGGTGGTGACGAGGGCCTCGATGTAGGCCGCGTCGTCCTGCAGCAGGGTCGCCCGCGCCATGGTGGCGGTACGGCCGGTCTTGATCTGCTCCACCCGCACCCGGGCGGGGCCGGGCCTGGCCGCGCGCAGGAACTGGACCGAGGTGGTCACCGGGTGCTCGTGCGGGGAGGCGTCCACCACCGCGCGCAGCAGCACGGCCATCAGGTAGCCGCCGTTGATCGGCCCTCCGATCGAGTACCCCGGGTCGAGACAGACGTCGTACATGGTCTCGTCCACCCGGATGGCCGCCGTCGCCTCGTCGAACTTTGTCATCCACGCTCCCGAACCTTGTTCTAGAGGGGACACTTTACCGATTCCGTACGCCCTCCGCCTCCCCGGCCCCCCGGCCCGGCCCCGCGGGCGGGCCGTCGGGATCGGCGGGACCGTGACACGACCGGAACCGGCGGGACGGCGACGCGGGAGCGCCTTCCCGGTCATCGGCGCGGCACGGCCGGGCAGGTCGGGGCCCCGGGGACGGCCCGCGAGGCGATTTAGACGTACCAAACGTGTAGTTAGTTCAATGCAAGCGGACTGCTAGCAAAGTGCACTAACTTCATCCATATCCGCGAAATCCACATTGTGAGTGAGCATGCCTGCCAACAATCCCCCCGACCAGACGCCCACGCCGGGGCAGCAGCCCGACAGGACGATCGCCTACCGCTGGAATGAGGGTGCGCAGCACAACGACCAGCCGCACACGCAGGCCCACCCGCAGGGCCAGTCCGGATACTCCCAGCCCGGCGGCCGGCAGGGGCAGCCCTACCCGCAGCAGGGCGGACCCTACGGGCAGCACACCCCCGGTCAGTCCGGTCAGCCCTACGGGCAGCAGGGGTACGGGCAGCAGGCGGGCCAGCCGTACGGGCAGCAGAACTACGGCCAGCAGGCCGGTCAGCCCTACGGCCAGGCCGGTCACCAGCAGCAGGGCTACGGCCAGCAGGCCGGTCAGCCGTACGGCGAGCAGACCTACGGCCAGCAGACCTACGGGCAGCAGACGCACGGGCAGCAGGCCTACGGCCAGCAGACGGGTCAGCCCTACGGGCAGCAGAACTACGGTCAGCAGGCCGGGGGCTGGCAGCAGCAGGGCCCCGACTTCCTGAGCGCCGGTCCGCCGGCCGGGCCTCCCGCCGGCAAGAAGCGCAGGGGCTGGCTGTTCGCGGTGATCGCCGCGGTGGTCGTGGCCCTGGTGGGCGGCGGCGGCGTCTTCGCGGCCAGCATGCTCAGCGGCGGCGGCACGCAGCCGCACGACGTCCTGCCCTCCAACGCCATCGGCTACGTGCGGCTCGACCTCGACCCCGCGGCGAACCAGAAGGTGGCGCTGTTCAGCATCGCCCGGAAGTTCACCGTCACCAAGGACTCCTTCACCGGCGAGGACCCGCGCCAGGCCGTCTTCGACATGCTGAAGAAGGGCAACGCCGACGACTTCGGCGCGATCGACTACGCCACCGACGTCGAGCCCTGGCTCGGCGACCGCATCGGCCTCGCCGCCCTGCCCTCGGGCAAGGGCACTGCGGTTCCCGGCGTCGTGGTGGCGGTCCAGGTCAAGGACCAGGACCAGGCCAAGGCCGGCATCGCCAAGCTGATGGGCAAGGAGAAGTACGGCATCGCGTTCCGCGACGACTACGCGCTGCTCACCGCCACCCAGCCCGAGGCCGACCAGGCCGCGACGGCCGCGCCGCTGAGCGAGAACGCCTCCTTCACCGACGACCTGGGCGCCCTCGGCGAGACCGGCGTGCTCTCCTTCTGGATGGACGCGGGCAAGATCGCGGCGCTGGCCCCCGAGCTGGCCACCCAGGACCCCGCCACCCTGAACCAGATCAAGAACGTCCGGGTCGCGGGCGCCCTGCGCTTCGACGGCGAGTACGTCGAGCTCGCGGGCATCAGCCGCGGCGCCCAGAACCTGGACATGGGCACCCCGGAGGCGTCGCGGATCAGCACGCTCCCGGCCTCCACCGCGGGCGCGGTCTCCTTCTCCGGTCTCGGCGAGGTGATCGGCAAGCAGTGGGCGCAGATCATGAAGTCGGCCGACCAGGCCGCGGGCGGGAACGCCGGCTTCCAGCAGTTCGCCGACCAGGCCCAGCAGAAGTACGGGCTGCAGCTCCCCGCCGACCTGGTGACGCTGCTCGGCAAGAACATCACCCTGGCCGTGGACGCAGGCGGCATCGAGAGCAACCAGCCCCGGTTCGGCGCGAAGATCGTCACCGACCCGGCCAAGGCCCAGGAGGTCGTCGGCAAGATCGAGAAGTTCCTCGTCGACTCCGGGGCCGCCACACCGCAGCTCGCCAAGGTCGCCGGTGACGGGACCTTCGTCCTGGCCGGCTCCCAGGACTACGCCGCCGAGCTCGGCAAGGACGGCGGCCTGGGCGACAGCGAGACCTTCCAGCTCGCCGTCCCCGACGCCGACAAGGCCACCTTCGCCGCCTATGTCGACCTGGACAAGGTGGAGAAGCTCTACCTCGGCACCCTGCAGGGCGAGGATCGGGCCAACCTCCAGGTGCTCCGCGCCGTGGGCATGAGCGGCACCCAGTCCGGCAGCGAGGCCAGCTTCTCGCTGAGGCTGCTGTTCAACTAGCCCTCACCGACACCGGAGAACCAAAAAAGGCCGGCCCCCGATCGGGGGCCGGCCTTTTCGCTTCTCTCCGGGCTCAGACCCGCCCTCCCAGGGCCTCCCCGGAGGGGACGGCCCGGCTCGGGGTCAGGCCCAGAGCTGGCCCTCCAGCCGCTCCTCGGCCTCGTCCAGCGTTCCCTCGTAGGCACCGGTGGACAGGTACTTCCAGCCGCCGTCCGCGACCACGAACACGACGTCGGCCCGCTCCCCCGCCTTGACGGCCTTGGCCGCCACGCCGAGCGCCGCGTGCAGGGCGGCCCCGGTGGAGACACCCGCGAAGATCCCCTCACCGTCCAGCAGCTCGCGGGTGCGGCGCAGCGCGTCGGCCGAGGAGACGGAGAACCGCGTGGTCAGCACGTCGGCGTCGTACAGCTCGGGGATGAAGCCCTCGTCCACGTTGCGCAGCCCGTACACCAGCTCGCCGTACCGCGGCTCGGCGGCGACGATCTTCACGTCGGGGACGTGCTCGCGCAGGAACCGGCCGACGCCCATCAGGGTGCCGGTGGTGCCCAGGCCGGCCACGAAGTGGGTGACCGACGGCAGGTCCGCCAGGATCTCCGGCCCGGTCGACTCGTAGTGCGAACGCCAGTTGGCCGGGTTGCCGTACTGGTAGAGCATCACCCAGTCGGGGTTCTCCGCGGCCAGGCCCTTGGCGACCCTGACCGCCTCGTTGGAACCGCCCGCCGCGGGCGAGGAAATGATCTTGGCCCCCCACATCCGCAGCAGCTGGCGGCGCTCCTCGGAGGTGTTCTCCGGCATCACGCAGATCAGCCGGTAGCCCTTGAGCCGCGCCGACATCGCCAGCGAGATACCGGTGTTGCCGCTGGTGGGTTCGAGGATGGTGCAGCCCGGCCGGAGCAGCCCGTCCTTCTCGGCCTGCTCGATCATCCACAGCGCCGGACGGTCCTTGATCGAACCCGTCGGGTTGCGGTCTTCGAGCTTGGCCCAGACCCGCACGTCCTGTGAGGGGGACAGCCGGGGCAGGCCGACCAGAGGGGTCCGGCCGACCGAGTCGATCAGTGAGTCAAAGCGCATGATGTACGGCTTCCGCCTCGGGGTGACATGCCTGGTGGTGCAGGCCGGGACCTGCGGCACGCGCCGACCGGCCCGCGAGGTGCGCGGGACGGGCGGCGTCGCGCTCCGCTAGCGGGAACCGCCGGCCACGGCGGGCAGCACGGTGACCGTGTCGCCGTCGGCGACCGGGGTCTCCAGCCCGCCCAGGAACCGGACGTCCTCGTCGTTCAGGTAGACGTTCACGAAGCGGCGGAGCGCGCCCTTGTCGATCAGGCGCTCCTTGAGGCCGGGGTGGCGGGACTCCAGGTCACCGATCAGCTCCTCGAGCGTGGCGCCCTTGGCGTCCACGGCCTTGGCGCCGTCGGTGTAGGTGCGCAGGATGGTCGGAATGCGAACCTCGATGGCCATCGCGGGTCAATCTCCTTGTGTCGTCATGGGAGTACAGCCCATCGGATCAGAACACCGGTGGGCACCGGGGGATTCCAGCGGAACCGGCCGGCGACACTCGTAGACGACGACGGAGGGCGTGTGCGCGAACAGGAAGTTCTGCACGGGTGCGACGCCCGCGTGCCGTGCCCGGGGACCGGGACGCGAGAGCACCACGTCCTCCTGGCTCGGGGCGGCGATCGACATGCGGACCAGCTTACCCAAAGGGACGATTCACCTCGCGTCCGTACCGGGTGAGGACCCCGCGGGGGTGATCGTCACCTCCTCCTCGCTCACCACCCCGTCGACGATCCGGTACGAGCGGAACTCGGCCTCCTCGCCCAGCTCCTCACGGGTGGAGACCAGCACGTAGTGCGCGTTCGGCTCGGAGGCGTAGGAGATGTCGGTGCGCGAGGGGTAGGCCTCGGTGGACGTGTGCGAGTGGTAGATCACCACCGGCTCCTCGTCGCGGTCGTCCATCTCCCGCCAGACGCGCAGCTGCTCCATCGAGTCGAACCGGTAGAACGTCGGCGACCGCTCGGCGTTCTCCATCGCGACGAACCGTTCGGGAGAGTCGGAGCCGATCGGCCCGGCGATCACCCCGCAGGCCTCGTCGGGGTGATCCGCCCGAGCGTGCGCGATGATCCGGTCGACCAGTTCCCGAGAGATCGTGAGCATAGGGGGAAGTTACCAAAGGGCCCGGACCAGGGTGTCCTGGAGGTAGGTCAGCCAGTCGTAGATGACGTACGCCGGATAGCGAGGGTCGTTCTCCGACATGTCGGCGATCTCGTCGTGCACCTCCTCGGTCACCTCCAGCCGGGTGCCGAGCGCGAGACGCACGTCGTTCAGGGCGCGCATCCACGCCTGCGCCTGCTCCCTGGTCAGCTCGACCCGGCCGGCCTCGGCGCTGTCCAGCATGGTCCTGGCGTCGGCCCGCTTGCCCTCGCGCAGCGTCGCCTCGGTGTAGCGGCGGAACTCCGCGGCGTCCTCCCCGTCCTCGTACGCCGAGGGGAACAGCCGGGCCAGCACCGGGTCGTTGGACTGCTCGGAGGAGCCGATGCCCAGGGCCTTCTCCAGGGGGTCGTCACCGGTCTCGCCCGGCTCGATGAGCCCCAGGATCTGCGTGACCAGCGAGCGCAGGATCGACACCTCGGCGGCGTCGAAGACCGTGATCACGCCGCCTTCCGGGCCCTGCCTGAATCCCGAACTCATCTTCCGCCCACCGTTCCTCGCGGACCGCGTCCGAGACCCGTCCGCCCCTCGGACCCCGTCCGCCCTTCGGATCCCGTCCGCCACAGAGGGCACGGGCGGCACCGGCCCCGCCGTCCGCTCACGAATCCCGCTGGACGGTCGCCCAGAGCCCGTAGGAGTGCATGATCTGCGCGTCGCGCTCCATCTCCTCGCGGGTGCCGCTGGAGACCACGGCCCTGCCCTTGTGGTGCACGTCGAGCATCAGCTTCTCCGCCTTCTCCTTGGAGTATCCGAAGACGGACTGGAAGACGTACGTCACATAGGACATCAGGTTGACCGGGTCGTTCCAGACGATCGTCAACCATGGCAGATCGGGTCGTACGTCGATTGACGGACGCTCGACCTCCGTTGGAGCGGTGCTACCCACATTCACCAGTCTGCCCTACCCCGGGCTTAGTCTTCGACTCGTGACAAAGAGCATGAGCACCGCGTTGCTTACCGATCACTATGAGCTGACGATGCTGGAGGCCGCCCTGAAAAGCGGCGCCTGGAGCAGGCGGGCGGTCTTCGAGGTGTTCGCCCGCCATCTCCCGGACGGGCGGCGCTACGGCGTCGTCGCCGGGACCGGCCGGTTCCTGGACGCCCTGGAGGCCTTCCGCTTCGACGACGAGACGCTGGAGTTCCTGCGCGCGAGCCAGGTGGTCGACGAGCCCACCCTGGAGTTCCTCGCCGGGTACCGCTTCTCCGGGCGGGTCGACGGCTACGCCGAGGGCGAGTGCTACTTCCCCGGCTCACCGATCATGACGGTGGAGGGCACGTTCGCCGAGGCGGTCCTGCTGGAGACCGTGATCCTGTCCGTCTTCAACCACGACTGCGCGATCGCCTCCGCGGCCGCGCGGATGGTCCACGCCGCCGGGACCAGGCCGCTCATCGAGATGGGCTCGCGCCGCACCCACGAGTCCTCCGCCGTGGCCGCCGCGCGGGCCGCGTACCTGTGCGGGTTCTCCGCCACCTCCAACCTCATGGCGGGCCGGACGTACGGGGTCCCGACCACCGGGACCGCGGCCCACGCCTTCACCCTGCTGCACGACTCCGAGGAGCAGGCCTTCCGGGCCCAGCTCGACTCCCTCGGCGCCGCCACCACGCTGCTGGTGGACACCTACGACGTGACCGAGGCCGTACGGACCGCGGTGGAGCTGGCGGGACCGGCGCTGGGCGCGATCCGCCTGGACTCCGGCGACCTCGCCCAGATGGCCCACGAGGTCCGCGAGCAGCTCGACGGGCTCGGCGCCCACAAGACCAGGATCATCGTCACCAGCGACCTCGACGAGTACGCCATCGCGGCGCTGTCCGCGGCGCCGGTGGACGGCTACGGCGTCGGCACCTCGCTGGTCACCGGTTCCGGCTCCCCCACCGCCGCCATGGTGTACAAGCTGGTGGCCCGTGAGGACGCCGAGGGTGTCATGCGGCCGGTGGCCAAGAAGTCGGTGGGCAAGCCCAGCCAGGGCGGGCGCAAGGCCGCCTTCCGCGAGCTGGAACCGGACGGCACCGCCGCCGCAGAGGTGGTCACCGTCTCCGGCGAGCACCCACAGGGCGCCCGCCCGCTTCAGGTCCCGCTGGTCAGGGAGGGCGAGGTCGTCGGCCGCGAGGGGCTCGTGACGGCCCGCGCGCGGCACCGCGAGTCCCTCGCCGAGCTGCCCCCCAACGCCCACCAGCTGTCCCGGGGGTACGCCGCGATCCCGACCGTGTTTGACTAGCCCCATGCCAAGCGCACTGATCATCGTCGATGTCCAGAACGACTTCTGCGAGGGCGGCAGCCTGCCGGTGGGCGGCGGCGCCGAGGTGGCGGCCGCCATCTCCCGGCACGCCGCCTCCCACGGCTACGACCACGTCGTGGCCACCCGTGACTACCACGTCGATCCCGGCTCCCACTTCGCCGCCGAACCCGACTACGTCACCTCCTGGCCCGTCCACTGCGTCGTCGGGACCCGGGGGTCGGACTTCCACCCCGCCCTGGAGGTCGGACGCGTCGAGGAGGTGTTCAGCAAGGGGGCGCACGCCGCCGCCTACAGCGGCTTCGAGGGAGCCGCCCCCGACGGCACGAGCCTGGCCGACTGGCTGGACGAGCGCGGCGTGGACACGGTGGACGTCGTCGGCATCGCCACCGATCACTGCGTCCGGGCCACCGCCCTGGACGCGGTCGCGCACGGCCTCTCCGTCCAGGTGCTGCTGGACCTCACCGCCGGGGTGGCCGCCCCGACCACGGAGGCCGCCCTCGCCGAGCTCGGTTCCGCCGGAGCCCGTCTCACCGGGACCCCGGTGCTCCGCCCGGCCTGAGACCCCTCAGGCGGCGGGCATGCCCAGGAAGAGGATGATCCGGTCGAGTTTCCCGTCCATGACCCCGAAGTCCTGCTTGAGCCCACCGACGTCCTGCTTGACCTCGGCCATGTCCACCTTCAGGACGGCCACGTCCTCCTTGACCTCGGCCATGTCCGCCTTGAGCTCAGCGACATCCTGTTTGACCTCGGACATCTCCAGCTTCAGATCCGCGACATCCTGCTTGACCTCGGTCATGTCCACCTTGAGACCGGCGACATCCTCCTTCAGAACGGCCACGTCCTGCTTGACCTCCGCCATGTCCACTTTCAGACCGGCGACATCCACCTTAAGCTCGGCGACGTCCTGCTTGACCTCCGCCATGTCCACCTTGAGACCGGCGACGTCCACCTTCAGAACGGCCACGTCCTGCTTGACCTCGGACATCTCCACCTTGAGCTCGGCGACGTCCACCTTGAGGCCAGCCACATCCTGCTTCAGCTCACCGACGTCCTGCCTGACCTCGGCCAGTTCTTCCTTCGTGGCGCACTTCGCCACGTCTCGTCGTAGCTCGTCGACATCCTGCTTGGTGGCGAGGGTGTCCATCTTCGCCATGATCTGCTCGAACATCGGAGCCACGTACTCCATGATCTCGGTACGAATCATCTCGGCCGACACGCGTCCTCTTCGAAAGAAGGATCAGGGGGAACCGGTGAGAGGGCCCGGTGTTGTTGCGGCGACAGACTACCAAGGGCCTTCACTCTGAGCATCCGAACGATTACCCGATCGGCATGGATGGGTAAACCCGGCGGACACCAGGCAGGACAGGAGTATTACAGGGAGTGAATATCTCTCACTACCGGTGGTGACCTCACATGTTCGTACTCGGCGTCTCCTGGCTCGTCCTGACCCCGCTGTGCCTGTGGAACCTCTTCCGCGGCGGGAGGCTGGTGCGGATGACGAGCGTGCTGGCGCTGGTCGCGCTGGAGGCGGCCACGATCTGGGCCACCGACGCCGCCCGCCTCCCCTCGCGGACCCCGGTCGTCGCCGCCTCCTCGGCCGCCGTCCAGGGCCAGGCCTCGTCCGCCGCGCCCGGGGCACGGCAGGCGGCCCGGCGGGACGTGCGGGCCGCCTCCTGTGCCGGCTCGGTACCCACGCCACAGCGGGTACGGCCCGCTCGTCAGTGGGACGCGTCGCGGGGCGTGACGCCCTTCTGGACGGACGGGACGGACGGGTGCGCGACCGTGGTCCTGCGCCACCGGAACCGCGCCGTCAGGTGACCGGAAGGCCCGCGATCGCGGTCCGACCCGCCGCCCGAGCCGTCCTTCCCTCCGGTCCGGCCCGGGTCGCCGACCCCGCCGTCCGACCCGTCCGACCCGGTGGCCGGATCAGTGGGAGCGCTGGGTGGCCCAGTGGCGGATCTTGGCGATCCGTTCCTGGATCTGCTCGGCGGACGCCTGCGCGATGGCCGGACCGCCGCAGGACCTGCGGAGCTCGGCGTGGATGACGCCGTGCGGCTGGCCGGTGCGGTGGTTCCAGGCGCCGACGAGACCGTTGAGCTCCTTGCGGAGGGCGGCGATCACCTCGTGCGGGGCGACCTCCGGCTCCTTGGGCTCGGGCTTGCCGCGCCTGGCCTTCAGCTGGTCGGACTGGCGCTTGCTGAGCAGGGTCCGGACCTGGTCGGGCTCCAGCAGGCCGGGCAGGCCGAGGAAGTCCTCCTCCTCGGCGGAGCCGGTCTCCGCGGCGCTGCCGAACTCGCCGCCGTCGAACAGCACCCGGTCGAAGGTGGCGACCGCCTCCAGGGTCTCGAACGGCAACTCGTCACCCAGGACGTCGGGGTTGTCCTTCTTGCGCTGGGCGTCCTCCATCAGGAGGTCGTCCAGCCCCTCCTCGGGCGGCTTGCGGTCGAGCACGTGGTCGCGTTCGGCCTCCATCTCCCCGGCCAGCCCCATCAGGGTCGGCACGGAGGGCACGAAGACGGACGCGGTCTCGCCCCGTTTGCGGGCGCGGACGAAACGGCCCACGGCCTGGGCGAAGAACAGCGGGGTCGAGATGCTCGTGGCGTAGACGCCGACGGCCAGGCGCGGGATGTCGACGCCCTCGGAGACCATCCGGACCGCGACCAGCCAGCGCTGTTCGGAGGCGGAGAACTCCTTGATCTTCTTGGACGCCGTGGGGTCGTCGGAGAGCACGACCGTGGCGCCCTCGCCGGTGATGGTCCGGATGTGGCGGGCGTAGGCGCGGGCGGTCTCGTGGTCGGTGGCGATGACCAGGGCCCCGGCGTCGGGAACGCCCCGGCGCACCTCGGTCAGCCTCCGGTCGGCGGCCCGCAGGACCTGGCGGATCCACTCGCCCTTCGGGTCGAGCGCGGCCCGCCACGCCTGGCCGAGCTGGTCCTTGGTGAGCGGGGTGCCCAGGGTGGCGGCGATCTCGTCGCCCGCCCGGGTCCGCCAGCGCATCTCGCCCGCGTAGGCGAGGAAGATGACCGGCCGCACGACGCCGTCGGCGAGCGCCGGCCCGTAGCCGTAGGAGTAGTCGGAGACGCTGCGCCGGATCCCGTCGCCGTCCTCGGCGTAGGTGACGAAGGGGATGGGGTTGACGTCGGACCTGAAGGGGGTGCCGGTCAGGGCGAGACGGCGGGTGGCCGGCTCGAACGCCTCGCGTACCCCGTCCCCCCAGGACTTCGCGTCACCCGCGTGGTGGATCTCGTCGAAGATCACCAGGGTCTTGCGGGCCTCGGTGCGGGCGCGGTGCAGCGCCGGGTGCATGGCCACCTGGGCGTAGGTGATCGCGACCCCGATGTAGTCGCGGGAGGTGGCGCCCTGACTGTTCTTGAACTCGGGGTCGATCGCGATGCCGACCCTGCTCGCGGCGTCCGCCCACTGCTGCTTGAGATGCTCCGTCGGTGTGACGATCGTCACAGCGCGGATGATCCCCCGCGACAGGAGGTCGCCGGCGATGCGGAGCGCGAAGGTCGTCTTACCCGCTCCCGGGGTGGCGACCGCGAGGAAGTCGCGCGGCTCACGGCGGGTGTACAGGTCAAATGCCTCCTGCTGCCACGCGCGAAGCTTCGGCGCGGTGCCCCAGGCGGCACGGTCCGGATACGAGGGCGGCAGGTGGGATGCGGCGAAAGTGCTCACAGTGTCCCCAGCGTAATCGTCGCCGCCGACAGGACGTGCCGATCGGCCGAGATCCTCGCCAAGGCCCCTCCGGCGTGCTAGGGGCCCGCGAAGCCCTCTCCTGCGGGCCGTACGGCCCGGTGACCTGGGCGAAGGGCCGTCGCAGTGCGGGCCGTCGCGGGCCCGCCTCACCGGGCCCGCGACGAGAAGGACGAGGAGAGGGATCGCCTCTCAGCGCAGGCCCGCGATCACCGTGTTGATCTCGGCCCTGGAGATCGGGTCGTCCGGCTGGGCCATCCCGACCACGACCACCGGCCGGCCACCGCCGACCAGGAACGCCACACGCAGGTAGGACGGCCGGTTCACCACGTCCCGGTACTCGGCGCGCAGCGAGCGGGTGTACCCGGTGCGCGGGCCCACCGAGATCTCGGTGTCGTCCACGACCTTCACCTCGTCGCCGTGCAGCAGGAGCCGCGCGTACAGCTCGCTGAGCTCGACGGTGGTGGCGCGCACGTCGGAGGCGGGCTCCACCGGCATCACCATGACGGTCGTGTTGGCGCCGTCGCCCACGACCGAGGTGAACGCGGTGACCGGTGCCTTCGTGCCCGCGGACCAGCTCTCGGGCAGCGGGTAGCTGACCCCGGCGACCGGATCGGTCACCCGGCCCGGCGGCGTGGTGGGCAGCGCCCACAGGGCCAAGGCGACCACGCCGGCGAGGACGGCGCCGACGGCCGCCAGGGAGAGCAGGACGACCAGCACGCGGCGCAGGCGCCCGGGCTCGCGCTCGGGCGGGGCGACGGGGGTGCCGTACCAGCGGGCCGAGGGAGGGAGGTCGTCACCCGGCTCGGGGATCCGGGGCGGCCAGGTGAGGTGCGAGCGCTCGTCCGGCGGATCCGATCCCCGGGATCGTTCGTGCACGGCGCCTCCTGCAAGCGGTCAGGTCATACCGTCCTACCACGCCCGCCAGGGTGCGGTCTGGCCATGCGCGAGCGCTGGTACGCCAGTGACCAATGAGTCAGGAGATGTCCCGCATCCGGCCGGCCACGACCACTCCGAGCAGCCCGATCGAGGCCATCAGCACGGTGAGCGTGGCGTAGCCGGTGCCGATGTCGTCGTGGCCGATCAGGTTGACGATGACACCGCCGAAACCGATCGTGAGCGCGCTGCCCAGGGTGTCGACGACCTGGAGCGCGGCCGAGTTGGCGCCCTGCTCGGCGTCGGGCGACTGGCGCATCGCGGTGATGTTGACGCTGGTGGTGCCGATGCCCATGCCGAACCCGGCGATCACCCAGGCGGGCACGGTGATCCAGCCGGTGACGCCGGGCACCAGCGTGAGCAGGGTGAGCAGGATGCCGGTGGTGATCGCGGCGGCGCCGATCCGTACCAGCAGGGGGCGGTCGTAGGAGCGGCGGCTCTGCAGGTAGGAGCCGCTGGTCCAGCCCAGGGCGCCGATGGTCAGCGCGATGCCGGCCTGGCCGACGGAGAAGCCGCGGACCTCGGTGAGGACCAGTGGGATGAAGGCGTTGACGCCGAAGAACGCCGAGGCGAGCACCCCGCGCATCATGAGCGTGGTGGGCAGGCCGCGGCCGAACCGCAGGGCGCCCGGGGGCAGCAGCCTCGGCAGCCCGGCGCCGAGGAGCACCACGCCGAGGACGACGGCGGCCGCGCCGGGCAGCGGGGTCTGGTGGAGGCGGTCGGCGCCGTACAGCAGCACCCCGGCGCCGACCGCGGTGGCGGTGGCGGCCAGGGTCATCGCCAGCGGCCGGGAGCGCGGCCCCGCGGGCACGGGAGCGGCGGCGTCGTCGGGGTCCTGTCCGCCGCGCAGCGCGGGCAGGAGCATCACGAGGGCGGGCACGACCAGCGGGACGATGCCGTAGAAGACCCATCGCCAGCCGGCGGTCCCGGCGATGAGGCCGCTGAGGCCGGGGCCGACCAGGGCGGGCAGCACCCAGGCGGCCGAGAGCGCGGCGAAGATCCGGGGCCTGGTCGCCGGGACGTACACGCGCGCGATCATCACGTAGATCGCCACGATGACGGCGCCACCGCCGAGGCCCTGCACGGCCCGCGCCACGATGAACAGTTCCTTGGAGACGGCGGCCCCGGCCATGGCCATGCCCGCGGTGAAGAGCCCCACGCCGAGCAGGAACGGCCAGGCGTGCCCGCGCCGGTCGGACCAGAGGCCGGCGACGACGTTGGCGAGCAGCCCGGCGATGAGGAAGGCCGAGAAGCTCATCCCGTACAGGTCGAGGGCGTCGAGGTCCTTGGAGACGGCGGGCATGACGGTGCCCACGGACATGCCCTCGAAGGCGATCAGCGTGACGACGAGGATGATCCCCAGCGAGGCGGTGCGGTACTCGGGGCCGAAGACCCTGGGGACCTCGTGTGTAGCGTCAGGTGTCTTCGGTACTGTCACCCGTCAAGGGTAGTGTCCGCCTCCGCGGCCCGGTACGCGGCCCACATCTGCCGCATCCGCATGGCCTGACCTGCGGTGAAGCCGGACATGCAGCGGTCGTCGGAGTAGTCCATGAAGTTGTGGACCGGGTCCGGCCCGTCGCCCTCGCAGGTGTCCTTGACCGGCGGGCAGCCCTCGGTGGGACGCCCCTGGGGCGAGGTGTCGGCCACCCCGTCGCCCATCGCCTCGCAGCCCTTCTCGAAGGTGTGCAGCAGCCCGAGCCAGTGGCCGATCTCGTGGACGCCGGTGAACCCGCGGTCGAAGCTGCGCATCGCCCCGCCGGGCAGGCTGCGCCAGTCGACGACCACGCCGTCCAGGGTGGGCGCCTTGGTGTAGCCGTGCGGGTAGGTGGAGTAGCCGAGCACCAGCTCGCCGAGCTGGGCGAGGTAGAGGTTGAGGGTCTCCGGGCCGCCCCGGCGCAGCCGCTTGATCTCCCGCTCGTGGACGACGGGATCGCGGAACCAGGCCGCGTTGACGG
Organism: Streptosporangium longisporum; assembly: GCF_039534895.1. NCBI lineage: Bacteria > Bacillati > Actinomycetota > Actinomycetes > Streptosporangiales > Streptosporangiaceae > Streptosporangium > Streptosporangium longisporum. Next base: position 35,769 of record NZ_BAAAWD010000004.1, on the reverse strand, counting down.
TACGGGTGACGCCGTCCAGCCTGAACCGGATCCCGGTGTCGGCCCCGCCGAGCTTCCCGGAGTAGGCGGCGTTGAGCGTGGCGATCTGGTCGCGTACCGCGGTCTCGGGGGCGCCCAGGCGGCCGTCGGTGAGGACGTGCACCCAGGTGGGCACGGTCACCGGGAGCGCGAGCGGCACGGCCGGGCCCCCGGGCGGCGCCGGGACACCGGGTGACTCCGGTGCGGCCGGGCCCGTGGCCTGCGCGGGGACGGCGGGTCCTTGCGGAGGCTCGGGGGCGGCGTGCGCGCGGGGCGCGGCGACGCCCACCGTGAAAAGGCATGCGGAAAGAACGGCGATCGCACGCCGAAACATGGACTCCCCCGACAGATCCAGGCGCTGGTCGTTTCGCCGCCCCCCGGCGACATCCCGACCGTAGCCTCATCCGCGGCGATCACCCACGAGCAACACTCATTCTTTGTCGCCGTCTTCGCCCTTCGGCAGGCCCGAGTAGATCTCCTTGCACTCCGGGCAGACCGGGAACTTCTGGGGGTCGCGGTTGGGCACCCAGACCTTCCCGCAGAGCGCGCGGACCGGAGATCCGCTCAGCGCGCTCTCCATGATCTTGTTCTTCTCGACGTAGTGGGCGAAGCGCTCGTGGTCGCCGTCGCCGTGCGACAGGTCCGGCCGGACGTCGCTCTCAGGGAGAATCTTCGTACTCACCCTGGCGATTTTATGCCCGCGACGGCCCGTCCTGGCCACCGGTGGCCGGGGAGGACCGCCGGAGGGCCGCCGGACCACACGGAACGGACCGCCGGGAGGATCGGCGGGATCACGGGGAACGGGGACACCGCGGGACCTCCGGACCGCACGGAACGGGCCACCGGGAGAATCGCGGGATCACGTGGAACGGGGGCACCGCGGGACCGCACGGAACGGGCCACCGGGAGGGACCGGCGGGTCACGGGGGCCGCTAGTTCATCGAGGGGTCGTCCGGGCAGGTGGCCACGTAGGCGAGCTCGCCTCGCTGGCGGCGCAGCACCGCCCGCCACAGCGACTCGGGATCGTGGTGGAAGGTGTCACCGGGCTCGGACTCCACGACGTACCAGGCGCCCTCGCCGATCTCGCTCTCCAGCTGCCCGGCCGACCAGCCGGCGTAGCCCGCGAAGATGCGCATCTGGGCGATCTCCCCGGCGAGGATCTCCGGGGGCGCGTCGAGATCGACGGTGCCCAGCCTGGACACCGCCGCGATGCCCGCGTGCAGCCGCCGCCAGCCCAGCGGCTCCTGCCCGCTGGGCACCGCCGCCAGCGCCAGGGCGCTGTCGGTCTGGACGGGCCCTCCCTGGAACAGCACGGACGGGCCGGTGACCATGGTGTCCCAGGTGGGAAGCACCTGCGTCACCGAGATGTCGCTGGGTCTGTTGAGCACCACGCCCAGGGTGCCGCCGTCGAGGTCGTGCTCCAGCACCAGGACCACGCTGCGCCGGAAGTTGGGATCCTCCAGCTGCGGGGTCGCCACCAGGAGTCCACCGACGTAGATCGCCTCCGCCATACCTCCATCATGAGGGGTGAACCCCCCTGAGCGCTGCTCCACCCGGCCTTTCCGATGCCCGGACCTCGGCCCACATCACAGGCCGCGCACGCCGGGCCACTCCGCGGAGCGTACGGGCCCGCGACGACACCGGCCGCGGCCCCGGATCCGCGTCCCGGGGACGCGGATCCGGGGGCGAGGTCCGAGGGCGAGGTCCGGGGGCGAGGTCCCGGCGTGCGGTCCGCGGCCCGCTGTCGATCCTCGGTCAGGCCTCGGTCAGGCCTCGGTCATGCCGGTACGCGCCCGGCCACCGGCCGACTCGCGTACCGCCGCAGCGACGGCGGCCGACACGTCCGGGTGGAACACGCTGGGGACGATGTAGTTGGGGCCGAGTTCCTCGGCGGTCACCACGGCGGCCAGCGCCTTGGCCGCGGCCAGCAGCATCTCCTGGCTGACGATCGTGGCCTGGGCGTCGAGCAGGCCGCGGAAGACGCCGGGGAAGGCCAGCACGTTGTTGATCTGGTTCGGGTAGTCCGAGCGGCCGGTGGCGACCACGGCGGCGTGCTCGCGGGCGGCGTCGGGCGAGACCTCCGGCTCGGGGTTGGCGAGCGCGAAGACCACGGCGTCCTTGGCCATCGTGGCGATGTCGTCGCCGTTGAGGATGCCCGGCGCGGACACGCCGACGAACACGTCGGCGTCCTTGACCGCACCGCGCAGGTCACCGGAGTACCCCTCGGTGTTGGTGTGGTCGGCGATCCACCGCAGCGACTCGTCCAGGTCGTCGCGCCCGCGGTGCACCGCGCCCAGGTAGTCGCAGACGATCACGTTGCGCGCGCCCGCGGCGAGCAGCAGGCGCAGCACCGCCGTACCGGCCGCGCCCGCGCCGGCCAGGGCGATGCGGACCTCGCCGAGGTCCTTGCCGACCACGCGCAGCGCGTTGGTGAGCGCGGCGAGCACGCAGATCGCGGTGCCGTGCTGGTCATCGTGGAAGACCGGGATGTCCAGCAGGTCGCGCAGCCGCCGCTCCACCTCGAAGCAGCGCGGCGCCGAGATGTCCTCCAGGTTGATGCCGCCGAAGCCCGGGGCGATGATCTGCACGGTCCGCACGATCTCGTCGACGTCCTGGGTGTCCAGGCAGATCGGCCAGGCATCGATGTCGGCGAACCGCTTGAACAGCGCGGCCTTGCCCTCCATGACGGGGAGCGCGGCGGCCGGGCCGATGTTTCCCAGGCCGAGCACGGCCGAGCCGTCGGTGACGACCGCGACGGTGTTGCGCTTGATGGTGAGGCGGCGGGCGTCCTCGGGGTTGCGGGCGATGGCCATGGAGACCCGGGCCACACCGGGGGTGTAGGCCATGGAGAGCTCGTCACGGTTGCGCAGCGGCACCTTCGACTTCATCTCGATCTTGCCACCGAGATGCATCAGGAAGGTGCGGTCGGAGACCTTGTGGATGACGACGCCCTCGACGCCCTCCAGCTTGTCGACGATCGCCTGCGCGTGGTCGGTGTCACGCGCGGCACAGGTGACGTCGATGCGCAACGTCTCGTGCCCGGCCGTGGTCACGTCGAGCGCGGTGACCACGCCTCCGGCGGACTCTACGGCGTGGGTGAGCTGGCTGACGGCCTTGCCGCCGGCGGGCACCTCCAGGCGTACGGTGATGGAGTACGACACACTCGGCACGGTGGCCACAGCCAATCCGCTCCTTTGCGACTGACTTTGGTTGGGATGACTCCCATCGTGCCACCACCTGCCGGGTCCGCGCGCCCGCTCGGCGTCGCGAACCCGGCGGGAGGTCAGAACAGCGCGCTGGCCAGGTTCCTGCGGGCCCGCACGATGGACGGGTCGTCGCCCGGGAGGGTGTCGAACAGGCCGAGCAGGTGCACCCTGGCCCTGTCGCGGTCGGCTCCCGAGGTGCGGCGCACCACGTCGACGAGGCGGTCGAAGGCCCTGTCCACCTCTCCGGCCAGCATGTCGAAGTCGGCGGCCAGGAGCTGGGCCTCGATGTCGGCCGGGTCGCCCAGGCGGCTCTGCAGGTCGGCCGGGTCGACGTCCTGGGTCCTGCGGATCAGGCCGAGACCGGCCAGGCCGAGCTTGGCGTCCTGGTCGTTCGGGGAGCGGGCCAGCAGCCGCTCGTAGGCGGCCACGGCGCCGTCGAGGTCACCGGCGTCGACGGCCCGCTCGGCGGCGAGCACGTCCGGGTCGACGGGGGGCTCCTGCTCCAGCTCCTGGCCCTGCTCGGGCTCCTCGCCGGGGGGCGGGAGGTACTGGGCGAGGGCCTCCATGAGCTGCGACAGCCAGTCGCGCAGCTGCGGCTCGGTGGGGATGCCGGGCACGACCGCCACCGGCTGCCCCTGGAAGATGGCGTACAGGGCGGGCACGTTCTGCACCCGCAGGGCCTGGGCGATCTGCGGGCTGAGCTCGACGTCGACCCTGGCGAGGGTGAACCGGCCGGCGTTCTCCGCGGCCAGTTTCTCCAGCAGCAGGCTGTACTGCTTGGCCTGCTCGGCACGGGTGACGGTGAGCTCCAGCAGCACGAGGCCATTCATGGAGCGTTCGACGACCTCGGCCGCGAAGTTGGCGTCGTCGACGTCGAGGACCGGCGCCGGAACACCGCCGGTTTCCTGCGCGGCGGTTTCCCGCCGCGCCTGTGCCTCAAGTGCCTGCTTGCGTGCGCCGAGGTCCACGGCGCCGTAGAGCGATCCGGGTCGAGTGAAGTCCGCTGGGCTCATGCTCCAATCCTGCCGTATCCCGGCCGATGCCCCGGTCCGTCGCCGCGGAAGGGCGCCGCCGCTAGAAGCGGGCCGGCTCGGTGTAGACGCCCCACTCGGCGCGCAGCGCGTCGCAGATCTCGCCCAGCGTGGCCTCGGCCCTGGCGGCGTCGAGCATCGCGGGGATCATGTTGCCGTCGCTGCGCGCGACGCGCACCATCTCCGACAGGGCGGCGTCCACCGCCGCCTGGTCGCGTCCGGCGCGGCGCTCGGCCAGGACGCGGTTCTGCTCGCGCTCGACCTCGTGGCTGACCCGGAGGATCTCCAGCGGCTCGTCGATGGAGGCCGTGTGGCAGTTGACCCCGACGATGCGCTTCTCGCCCTTCTCCAGCTTGCGCTGGTAGTCGAAGGCGGCCTCGGCGATCTCGGACATGAACCAGCCGTCCTCGATGCCGCGCAGGATGCCGGAGGTCATCGTGCCGTCCGGGCCCATGTCCCGGATCTTGGCGAAGATCGCCTCGGCCTCGGCCTCCAGCCGGTCGGTCAGCGCCTCCACGTACCAGGATCCGCCGAGCGGGTCGGCGACGTTGACCACCTCGGTCTCCTCCATGAGCACCTGCTGGGTGCGCAGCGCGACCTCCGCGGCCTTCTCGGACGGCAGTGCCAGCACCTCGTCCAGCGCGTTGGTGTGCAGCGAGTTGGTGCCGCCCAGCACGGCCGCGAGCGCCTCGACCGCGGTGCGCACCACGTTGTTGTACGGCTGCTGCGCGGTGAGCGAGACGCCCGCCGTCTGGGTGTGGAAGCGCAGCCACTGGGCCTTGTCGGTCTTCGCGCCGTACACGTCGCGCAGCCAGCGCGCCCAGATCCGCCGGGCGGCGCGGAACTTGGCGATCTCCTCGAAGAAGTCGATGTGCGCGTCGAAGAAGAACGACAGGCCGGGGGCGAAGACGTCCACGTCCAGCCCGCGCGACAGGCCCAGCTCGACGTAGCCGAACCCGTCGGCCAGGGTGAACGCCAGCTCCTGCGCGGCCGTGGAGCCGGCCTCGCGGATGTGGTAGCCGGAGACGCTGAGCGGCTTGTACGCCGGGACGTCGGAGGCGCAGAACTCCATCAGGTCGCCGATCAGCCGCAGGTGCGGCTCGGGGGCGAACAGCCACTCCTTCTGCGCGATGTACTCCTTGAAGATGTCGGTCTGCAGGGTCCCGTTGAGCTTCCCGACCGGCACCCCCTGCCGCTCGGCGGCGACGACGTACATGCAGAAGATCGGGACGGCCGGGCCGCTGATCGTCATCGAGGTGGTGATGTCACCGAGCGGGATGCCGTCGAAGAGCAGGTCCATGTCCAGGGCGGAGTCGATCGCCACGCCGCAGTGCCCCACCTCGCCGAGCGAGCGCGGGTCGTCGGAGTCGCGCCCCATCAGCGTCGGCATGTCGAAGGCGACGCTCAGCCCGCCGCCGCCCGCGCCGAGGATCATCTTGTAGCGCTCGTTGGTCTGCTTCGCGTTGCCGAACCCGGCGAACTGCCGGATGGTCCACGCCTTGCCCCGGTAGCCGGTGGGGTGCAGGCCGCGGGTGAAGGGGAACTCCCCGGGCCAGCCGATGCGCTCCATCCGCGGGTCGGCGCCGCCGGGCCCGTAGACCGGTTCGACGTCGAGCCCCGACAGGGTCCGGAACTCCGCATCGCGCTTGCGCGCCCCGTCGAACCGCGCCTGCCAGCGCGCCCGCCCCGCCTCGACCTGCTCGGCGTCCATGGCCAACCCCCTTGTACGGCATATGGCTTCAATCCGGCTTGTGGCCTCCCCAAGATACTAGGACGTCCTACTAATTCTTGGCCAGCGATCCGCCCACCCCTTCGATCCGCCCTCAGGGAAACGCCCTCTCATCCCACCCCGGGGACCCCACCCCGGGGACCGCCCCGTGAGTCCGCGCCGGCGACTGGACCGAGGAGCGAAGGAGCGAGGAACGAGCGGATGAGTGACGAGGGAAGGAGCCGGATCAGAGCGGACTCACCGCGACGCGCCAGCGTCGCCATCAACACCAAAATCCCCCGCCGCCACCCGCAACGTCCTGAACAGCTCGAACATCTGCCCGAGCTCCTCCTCCCCGTACGCGGACATGGCGAAGTCGGCATCCATCAGGTCGGCGGTCGCCAGCCGGACCACCTCGCGGCCCCGGTCGGTGATCTCGGCCAGCACTCCCCTGCCGTCGCGCGGATTGGGCAGGCGGCGTACCAGCCCGGCGCGTTCCAGGCGGCCGACGGTGTTGGTCACGCTCGTGGGGTGCACCATCAGGCGCTCGCCGATCCGCGACAGCGGCAGTGCCCCCGTCCTGCTGAAGGTCAGCAGCACCAGGGCCTCGTACCTCGCGAAGGTCAAGTCATATGGTTTGAGCAGCGTGTCCAGTTGCGACAGCAGGATCTGGTGCGCTCTCATGATCGATGTGACGGCGGCCATGGCCGAGGAGGGCCCGAAGTGAACGCGCCACGTCGAGGCGGCGCGTTCGATGGGGTCAAACGGGAGATTCAGCTGACCTGTGCCCACAGGGCTACGGTAGCGCGGCCTCACGCCGGTCCGTCCGGACGCGCAGAGTCACCGCACTGATGGCTTCACCAAGAACCCGGGCGCCAAACATCACGCTCCGTTATGGTTCCCACATCGAATGGTGAGGCCGTGGCCAAGTGGCCGCGATGATCTCAGTCCGGCCTGCGGGGGACGCGAGCCGGACCGGCGCCGAGGGGACCGGCGCCCACACATTCACGGCACATTCACGGCACGGGGGGTGTCTTGATGAACGACAACGTGACGGCGTCCGAACGCCGGACCGATACCGGTCACACCGACGCGGCGTGGGTTCCCACCACGCCCGCCGGTGCGTGAGCGCAGGGGCGTTTCGCGCGAGGAACTCCGGCAGAGCGGGCTGATGGCGGTCGCCATCCTGCTCGTGCTCGGGGTGGCCGCGGCGTGGAGCGTCCTGGTTCCCGGTGTCAGCGCGTGGGAGAACATCATCGTCGCGGTGATCGGCTCGCTCCGGCTGACCGGCCCGGTGGCGGCGGCCTTCGCCGCCTGGGTGGCGGTGCGCAGGCGGCGCGGGGCGGGCGGCCGGGCGATGACCCCGTGGCAGGCGGTACGGGCGCCGCTGGCGATCCTGGTGGTGGCCGGGGGGGCGTTCACCGCCACCGTGATGGTCCTGGCGGTCAGGACCATGATGACCGAGCAGGCCGGGCGGCTGCTGCCCAGCGGCCTGGTGATGGGCGCGGCCGGGCTGGCGCTGTACGTCGTGATCGGCTGGGTGACCGGCTGGCTGATGCCCTGGACGATCACGCCGGTGCTGTCCGGGCTCGGCTGCTACAGCCTGTTCACCTGGCTGTCGCAGGGGCCGGCCTGGGGCGACCGGCTCGCCCCCGCCACCCGGGAGCCGTACGACCCGTTCCGGGGGCTGAACGCTGCGGCGTTCACCGACCAGACGCTCTGGCTGGTGGGGATCAGCGCGGCGTTGCTGCTCGGCTGGGCGGCGGTGGTGACCCGCCAGGCGCTGGTGCTGGCCGCCGCGCTGATCGCGGTGCTGGCGGCGGGGACCGGGATGGCCAGGCTCTTCACCGAGCAGCAGCCGGTCTCGGCGCAGCGGGTGGTCTACAGCTGCCAGGAGTGGCCGATCATGGTCTGCGTGCACCCGGGGATGCGCGCCGGGCTGCCCGAGCTGAGCGCGGAGTTCGTCAAGATCGCGGCTCGGCTGGCGGGGACCCCGGGCGAGTTCTCCCGGGTCGAGCAGCACTCCCGCGACGACGAGGCCCCCCTGTCGGCCGGTGTGATCGCGATCCACGTGGACGACCTGGCCGCGGGGTTCGCCGAGAAGGCGGCCGACGAGTTCGTCGGCGGCCTGGCCTCGCGGTGCGACGCCACCCCGGCCGCGGGGTACCGCGACATCGTGACCGCCTGGCTGAGGGGGGAGCCGCTTCCGGGCGGGCCGCTGGCCGAGCACCGGTACGCCGCGGCGTGGTTCTCCGGCCTCACCGACGTCCAGCGACGCGACTGGCTCCGGCTCTACTACACCGACTTCACCGGCTGCAGGCTGCAGGGCACCCACTTCGGGGGGCAGACGGGCCAGGCCACCAGGACGGGGCAGACCGCAGGGGACGGCCAGGCCGACCGGTCCGGCCAGGCGGGGCAGGGAGCGGGGGGCGCCTCGATCGGGCCCGAGCCGAGTCCCGGACCGGCCCACCGGGCACCCGGCGGGCCGCCGCCGCCACCGGCCGGCACCCCGGCGGCCCCGTGGAGTCTTCCGCACGCCGAGGGCGCCACGGTACCGTCACCCCGGGGCTGACAAGATCGGCATAGGCTCCGGGTGAGAAGACCGCCGTCCGGGGAAGGAGAGCGCTGTGAAAGCCTCCCAGGAAGCTCCGCCCGGCACGCCACCGGCGCCGCCGCGCAGGCGTCGCTGGCCGCTCCTCGTCACGCTCCTCGTCGTCGCGGTCCTCCTCGCGGTGGGGGCCCGTCTGGCCTGGTCGTCGCTGAACCCGTTCGGCGAGGCCACGGTCGACCGCAGCCAGCCCGTGCTGCTGGAGTCCATTCACAACCTCAGCCGCTTCGAGGCCGCCACCGGCAACTTCCAGGTGGTGGTCGACCTGGAGAAGGACGCGGCCTTCCTGCCCGACGCGGTCAAGGGCAGCCGCACGCTCTTCGTCGGCGCGGGCAGCGTCGACTCCTACGTCGACTTCGGCGGTATCGCCCAGGGCGCGCTGACGGTCTCCCCCGACCGCACCGAGGTCACGGTCAGGTTGCCCCGTGCCCAGCTGGAGAAGGCGAACCTGGACAACAAGCGCTCCTACGTCTACGCCCAGCAGCGCGGCCTCTTCGACCGGGTCGAGGACCTGCTGTCCTCCTCCCCGAACGACCAGCGGGAGCTGTACATGCTGGCCGAGAGGAAGATCACCGAAGCCGCGGTGGCCAGCGACCTGCGCAAGCGGGCCGACCAGAACACCAAGATCATGCTTGAGGGCATGCTGAAGGGGCTCGGTTTCACGAAGGTCGTCGTCAAGTTCACCGACGAGCCCTGACCCCGCCGTACCCGTGGCCGGTGCCCCGGTGGGCCGGACGTCCGCGCAGGCCGTGACACCACCGCCCTCCGGCCGGGACCGCGGTGCGAGAGCGGTCCCGGCCGGAGGGCCCGGGGTCAGCCGCTGGCCTCCATGAGCTCGTCCGCCGCCGTGTAGGGGTCGAGTCCCGCGTCCAGGACCCGGGTGGCCAGGGCGTCCAGGCGCCGGTCCCCGTGCAGGTGCGCGAAGCGCGAGCGCAGCGCGGCCAGGGCGATCGCCTCGATCTCGTCGCGGGCCCTGGCGTGGCGCCGCCGGACGAGCTCGCCCGAGGACTCCAGGTACGCGAGGTGGGCGTCGAGGGCGTCGGCCACCTCCTCGGCCCCCTCCCCCCGGTAGGCGACGGTCGGCACGATCGGCGGTCTCCAGGGCCGTTCGACCAGGGCGAGCATGTTGCGCAGCTCGCGGACGGTGGCCTGGGTCCCGTCGCGGTCGGCCTTGTTGACCACGAACACGTCGGCGATCTCCAGGATGCCCGCCTTGGCCGCCTGGACGCCGTCGCCCATCCCGGGGGCGAGCAGCACGATGGTGGTGTCGGCCAGCGAGGCGATGTCCACCTCGGCCTGGCCGACCCCGACGGTCTCCACCAGGACGACCTCGCACCCGGCCGCCTCCAGGACGCGCAGCGCCTGCGGCGCGGCCCACGACAGCCCGCCCAGGTGCCCGCGGCTGGCCATCGACCTGATGAACACGTCCGGATCGGTGGCGTGGTCCTGCATCCGGACCCGGTCGCCCAGCAGCGCCCCGCCGGTGAACGGCGAGGACGGGTCGACGGCGAGCACGCCGACCCGCAGGTCCCGCTTGCGGAACGCCTGGACGAGCATCCCCGTCGAGGTGGACTTGCCGACGCCGGGCGAACCGGTCAGGCCGATGATCCGGGCCCGCCGCGGCCGGTCCGCGCAGAGCAGGGCGGTGATCTCGCGGAGCCGCGGGGAGCCGTTCTCGACCATGGAGATCAGCCGGGCCACCGCCCGGGGCCGGCCGGCCCTGGCCATCTCGACCAGGTCGGAGACCTCCACGGTCAGACCGAGGGGACGCGCAGGATCAGGGCGTCGCCCTGGCCGCCGCCGCCGCAGAGCCCGGCCGCGCCGAGACCGCCGCCGCGGCGCTTGAGCTCGTGGGCGAGGGCCAGCACGATGCGTGCCCCGGAGGCGCCGATGGGGTGGCCGATCGCGATGCCGCCTCCGTTGACGTTGACCTTGTCGAGCCCCACGCCGAGTTCCCTGGCCGACTGCAGGACGACCTGGGCGAAGGCCTCGTTGATCTCCAGCAGGTCCAGGTCGCCGACCGAGAGTCCCTGCTTGCCCAGGGCGTGCTTGATCGCGTTGGCGGGCTGGGAGTGCAGCGAGTTGTCCGGGCCCGCGACGTTGCCGTGCGCGCCGATCTCGGCCAGCCAGGTCAGCCCGAGCTCCTCGGCCCTGGCCCTGGACATCACGACCACCGCGCAGGCGCCGTCGGAGATCTGCGAGGCCGAACCGGCCGTGATCGTGCCGTCCTTGGCGAACGCCGGCTTCAGGCCCGCCAGGACGTCGACGGTGGTGTCCCCGCGGACGCCCTCGTCGGCGGAGACGATCACCGGGTCGCCCTTGCGCTGCGGGATGGCCACCGGGACGATCTCGTCGTCGAACGTCCCGTTCTTGATCGCGGCGGCGGCGAGGGCGTGGGAGCGCGCCGAGAACTCGTCCTGCTCCTCGCGGGTCACGCCGTGGCGGGTGTTGTGCCGCTCGGTGGACTCGCCCATGGCCACCTGGTCGTAGGCGTCGGTGAGGCCGTCGACGGCCATCGAGTCGACGACGCCGGCGCCGCCGTACTTCACGCCCCTGCGCATGCCCGGCAGCAGGTGCGGGGCGTTCGACATGGACTCCATGCCACCGGCGACCACGATGTCGAACTCACCGGCCCGGATGAGCTGGTCGGCCAGGGCGATGGCGTCCATGCCCGACAGGCAGACCTTGTTGATCGTCAGCGAGGGGACGGTCATCGGGATGCCCGCCTTCACGGCGGCCTGACGGGCCGGGATCTGGCCGGTGCCGGCCTGCAGCACCTGCCCCATGATCACGTATTGCACGGCGTCGGGGGCGACGCCGGCGCGCTCCAGCGCGGCCTTGATCGCGATGCCGCCGAGCTCGGCGGCGGACAGTCCGGACAGCGAGCCGAGCAGGCGTCCGATGGGCGTACGAGCTCCGGCGACGATGACGGAACCAGACATAACAGGGGCCTCCCTGGCGGGATGTTGGGCGACTTTGCCACCATACCCATGAGTACCTCAGCGACCGCCATGGAGGAACACCCCATGTTCATGCGCATCGACCATGTGGGAATCGCCTGTCACGACCTTGAGGAGAGGATCGCTTTCTTCCAGCGGACCTTCGACCTCACGGTGGTGGCCCGCGAGATCAACGAGGAGCAGGGCGTCAAGGAGGCCATGCTGCGCATCTCCGACGGGCAGGGGGGCGGGTCGTACATCCAGCTCCTCGAACCGCTCGGGCCCGACACGCCGGTCGGCAAATTCCTGGCCAAGCGCGGGGAGGGGGTGCATCATGTCGCCTTCGGCGTCCCGGACGTCGCGCGGGCGCTGGAGGAGGTCGGCTCCCGGGGGGTGCGGCTGCTGGACGAGACGCCGCGCCACGGCTCGATGGGCTCCTCCATCGGATTCCTCCATCCCAAGGACGTCGGGGGCATGCTCACCGAGCTCGTACAGGCCGCGGAAGGACAGCCGGAGACCACGCAGGAGGCAAGAAACGCTGATACGTAACAAGTCACTCATAAAGCCGGACGAGACAGCCAACTCGGCACCGGCGGAGTACGCTGGCGTACCACCGGACGTGGATCCCGCCCCGGCTCCCGCTTCGGATGCCTGAAACCCCCGTCCGGCCCGTGTAGCCGTCTCGACAACCCAGGATCGAGCCTCCATGCAGTCCGACATCGACGCCCAGCTCAACAACTTCTTCGAGGACGCTCCCGCTCGGGAATTCGACGTGGTGCTCCGTGGCTTTGACCGGCACCAGGTGCACGACCATCTGAAGCAGGTCGACGGCGAGCTGCGGCAGGCCCGGGAGCAGGTTCAGGCCCTGCAGCGGGAACTGTCCGACTCGCAGAGGCAGCTCCAGGAGCAGGAGCGCCCGACCTACTCCGGCCTCGGCGCCCGGATCGAGCAGTTGCTCCGCCTGGCCGAGGAGCAGGCGACCGAGCTGGTGCAGGCCGCCAGGTCGGAGGCGAACGAGATCAAGGCGGCGTCCAAGGTGGAGGCCGCCGACCTGCGCGCCGCCGCCGAGAACGAGGCCGCGGAGAAGCGCGCCCTCGCCACCCGCGAGGTCGAGGAGATGCGCACCAGCGCGGAGCGCGACGCCGAGGAGATCCGCTCGACCTCACGCCGCGAGGCCGACGAGCTGACCGCCACCACCGAGCGCGAGGTCTCCAAGCTGCGCGCCACCGCCGACCACGAGGTGGCCGAGAAGCGCGCCGACGCCGAGCGCGAGATCGCCAAGCTGCGCACCACCACCGAGCGCGAGGTCGCGCAGCTGCGCGCCTCGACCAAGCGCGAGCGCGACGAGGTCCTCACCACGGCCAAGCGCCAGGCCGACGAGATGCGCGCCCAGGCCCAGCGGGTGCTGGAGGAGTCCGAGGCCAAGCGGGCCCAGGACGAGGCGGAGTTCGAGATCCAGCTCGCCGCCCGGCGCGAGGACGCCGAGCGCCAGGAGGCCGAGCGTCACGCCACCGCGCAGGCCGCCACCCAGAAGCTGGTCGCCGAGGCCGAGCAGCGGGCGGCCACCGCCGAGCAGCGGGCCACCCAGGCCACCCAGCAGGCCGAGCAGACCCGCCGCGAGGCGGACACGCACGCCAAGCAGCTGCTGGCCAACGCGCGCAAGAACGCCGACCAGGTCGTGTCGGAGGCCAAGGCGAGCGCCGAGTCCATCGTCTCCGAGGCCAAGGCCGAGTCCGAGCGCAGCCGCTCGGTCGCCCAGCGCCAGGTCGACGAGCTGACCCGCCAGCGCGACAGCATCACCAGCCACCTCGCCCAGCTGCGCCAGCTCCTCGGTGGCGCGCCGCTGCCGCCCGCCGAGCCGGAGCCCGCGATCGCCGCGGCCCCGCCGAAGCCGGCCATTCCGGCCGCGAGCGCCAACGGTGCCGAGAAGCCGGTCCCGGCTCCCGCAAGGGCCGAGACCAAGGACGACGACGCGGAGTGGTGGCAGGAGTAGGGCGGCCGACGGCTCGGGGCGTTGACGACGGCTACCGGAGAGCCTGGCGACCATCGCGGTCGCCGGGCTCTCTTCCTGTGCACCCCGCCCGATCCCTCCGGCGTACGGGACCCGTGCCGGTTCCCGCGCCGTTCAGCGGCGGGGTGATCCCCCGCCGAGTTCCGCGACGAAGGCCGACACCGCCCGGTTGAACGCCTCGGGCTGCTCGATCGCGCTGAGGTGACCGGCCTTCTCGATCACCGCCAGCCGCCCGTCGGGGGCGGCCTCGGCCATCGCGTCCGCGACCGCGACCGGGGCGATCTCGTCCTCCTCGCCCACGATCACCAGGACCGGCGCGTCGAGCGCCCGCAGCGTGTCGAAGGAGTCCGGGCGGGCGGCCATGGCCCGCTGCGCCCAGGCGACGGCGACCGGGTGCGCGGCCTGGACCAGCCCGCGCACCCGGCCGGAGACCATCGCCCTGCGCTCCAGCGTGGTCCGCCCGAGCAGGCCGGGCAGCACCTTCTCCACCAGGACGGACGTGCCCTCCCGCAGCACGTCGTCGGCGATCCGCTCGCGGCCGGACCTGGCCTCCTCGGGGTCGGCGCTCGCCTTGGTGTCGGCGAGGATCACCCCCAGCAGGCGGTCGGGGTGGCGGCGGCACAGGGTCATCGTCACGTAACCGCCCATGGACAGGCCGCCGACGACGGCCCGGTCGATGCCCTCGCGGTCCAGCAGCCGGGCGACGTCGTCGGCCATCACGTCCAGGGAGGGCTCGTCCTCGCCCAGCACCGAGCCGCCGAAGCCGCGCAGGTCGGGTGTGATGACCTTGCAGACGTCGGCCAGGCCCTCCCGCTGGGCCAGCCACATGGCCGAGGACAGGGGGAAGGCGTGAAGGAGGACGACCGGAAGTCCCTCACCCGCCGAGCGTGTGTACAGCTGCACGCCCCCCACCGTATTCCCGCGGCCCGTCCCCGGCACCCCCTGATCGCCCGCCGTTCCCGGCGGCGGGGTGATCGCGCCGCCGGTGAACGGGACGGTCCCGCCGATACGGTCACGAAGGTCCCGGCGCGGGCCCGGACCGGGCGGTACTACGGGCCCGCGACCTCGGCGGGCCGGTCGGCCTGATCCGCCTGACCCGTCTGACCGGGCTGGCCCGTCTGGTCGGCCTGACCCGTCTGATCGGGCTGACCTGTCTGGCCGGGCTGGTCGAGCTGGCCTGTCTGGTCGAGCTGGCCGGGCTGGTCGGCGACCTCGGTGGGCAGGGGGTGGGCCGCCGGGTTCACCCGCCGGACGATCTCGTCGAGCACGATCCGCACGTACGGCTCGCCGACCCACAGGTGCTTGGCGTCGTCCACCCCGACGACCTCGGCCTGCGGCACCCGGGCGAACCGCTCGTGGGCCTCCTGCGGGCGGAGGTAGTCGTCGAACTCCGGCACCAGCGCGACCAGCGGCCGGCCGAACCGCGCCCAGGCATCGAGGTCGGCGTCGCCCGCCCGGCGCAGCGGCGGGGAGAGCAGGATCGCGCCCTGCACCAGCGGGTCGTGCCCCCACCTGAGCGCCAGCTCGGTGCCGAAGGACCAGCCGACCAGCCAGACCCGGGGCAGGTCGTGGAAGTCGGCATACTCCAGCGCGGCGGCGACGTCCAGGCGCTCGTCCTCGCCCTCGGCGAAGGCGCCCTGGGAGGTGCCCCGCTCGGAGGTGGTGCCGCGGGTGTTGAACCGCAGCACGGCCAGGTCCGCGAGAGCCGGAAGCCGGTTGGCCGCCTTCTTGTACACGTGGCTGTCCATCATGCCGCCGTGGGTGGGCAGCGGGTGCAGGCAGACCAGCGTGGCCACCGGGGGCCGGTCGGCCGGGAGGGCCAGCTCGCCGACGAGGGTCAGCCCGTCACCGGTGTGCAGCTCGATCGGCTCCCTGCGCGCCGGCAGCACCGTGGAGGCCCTGATCTCCATGTCTCTCCTCAGATCCGCGTCGTCGGTCGTTCAGTATCTGCTGCGGCCGGGGCCGTGCCTGAGCCGGTTGCGCCAGCACGCGCTGTGCCAGTGCCTGCGCTCGTCCTCGCCGCCGGGCCAGGCCGGCCAGCTCACCACGTGCGGCACGCGCGCCCCGATCTCCTGGTCGCAGCCGGGACAGCGGTAGACCTTGTCCGCCGCGCCACCGGTGAGCCTGCGCACCCGCCACTCGCCGTCGGGCCAGTCCTCGGTACGGTCCAGGCCGGGCACGAAGGCGCCCACCGGGCGTGCCGCCCCCTTGCCGTCGCGGTCGAAGGGACCGGCGCGGCGTGCCCTGCGGGGGCTCACGGCCGGTCTCGGAAGCTCCGGACCCCGGCCGCGACGAGCTGCTCCAGCAGCGGCGCGGGCGCGAGGAACGGTTCGCGGTACTCCGCGTAGAGGGCGCGCAGCCCGTCGCGGACGGTCTCCAGGCCGAGCGCGTCGATCGTCTCGAACGGGCCCTGCCGGTAGCCGCAGCCGAGCCGCATGGCGACGTCGATGTCCTCGCAGGTCGCGTATCCGGAGTCGTACATCCGGACGGCGTCGTTGAGGTACGGGTACAGCAGCGCGTCGACCACGAACTCGGCCCGGTCCCGGCACGGCACCGGGACGCGACCGGCGGCCCGGACCAGGCCCTGCACCGCGCGCGCGCGACCCGCGGGTCGGTCAGCACCGTGGAGGCGACCTCGGCGACGCCCTCGCCCACCAGGTGCACCCCGACCAGGCGCTCGGGGTGCGGCAGCCGCGGGGCCAGCTCGATCACCGGGACGCTGGACAGGGCGAGGACCGCCTCGGCCTCCTCCACCGGCGTGATCGTGATGCCCTCATCGGCCAGGCGGGCGGCGAAGGCGTCGCCTCCCTCGCCCAGGACCGCGACCCGCTTCGGCGAGGGCCCGTCCGCGGACGGGTCCGAGGTTCCCGGGGTTCCGGAGGTCCCGGGGGTGCCGGAGGTGTCGGCGTGCTCGCCGGGCCCGTAGAAGCCGCCGCCCGCCTTGCGGCCGAGCAGACCGGCCGAGATCCGCTCGCGCAGGATCGGCGCGGGCGCGTGGCGGCGGTCGCGGCTCTCCTGGAACAGCACGCTCAGCACCTCGTAGGAGGTGTCCAGGCCGATCAGGTCCAGCAGGGCGAAGGGGCCCATCGGCAGCCCCGCGCCGAGCCGCATCGCGGTGTCGATGTCGTCGCGGCCGGCCAGGCCGCTCTCCAGCAGGACGGCGGCGTGGTTGAGGTACGGCAGCAGGAGCCGGTTGACCACGAACCCGGCCCGGTCGCCGACGGTGACCGGGGTCTTGCCGAGCCGCCGCGCCAGGTCCGCCACCTCCTCGGCCAGCCCCTCGTCGGTGACCATCGTGTGGATCACCTCGATCAGCTTCATGACCGGCGCGGGGTTGAAGAAGTGCATGCCGATCACCCGGCCCGGCCGGGTGGTGGTGGCCGCGATCGCGGTGATCGAGAGCGAGGAGGTGTTGGTGGCGAGCACCGCGGACGGCTTGCAGATGCGGTCCAGGTCGGTGAAGACCGCCCGCTTGAAGTCCATGACCTCGGGGACGGCCTCGATCACCAGGTCGGCGTCGGCCAGGTCCTCCAGCGAGGTCGTCAGGGTCACCCTGCCGAGGATCTCCGCGCGGGCCGCCTCGGTCAGCCTGCCCTTGGCGAGCGCGCGTCCGGTGGAGTCCTCCAGGTGACCCCGCCCCCGTGCCAGCGCCTCGGGACCGGCCTCCACGCCGATCACGGAGATCCCGGCGCGGGCGAAACACTCGGCGATCCCGGCGCCCATCGTGCCCAGACCGACCACACCGACCGTCACGAACGTGCTCGTCATCACTCTCCCCACCCTGCCCGCGGAACCCGCTCCGCGTGGCGGACGACCTGCTCCGGCATCGCCACAGTGTCCCAGAGAGGTACCGGCTACCCCAAAAGCCGGTTCCCACCAGTGAACAACACGCGACTACTTGAACGCTGGTTGAGTATCCATTACCGTTTGAGAACATGAGCAGAGGAGGAGCCGTGAAGGAAGAGCTGACACCCCAGGAGGCGCTGCGCCGGATCGGCGAGGTCGACCGGCGCGCCCGGCGCCCGGCGCGCGTCGCCGGGCTGATCTACCTGATCGTCGGCCTGGCCACGATCGTGTACTGGCCGGTCATGAACTTCGGTCCCGACTGGTCCAAGCTGACGGTCGGCCTGCTGTGGCTTCTCCTGACCGTCGCGTCCACCTGGTATCTCGGCAGCATGAGCGTCGAGGACCGCGAGGTCACCTGGGCCGGCAGGCCGACCGGGCCGGTCACGGTCACCTACGTCGGCGCCGTCGCGGTCGTCTTCCTGGTCGGCCTGCTCCTCGTCCCCGACGATCCGGGGACCGGCTGGAAGGCGGCACTGGTCGTGCTGGCGGCCTGCGCGAGCCTGCCTCCCCTCTACGCCGCCTGGCGGGTGCTGCGGGCGGCGCGGTGAGCCACGCGAACGGCACGAACGCGGCGGGTGGCGCGGGTGGCGTGGAAAGCACGACCGGCGCGGGTTCACACCCCCGTCACGAGCTCGACGACGTCATCCACGCGCCCGTCCGGCTCTCGGTCATGGCCGCGCTGGCGGTCACCGACCGGGCCGAGTTCCGCTTCCTGCGCGACACGATAGAGGTCAGCGACTCCCTGCTGTCCAAGCACGTCATCACCCTGGAAGAGGCCGGCTACGTCCGCGTGGAGAAGGCCTTCGTGGGTAAGCGCCCACGCACCTGGCTGGCCCTCACCGACGAGGGCCGCCGGGCGTTCCACGACTACGTCTCCGTGCTGAGGCGTCTCACCGATGGGTCCCCCTCATGATCGAAATTGACGACCTGCACAAACGCTACGGCGACACGACCGCCCTGGACGGGGTGACGTTCTCGGTGCGGCCGGGCGAGATGTTCGGTTTCGTCGGGGCCAACGGCGCCGGCAAGACCACCACGATGCGCATCCTGATGGGCGTGCTGACCGCCGGCTCGGGCACCGTGCGCCGCGACGGCCGGGAACTGACCTTCGAGCACCGCCGCAGGTTCGGCTACATGCCCGAGGAGCGCGGCCTCTACCAGAAGATGAAGGTCGCCGAGCAGATCGAGTACTTCGGAAGGCTCAGCGGCATGGGCGCGGGCGAGGCCAGGAAGGCCACCGGCGACCTGCTGGAGCGGCTCTCGCTCACCGAACGCGCCGGTGACGCGGTGGACACGCTCTCGCTGGGCAACCAGCAGCGCGCGCAGCTCGCGGTGGCGCTGGTGCACCGGCCCGAGGTGCTGGTCCTGGACGAGCCGTTCTCCGGGCTGGACCCGCTGGCCGTCGACGCGCTGGCCGAGGTGCTCACCGAGCGCTGCCGCACGGGCGTGCCGGTGCTCTTCTCCAGCCACCAGCTCGACCTCGTCGAGCGGCTCTGCGACTCGGTCGGCATCATCTCCGCGGGCCGCATGGTGGCCAGCGGCACGACCGAGAGCCTGCGCGACCGCGGCGGGCGCGGCCTGCTCAGGGTCGTCGTCAGGAACGCGGCCCCGGGCTGGACCGCGACCCTGCCGGGAGAGGTCACCGAGAGGGGCGACGAGGTGCTCCTCGCGGGCGTCGACGGCGACGGCCAGGAGGTCCTGCACCTGGCGATCAAGGCCGGGAGGGTCGAGCACTTCGGCTGGCAGCGGCCCACGCTCACCGAGATCTTCCGGGAGGCGGTCGCATGACGCGCCCGGCCACGACCGGCACGAACACGACGACCGCGGGTGCGACGCCCGCGGGTGAGGGGACGGTGCGGCGATGAACGGGCTCTGGCTGGTCGCGCGACGCGAGATCGTCACGCGCGCCCGTACGAAGGCGTTCGTCATCAGCCTGGTGGTGAGCGCCGTGCTGGTCGCGGCGGTCGCCTACCTGCCCACGCTCTTCTCCGGGCCCGACTCCTACACCGTGGGACTCGCCGGGACGCAGTCGCAGGCGCTGCGACCGGCCCTGACCGGCACGGCCGAGGACATGAAGATCACCGTCCGGGACCTGCCCGACGAGAAGGCCGCGCGCGCCGCGCTCACCACGGGCGACCTGGACGCCGCCGTGGTGGACGGCCGCAGGGTGCTCGCCGACGGCGAGGTCGACCGCGAGCTGGGCCTGCTGCTGGAGAACGCCAACAAGACCGTCCAGACCCAGAGGCAGCTGGCCGACGCCGGCCTCGATCCGGCCAAGGTCACCCAGGCCATGCAGGTCGCACCCCTGGAGCAGGTCTCGGTCGGCGCCGACGCCCGTTACGCGGGCGTGCGGACGGGCATCGCGTCCCTGCTGGTCATGGTGCTGTTCTTCCTGCTCATCTACTCCTCCATGTACGTCGCGATGGGGGTGGTCGAGGAGAAGGGCAGCCGGATCGTGGAGATCCTGCTGACCTCGGTCCGTCCCTGGCAGCTGCTGGGCGGCAAGATCGTGGGGCTGGGCGCGCTCGCGCTGGCCAACCTCGTCGTGATCATCGTGGCGGGTCTCGGCGCGGCCGCGGCCACCGGCCTCGCCGCCGACCTGCCCCCGGGCATGACGGGCATCGTGCTCAGTGCCCTGTTCTGGTTCGTCCTGGGTTACGCGTTCTTCGCGGCGCTGGCCGCGGCGCTCGGGTCGCTGGTCTCCCGGCAGGAGGACGCCAACAGCGTCCTGACCCCGATGACGATGCTCATGATGGTCACCTACCTGGTGGCCTACTACGCGGCCGTCCAGCCCAACGGCCCGGTGGCCCGCATCCTGTCGCTGGTGCCGCCGTTCTCCTCCATGGTCATGCCGGTACGGATGGCCGGGGGCCAGGTGCTGGCCTGGGAGATCGCCGTGGCGGCGGTCCTGATGCTCCTGGCGACGGTGGGCACGCTCATGCTCGGCGCGCGCATCTACCGGCGCGCGGTCCTGCGCACCGGCGGGCGCGTCAAGCTCTCCGAGGCGATGCGCTGACGACGCCGCGCTGAGGGCGACTGACGGCGACGCACCGACGAACGCCGCGGAGAAGACGAACACCGCGGAGAAGCGGCGGGCCGCCCTGCCGGCCGGACGGATCACGGGGATCCGGGGACCGTCCGGCCGGTAGGGTTCGGTCATGCGTCTGGTCATCGCGCGGTGCAGCGTGGATTACGTCGGAAAGCTCACCGCCCATCTTCCGATGGCACCCCGGCTCATTCTCATCAAGGCCGACAGCAGCGTCTCCATCCACGCGGACGACCGGGCCTTCAAGCCGCTGAACTGGATGAACCCGCCGTGCAGGCTCCGCGAGGAGGAGGGCACCTGGACGGTCACCCACGGCAAGACCGGCGAGCAGCTGGTCCTCACCATGGAGGAGATCATCCACGACACCAGCCACGAGCTGGGCGTGGACCCGGGCCTGATCAAGGACGGGGTCGAGGCCCACCTGCAGGAGCTGCTGGCCGAGCACATCACCACCCTGGGAGCGGGCTGGACCCTGGTGCGCCGCGAGTACATGACGGCCATCGGGCCGGTCGACATCCTCTGCCGCGACCACACCGGCGCGTCCGTCGCCGTGGAGCTCAAGCGCCGCGCAGGCATCGACGCCGTGGAACAGCTGACCCGCTACCTGGAGCTGATGAACCGCGACCCGCTGCTCGCCCCGGTCAGCGGCGTCCTGGCCGCGCAGAGCATCGCCCCGCAGGCCAAGACACTGGCCACCGACCGTGGCATCCGCTGCGTGACCCTCGACTACGACGGGCTGCGCGGCATCGAGCGCAACGACACGCTGTTCTGAGCGTTCCGGGCGTTCCGGGCGTCGAGGAGACCGCGGATCACGCCCGCCCGGCGGGGACGTTCCCACCGGTGCGGGCGTGACGGGAGTGCGGGCTCAGGCCCCCGCGGCGCGGACGTGCCGGGCGGGGCCCGTGGTCACCAGCCGCCGTAGGGGACGGTGATCACTTCCATGCCGTGCCTGTCGGGGTCGAGGAAGTAGAAACCCCGTCCGCCGTCGTTGTGGTTGATCTCGTTCGGGCGGGAGAGCCGGGGATCCGGGTAGTAGGTGACCCCGGCCGCCTTGACCCGTTCGAGGATCTCGTCGAACTCGTCCTCGCCGACCAGGAACGCGTAGTGATGCTCCGTGATCGTCTCCTGGTCGCTGGTCGCGAAGTCCAGGGTGACGCCGTTGGCCGTCTCCACCGGGAGGAACGGGCCCCACTGCCTGCCGACCTTCAACCCGAGGACGTAGGCCAGGAACTCGGCGGAGACCTGCCGGTCCCGGGAGAAGACGATCGTGTGATTGAAATGAACCGCCATGCTGAAATGCCCCCAAAGGCATCCCGGACACCTCGTGCGCCTCACCCGACCGGTGACGACGTTTGATGCCCTCGCAGAGGATACAACGCCGGCCACGGCGAGGCACACGCCCGATCGCGCTCGCCGCTGACGTCCCCCGCCGTGTCCCCCGCCGTGTCCTCCGTTCGGTGGACAACCGGCTCCGTCGAACGTTGGTCCCGCCGCGGCCCCGCCGGCGCGAGGCTGGGGACATGAGCACAGCGGTGAGAGTCAGAGGCCTGACCAAGCGCTACGGCGACGTGCAGGCCGTCGCCGGTATCGACCTCGACATCCACGCGGGCGAGGTCTTCGCGATCCTCGGCCCGAACGGGGCCGGGAAGTCCACCACGGTCGAGATCCTGGAGGGGCACCGCACCAGGGACGCCGGTGAGGTCAGCGTCCTGGGCGTCGATCCCGGCAGCCCCACCCGGGCGTGGCGGTCGCGGATCGGCATCGTGCCGCAGACGGCCGAGGACGTCGCCGAGACGACCGTACGGGAGACCGTCCGGCACTTCGCGCGCTACTACCCGCGGTCCAAGGACCCGGACGAGGTGATCGAGCTGGTCGGGCTGACCGGGAAGGCGAACAGCCGCATCCGGCAGCTCTCCGGTGGCCAGCGGCGCCGGGTGGACGTCGCGCTCGGCGTGATCGGCGCCCCCGACCTGCTCTTCCTGGACGAGCCGACCACCGGGTTCGACCCGGAGGCCCGCAGGCGGTTCTGGGAGCTGATCGAGGGCCTGGCCCGTGACGGCACCACGATCGTGCTGACGACCCACTACCTGGACGAGGCCGAGGCACTGGCCGGCCGGGTGGCGGTGGTCTCCGCGGGACGGATCGTGGCCGAGGGCGATCCCGCGTCCCTGGGCGGCAGGGCCACCGCCAAGGCCGTGGTCGGCTGGTCCGAGGAGGGCGAGCGCCGCTTCCTGGAGACGGACACGCCCACCACGACCGTCCTGGAGCTGACCGGCCGCTTCGACGGCGAGGTCCCCGGGCTGACCGTGACCCGGCCGTCCCTGGAGGACGTCTACCTCGGCCTCATCGGCACCCCGGCCTGACCCCCGTCCCCTTCCCGAACGGCTTCCCGGCCGTCGGACCCGCGCGTCGGCCCAACCGTGCCGACCGACCCGCAAAGGTGCTCCCCCGGATGAACCAGACCCTCGCCCGCCCCGCCGCCCCGCCCGTCGAGACGCGCCAGCCCTCCACCGTCCACCTGGGACTGGCCCGGGCGGCCCTGGAGACCAGGATGTTCTTCCGCGAGAGGGACGCGGTCATCTTCACCTTCGCCTTCCCGATCATCATGCTGGTGCTCTTCGGCTCGATCTTCTCCAGCCAGGTCGAGGGAACCGGCCTGACC
This sequence comes from Streptosporangium longisporum, assembly GCF_039534895.1. Taxonomy (NCBI): domain Bacteria; kingdom Bacillati; phylum Actinomycetota; class Actinomycetes; order Streptosporangiales; family Streptosporangiaceae; genus Streptosporangium; species Streptosporangium longisporum. Next base: position 12,694 of record NZ_BAAAWD010000004.1, on the reverse strand, counting down.
GTCTCCCAGCTCTACGTGGCCGGGCTGATCGGCACCGCCGCGATGACGGGGTTCCAGAACCTCGGGATCACCATCGCGATGGACCGCGACAACGGCACGCTCAAGCGGCTGGCCGGAACGCCGCTGCCACGGAGCGCCTACTTCATGGGCAAGGCCCTCACCACCCTGTTCGTCTCCTTTTTCCAGGTCGTCATCCTCCTGGTCATCGGGGTCACGCTGTTCGACCTGCAGCTGCCGTCGGAGGCGTTCAGGTGGTTCACCTTCGCCTGGGTGTTCGTGCTCGGCGTGGTCGGATCGTCGCTGCTCGGTGTCGCGATCAGCGGCCTGCCCCGCTCCGCCAAGAGCGCCGGTGCGGTGATCACGCTGCCGTTCACGGTGCTGCAGTTCATCTCCGGGGTGTTCATCCCGGTCTTCACGCTCCCGTCCTGGCTGGTGAACATCGCCTCGCTCTTCCCGCTCAAGTGGATGTGCCAGGGGTTCCGGTCGGTCTTCCTGGGTGACGCCGGTGCCACACTGGAGCTTGCGAACTCCTACGAGCTGGACCGGGTCGCCCTGGTTCTGGGAGCCTGGACCGTCGGAGGACTGGTGCTGTGCCTGATGACGTTCCGCTGGAAGAGCCGTCGCGACGGATGAGAGCCGACGACCGCGCCGAGCCCCTCCTTCGGGGGGCGGGGGTGCACGCGTGGCGATCGCTTCGCGGGTGGGAGGCGCTCCTGGTCATCGGGACGCTGCTGCCCACCTGGTTCGCGGTCACCTCCGACGCCCCGGCGCAGGTGAAGCTGGTCGTCGGGGGCTGCCTGCTGGCGATCCTCCCGCTCTACCTGCTGCTCGGCCGCCCGGCGATCCTCTCCCGGGACCGCCCGCGCGAGATCGCCTACATCGTCGTCATGATCGCGCTCTTCACCCCCGCCGGGCTGTTCGCGCCGGACGCGACGTTCGCCCTGTTCGGGCTCTGCCCGCAGTGCTTCATCGTCTTCCGTGCCCGGCAGGCGATCGTCGCCGTGATCGCGCTGAACCTCTCCCCGACCGTCCGCTACCTGTTCCTGACGTCGGAGCCGTTCAACTTCCTGATGGTGATGACCATCATCATCTTCTTCTCCAGCATCTTCGGCGTCTGGATCGAGAAGATCACTACGCAGAGCGAGGACCGAGCCATGCTCATCGAACAGCTGGAGAGCAGCCGGGCCCAGGTGGCCACGCTCTCGGCCGAGCGCGGGGCCCAGACCGAGCGCGAACGGCTGGCCGGGGAGATCCACGACACCCTGGCCCAGGGCTTCACCAGCATCATCATGCTGATCCAGGCGGCCGAGGCGCAGCGGGACCCGTCCCGGCACCTGGCACTGGCCGTCCAGACCGCGCGGGAGAACCTCGCCGAGGCCCGGCTGCTGGTCACCACGCTGAGCCCGGCCCCGCTGGACGGCTCCACCCTGGACGAGGCACTGGAGCGGCTGACGGGCCGGCTCGGCGAGGAGACGGGGTTGTCCGCCCGCTTCGAGGTGTCGGGGACGTCCCGGGCGCTGAGCGCGCCGGTCGAGGTGGTGCTCGTCCGCGTCCTGCAGGAGGGTCTGGCCAACGTGCGCAGGCACGCGGCCGCCGAGTCGGTCGCCGTGTCGATCTCCTACCGGGAGGAGTCGGTCCGCCTGGAGGTGCGCGACGACGGGCGCGGTCTCGACCCGTCCGTCTCCCGGGGGTACGGCCTGCGCGGCATGCGCGGCCGCGTCGAGCAGGTCGGCGGGACCGTGGCGGTGACCGGCCCGCCGGGCGGCGGGACCACGCTGGAGGTGATCGTCCCCACCGGCCCGACCGGCACGACCGGCCCGACCGGCACGACCGGCCGGACCGGCACCACCGAACGACCCGGCATCACCGAACGGCCTGACACGGCCGAACGGCCTGACACGACCGGCCGTACCGGCACGGCCGGATGCGCCGAGCGGGCCGGCACGACCGGCCCGGTCCGCGCGGCCGGGCGGGCCGACCGGCTCGGCGGGAGAGGGTGACGGATGCTCCAGGTGATGATCGTCGACGACCACCCGGTGGTCCGTGAGGGGCTGCGGGGGATGCTGGAGGCCGATCCCGGGATCACGGTCGTGGGCGAGGCCTCGTCCGGGGACGAGGCGGTCGTGCGGGCCGCGGCGATCCGCCCCGACGTGATCCTGATGGACCTGCGGATGCCCGACGGGGACGGGGTGAGCGCCATCCCCCGCATCCTGGCCGACCGGCCGGAGAGCCGGGTGATCGTGCTGACCACCTACGAGACGGACACCGACATCGTCCGGGCGGTCGAGGCAGGTGCCGCGGGATACCTGCTGAAGGACACCTCCCGGGCGGACCTGCTGGCCGCGATCCGTTCCGCGGCGCGCGGGGAGACCGTGCTCTCCCCGTCGGTGGCGACGAGGCTGGTCACCCGGATGCGGGCACCGGTGACCGAGTCGCTCTCGCCGCGCGAGACCGAGGTGCTCTCCCTGGTGGCCAGGGGGATGACCAACGCGGAGATCGGCAGGGCCCTGTTCATCAGCGAGACCACCGTCAAGACCCACCTGCTGCGCACCTTCGGCAAGCTCGGCGTCTCCGACCGCACCGCCGCCGTCACCACGGCCATGGACCGGGGCCTGCTCACCCGCTGACGTCCCTACCGTGAGGGCTCCCGCTCCCGGCCGACCGCGCGGGACGGACATCGAGCCACCGCAGGCACCGGACGAGCCGGACGGGCCGGTCCCGGTGTACCGGACGGCGGCATCGGGTCTATCGTGAGCGCACCGTGTCCGCACGGCTCGTCGCGTCTCGCGGGTGGCGGGCGTCCCGCCCTGGTGGCGGGCGTCCCCGCCGCCGAAGGCGTGCCGCCCGCGCGGGCATCCGCCACGGCGCAGAGGAGACGACCTTGACCACGGTGACCGGACAGCGCACCTTCGACTCCCTGGACCCCGCCACCGGCGCCGTCGTCGGCACCCATCCGATCCAGGACGCCGCCGCGGTGCGCGCCGCCGTGGCCGAGGCGGAGGTCGCCGCCGCCTGGTGGGCGGGGCTGGGCCCGGCCGGGCGCAGGCGGCGGCTGCTCGACTACAAGGCTGTCCTCACCCGGGACCTGTCCAGGATCGCCGACGTGGTCCACGCCGAGACCGGCAAGCCCAAGGGGGACGCCGTCCTGGAGGTCGTCCTGGCCGTCACCCACCTGGACTGGGCCGCCAGGAACGCCCACCGGGTGCTCGGGCGGCGGCGGGTCTCCCCCGGCCTGGTCGGGGCGAACATCGCGGCCACCCTGGAGTACCTGCCGCTGGGCGTGGTCGGGGTGATCGGGCCGTGGAACTACCCGGTGTTCACCCCCATGGGGTCGATCGCCTACGCGCTGGCCGCGGGGAACGCGGTGGTGTTCAAGCCGAGCGAGCTGACCCCGGGCGTGGGGGTGCTGCTGGCCGCGCTGTTCGCCGAGGCCGTACCGGAGCACCGGGTCCTGCGGACCGTGACCGGGCTGGGCGAGACCGGTGCGGCGCTGGCCTCCGACCCCGGGGTGAGCAAGATCGCCTTCACCGGCTCGACGGCCACCGCCAAGCGGGTGATGGCCGCCTGCGCGACGAACCTGACGCCGATGGTCGCCGAGTGCGGCGGCAAGGACGCGCTGATCGTGGACGCCGACGCCGACCTGCCCGCCGCGGCGGACGCGGCGCTGTGGGGCGCGCTCTCCAACGCGGGCCAGACCTGCGTCGGGGTGGAGCGGATCTACGTGGTGGACGCGGTCTACGACGCCTTCATGAGGGAGCTCACCGACCGGGCCGGGCGGGTGCGGGCCGGTCGCGACTACGGGCCGATCACCATGCCCGCCCAGATCGACGTCATCCGGCGGCACATCGACGACGCGGTCGCCGGCGGCCGGGCCGTGGTGGGCGGGGCCGGCTCGGTGCGGGCGCCCTTCGTCGACCCGGTGATCGTCGAGGACGTGCCGGAGGACTCCGCCGCGGTCCGCGAGGAGACGTTCGGCCCCACGGTGACGGTGAAGCGGGTCGCCGACGTGGAGGAGGCGCTGGAGAAGACCAACGCCACCGCGTACGGGCTGGCCGGGACCGTCTTCTCGGGGAACGCCCGGCGGGCGGTGGAGCTCGCCCGCCGGATGCGGGGCGGGATGACCGCGATCAACTCGGTCATCTCCTTCGCGTCGATCCCTGCGCTGCCGTTCGGCGGGGTCGGCGACTCGGGGTTCGGCCGGATCCACGGCGCGGACGGGCTACGGGAGTTCGCCCGGCCCAAGGCCGTCTCCCGCCAGAGGTTCGCACTGCCCGGGATGAACCTCACCTCGTTCACCCGGGGCGAGAAGGAACTTGACCGGCTGATCAGGCTTGTCACCTTCTTGCACGGACGACGTAAACAATAAAAACCACCCCTTCCACAAAAAGGATCTTGCACCCATAATGGTTAATTCTGGGGGCCAGGATCATGAGGTGGAAGTGATAAAGCGAATGTCCGTCAACCTCACACCGACCCGTGGGAGCTTGACATGAACGGACGGTCATATCGAGGAATGTCGCCGGAGGAGCGTCTGGCGGAACGCCGGGAACGCCTGATCGCCGCGGCGTACGTCCTCTATTCCGACCCCGGATTCCCAGAGACCACGATCGAGAGATTGTGCGCGCGGGCGCGCATCTCCAATCGCGCCTTCTATGAATGCTTCTCCGGGCGCGAGGAACTGATGCAGGCCCTGCACGCACGGTGCATTCAGGAGACCCTGGAGTCGATGTACAAGGCCATCGACCAGGTTCCGGACACCCTGGCCGACCGGGTCGAGGCCGGGGTGACCGAGTACATCCGCTTCGTCACCGAGGACAGGCGCCGGGCGCGGATCCTGCACATGGAGGTACGCCGGGCGGGCGACTGCCTGATCACCTCCCGGCAGCTGGGCGTGGCGGGCTTCGTCGACGCGATCAAGGCGAACGTCGCCGACCTGCCGGAGGCCACCAAGGCCAACCAGCACCTGCTGGCGCTGGGCATGATAGGAGCGGTCCAGGAACTGCTCATCGAGTGGGTCCTGTCCGACGACCCCCCGCCGGTCGAGAGCCTGATCAGCACCGCGATCCACATCTTCCGGCGGTCCTTCGTGACCTGAGGCGGACCGCGGCCCCCGGAGATCCGAGGGGGACGCGTGACCTACCGGGGCCCGGCGAGACCGGAACGGGCCCCGGGGACGAACCCGGGACGAACCGGGACCGGGCGGGAACGCCGGGCCGGCCGACCAGACCAGGCCCGATCAGGCCCGACCAGGCCGTCGCCGTCGATCAGGCCATCGCCGCCACCGGGAGCTCCACGGTGAGGACCCGGTTGAGGCGGGTCACCGCCAGCACCCGCATGATCCTCGGGGGCACGCCCCTGAGGATGAGGCGGCGTTCCGCGCTCAGGGCCCGGCGGTGCGTGCCCACGAGCACGCCCAGACCGGTGGCGTCGATCATTTCCAGTTCGGAAAGATCCACTATCAGATCGCCGTTCCCGGTGTCGACCGCCTCGTGCAGCCGTGGCCGCACTCCGGCGACGGTTCCCACGTCGAGACGGTTTCCGACATCGACCACCTGGGCCTGGGAATTGCCGGGGACGCGCATGCCTCCTCCTCACGCCTGACCGCGCTGCGGACGCGGCCGGGCACAGCGGCGGTGCGTCATCCTGACCGACGGATCACGCACCGCATTCGTACGACGTCACGGCATGCAAGAAGGCGCGAACCTCCTCCACCATCACATTCACCCTTCCTACCACCATGATGGTTCCTTGCCCGAAATGCGAAATAAAACGCGGCTCGTAACGGATTCCTTGACGATCCCTTGACCGGCCGGCCCCGAACAGCCCCGGCCAGGGAACGGGACCCCCTACGGGCGGGGAGGCAGCGCCGGGCGCCCGCGGGACGGCCGGGTGGCCCGGTCGGGCGGGGCCGCGGCCGGGCGCTCGTCCAGCGCGGCCAGCGCGAGCCGTACCGCCTCCTCGATCTGCGGGTCCCGTCCGGCCGCCCAGTCCTCCGGGGCGATGTCGACCTCGACGTCGGGGTCCACCCCGTGGTTCTCCACCCCCCAGCCGAGCCCCTCGAACCAGAAGGAGAACCGGGGGACGGTGATGTGCGAGCCGTCGACCAGCCGGTGGGGGTCCTCGATGCCGATCACACCGCCCCAGGTCCGGGTGCCCACCACCGGGCCGAGCCGGTGGAGCTTGAAGGCCGCGGTGACGATGTCGCCGTCGGAGCCGGCGCTCTGGTCGGTGACCGCGACCAGCGGACCGCGCGGCGCGTCCTCGGGGTAGGTGATCGGCGCCATGCCCCTGGGCAGGTCCCAGGCGATGACCCGGCGCAGCAGCTTCTCGACGACCAGCTCCGAGGTGTGGCCGCCCCGGTTGGCCCGCAGGTCCACCACCAGGCCCTCGAAGCGCATCTCCCGGCGCATGTCCCGGTGGAACTGCGCCCAGCCCTCGGCGACCATGTCGGGGATGTGCAGGTAGCCCAGGCGCCCGCCGCCGAGCTCCCTGACCCGCGACCGGCACCCGGCCACCCAGTGCTGGTAGCGCAGCCGCCGGTCGTCGCGCAGCGGCGTGACCACCGCCCGGCGGCCACCGTCCAATGTCAGCTCGACGGGCTTGTCCGCCGCCCCCACCAGCAGGCGCGCCGGCCCCTGCGGCGGCACCGGACGGCCGTCGACGGCCAGCAGCGCCTCTCCCGGCCGCACGCCCGCCCCGGGGACGGCCAGCGGCGAGCGGGCGTGCACGTCGGAGGACTCGGGCGGCAGCACCCGGTCCACCCGCCAGCGGCCGTCCTCGCCCCTGGACAGGTCGGCGCCGAGCAGCCCGACCGGTTCGGACGCCGGATGCCCCCACGGGGCGGCGTAGACGTAGGCGTGCGAGCTGCCCAGCTCCCCCATGACCTCCCAGAGCAGGTCGGCGAAGTCGTCGGCGGTGGCGACGCGGTCCACCAGCGGCCGGTACTCCTCCAGCACGCCGTCCCAGTCCACGCCGGCCATGTCCTCGACCCAGAAGTCGGCCCGCATCCTGCGGCCCATCTGGGCGTAGGCGTGCCGCCGCAGGGCCCGCGGGTCGGCGGTGATCCGGATCCTGGACAGGTCGACGGTCGTGTCGTCGCCGTTCTTGCCGCCCGGCTTGCCGTCGGCCGGGCGGACCGTGAGCGTGCCCTTGTCGCTGACGACGAGCTGGGTGCCGTCACCGCTCACCCGGTACCAGTCGAGCTTGTCGACGACCTCGTCGCACGTGCGCTTGAGGAGGTCGTAGCGGTCGAGAGCGGGGCGGGGCGGCTCGCCCCCCACCTGGTCGCGGTCCTCGCCGAGCTCCCCGGCCAGCGGCTCGCGCAGCCAGGTGAACCCGCCCTTGACCGCCCGCAGGTCCGAGTAGCGGCCCTCGGGCACCGGCACCTGGACGACCCTGCCCCCGATGCCCTCCAGATCCACGGTGATCGCGCTCTCCGCCTCCCCGCCCTCGTCCTGCCGGGCGCTGGAGGCGGCCCGGCCCTCGGCGCTGGGCGCGAACGGGGAGGGCGTGGTGGCCGACAGCGGCACCAGGTAGGGCCGGTAGCCGAAGGGGAAGGACATGTCGAAGGAGTGCGCGTCGTAGACCGGGTCGAACCCGCGGCGCGACAGGAACGCCAGGTAGTCCCCGGTGAACGCGGGCGAGACGTCCGTGAAGCGCCCGTCGGTGACGTCGGTCACGGTCCGGTCCGCCACCCGGGCCAGCCTGATCCGGCGCAGCTGGGGGCCGTCCGGGTGCGACCAGGCCAGCCAGGCCGAGTCCGGCGACCAGGCGAGGTCGCGGATCTCGCCGTCCGCCCTGGCCAGCTCCACGACCTCCCCGGAGGCCACGTCGACCAGGGACAACCGGCCCGTCCCTGGCGGTCGCCGCGATCGTGTTCCCGTCGGGCGCGACCGCCAGGTCGCCGACCTCGCCCAACCGGCCCACGGCGATCCTGCGGCCCTCGCCGCCCCCGGCCGGGACGATCTCCAGCCCCTGCGTCCCGCCGTCGTCGGCGACCCAGACCACCCGGTCGTCACCCAGGACGCGGGGCAGCGCCGCCGACAGGCCCGAGCTGAGCTGCCGGGCCGGGCCGTCCCGGTGGGTGAGCCAGTGCACGCTCCCCTGGACCTCCACCGCGCTGGCCCGCCCGGTCGCGTCCACGGCGAGGTCGTGCAGCCGCCGGGAGACGTTGACCCGGTAGGGCCGCGGCCCGGCCAGCGGGGGAGCCCGGCGTGACGTCGAGCCTGCGGGCCTCGGCATCGAGGCCGTCCAGCAGGTACAGGTCACCGGCGCTCTGGTAGACGATCCTGGTCCCGTCGGTGGCAGGGTGGCGGACGTAGAAGGTCTCGTGGTCGGTGTGACGGCGCAGGCCGCCGCCGTCCGGCTCGCAGGAGTAGAGGTTCCCGACGCCCTCGTGGTCGGAGAGGAACACCAGCCGCCCGCCGACGAGCATCGGGGAGGCGAGGTGGCCGTTCAGACCGGTCAGGATCCGGGTGAAGTCCCCCTCCCCCCCGCCGTACCCACAGGCGTCCCGCCGTGCCGCCCCGGTAGCGTTTCCAGACGGCCGGGTCGCGCGACAGCCCTCCGGTCAGCAGCGCCACCGTGATCCCGGCGTCCCCCGCGCCGTCCCCCTCACGGTTCCTCTCGCCGTCCGCCCCGGTGTCGTCCCCCGCGCCGGGACCGCCGGGGGGCCCGGGCGATCGACAGGTCGTTGACCGGGCCGTACGGCAGCCGCTCGGCGCCTCCCCGCTCGTCGAGGCGGTGGGCCCACACGTGCGACGCGAAGGCGCCGCCGGTCGCGCTGATCGCGAGGATCCCGCCGTCCGCGGTCCAGCCCCGGGTGCGCGTCCGCGCGTCCCCCCAGTAGGTCAGCCGCTCGGACGCCCCCGACCCCAGATCGGCCAGGTAGACCTCGGGAGCCCCGTCCCGGACACCGGTCCAGGCGATCCGGTCGCCGCCGGGCGAGAGGTAGGGGTGGCTCACCGGAGCCCGGTCCGAGGAGAACCTCCAGGCCCGGCCCCCCTCCACCGGGGCCGTCCAGACGTCGTCGTCGGCGACGAACGTCAGCGTGTCACGGGAGAGGTGGGGGAATCGCAGGTAGAAACCAGAAACCATCGGTGAATCATATTGTCCGGGTTGAAATTAAACAGCGCGATTCCCGGCCGATACGCTGAAACGATGACGCGAGCTGACAGAGACAACCCGGTGGTGCTCTCCAAGATCTACACCCGTACCGGGGACGACGGCACGACCGCGCTCGGTGACATGAGCCGGACCCGCAAGACCGACCCGCGCCTGGCCGCCTACGCGGACGTGGAGGAGGCCAACGCGGCGATCGGCGTGGCCCTGTCCGCGGGCTCCCTGGCCGAGGACGTCACCGCCGTCCTGGTCCGGATCCAGAACGAGCTGTTCGACGTCGGGGCCGACCTGTGCTCCCCGGTCGTGGAGAACCCCGAGTTCCCGCCGCTGCGCGTCGAGCCCTCCTACGTCGAGTGGCTGGAGGCGCGCTGCGACGAGTTCAACGAGCGCCTCACGTCGCTGCGCAGCTTCATCCTGCCCGGTGGCCCCCCGGCGGTGGCCGCGCTGCACGTGGCCAGGACCGTGGTCCGGCGGGCCGAGCGGACCGTCTGGTCGGCGCTGGGAGGCCCACGACGACGTCAACCCGCTGACCGCCACGTACCTCAACCGGCTCAGCGACCTGATGTTCATTCTCTGCCGCGTGGGCGGCCGGGGGTGAGGAGATCCTCTGGAAGCCCGGCGGAACCCGCTGAGGGCGATCCTGGGGCCCGCCACGGCCCGTCCCGGCGTCCTGGCCGGAGGGAGTGCCGCTCAGGCCACGTCGAGGTAGGCGCTGGGCGGGGCGGACTCCAGCCAGGCGGACGAAACCCGTCAGGGCCCGGTACCCCATGGCGAGCTCGTAGGCGCTGTCCCCGCTGCGGCACTCGATCGCGGTCACGCCCTCGATGAACCCGTAGAACTCCCCCGGGCCCGACCTTGCGACGCCCGGAAACGACAAGGCCGCGCCTCACGATGACGTGGCGCGGCCTTGGCAGCAGACCTATGAGCGGGATCCAGTTCAGGTGCCCGTCGGCGTAGCGGGCCACACCGACCCGCCACCCTCGCTCCTTGGACAGGGAGCGGAGACAACACAGCACCGATCCTCGCGAGCGGGTCAGGACGAGCACGCGCAGTGCCAGCAGGGCGACGAGGGCGGCGAGCAACCCCACCACGATGAGTACGTCCGTTATCACCATGTCTGCTCGCCCCCAAGAACCCCGTACCGCTAAGAAGCAGAATTTATCCGACTTCTTCCCCGGCCGCGCGCAACCTGGCCCTGGCGCGCTTGGCTCCGGCGGGTCGCGTCCTCTTCTTCCTGGCCGGACTCGACCGAGGACTGAGCCCGCTCCAGCGCGCTCTTGGCCCGCGCGACGTCGACCTCGGAGCCGAGTTCGGCTAGCTCCGCCAGGATCGACACCTCGTCGTCGGCCACCGAGAGGAAGCCTCCGTGGACGGCGGCGACCAGATCCGACTCGCCGTCGCCCCGCTTGACCCTCAGCAGGCCGCCCTCGACGAGAACGCCGATCACGGGCGCGTGTCTGGGCATGATACCGATCTCGCCGTCGACGGTCTTGGCGATGACCATGTCGGCCTCGCCGGACCAGATCTCCCGTTCCGGCGAGACGGACGCCTACTCGCAGCTTCGCCACGTTCTCTCCAGTTCCTTATCGAACCAGGCACCGGTGCGGCCGAGACCGCACCGGTGCCGAAGGCGACTAGCGGGCGAGTTCCTTGGCCTTGGCGACGGCCTGGTCGATGCCGCCCACCATGAAGAACGCCTGCTCGGGCAGGTGGTCGTACTCACCGGCGCACAGACCCTTGAACGAGGCGATGGTCTCGTCCAGCGGGCACGTTCTCCCCGGGCTGGCCGGTGAACGACCTCGGCGGCCGTACATCGGGTGGCGACAGGAAGCGCTCGATGCGGCGGGCCCGGTTGACCGTGACCTTGTCCTCCTCGGAGAGCTCGTCGATACCGAGGATCGCGATGATGTCGCTGCAGTTCCTTGTACTTCTGCAGGATCCGCTTGGTCTCCTGGGCCACGCGGTAGTGCTCCTCGCCGACGATCAGCGGGTCGAGGATCCGCGAGGTGGAGTCGAGCGGGTCCACCGCGGGGTAGATGCCCTTCTCCGAGATCGGCCGCGAGAGCACGGTCTGCGCGTCGAGGTGCGCGAACGCGTTGTGCGGGGCCGGGTCGGTGATGTCGTCCGCGGGGACGTAGATCGCCTGCATCGAGGTGATCGAGTGACCGCGGGTCGAGGTGATGCGCTCCTGGAGAAACACCCATCTCGTCGGCCAGGGTCGGCTGGTAGCCCACCGCGGACGGCATGCGGCCGAGCAGGGTGGAGACCTCGGAGCCGGCCTGGGTGAACCGGAAGATGTTGTCGATGAACAGCAGCACGTCCTGCTTCTGCACGTCGCGGAAGTACTCCGCCATCGTGAGCGCGGAGAGCGCGACCCGCAGACGGGTGCCCGGGGGCTCGTCCATCTGGCCGAAGACGAGGGCGGTGTCCTTGAGGACGTCCGCCTCCTCCATCTCCAGCCCACAGGTCGTTGCCCTCGCGGGTGCGCTCGCCGACGCCGGCGAACACCGAGGTGCCACCGAAGTTGCGGGCGACCCGGCGGATCATCTCCTGGATCAGGACGGTCTTGCCCACGCCCGCACCGCCGAACAGGCCGATCTTGCCGCCCTGCACGTACGGGGCGTGAGCAGGTCGATGACCTTGATGCCGGTGGTCAGCATCTCGGTCCGCGACTCGAGGGTGTCGAAGGAGGGCGAGGGGCGGTGGATGCCCCAGCGCTCGGTGATCTGGAGCGAGGAGGTCTCGACGTCCAGGGACTCGCCCAGGGTGCTCCACACGTGGCCCTTGACGACGTCGCCGACGGGGACCGAGATGGCCGCGCCGGTGTCGGTCACCGGGGCGCCACGGGTGAGGCCGTCGGTGGGCTGCATGGAGATGGCCCGGACGAGGTTGTCACCCAGGTGCTGGGCGACCTCGAGGGTCAGAAGGCGGGTCTGCCCCTGAAGGGCGACCTCCACGGTGAGGGCGTTGTAGATCTCGGGCATCGCCTCGACGGGGAACTCCACGTCGACGACGGGACCGGTGACCCGCGCGACGCGTCCCACGCCGGTCTCAACAGTCTGTGCGGGTCATTTCACTCTTTCCCCGCTGCGGCGTCAGCCAGCGCGTTCGCGCCACCGACGATCTCGCTGATTTCCTGGGTGATCTCGGCCTGGCGGGCCTGGTTCATCTGCTGGGTGAACACGCGGATGAGCTCGTTGGCGTTGTCCGTCGCCGACTTCATGGCCCGGCGGCGGGCGGCGTGCTCGGAGGCCGCCGACTGGAGCAGCGCGCTGAAGATGCGCGACTCCACGTACCTCGGCAGCAGCGAGTCCAGCACCTCTCCGGCGGTGGGCTCGAACCTCGAAGTACGGCAACGGCGTGTCGGGCTTCTCCGGGGTCTCCTCGACCGCCAGGGGAAGGATCCGCTTGACCACGACCTCCTGCGTCAGCATCGAGACGAACTCCGTGGAGACGATGTGGATCTCGTCCACCCCGTCCTCCGCCGAGAACGCCTGGATCAGCGTCTCGGCGATCCTCTTCGCGTCGGCGTAGGAGGGGTTGTCGGAGAACCCGTCCCAGTGCCCGCCCATCT
>NZ_BAAAWD010000003.1:0-155860 GCF_039534895.1 Streptosporangium longisporum | reverse complement strand
ACCCGTCCCGCGACCGCGCCGCGCGGCAGGGCCCTGCCCACCCACCTCACCCCCGAGGGGCGTGAACTGTGGCGGACCGCCAGCGTCGCCGTCCGTGCCGTCGAGGATCGGATGCTCGCGCCGTTCTCCCCGGACGGGAAGGAAGGACTACGCCGCGACCTCGCCGTCTGTATCGCCGCCCTTCCCGACCGCAGGCCTCCCGACACGTGATCGGGCGAGGCGGCGGGCCCGGGGACTCCAGGGCGACGACGGCATGCCGGGGGTTCCGGGGGGTGCCGGGGGTGTCGGGGGTGCCGTCGGCCGGCCCTGTGCTGGACGCCGGTGCCGGCGGGGGAGGGGGTGGGGGTCGGTGTGCCGGGGCCGGTCAGCGGGTGTCGCGGGTCAGCTTCATCCGCAGCCGCACGTGGGAGCGCCCGTCGACCTGGCGGATGGTGAACTCATCGCATATCTGGCCCATCAGCCACAGCCCGAACCCGCGGGTCGCGCGGGAAGAGGGACGGTCACGGTGGGCGTCCCCCGGGGTGAGACGGCCGGCGTCGTCGGTGACGTCGACGGTCAGGGTCTCCTCGTCCTGCCAGACGCTCACCGTGCCGGACGCGCCACCGTGCTCCAGGACGTTGATGGTGGCCTCGTGGGCGGCCAGCAGCAGGTCGTCGCGCCGCCTGCCGGTCAGCCCCACCTGGTCGGCGTAACGAGCGAGCCGCCTGCGCAGGCCGGTCAGGTCGCTCGTGATCGGCCACTGTGCTCGGCTGCTGGTTCTCACGTCGATCTCCCCATATGCGTCCATGTCGTCGCCGGGGGGCTACCGGTACGTCGACCAGGATCCGAACGGTCGCTGAAGTATTACGTCCAGGTAACTACCCCCGCTGACCTGCCTAACCATCGATCATCGCTGGGAGCGCTCCCGTTGCTGATCAGAGCCTTCCGATTCCGGCTCGCCGGAAGCCCGTACCGGGAGAGGACGAGTAGTGAATCTACGACGTAAAGGGCATTGCTGGTGAAAATTCTTGATCGGAAGAGGGGAAAGGGGAGCGGGAGGAGAAGGCGGAACCGGCAGGGGTGCGATCGAGAGGGCGTTCCGGGCATCCCGGGCCTCGCGGTCCCTGCCCGCACCGGATGAAGCCGGTCTTCCCCTCATTTCCTCCTCTTTGCGGGCCGGTGCTGATAACAGATCGGTAAGACCGTACTGTCATGGCCCGCATACACTGGGTGACTTTTGCCAGGCTGGGGTGGTCGGACGCGATACGGGAGGCGAGATGCTCGATGGGCACGACCGGACCCACGGCCACGGCCCGAGAAGGCCGCGGGGTCGCATGCCGTACGGCGACCCGCCGCCCGGACGGCCCTCGTCTCCGCGGCCCCCCTCGGCCCTGTCCCCGTCCCCGGAGGTCCTTCCGGACGGGGGAGAGGTCACCGAGGAGGTGGCGGCCGACGAGCGTGCGGCGGCGCGGGCCTGGACGTATCTCGACAGCCGGCCGTTCTCCATGCCCCCGCCGCCGAGCCCGTGGCGGCGGCCCTGGTCGCGCCTCTCCCGCGACCGGCTGCTGCGACCGGCGCTGATCGCCGGGTTCCTCGCCGCCGCGGGGGTCGGCGTCTGGTCGTCCGGCTGGTCACCGTGGACCGGGACGCCGCTCTCCGGTACGACGTCCGCGCCCACCGGGGGGCCCGTTCTCGCCGGTCACGACACGCGGGCCGTCCCGCCGTCGGCCACGGCCGGTGCGCCGCAGGCGCCTCCCGCGAAGGAACGGGAGCCCGTGACGGACGGTGAGCCCGGCGCGGGGGAGGGGCGAGCGGGCCGGGACGAGGTCTCACCACGGGGACGGGCGCTGTCGTCCGGGCGGGCCCCGTCCGGTACCGGTTCCCGGGACGCGGAACCCGACGGGAACGGGTGGGTCCGGCGGATGGGGGCGAACGAGCGGGCCGGACGCTCCGGCGAGGGACACGATTCCCCGGCGGCCGGTTCCGCGACGAACGGTCCGCGAGGCGGCACCGGTCCGCGAGGCGGCACCGGTCCGCGGGGTGACACCGGTCCGCGGGGTGACACCGGTTCACGGGGCGGCGGGGCGAGCCGTCCGGACGGCGCCTCCGGGGGAGGCGGCAGCGCCGGACCGCGGGAGAGGGCGGGAACGCGGGAGAGCGCGGGTCCCGGCCGGGACGCGGGCGAGAGGCCCCGGGCCGCCAGGACGGGACGGCCGCGGACCGGGCCACCGGGAAGCGGACCGGCGGGGAACGGGGCACGGTCCCGCGCGCCCAGGTCGCCGTCGCCGCAGGCCACCGGCGGCGGGCGGCCGGCCACGGGTATCAGCGCCGCCTACGCGTGCCGCCACCTGCCCCCGGGTGACTGGCGGTACGCCTACTGCGTGCGGGTCTGGAACGACTACAAGCGCAGGAACGGCCTGCCCTGAACGAGCCCGCCGGCCGGACCCGGTGGTGCCCCGGGACGGCGTCCGGGCGCGTCGGCCCCGAGCGCGGCCCGGAGCACGCGGCGGTGTCGCGGCGATTGCTCACCTGCCGGGCATCGGCGGACCACTGAACCGTCGACCGGATGTCATGAAGACCTGTCAGCTTCGGGTCACAGAACATTCTCCACCTCTGAGGAGACCCGTGTTCCGACGACTCGGTACCGCGCTCACGACCGCGCCGGCGATGCCGGCCGTGCCGGCCACGCTGGCCGTACTGGCCATGCTGGCCGTGCTGATGGTGCCCGTCCCCCCGGCCGCCGCGGCGCAGTTCTCGACACCCCTCAACGTCGCCCACCGCGGGGCGTCCGCGTACGCGCCGGAGAACACCGTCGCGGCCTTCGAGCTGGCGCACGAACAGGGCGCCGACATGTTCGAGCTCGACGTCCAGGAGACGAGGGACCACAGGCTGGTCCTGATGCACGACACGACGCTGGCCCGTACCACCGACGCCGAGAGCGTCTTCCCCGACCGGGCTCCCTGGAGGGTCGGCGACCTCACGCTCGCGGAGATCCGCAGGCTGGACGCGGGCTCGTGGTTCGACGCGGAGTACGAGGGCGAGCCGGTGCCCACGCTCGGGGAGGCGCTGCGCGCGATGGGGGAGAGCAGGCTCGGCCTGCTGTTGGAGATCAAGGCGCCACGGCTCTACCCGGGCATCGAGGCCCGTGTCGCCGCCGAGCTACGGCGCCACCCCTCGTGGCTGGCTCCGGGGCGGCTCGCGGTGCAGTCGTTCGACTGGAACTCGATGCGCACGTTCCACCGGGCCATGCCCCAGGTCGCGATCGGCCTGCTCGGCACACCGGCGGTCGCGGAGCTCCCGGAGCTGGCGAGGTTCGCCGACCAGATCAACCCGCCGTACCGCGACGTCACCCCGGAGTACGTCGGGCGCGTCCACCGTCACGGCATGGAGGTCTTCACCTGGACGGTGGACGATCCGGCGGTCATGCGGCGCATGACCTCCTACCGGGTGGACGGCATCATCACCAACCGGCCCGACCTGATGCGCTGACCGCTCCCGTCTCACGCGGCCTGAGCCGCTTCGGGCCCCGTCGCACGGGCCCGAGCGGTGGGCCGAGCCGTACGCCACGTGCCATACGCCACCGCGCCGTACGCCACCGTGCCGACCGTCCGGTTCGGCAGGACATGTCGCAAATCAGATATTGCCTACCATTTATAGAGGGATTAGGGTGATCTCACGCGACAGGGAGAACGGACACCGGCATGAGCATCATCGGCACGACGTCCCAGGTCCCCGACCGGCCCGGGGGGCACGTGATCGCCGACGACGAGGAGGCGATCGCCACGGCCCGTACGCTGGCGGCCGAGTTCGCGACCGGCGCCGCCGAGCGGGACGCCGAACGGCTGCTGCCCGTCGCCGAGCTGGACCGGCTCTCCGCGAGCGGGCTGCTCGCGATCACGGTGCCGCGCGCGTTCGGCGGCGCCGACGTGCGCGCGGAGACCCTGGCCGAGGTGGTACGCCTGCTGGCCGCCGCCGACCCGAACATCGCGCAGATCCCGCAGAGCCACTTCGTCTACGTCAACGTGCTGCGCCGCCAGGGCACCCCCGAGCAGCAGAAGTTCTTCTTCGGCGAGGTGCTCGCCGGTGCCAGGCTCGGCAACGCGCAGTCCGAGGCCGGCACCAGACACGTGCAGGACTACCGCACACGGCTGGTGCCCGACGGCGAGGACGGCTTCCTGCTGCGCGGGGTCAAGCACTACAGCACCGGCGCGCTGTTCGCGCACTGGATCCCGGTGCTGGCCCGGCGCGAGGACGAGACGTTGCACGTGGCGTACGTGCCGAGGGACGCCGACGGGCTGACGGTGATCGACGACTGGGCCGGGATGGGCCAGCGGACCACGGCCAGCGGCACTGTGCGCCTCGACGACGTGCGCGTGCCCGCCGACCGCGTGGTGCCGCACCACCTGACGTTCACCGGGCCGCAGCTCCACGGCGCCGTCGCGCAGCTCCTGCACGCCGCGATCGACGTGGGCATCGCCGGCGGGGCACTGGCCGAGGCGCTGGACTTCGTCCGGACCCGGGCCAGGCCCTGGTTCGAGAGCGGGCTGGACAGCGCCGCGGAGGACCCCCTGACCGTCCAGCGGGCGGGCGAGCTGACGATCAAGGTGCGGGGCCGCGGAGGCGCTGCTGGCCGTGGTGGGCCGCCAGGTGGACGCGGCGGCGGCGGACCTGACCGAGGAGTCCGCGGCCGAGGCCTCCATCGCGGTGGCGACCGCGAAGGCCTACGTCGATCCGGTCGCGGTCGAGCTGGGCAACGCGATCTTCGAGCTGGGCGGCACCCGCGCCGCCCTGGACGGGCTCAACCTCCACCGTCACTGGCGCAACGCCAGGACGCACACGCTGCACGACCCGGCCCGCTGGAAGGTCCAGCACATCGGCCGCTACGTGCTCAACGGGCGGCTCCCACCCCGCCACGGCCTGCTCTAGCGCATCCCGCCGCCCCGACGACCACGACGACCACGACGACCGGCCGAGGAACGGCCGACGACGTCGGCCGACATCGGCCGACGACACGCCGGAAAGACCGGCCGGTGACCGACCGGCGACCGACCACGGAAGTGCCATGACACACCTGACGTTCCACTGGTTCCTGCCCACCTACGGCGACAGCCGCGACATCGTCGGCGGCGGTCACGGCCTGCCTCCGGGCGCGGCCGGTGGTGCGCGTCCGGCCACGCTGGCCTACCTGCGGCAGATCGTGCACGCCGCCGAGCACCTCGGCTTCGTCGGCGCGCTGACGCCGACCGGCGCGTGGTGCGAGGACGCCTGGCTGACCACGGCCATGCTCACCGAGACCACCGAGCGGCTGAAGTTCCTGGTCGCGTTCCGGCCCGGCCTGGTCACGCCGACCCTGGCCGCGCAGATGGGCGCCACCTTCCAGCGTCACTCGGGCGGGCGCCTGCTGCTCAACGTCGTCACCGGGGGAGAGAGCCACGAGCAGCGCGCGTACGGCGACTTCCTGGACAAGGACGCCAGGTACGCGCGCACCGACGAGTTCCTGCACATCGTGCGGGCGCTGTGGCGCGGCGAGAGCGTCTCCTTCGCCGGGGAGCACCTGCGGGTGGAGGACGCCAGGCTGAACCGGGTGCCCGACCCGGTGCCCGACATCTACTTCGGCGGGTCCTCCGCGGCGGCCGGCCGGGTCGCGGCCCGTCACGTGGACGCCTACCTCACCTGGGGCGAGCCGCCCGCGGCGGTCGCCGAGAAGATCGCCTGGGTGAACGGCCTGGCCGAGGCCGAGGGCCGCACGCTGCGGTACGGCATCCGGTTGCACGTGATCAGCAGGGACACCTCCGACGAGGCGTGGGCGCAGGCCCGCAGGCTGCTCGACGGCATCGACCCGGCCACGGTCGAGAAGGTGCAGGCAGGGCTGGGCCGCAGCGAGTCCGAGGGGCAGAAGCGGATGCTCGCCCTGCACGGCGGCAGCCGCGACGGCCTGGAGATCTCCCCCAACCTGTGGGCCGGTGTCGGGCTGGTCCGCGGTGGCGCGGGTACCGCGCTGGTCGGCAGCCACGCCGAGGTGGCCGACCGGATCGAGGAGTACGCCCGCCTGGGCATCACCGAGTTCGTCATGTCCGGGCACCCGCACGTGGAGGAGGCGTACTGGTTCGGCGAGGGGGTGCTGCCGATCCTGCGCGGGCGCGGCCTGTGGGAGCATCCCGCGGCGGCGGGCGCGCACGAGCCCGCGTCGATCCCGTTCGCGTCCACCGGGTCGAGCTGAGCCGCGGCCCGCACCGGCCGGGACCGGGATGGTCCCGGCCGGCAGCGGGGGAGGGCCGGGCGGGGGAGACGGCTCAGTAGCGCCCGGCCCGCCGCATCGTGCGGGGACGCCCGTCGGGGTCGCAGACGATGCGGTAGAAGGGCGTGGCCCAGGCCGCGGTCCAGGGTGACATCGGTGCCGGCCGGTACGTGCGCAGCCGTCCCGGTGGACGGGGACCGCGGCGGCCCCCGGCGTGCCAGCGTTCCAGGGCGGCGGCGCAGGAGGCGAAGGCGTCGAAGAAGGAGACCGGGTCGAGCAGGTCCGCGTCGGAGTCGGCGGCCCGGTCCAGGTGCTCGCGGGCCAGCGTCAGCCGCAGGTCCCGGGCCAGGCGGCGGGCGCCGTCCCCCAGGCCGCCGGGGTCGGCCGGCTCCCGGTCGTCGCGGGTCTCGTCCAGGATCGCGCAGGTCAGTTCGGAGTCGTAGGTCCACGAGCGCCGGTTGAAGTTGTCCGAGCCGATGGTCGCCCAGACGTCGTCGACGACGCACACCTTGGCGTGCACGTAGACCGGCGTGCCCTCCCGGTTCTCCAGCCCGTAGATCGCGACCCGGTCGCCGCCCGCGCGCTTGAGGACGTCCAGGGCCTGGTTGCGTCCCAGGATCTGCGGTACGCCGCCGATCGGGCCGTCCTGGTCGGGGTGGAGCGGCAGCACGCTGATCATTCTCAGGTCGGGGTTGGCCGTCAGCGCCTCGGCGAAGGACTCGGCGACCTGCGGTGACCACAGGTACTGGTCCTCGATGTAGATCAGGCCGCGGGCGCGGCGCAGCGCCTTGAGGTAGCCGCGGGCGATGCTGCGCTCTCCCTGCGGCGCGAACGCGTAGCGGGTCCTGCGGTGGGCGTAGGTGCGCAGCAGCTGCACGGCGTGCGGGCCGCAGGCGGGCGGGTCGGCGGTCTGCGGGGGCATCGGGTCGGCCCGGGTGTCCTCGTGCCGCATCAGGTCGGCGACGCGGTGCACGGGGTTGCGGGTCAGCGGCTGCGGGTCCTCCCAGCGCTCGCGGAAGACGGCCTCGACGTCACCGACGGCCGGGCCCTGGATCGCGGCCTGCACGTCGTGCCAGGGCGGGCGGTCGCCGTAGACCTCGGCCATGGGCGCGGCCTGGACGTCACCGGTGTGGGAGGCGTCGTCGCGGCGGCTCCAGCACAGGTCGATGCCGCCGACGAACGCGATGTCGCGCCGGGGGTCGTCGCGGTGGCGCAGCACCACGAGCTTCTGGTGGTGCGAACCTCCGACCGGGACGCGCATGTCGCGCAGGCACTCCCCGCCGGCGGCCTCGATGGCGTCGCCGAGGTGGCGGTTCTCCTCGGCGCTGAAGAACAGGCGGTCCCAGTGCGAGCGCCAGAGCAGGCCCTTGACCACGACGCCGCGCCGGGCGGCGTCCGCGAACACGTGCGCGACCTCGGTGCCGGGGCCGTCGAGCCGCTCCCCGGGGTCGCCGCGCCAGTCGGTGAACAGCAGCAGGTCCCCGGCGCGCAGCTCGCGGACGCGGGTGAGCAGCTCGGCGAAGTAGGGGGCGCCGTGCGGGATGGGACGCACGGTGTTGCCGCGCGACCAGGCGAGCCCGTCGTCACGCCGGGTGTCGATCCGGGACGCCGGGTTGCCGCGCTCCTCGGGGGCGAGAAACCACGTGTCTTCCGTCATCGGCCTGGATCTACCCGGTTTTTACGTGATCTCACCCGGGCCGTCCGGCGCTCCCCGGGGAGGCCGGGGCCGCTCCGCATCGGACGGCGGACATGACACCGGCACGGGTCACGCCGTCCGGCCGCGAACGAGAGGCGAGAGACCGGAGGCGCCGGACCACTCCGGGGACGACGGGACGGGGCGTCACGGAGGCGGTCACACCGGGCGGGGAAATCCTGACAGGGCATTTACACCATGTTACCTACGTGTTAAAATCAGCAAAAGAACGATCAAGCCATGAAAAAAGTGGACTGTTCGTTCTCTGAGGTCGCTCCCGTCCCCCGGTTTCCGCCCTTTCCGGCCCCTTCTCCTCCCCGGCCTTCCTCTGACCTCCCCCATGTCAGGAAAGGACCCCATGTCCCCCCGTCCTCGCCCATGGGCCGGCCCGCTCGCCGCCGTCCTGCTCCTCCTCGCCGGTGCCGCGCCCCCGGCCGCCACGGCCCATGCCGCCACCCTCCCCACCACCGCGACGGCCACCACGACGACCACCACGACGGCCACCGCCACGGGTGCCGTCACGGGTGCCACCGCTTCCGGTACGGCGGCCGACATCCCGCCCGCCGACTACCAGCAGGTCTCCCTGGCCACCGGCCCGGCCGAGCTCGGCGAGCCCATGTCCCTGACGGTGCTGCCCGACAGGTCGGTGCTGCACACCGCGCGCGACGGCACGATCCGCCGTACGACCGCCGCCGGTGACACCGCGGTCGCGGGCAGGCTGGACGTCTACACCCACGACGAGGAGGGCCTGCAGGGCATCGCGGCCGACCCGGGCTTCGCCACCAACCGGTACGTCTACGTGTACTACTCGCCCCGGCTGTCCACCCCGGCCGGTGACGCCCCCACGACCGGCACCGCGGCGACCTTCGAGCAGTGGAAGGGCCACCTGAACCTGTCCAGGTTCACCCTCAGGGCGGACGGCACTTTGGACACGGCGAGCGAGAAGGTCGTGCTGCAGGTGCCCAACGACCGGGGCCAGTGCTGCCACGTGGGCGGCGACATCGACTTCGACGCCTCCGGCAACCTGTACCTGACCACCGGCGACGACACCAACCCGTTCGAGTCCGGCGCCTACACCCCCATCGACGAGCGCGCCGACCGCAACCCGCAGTTCGACGCCCAGCGCTCCTCGGGCAACACCAACGACCTGCGCGGCAAGATCCTGCGCATCAAGCCCCAAGCGGACGGCACCTACACGATCCCGCCGGGCAACATGTTCGCCCCGGGCACGGCCAGGACCCGTCCCGAGATCTACGCGATGGGCTTCCGCAACCCGTTCCGCATGTCGGTCGACAAGGCCACCGGCATCGTCTATCTCGGCGACTACGGCCCCGACGCGGGCGGGCCCGACCCCGCGCGCGGTCCCGGCGGGCAGGTGGAGTTCAACCGCGTCACCGGGCCGGGCAACTACGGCTGGCCGTACTGCACCGGCACCAACACCGCCGCCGAGACCTACAACGAGTACACCTTCCCCTCGGGCCCGTCCGGGGCGAGGTACGACTGCGCCGGCGGCCCGGCCAACAACTCCTTCCGCAACACCGGCCTGCCCACCCTGCCCCCGGCCAAGCCCAGCTGGATCCGCTACGGCGGGGAGGCCGGCTCGCCACCGGAGTTCGGCGGCGGCTCCGAGTCGCCGATGGGCGGCCCGGTCTACCGCTACGACGCGGCCCTGAACTCCTCGGTCAAGTTCCCCGCCTCGCTCAACGGCCGGTTCTTCGCCGCCGAGTACGGCCGCCGCTGGATCAAGGCCATCGAGGTCACCTCCTCCGGCGCGCCCGGCGAGATCGCCGCCTTCCCCTGGACCGGGACGCAGGTGATGGACCTGACCTTCGGGCCCGACGGCGCCCTGTACGTGCTCGACTACGGCACCGGCTCGGGCAACCAGACGCTGTTCCGGATCGAGTACATCGGTGGCGGCAACCGCAACCCCGTCGCCAGGGCCGCCGCGAACAGGACCTCCGGACCCGCGCCGCTGGCCGTCACCTTCTCCTCGGCCGGCAGCTCCGACCCCGAGGGCGGGGCCCTGACCTACGGCTGGACCTTCGGTGACGGCGCCACCTCCACCGCGGCAAATCCCACCCACACCTACACGTCCAACGGCACCTACACCGCCACGCTCACCGTCAGGGACCCCGGCGGGCTGACCGGCACGGCCAACGTCACCGTCACCGTCGGCAACACCGCGCCCGTGGTGAACCTCACCCTGCCCGCCGACGGGCAGCTGTTCTCCTTCGGCGACACCGTGCCCTTCCAGGTGACCGTCACCGACCCGGAGGACTCCTCGATCGACTGCACCAGGGTCAGGGTCGCCTACATGCTGGGCCACGACAGCCACGCGCACGAGATCACCGTGAGGAACGGCTGCTCCGGCACCCTGACCGTGCCCCGCGACGGCGAGCACGACGAGGCCGCCAACATCTACGGCGTCTTCGTCGCCCGCTACACCGACGCCGGTGGGCTGGCAGGCGAGAGCAGCCGCACCCTGCAGCCCCGTCACCGCCAGGCCGAGCACTTCGGCGCCCAGTCCGGCATCCAGATCGCCGAGCACGGCCCGGCCGAGGGGGCCAGGACCGTCGGGTTCGTCGACAACGGCGACTGGATCTCCTTCCGGCCGTACGTGCTGCGCGACGCGACCTCGGTCGCCCTGCGCGTCTCCTCGGGCGGTGCGGGCGGCACGATCCAGGTGCGCGCGGGATCGGCCACCGGGACGCTGCTCGGGTCGGCGACCGTCCCGGTCACCGGAAGCTGGGACACCTTCGTCGAGGTCTCGGCCCCCCTGACCGGCGCTCCCGCGGGAGCCAGCACGCTCTACCTCGTCTTCACCGGGCCGACGGGCCAGGGCAACCTCTTCGACCTGGACGCCTTCACCTTCACCACCTCCGGTTCGGCGACGGTGGAAGCGGAGGCGTTCTCCTCGACGTCGGGGGTGCAGCCGGCCGGTCATGCCGGGGCGAGCGGCGGGACGACGGCGGGCTACATCGAGAACGGGGATTGGGCGGGGTACGCGTCGACGAGCGCGGCGGGTGCGCGGACGTTCGCGGCGCGGGTCTCCTCCGCGGGGTCGGGCGGCACGATCCAGGTGCGGGCCGGGTCGGCGACGGGTGCGTTGCTGGGGTCGGTGAGCGTGCCGGTGACCGGGAGCTGGGACACCTTCCAGAACGTCTCGGCCCCGTTGACCGGCAGTGGCAGCGGCCCGGTGTTCCTGGTCTTCACCGGCGGTTCGGGCTTCCTGTTCGACGTCGACACCTTCACCATCACCCGATGACGGTCCAGGGAATCCGCTGACCGATCCCCGGGTCACCTTTCCGGTCGCGTCGTCTCCTGGAGGGCCGCGTCGGCTCCCGGCGGGTCACGCCGCCTTCCGGCCGACCGCGAGCCCGGCCGGGAGGCGCGTCCCGGCCGGTTCATCGCCCGGCCGGGACACGCCCCGGCGGGCGGTGAACCGGCCGGGGTCACACGCCTCACGAGCGCCCCGGTCCGGGCCGGACCCGCTCACCGCCCTTCCCGGACGCCTCCCGTCGCATCGTGCCGTACCGCGACATGCCGTACGGTGAGACGCGAATACGGACTCCCGTCATCGGGCGTCCCGGAAAACCCGTGTGTGACCTGCCGTCCCACGGACCCGCGAATTAGCACTGGACATGCCACGTTAAATACTGCTCAAATGGTGTTTTTAGTGAAAACAATTAATCCTGCGTGAGGGCAGTCGAACACTTTCTGATGGTGGCGCATGGACACTGCTCTGTCGTTTCGAGTTCTCGGCCCACTCGAAGTCCTGGTAGGTGAGCGACGAGTCTCGATCGGAGGGGCGCGCCAGCGGATCACCCTCGCCACCCTCGTCCTGCGCGCGGGACGCGTCGTCCCCGTCGACCTGATCGCCGAGGCCATCTGGGGCGAGCACCCGCCACCCACCGCCCGCCGCCAGGTGATCATCTGTGTGTCCGGGCTCCGCCGTGCCTTCCAGGAGGCGGGCGCGCCCCCGGACCTGCTCGTCACCTCCCCGCCCGGGTACGTCCTGCAGGCCGGTCCGGACGACGTGGACGTCCTGCTCGCCGAGCGGCTCGCCACCAAGGCACGGGCCGCCGAGGCCGAGGGCGACCTGACCGGTGCGGCCCGATGGTTCGCCGAGGCGTGCGACCTGTGGCGCGGCCCGGCCCTGGCCGGTATCGAGAGCGCGTTCGCCGAGGCCGAGGCGCGGCGGCTGGACGACCGGCACCTGACGCTGACCGAGGAGCGCGTCCAGCTGGAGCTGGCCCTGGGCCGCCACCGTGAACTCATCGACGACCTCGCCGTCTTCGTCGACGCCAACCCGCTGCGCGAGCGGCTGCGCGCCCAGCTGATGCTGGCCCGATACCGGTGCGGGCGGCGGGCCGAGGCGCTCGACACCTACCGGATCGGGCGGGCCCAGATGGTCGGCGAGCTCGGTATCGAGCCCGGTACCGAGTTGCAGGCCCTGCACGACGCCATCCTCCGCGACGACCCGGAGCTGGCCGCGCCGTCCGCGCCCCCCGCCCGGGTGACCGCCTCCACCCCGGAGACCGCGCGCGCCGGGGGCAGCGCCACGGCCGGGGGGGAGCGCCACGGAGCCGGAGCGGCCGACCGTGGACCGCCCGTCGGCGGCACCCGCACCCGCACCCACCGCACCCGCACCCACCGCACCCGCACCCGCCGGACCCGTACCCGGTGGTCTCGCGACCGCCGCGCACCCGCCCGCCGGTCCCGTGCCGCCCGCGCCCGCGGGTCCCGGAGCCGCAGGACCCGCGCCCGTCGTCCTCGCACCCGCCGCACCCGTGGCACCTGCAGTACCCGTCGCACCCGTCGTGCCCGTCCCGGCCGTTCCCGGGAACGGTGTCCCGGCACCCGCCGGCCCCGGACCCGCGGGACGCGCGCCCGCGGGACCCGCGACGCCGGGCGAGCACGGGGTGGTCCCCGCGCAGCTTCCCGCGGACGTGCCGCACTTCGTCGGCAGGACCGCCGAGATCGCCCAGCTGGACGCACTGCTTGACGAGCGGATCGGGCAGGGCCTGCTGACCATCGCGCTCATCACCGGGGTCGCCGGGGTCGGCAAGTCGGGGCTGGCCGTGCACTGGGCTCACCGGGTCGCCTCCCGCTTCCCCGACGGGCAGCTCTTCGTGAACCTGCGCGGGTACGACCTCAACGCGCCGCCCCTGACCCCCGGCGCGGTCATGGACCGCTTCCTGCGCGCCTTCGGCATCGGCGGCGAGCGCATCCCCGAGGACCTGGACGAGCGCGCGGGCCTGCTGCGCACCGTCATCGGCAGGCGCAGGCTGCTGCTCGTGCTGGACAACGCCCGCGCCGTCGAGCAGGTCAGGCCGCTGCTCCCGGGGTCCGGCACCTGCTGCGTCGTCGTGACCAGCAGGGACCCGCTGGGGGACCTGGCCCCCTCCCTGGGCGCCAGCGTCATGCACCTGGAGGTGCTGGGGTCCGACGACTCCGTGGCCCTGCTCCGCGGGGTGTCCGACTCCGTGGCCATGGGGGAGGACCCCGGGTCCACGGCCCTGCTGGGCGAGCTGTGCGACGGGCTGCCGCTGGCCCTGCGGATCGTGGGCGCCCGCCTCAGCGCCCGCTCGTACTGGACCCCGGCCCGGCTGGCCCGGCGGCTCGCCGACGAGCGGCGCCGCCTGGACGAGCTGAGCTACGGCCAGCTGACCGTACGGGCCGGTTTCGCCCTGAGCTACCGCGACCTGAGCCCGGAGGCGGCGCTGATGTTCCGCAGGCTGGGCCTGCTGGAGGCGCCCGACTTCGCCTCGTGGGCGGGCGCGGCGCTGCTCGGCATCGACGCCCTCGACGCCGAGGACCTGATCGATCGGCTGGTGGACGCCCAGCTCGTCGAGGTGCTGGGACGCGACGGCGCCGACCAGATCCGCTACCGCTTCCACGACCTGGTCCGGCTGTACGCCAGGGAGCGGGCCCACGCCGAGGAGACGGCCGAGGAGCGGCACGCCGCCGTCGTCCGCGCGCTGGGCTGCTGGCTCGCGCTGGCCGAGGAGGCGCACCAGCGGGAGTACGGCGGCGCCTTCACCCAGTTGCACGGCACGGTGCCCCGGTGGCGGCCCGAGGACGCGGACGAGCTTCTGGAACGGCCGCTCGACTGGCTGGAGGCCGAGCGCGGTGCCCTCGTCGCCGCGATCTCCCAGGCCGCCCACCTCGGCGTGTCCGAGCTGTGCTGGGACCTCGCCGTCACCGCCACCACCCTGTTCGAGGCGCGCAGCCACTTCGACGACTGGCGCGCCACCCACGAGACGGCCCTGGCCCTCGCCCGCGAGAGCGGCGACCCGCGCGGGGAGGCCGCCGTCCTGTGCTCGCTGGGGAGCATGTACCTCTTCCAGCAGGAAGCCGACAGGGCCGGTGAGCGCCTGCGGGCGGCCCACGAGCTGTTCGAGCGGCTCGGGGACTCCTACGGGCTGGCGCTGACGCTGCGCAACCTCTCCCTGCTGGACCGGCTCGCGGGCCGCTTCGACCTGGCCCTCGACAGGTTCCGCACCGCGAAGGACATCTTCGTGGAGGTCGGGGACCGTTTCGCCGAGGCCCACGTGCTCGGCGGGATCGCGCAGGTCCACACCGACCGGGGCAGGACCGACCTCGCCGAACCGCTGCTCAGGCAGGCCCTCGGGGTCTTCCGCGAGCTCGGCAGCGAGCGGGGGCAGGCGCAGATCCTCAACAGGCTGGGAGAGGTCCTGCTGCGCCAGGACCGGCCGCAGGAGGCCGAGGAGATCGCCCGGACCGCGCTCACCCTGGTCAGGGACCGGCAGGACGGTATCGGGCAGGCGTACATCCTGTGCGGGCTGGGGGAGGCCCAGCTCCGTCAGGACCGGCAGGAGGCCGCGGCGGAGAGCCTCGGCGAGGCGCTCGTCATCGCCCGGGGGGTGCGCGAACGGTTCGTGGAGGCGCGCATCCACCTGGCCTTCGGGCAGCTCCACGCCCGGTGCGGCCGGTTCGACGAGGCGGTGACCCACCTGCTGCAGGCCCTGGAGATATCGACCGAGCTGGACACCCGGCTGTGGCGGTTCCGGGCCCTGTCCGCCCTGGGGGAGGTGTTCCTCCTCAAGGGGGACGAGGCCGCGGCCTTCGACGCGCTGAGCCGTGCCCTGGACTGCCGTACCGGCACCGGCCCCGAGGACGACCGGCGGATCAGGGCCCGGCTGGCGGTCCTGTCGCGGGTGTCCGCGGACGCGTCAGGTCCACGTGCTGTCGCCGGCGGTGTAGGCGACTGACGAGGCCATGCCGAGCGCGGCGTGGCTCGCGGCCATGGGGAGCGTGAGGAGCGCGGCAGTGGCGGTGACCTTCGCGGCCCAGGTGATCCACCGGGACATCTTCTTCCACCTCGTTCGTTCGTGTCGGCTGCTTTCGGCGACGAACGTAGGGCGAGGCGGAATCGCATCGGCATCGCATCGGTCATCGACCGGCATCCCCGGCCGGTATCCCCGCTCCCGCACCGGATGCCCCGAGGCGGCGCACCCTGCGGGCGCGTGAGGCCGCGGGGAACGGGTGCGCGCCCGGGAAGGGGTTCCCCGACGGGGCGGGCCTGCCGGGCAGGGGAAGCTGGTCCAGGCCGGTCACGGCCCTCAGGTGGGCGTCCAGCAGGTCGAACCCGCACTCCCGCGCGAAGGCCGCGGCGTCCGCCCTGTCCGCGCCGTCAGCGGGGTGGGCGTCGATCCGCACGACGTAGGCGTGGTCACCGGCGAGCCTCATCTGGACGTGGGCGGCACCGTGGGTGAGGCCCACGGCGGCCAGGGCCCGCGTCGCGGTCGCGGTGAGCGTCCGGACCCGGTCGGGCGGCAGCGGCATCGCGGGGACGTGGCCGCGTTCCACCAGGTGCGGCGGGGCGGTCACCTGCCCGGCGGTGATCCCGGCGCACCGGTGGAACCCCCCGGCGCCGACGGTGTCGACGCCGAACCCCGGTCCCGGCAGGCGGCCCTCGATGACGGCGGTCCCGGCCGGGATCCCCGTACCGGCGGCGGGCGACACGATCCGGCGGCAGTGCGCGATCACCTCGCCGTAGGTGGAGCAGAGCGCGAGCCCGGGCTCCCCGCCGGATCCGGTGCCGGGCCCGGGGGCGCCGGGGACGCCGGGGGAGCTGAGGGCGCCGAGGGCGGGGCCGGTGAGGTCGAGGGCGGGCCCGACGACGCAGGGCAGCGCGATGCGCGACAGCGCGGCCACCACCCGCGCGTCGAGGTCGTCGTCCGGGGAGACCGGTTCGAAGGCGGGGGAGGGCAGCCGGGCCGCCACCAGCGCGCGGCGCGTCAGCACCCTGTCCGCGCAGGCGGCGACGGCCTCCGGCGTGTTGCCGGGCAGCCCGAGGCAGGCGGCGACCCGGGCGGCCGTGACGGCGTGCGTCCTGTCGGCCGCGGTGACGCCGGCGATCTCCCCCAGGGCGTGGCGCAGCCGTCCGGCCAGGGTGGCGGGGGAGTCGAGGTCGCAGGTCAGGACCCGCACCCCGGCGGCCCGCACCCCGGTGCGGGGGGCCGGGTCCGCGGTGACCAGCACCGGGGTGAACCCCAGCGCGGCGGCCCTGGCGAAGGCCGGGGCCCCGAGGCCGCCGGCACCGGACCCGATGAAGACGATCTTCATGCCCGCTCCGATGCGCGTGCGGGTTCCGGGGGCGGAACGGTCACGACGCCTCGCCCGCCCTCGTGCCGGCGGTGTGCTCCCAGGCCTCCCGCAGCCACCCGGACCGCTGCGCGGTGCCCCGGTCGACCGCGGCGAGCCGGTCGCCGACCTGCTCCAGGAGGAGGAGGACCTGTTCCGGGCCGGTCGAGCCGGCGGTCCTCTTGCGCCGCACGACCCCCTCCGGGTCCAGCAGCTCGCGGACCTCGGCCTCCCCGACGTTCAGCGCGACCCCGAACCGCTCGCCCGCGGCGGTCAGGCCCGACGCCGAGAGCCGGGCGGGGGTGAGCGCCCCGGCCGGGCCGCCCTTCCCCCCGGACGCCGAGGCCCACGCGTCGACGACGGCCCGCGCCGTCCCGTCCGGTACGCCGTGTTCCAGCGTGAGGTGCGCGGCGACGGCCGGGACGGCCACCGGTTCGTCCCGTACCGCGCGGCTCGCCCGCT
The DNA here is from genome assembly GCF_039534895.1 of Streptosporangium longisporum. NCBI lineage: Bacteria > Bacillati > Actinomycetota > Actinomycetes > Streptosporangiales > Streptosporangiaceae > Streptosporangium > Streptosporangium longisporum. The sequence continues at coordinate 138,878 of NZ_BAAAWD010000003.1, read as the reverse complement.
CCGGGTGGAAACGCAGGTTCGCCACCACCCGGTCGAGCAGCGCGAGCATCGTGCCGCAGGTCGAGAACAGCTCCTCCGCCGCGTGGCCGTCGTGGCCGGCCCCGTCGGGGTCGGCGTACCCGATGTCGCGCTGGGCGGCCATGATCTCGTACGAGAGACCGGCCAGGTGGCGGGTCATGTCGCGGATGCCCTCCAGGACCACCGGGACCGGCGCGCGCGTCCCGGCGGGGGAGGGGCCGGAGAGCTCGTCCGGCAGGCCGACGAACCGGCGGCCGGGACCGCTCCACCGGATCAGGTCGTTCAGGAAGCGGTTCAGCGTGGTGCCGAGCACCGACAGCTCCCCGGCCGGGCGCAGCACCCAGGCACCGGAGGCGGCCGAGGTCAGCGCGTGCGGCTGCGGCCCGTCGAACCCCAGCGCGACGGCGAGCCGGTGCCGGTCCCACGGCGCCTCCAGCCCGGTCATCGCGCCCGAGCCCAGCGGGCAGAGGTTGACCGCGTCGAACAGCGCCTGCAGCGACTCCGCGGCCCCGGCCGTGGCCTCGGCGAGCGCGGCCAGGTAGAAGCCGAAGGTCATGGCCTGGGCGGGCCGGTCCCCGCGCCGGGGGGACCCCGGCATCACCGACCCGCTGTGCCGGGCCGCGACCTCCATCGAGGTACGCGACAGGCGGCTCACCGCCGCCACCGTGCCCAGCAGCCGCTCCCTGCCCCGCATGAGCCGCGCGCACGCCCGCACGTCGTCACGGACCGGGTCGGCGTGCCACACGCGCGCGTCGTCGGGAAGGCGCGACCGGACGCACGCCTCCAGGGCCGGCAGCGGGTCGGGGAGCACGGCCGTCCCGGAGCCGGTCGCCGGTTCGGGGGACAGGGCCAGCACGGCGCGCCGGATCCGCTCCGCGGTCTGTGGGCCGAGCAGCCCCATGCGGGCGTACTCGCCGATCCTGGCCAGCTCGATCCAGCGGTGGTGGCGCAGCAGGGGGTGCGGTTCCCCGCCGTGCGGGCGGGCCGGGACCGCGTCACCGGGACCGCCGAGGTCCCCGAGAGGCCCGAGGTGCCCGAGGTGCCCGAGATCGTCGAGGTCGTGGAGCGGGCGCGTCAGGGCCCGCCGTGTCCGTCCGGTGGCAGCCATGGATCCCACGCTGCCCGTGCCCACCGGGGGTGACCAGGAGGAATGACCGGCGATATCCGCGCGATACCAACACGAGAGCGGGAGATGACCGACTTTTCCTACCGTGGCGGCATCTGGTCGCCGCCGGGGGGTTCACGTGAGGTCTGTATCGCCGTCCGAGGGCCTGGTGTTCGCCCAGTTGCTGCGCACCCATCGCGGCCGGGTCCGGCTGACCCAGGAGGAGCTGGCCGAACGCGCCCGCCTGAGCGTGCGCACCCTGCGCGATCTCGAACGGGGCCGCACCCGCTACCCGCACCGCACCTCGGTGCGCCGCCTGGCGACCGCCCTGGAGCTGACCGGTGAGGACCGGCTGACCTTCGAGGCGGCCCCGCAGCCCCGCCCGCTCGCGCCGCTCCCCGGGATGACCGGGCCGCCCTCCGGAGCGTCCGCCAGGCTCTCCGCCGCGCCCGCGGTGCCCCCCTGCGGGGAACGGGACGTGCTCGTCTTCCCCGAGCGCGTCGTCCCCTTCCCGGAACGCGGCCTCTCCCCGGACCGCGGCTCCTTCCCGGACCGCGGCCCTTTCTCTGAGCGCGGCCTCTCCCCGGAACGGGGTCCGTCCTCAGAGCGCGGTTTCTCCTTGGAACGCGGCTCCTTGCCGGACCGTGGCCTTTCTCCGGAACGCGGTCCGTCCCCGGAGCACGCCCCCTTCCCGGGCCGAGGTCTCTTCGCGGAGCGGCTCCCAGCCCCGGGCCGTTCCCGAGCCCCAGGCCGGACCCCGGCCCAGGAGCGTGCCCCGTTCCCGGAGCGGGTCCCGTTCCCCGGGCGGGTCCCGGCGGGGAGAGCGGAGGAATGGGCGCTGCCCGCGGTGAGCGACAGCGTCGCGCTGAGCCGCCTCCCGCTGCTGCGCGAGATCGAGGACGCGGTGATGATCGCCTCCTGCAGCGGAAGGCCCACGGTGGTGACCGTCACCGGCCCGGCCGGGACCGGCAAGACCACCCTGGCCACCCAGTGCGCCCACGTGCTGCGCCAGCGGATGGGCCTGGACGCGCTCTTCGTCGACCTGGGCCGTGACCGGCGTGACCCTCGCGAGCTGCGCGCGGCCCTGCGGCTGGCACGCCTCGGCCTGGCGGCGTCCCCGGCCTCGGGCGGGCGGTGCCTGCTGCTGGCCGACGACGCGGACGGCCGCTGGGACGGATCGGCGACCGGCCGGGTGCAGCCGCTGCTGGCACTCGGGTTCACCGGGATCATCGTCACCGGCAGGGAACCGATCGCCGGGCTCGTCCCCTCCCGGCACCTCGTCCTCACCCACCCGGGCTGAGACCCGCCGCCGGCCGGTGCTCACGAGACCCTCCGGCGACCGGCCGGCGCCCGCCGGGATCACCGCCCGGTGCCCGCCGGTCGGGATCACCGCCCGGTGTCCTCCGGTGCCATCCGCCCGATCGCGGCCGGTCCCGGGTGCCCGTCGTGCCGCGCTAGCCGGGGCTCCCGGAACCGCCCGTTCCCGGTACGGCGATCGCGGTGACGAGCAGGCCGTCGGCCACCAGCCAGCGACCCGTGAAGCCGGTCACCTCCCGGCCGTCGACCCGGGGGCCGGGCACCAGCAGGCGGGCGGTGAACGTGCCGTCCGGCGAGAAGGACAGCCGCGCCTCCTCGAACCCCAGCCAGCGCCTGGCCAGCGGGAACCACGCCTTGTAGACGCTCTCCTTGGCGCTGAACAGCAACCTGTCCCAGTGCACGCCGCCACCGAGGCCGGCCAGCTCGGCCCGCTCCTCGTCCAGCGAGATCGAGGGCAGGATGCCCTCGGGGAGGGGTTCGTGGGGCTCGGCGTCGATGCCGACGGTCAGCGCCTCCAGGGAGACGGCCGCGGCACGGTAACCGGCGCAGTGGGTCATGGTGCCCGCGACCCCGTCCGGCCAGCCGGGGGCGCCGCGCTCACCGGGCAGGATCGGTGCCGGCGGCACCCCGAGGCGTGCCAGTGCCTGGCGGGCGCAGTGGCGCGCGGTGGCGAACTCGCGCCGCCGCTTCTCCACCGCGCGGGCGATGACCGCCTCCTCCTCGGGGAACAGCACGACGTCCGGCGGGTCCTCGAACGCCTCCGCGCTCACCACCCACGGCGGCAGGATCTTCTCGATCATGCGACGGGCTGCGGGCTGGGCAGGATGTGCCGCAGCCTGCCGGGCGGGGTGGAGCGGGGACGCCATTCACGTGGGTAGCCCAAGGAGACCTCCTCGAAGCGGACACCGTCGTACCAGGTGGTGCGGGGGATGTGCAGGTGGCCGTAGACCATCGTGTGGACGTCGAAGCGCAGGTGCCAGTCGGCGGTGCGCTCGGTGCCGCACCAGATCGCGAACTCGGGGTGGTACAGCACCAGCGTGGGGTCGCGGACCAGCGGGTAGTGGTTGACCAGCACCGTCGGCACGCCGGGCGTCCTGGCCTCCAGGCGCCGCTCGGTCTCGGCGACCCTGGCCTCGCACCACGCGTCGCGGGTCGGGTAGGGGTCGGGGTGCAGCAGCATCTCGTCGGTGCAGACCACGCCCTTGTCGTAGGCGATGGCCAGCGCCTCCTCCTTGGTCGCCACCCCGGGCATGCGGAAGGTGTAGTCGTACAGCACGAACAGCGGGGCGACGGTGACCGGGCCCTCGGGGCCGGTCCAGGTGAGGTACGGGTCCTCGGGCGTCGTCACCCCCAGGTTGCGGCACAGCTCGACCAGGTGCCGGTAGCGTTCCTCGCCGCGGAGCTGGACCGGGTCGCTGGGATGGGTCCACAGCTCGTGGTTGCCGGGCGCCCACACCACCTTCTCGAACCGCTCGGCGAGCAGGCCGAGGGCCCACTCGACGTCGGAGACCTTCTCGGACACGTCGCCGGCGACCAGCAGCCAGTCGGAGGCGGAGACGGGCCGCAGCTCCTCGACGATGCGGCGGTTCTCCTGGTAGCCGATGTGCAGGTCGCTTATGGCCAGCAGTGACGTCATGCCCCGCCCGCCCCGCCCGCCCCGCGCGTTCCCTCGTCCACGAGCACCGTCGCCTCCGTCCAGCGCGCTTCCCCGACTTCCCCGGGCCGGTCACGGATCAGCGATCCACCGGCAAAGGAACCCTCTCATGGCCGCCCCCCGGCGGCACACCCCGCCCCACCCCGCCCCGCCGCGCAACCACCCGTGGAACCGGTCGCGGCACGACCCCCGGAACCGTCCACGGAACCACCCGCGGGACCATCCGGGAGACGGCCCGCGAGGCGACCCATACCGGTCGGCGTACGAGTGCACGATACCCGTGCGCCCGCCGGGCGGAGCGGCGATTCTGGACCCATGACCACAGCACGGACGACCGTCCCCCACCCCCCGCCCCCCTGCCACATCGCGCCTCCCGACCTGCTGGAGGCGGTGGCCGGGCAGGGCGACCCCTCCGAGCGCCGGGCCGCGCTCAGGACCCTGGCCACGTCGGAGAGGGCCCGGGCGCAGCGCGCCTCGGTCGCCGGCGTGCTGCGCCAGCTCGGCCTCACCATCTCCGACGTGGCGCCCGCCCCCGGCATGGTGCGCACCGTCTACGACGTGGAGAACGGCGGGGACTTCGACCTTCCCGGCCGCAGGCGCCGCGGGGAGGGCGACCCGCCCTCGGGGGACGCGGCGGTCGACGACGCCTACGACGGCGCGGGCGTCACCTACGACTTCTACCGGACGGTCCTGGGCCGCGACGGCATCGACGGGCGGGGGCTGGAGATCGTCTCGTCCGTCCACTACGGGACCGACTACGACAACGCCGCCTGGACCGGCTTCCAGATGATCTACGGTGACGGCAGCGGGCAGATCTTCACCAGGGGGTCGCTCACCAGGGCCGTCGACATCGTCGCCCACGAGCTGACCCACGGCATCACCCAGTTCACCGCGCACCTGCTCTACAGCAAGCAGTCCGGGGCGCTCAACGAGTCCTTCTCCGACGTGTTCGGCTCCCTCGTCAAGCAGTACGGCCGGGGCCAGACCGCCGATCAGGCCGACTGGCTGATCGGTGACGGCATCCTGGGCAGCGCCCTGCGCGGGACGGCCCTGCGGTCGATGAAGGCGCCAGGGACCGCCTGGTCCACCTCCGGCGGGGGACGCGACCGCCAGCCCGCGCACATGCGCGACTACGTGGACCTGCCCGACGACGGCGACCCCGCCAACGACCACGGCGGCGTGCACATCAACTCGGGCATCCCCAACCACGCCTTCTACCTGGCCGCCACCGCCATCGGCGGGCACGCCTGGGAGCGCGCCGGCCGGATCTGGTACGTCACGCTCACCGAACGGCTGCGCTCGCGCTCGGACTTCCCCGAGGCGGCGCAGGCGACGGTGGAGGTCGCCGGGGAGCTGTTCGGCGAGGGCGGGGACGAGCAGGCGAAGGTGCGCGACGCGTGGCGGAAGGTCGGGGTCCTCTGACCGGGAACGGCTCCCCGCCCCCGGCCGCACCGGCCCGGGGCCGTCTAGGATCGGGCCCATGAAGGTCTCGATCGTCCGTGGCGGCGGCATCGCCGGTCTCGTCACGGTCGTCACGGCCGACTCCGCGTCCCTGTCGCGGCCGGAGGCCGCCGAGCTGCGCGCCCGGGTGGAGCGGGCCGGGCTGACCGGCGAGCCGCCCCCGCCGCCCCCGGTCACCGCCCGCCCGGACCGCTTCGACTACGAGCTGACCGTCGAGGACGAGGGCGGCGTGCACACGGTGCGCGCGAGCGAGGGCACCCTGTCGGCGCCGCTGCGCGCGCTCATCTCGTACGTGACCTCGCTCCCGGGCCGGCAGCAGCGGATCGGCCCGCCCGGCTGACCCCGGCCGCCGTCACCCTTTCGCGTCCCTTCTCCGCGTCCCTCGCCCGCCCGCCCCGCCGCGCGTCCCTCACCACGTGATACTCCGTACCGTCACCGGTTCCGGCGGGAACGTTCCGGTGAACCGGGCCGCCGGCGACCGGTGCGCGGCCCACCCCGCGCGGGCGACCCCGGATCCCCTCCTTTATTACACCTTGGCGGCGATTGTTGTTATGCCTGGATAATTGGCGCGTTTGAAATCAGATTGACCAGGAGCACTTCGGATATACGGAGGTATATGTGAAACGCTTCATCATCACCGCGGCCGTCGCCACCCTCGCGGCGACCGCGCTGGTGCCACCGGCGCAGGCTCGGCAGGCCGTCGCCGAACAGGGCGCGGAGACCGAGTACGTGGTCCTGTACACCGAGGGCGCGAACCCCGCGGACGCCCAGCAGGCCATCAAGGCGGCCGGCGGAAGCATCGTCAAGGAGAACACCGCGGTCGGCCTGGCCACCGTCACCACGACGAACACCGGCTTCGCCGAGGCGATGCGCGGTGCGGCCTCGATCGAGGGCACCGCCCACAACCGCTCCATCGGCAGCGTGCCCACCGCCAGGAAGGGTGTCGCGACCCGGACGGCCGGCGAGGCCAAGGCCGTGGAGAAGGACGGTCGCGGCGCGCCCGCCTCGACCTCCGCCACCGCCTCCACGTCCGCCTCCACCTCCGGCAAGCCCGCTCCCGCCGCCGAGCCCCTGGCCGACCTGCAGTGGGACATGAAGCAGATCCGCGCGACCGCAGAGGGCTCCTACCGTTACCAGCAGGGTGACCGCGGCGTCCTGGTCGGCATCATCGACACCGGCGTGGACGGGTCCCACCCCGACATCGCGCCGAACTTCAACAGCAGGCTGAGCCGCAACTTCACCGTCGACGTCCCCGTGGACGCGAACGGCGCCGAGGTCGACGGCCCCTGCGAGGCCGAGGCCGACCGTTCCTGCAACGACCCGGCGGACGTCGACGAGAACGACCACGGCACGCACGTGGCGTCGTCGATCGCCTCGCCCATCAACGGGCTGGGCATCGCGGGCGTGGCCCCGAAGGTCTCGATCGTGAACCTGCGGGGAGGCCAGGACTCCGGCCTGTTCTTCCTGCAGCCCAGCGTCGACGCGCTGACCTACGCCGGCGACGTCGGCATCGACGTGGTCAACATGAGCTACTACATCGATCCGTGGCTGTTCAACTGCGTCGACAACCCGGCCGACTCCCCGGCCGACCGCGCCGAGCAGGCCACCATCATCAAGGCCACCCAGCGGGCGCTGAACTACGCGCACGCCAAGGGAGTGACCCTGGTGGCCGCCGCGGGCAACGCCGCCAGCGACTACACCAAGGAGCTCGTCGACTCCTCCAGCCCGGACTTCGCCAGCGTGCCCGGCGAGCTCCCCTACGACCGCACGATCCCCCCGAGTTGCGTCTCCATGCCGGCCGAGGGCAAGCACGTCGTCTCGGTCTCCTCGACCGGCATCAGCAAGCGCAAGGCGTACTACTCCAACTACGGCAACGGCTACGTCGACGTCTCCGCCCCGGGCGGCGACGTCTACGACAGGCCGGACAACACCCGTGACGTGACCAGGGGCACCCTGTCGGCCTACCCCAGGGCCCTGGCCGAGGAGCGCGGCGAGCTCAACGCCGACGGCACGCCCAACGTCGCCCACGTGGTCCGGAGCTGCCGCGGTGACGTCTGCGCCTACTACCAGTACCTGCAGGGCACCTCGATGGCCTCGCCGCGCGCCGCGGGTGTGGCCGCGCTGATCGTCAGCAGGTTCGGCCTGCCCGACCGGGCGCACGGCGGCAAGAAGCTCGCGCCCGCCGTGGTGGAGACGGTCCTGAAGGCCACCGCGACCAGGACGGCCTGCCCGACCCCGCCCGCCTACACCTACACCAGGCACCTGCTGGACGGCACCACGAGCGTCACCACGCACACCTGTGAGGGAGGCCTGCTGCGCAACGGCTTCTACGGTCACGGGATCGTCGACGCCCTGAGGGCGGTCCGCTGACCTGACCCCGGCGCTCCGCGCCCGTCACGACGGCCGTCCGGCCACCCGGTCATCACCGGTGTGGCCGGACGGCCGTTCGCGTTCCCGCCCGCGTCCGGGCCGGTCCCGGTGCCCGGCACGAGCGGACGTGCCGCGATCGCCGGACCGGCCGGGTGCGGGGGCCGCCATGACATCGCCGCCGGCGAACGGCTCATCCGCCCCCGCAACGGGCCCCTGCCGGGGCAGAATGGCCTCATGACCACGGTCGTTCACCTTGAGACCTTCGTCGACCTCGACGAGCGGCACGACGACCCGCGCCGGGTGTCGGTGTCGGCGACGCTCTCGGCCGTCCTCGACGACGGCCGCCGGATCACGCTGCTCGACGACCGGGGGTGGGGCAGCACCGGGCTGTGGGAGACGACCACGGCCGGCGAGATCGAGGCCACCGCCCTGACCGTCGTCGGCCCGGACGAGCCGGCCGAGGGCGGGACCCGCGAGGAGGCGGCGGCGGCGTACTGGACGCACCTGGCCGCCGCTCTGCGGGAGCGCGGCGTGGCGGTGGGCCCGGACACGCTGGGGTCGCTCCCGCACGCCGTCGTGCTCGCCGACCGCCTGCGCGGCCGTATGACCACGGGCTGACCGGCAGCGCGGCCGTCCCCCCGGAAAGGCCCGGGGCGGAGAGCCGCCTCAGGTCACGTCGCGCGCCGACGTCCCGAAGAAGTCACCCGTCTCGAAGAAGTCGCCGTCGACGCCCCAGGTCAGGATCCGCCGAGGTCGGATCAGGATCCACGCGGTGTCGAAGGGGAACGGCGCGCCGAGCCGTCCGCCCACCTGCTCCCCACCCCCACCCCCACCCCCACCTCCGCCCTCGCCCCCGGCTCGGGCGCCTCGCGCCCGGCGCCCGCGGACGGCCTTCGCGTCCCGCCCTCACGCCCGGTCCCGGCGCGGCCGATCCGCATGGTTTCGCAGCATCTTTACGCCTTCTTGCGCGATGAGTTGATTTACCCGCAGCCCGCCCCGGGGATGGGTCGCCCGACGCCGTCGGCCACGGGTCGCGAGCCTGCCGCCGGAAGACGCATCCGAACGCGGTCCCGCTTGCGAATTCCTCTATCGACGCAAAGGAGTGATGCCCATGGCCGCCGTCACCCGCGAGACCGACCGGCTCCGTGAGCGGATGGACGACCATCTCGACCGGCTTCTCGAACGTGAGGCGGCCAAGCTCGCCTTTCTCGGCGACGACCTGGACGTGATACGCGACGTGCTGCTCGGCTTCGTCCGCGCGGGCGGGAAGCGGCTGCGGCCCTCGTTCGTGTACTGGGGCCACCGGGCCGCGGGCGGTTCCCCCGACGACGAGGCGGTGCTCGCCGCGGGCTGCGCGGTGGAGCTGATGCACGCCTGCGCCCTCATCCTGGACGACGTCATGGACGAGGCCGCCACGCGGCGCGGGCGGACCACGGCGCACCTGGTGCTCGCCGGTCACCACCGCTCCCGCGACTGGCTGGGCGACCCGGGACGGTTCGGGGAGTCCACCGCCACCCTGTTCGGCGTGCTCGCCTACACCTGGGCCGACGCGGCCCTGCTGGGCTGCGGGGACGAGCTCCCGGCCGCCCTGGAGGTGTTCAACCGGCTCCGCAGCGAGGTCGTGGGCGGCCAGTACCTCGACCTGGTCCACGCCGCCCGGCGGGGCGGGGACGTGGAGGAGGCCGGGCGCATCTCCACCTACAAGTCCGGCAAGTACACCGTCGAGCGTCCCCTGCACCTGGGCCACGCCGTCGCGGGCGGGCATCCCCGGCTGCGCGCGGTGCTCAGCGCGTACGCGCTCCCGCTGGGGGAGGCCTTCCAGCTCCGCGACGACGTGCTCGGCGTGTTCGGCGACCCGGCCACCACCGGCAAGCCCGTCGGCGCCGACCTGCTGCAGGGCAAGCACACCTGGCTGACCGCGGTGGCGCGCGAACGGGCCGGGGAGTACGGCGCGGTCCTGCTGGACGACGTCGCCGACGACGAGGGGGTGGAGGCCGCGCGTGCACTGATCGTGGCCACCGGCGCGCTGGAGGCCGCCGAGGAGCGCATCACCGACCTGGTCACCCGGGCGGTGGCGGCCTTGGACGCGGGCGGCGTCCCGGCCGAGGCCGTGGACGGGCTGGCCGACCTCGCCGACCTGGCCACCAGGAGGAGCGCGTGAGCCCCGTCGTGGTGATCGGCGCCGGTCTCGGCGGCCTGGCCGCGGCGGTCCGGCTGGCCGCGGCCGGCCGCGACGTCACGATCGTGGAGGCGGCCCAGGTGCCGGGCGGCTGCTGCGGCACCGCCACCCTGGGCGAGTACCGCTTCGACACCGGCCCGTCGGTGCTGACCATGCCGGACGTGCTGGCCGACGTCTTCGCCGCCGCGGGCGAGGACATGGAGAGTCTGCTGCCGCTGCGGCGGCTGGACCCCTACTACCGGCTGCGCTACCACGACGGCTCGCACCTGGACGTGGTCGAGGGCGAGGACGCCATGGCCGAGCAGGTGCGCGCGCTGAGCGGCGCCGCCGAGGCCGACCGCTACCGGCGCCTGCGCGCCCGGCTGGGGGAGCTGTTCGAGGCCGAGTGGCCGGCGTTCATCGACCACGACATGACCCGGCTGCGCGACCTGGCCCGGCCGCGGGTGCTGGCCCGGCTGGCCGCCCTGGGCGGCTTCCGCAGCATGGACGCCCTGGTCAAGAGCCATGTCACCGACGAACGGCTGGTCAAGGCGCACACCTTCCAGGCCCTGTACGTGGGCCTGCCGCCCCGTCGCGCGCTCGGCATCTACGCGGTCATCGCCCACATGGACACCGTCGGAGGCGTCTTCTTCCCGCGCGACGGCGGCATGCACGCCATCCCGCGCGCCCTGGCGGCACTGGCCGAGAAGGCGGGAGCCCAGATCCGGTACGGGGTGCGTGCCCTGAAGATCGAGACCGGGGCCTCGGGCGTCACCGGTGTCCGGCTGGACACCGGGGAGCGCCTGGCGGCCGGGAACGTGGTGGTCGCCTGCGACCTGCCCCGCGCCCACACCGGGCTGCTGCCGAAGGGGGCGGGCGACTGGCGGCTGCGCCGTCCCCGTTACTCGCCGTCCTGCCTGGTCCTGCACTTCGGCCTGGACCGGAAACTGGCCGGCCAGGCCCACCACACCCTGCACTTCGGCGCCCAGTGGGACGCCACCTTCGACGCGCTGCGCGCCGGACGGCCGCAGCCCGACCCCAACCTGCTGGTCACCTACCCCGAGTCCGACACCGGTGCCGCGCCGAACGGCCAGGCCACCCTCACCGTGCTGGAGCCGACCGCCAACCTGCGCGGCGAGGCCGACTGGGACGACCTGAGCCCGCGGCTGCAGGACCGGCTGCTGGGCAGGCTCGCCGACCTCGGCTACGGCGACCTGTCCTCGGCGCCGAGGCTCACCGTCGACCCACCGGCCTGGGCTCGGCTCGGCCACTCGGCCGGCACCCCGTTCGCCCTGGACCACCGCTTCAGCCAGACGGCCTGGTTCCGGCCGGCGGGCGCGGCCCGGCGCGTCCCCGGCCTGCACTTCGCCGGAATGTACACCGCACCGGGGGTGGGGGTGCCCCCGGTCCTCATCTCCGGCCGGCTGGCCGCGCAACGCGTACTGGAGACCCCCCGATGACCCTGACCGCGAGTTACGAGTTCTGCCGCAGACTGAACGCCCGGCACGGCCGCTCCTACTACCTGGCCACCCTGCTGCTGCCGGCCTGGAAACGCCCGCACGTGCACGCCCTGTACGGCTTCGCCCGCTACGCCGACGAGATCGTGGACTCGTTCACGATGACCGGCGACCGGGCGCGGGCACTGGAGGACCTGACCGTCCGGGTGTCCGGCGCGCTGGCGGGCGGCGCCCCCGCGGACGCCGCCGCCGGGGACCCGGTGATCCCGGCGTTCACCCAGACCGTCCGCTCGTTCGGCATCGACCACGGCGACGTCACGGCGTTCCTGCGCTCGATGCGGGCCGACCTGACCGTCACCCGCTACTCCACCTACGACGACCTGCTGGAGTACATGGAGGGCTCGGCCGCGGTGATCGGCACGATGATGCTGCCCGTCCTCGAACCGCTGCCCGGCCTGGCCGGGAAGGCGCGGGAACCCGCCCGCCAGCTCGGGCTCGCCTTCCAGCTGACGAACTTCCTGCGCGACGTCGCCGAGGACCTGGAACGCGGCCGGGTCTACCTGCCCGTGGAGGACCTGGACAAGTTCGGCGTCGAACCGGCCGACCTGGGACGCGACGCCCCCACCCCGGCCCTGCGCGAGCTGCTGGCCTTCGAGACCCGCCGGGCCAGGGAGCACTACGCGCGGGCCGAGGAGGGCATCGACATGCTCACCCCCTCCTCCCGGCCGTGCCTGCGCGCCGCCGTCGCGCTGTACGGCGGCATCCTCGACCGGATCGAGGCCGCCCGCTACGACGTCCTCGGCGGCAGGGCCGCGGTGCCCAGGCGGCGCAGAGCCGCGATCTTCGTACGGCACCTGCTGGCCGCCTCCGCGGCCGACCGCGCCGAGCGCCGCGTGACCGTCGAGGTCCCGTGAGCCGGTCGGACGGGACGGTCGCCGTGTCGTCGCGACCTGTGGTCGTCGACGCCATGGGCGGAGACCACGGACCGGTCGAGACGGTCGCCGGAGCGGTGACGGCCCGGCGCGAGCTGGGAGTCCCGGTGGTGCTGGTGGGCCGCGGCGAGAGCGTCCGCGTGGAGCTGGCCCGGCACGGCGCCACCGGGGAGATCGACGTGGTGCACGCCGAGGACGTCGTCCCGATGACCGAGCGCGGCGCCGGGGCGGTCTCCTCCACCACGACCAGCCTGACCGTCGGCTGCGACCTGGTGCGGCAGGGCAGGGCGTCGGCGTTCGTGTCGGCGGGCTCCACCGGCGCGGTCGTCTCGTGCGCCATCCGCGGCATCGGACGCGCCCCGGGCGTGCTGCGGCCCGCCCTGGCCGTCGCGCTGCCCTCGGTCACCGGCGGCGCGACCGTGCTGGTCGACGCGGGGGCGACCTCCGACCCCACCCCGGAGATGATCGCCCAGTTCGCGACGCTCGGCGCCTCCTACGCCCGGCTGGTGCTCGGCGTCGCCGACCCCTCGGTCGGCCTGCTGTCGATCGGCTCGGAACCGGGCAAGGGCAACCGGCTGACCCGTAGGGCCGGTGAGCTGCTCCCCGCGCTGCCGCTCCGCTTCCACGGCAACGTGGAGGGCCACGACGTGCTCGCGGGCACCGTCGACGTGATCGTCACCGACGGCTTCACCGGCAACGTGGTGCTCAAGAACGTCGAGGGCTCCATGCGGGCCGCGCTGACGCTGATGGCGCGCTCCGGTGGCGCCGGCGCCGAGGAGATGCGGGCGGTGGCCCTCCGCTACGACCCCGAGACCCACGGCGGGGCCGCGCTGCTCGGCCTGGCCGGGACCGTGGTCGTCGCGCACGGCTCCTCGCGGGCGGCGACGATCGCCCGCGCCTGCGCGGTGGCGCACGACCTCTCCGACGGCGGGGCCGCCGAGCGGTCCGGGGACCTGTCCGGCGCGGAACCCGTCCGTTGAACGGGTCCCGTTGAGCCGCGCACCGGTCCCCTCAGGCCAGCGGGTCGGCGCCGTCCCAGGTGCCCTCGCTGGCGTACGGCGCGAACCGGGCGAACAGCTCCTCGGAGTACCAGCCCTCCGTGCGCGTCCGGCCGATCACCTGGCGGTGCGCGCGTCCCCGGTGGGCGAAGCCGCGCATCGCGTCCTCGTCGCGCCAGAGCGAGAACGTGCCCTGCCGGGCCAGCGGCCACTCGCCGACGCCGACCGAGGCCAGGCAGCCGTCCTGCTCGGCCAGGAGCCGGTCCACCCCGGGGACCGAACGGTAGAACGGCACCAGCCGGGAGGGCCGGATCGACGCCCGGGTCAGCACCGCCACCGGTCCGCCCGTGCCGCCCGCCCGGTCCGTGCCGCCCGCCCGGCCTGTGTCGCTCGTGCCGGTCGTCCCGCTCAGGCCTGCCGTCCCGGCGGGACCGGAGGATCCTGCGGGGGCTGGGGATCCTACGGGGGCGGGGGGCCGCCCGGCGCCCGATGGCGGGCCGAACGGTTCCACCCCGTTCCACCTGCCGCGCGAGGCCAGCGGGACCATCCGCACCTGCCAGGACTCCCGGGCCTCGCGCCGCCAGCGGGCCGGTATCGGGGAGACGTCCAGGAAACGGTCGAGGTCGGCCTCCTCGCGCCAGACCGCGAGCAGCGCCCAGCGCCGCAGGTCCGCCCCCAGGCTGGTCGACGCCCCACGGCCGGAGCCCAGCATCCGCCAGAACAGCAGTCCCGGCGTCCGTGCCAGCACCGGACGGTCGAACGCCATATAGGGCATCCCCCCTAAATCCGGATATCTCGTCAGGTGGAAGGAAACGATGGTTCCCCTGCTCGTCTCGGTCATCGGCGGCTACCTTCTCGGGTCCGTGCCGGTCGCCGTGGTGGTCGCCCGCGCGTACGGGTTCGATCCTCGCGAGGTCGGCGACCGCAACCCCGGCTTCTGGAACGTCAGGGAGCGACTCGGCTGGCGGGCCGCCGTCCCGGTCTTCGCCGGGGACATGCTCAAGGGCACGCTCGCCGGGGCGCTCGCCCTGGGGGTCACCGCCACGCCCCCGGCGTGGACCGGCGGTGTGGACGCCGGTGCCGTGCCGGAGGTGTACCTTGCGGTGGCCGCCGCCATGGCCGGGCACGCCTGGCCGGTCTTCGCCGCCTTCAGGGGAGGCCGGTCGGTCCTCACCTTCGCGGGAGGCTTCGCCGTCATCTGCCCGCCCGCCTTCCTGCTCGGCGTCGCCGCGCTGATCGTGGTGGCGGCGGTGACGCGCTCCTTCGCGATCGGGGCGCGCGTCGGCGTGTTCGGCCTCCCGCTGCTGCAGGCGCTCTTCGCGCCGATCGCGCAGGTGGCCGGGACCGGCCTGCTGATGTGCCTCATCGGCCTGCGTTTCGGCCAGGCCGCGAAGGCCACTCGTTCGTCGTGACGCGGCCCCGGGAGGTGCCCGTCCCGGCCGTGGCGGACCGGGGACCCCCGGTGACGCGGCCCGGCTCCGCACCCGCCGTTCCCGCGGAGCCCGCAGAACCCGCGTCGGTCACCGCGCCCACAGCGGTTCCACCGGCCCCGCCGGACGGGGTCTCCGTACGGGCGCGGCCCGGCCGGACGTCCGTCGTGCTCGCGGGGTAGGTGCGGCCCCGCCAGTGGCGTACCGGCCGCAGCGTGGCCTGGGTCAGCCGCAGGGCCGCCACCGGGTCCAGCAGCGGCGACAGCAGCACCCCGGGCCCCGGCCGGGTGTAGCTGCCGCGCAGCGCGCCGGCCAGCAGGAACCGTACCGTCAGAAGGCCCAGGTCGAGCCGGGTGGGGCGGCCGGTCACCAGCCGCAGCACCGGCAGCGCCTGGGCCAGCCACACCACCCCCAGGTCGGCGGCCTGCCAGCCGGGCCCGGTGACGTCGCGCAGCGACAGCGACCGTCCCCACTCCCGCCACACCCCGCCGGCCGAGTCGTGCATGTCGACCTCCAGCAGGCCCCCGCCGTCCAGGAACCCCACGGCCCACCCGCCCGCCGCCAGGATCCTGGCCAGCGCCACGTCGTCGGCCATGTTGCCGCGGACGCGTGCGAACCCGTCCGCGTCGAGCATCGCCGTGCGGCGGAAGGCCAGGCACTGGCCGTTGGCCACCGCGCGGTGCGGCGCGGGCGGCGCCGACGGCCCGATCGGGCCGAACCGGTAGACCAGCGTCGTCAGGAACGAGGCGTGCAGCGCCTGCTCGGCCACGCCCTCGCAGACGAACCGGGGGCCCACGCTCACCAGGTCGTACTCCTCCAGCGCCGCCGCGAGCGCGCCGAACAGCCCCGGCGAGGGACGGGCGTCGGCGTCCAGGGTCACCACGACCTCGTTCCCGGCCGCCTCGATGCCCTGCTGCACCGCCCACTGCTTGCCGATCCAGCCCTCGGGCGGCGGCGTACCGGCCACGACCCGCGCTCCCAGACCGGCGGCCAGGCGGGCGGTGCCGTCGCGGGACTCGTCGTCGACCACGATCACCTCGGTGACGGCCGGATCGGCGAGCGCGGCCGACAGGCACGGCCCCAGCCGGGCCTCCTCGTCACGCGCGGGGATCACCACCGAGACGCGTGCCGTCGCCGTCGGCGCGGGGGTGCGCGGGGCGGCCAGCGGGGGCAGCCGCCGCCGTCCCCGGGCCAGCCGCGCCGCCACCGCCACCGCGGCCGCCGCCTGCAGGACGTTCAGGATTCCCATCGCCGTACCTCCACGCCGAGTCGTCCGTGCGCCGGATCTCATGCCCGCCCCCGGGCCGGGGAGCCGGTGGAGCCCGCGGTCCTCGTGGGGAAGTCCGCCCCGACCAGGGAGGACACGATCTTCGCGCCCATCGCCACCAGCGGCAGCCCGCCGCCCGGGTGCACCGAGCCGCCCACCAGGTACAGGCCGCGCCGGGGGCCCCGGTTGCCGGGACGGCGGAACGGGGCCAGCGGCCCCGAGTAGGCGCCGCCGTAGATGGAGCCGCCCCACGCGCCGTAGCGGTCGCGCAGGTCGGCGGGGGTGAACAGGTCCACGAACCGCAGCCGCCCCGACAGGTCGTACCCCCGGCCGGCCAGCCGCTCCAGCACCAGGTCCCGGTACGACTCCGGCGACATCGGCCACCGTCCCGGATCCCGGGACGGGACGTTGACCAGCATGACCCAGTTCTCCGTGCCCGGCGGCGCCTGCGACGGGTCGTCCACCACCGAGCAGCCGATGTAGACGGTCGGGTCCTCCGGAGGCCTGCGCCGCCGGAAGATGTCGCCGAACTCCCGCCGGTAGTCGGCGGAGAAGACCACCGAGTGGTGACCCAGCCCCTCGGTCCTGCCCTCCACCCCGGCCAGCAGCAGGAACGCCGACGAGGAGGTGCCGAGCCCGGCGACGCGCCGCAGCAGCCGCCGGTCCGGCAGCAGCCTCCCGTACAGCGCCGCCGCGTCGGTGTTGGCGACCACGATGTCGGCCCGCTCGGACTCCCCGGAGGCCAGGCGCACGCCGGTGACCCGGTCGCCGTCGGCGAGCACCCGCTCCACCGCGGTGCCCAGCACGACCTCCACGCCCGCCTTCTCCAGCATCAGCGCCAGGGCGTCGGCGATGCGCGGCAGCCCGCCGGGGACGTACCAGCCGCCCTCGCCGTGCTCGATCGCCGGCACGCAGCCCAGCGCGGCCGGGGCGCGGTACGGGTCGGAGCCCGCGTAGGTCGCGTAACGGCCGACGTACTGGCGCAGGCGCGGGTCGGTGAAGAAGCGCCGGGCCAGGCCGTCGAGCGTGCGGCCGGGGGCCACCGCCAGCAGGTCCGCCAGGCGGGCCTCGGCGGGCGGCGAGGTCAGCGGCCCGGTGAAGAACGTGCGCCGCGACGCCTCGTAGCAGTTCCGCGCCCAGTCGTGGAAGGCCAGCCAGGAGCGGCCCTGACCGGGGGCGAGCCGGTCGACCTCGGCGGCCATCCGGGCCGGGTCGCGGTGGGCCGCCAGCGTCGAGCCGTCGGCGAAGCGGTAGTGGCACAGCTCGTCGAGCTCCACCAGGTCCAGCTCCAGCCCGAGGCCGGTGAAGATCTCGGGAAGGGTCAGCAGGGAGGGGCCGAGGGAGAAGGTGAAGCCGTCCCTGGTGTGCTCGGCGAGCTTGCCGCCCAGCCGGGGAAGCTGTTCGTACAAGCGCACCCGGTGTCCCTGCCCGGCCAGCAGCAGGGCGGAGACCATGCCCCCCACGCCGCCGCCTATCACGATCACGTCCGGCATCGGTGCCTCCTGGAGAGCAGGGCGAGCGTTGCGAACAATCCCATCGAGACCCCTCCGGCGGCGGCGACCAGCGGGTCCGGCGGGTCGAAGACCGCCGCGAACCCCACCGTCTCCATGACCGCCATCACCGTGTAGATCGAGACCAGCCCCCCGCTCCACGCCGCGGGCCGGGCCACGACGCGCTCCACCGCGACCATGACCAGCAGCGAGACGAGGATCCAGCCCGCGAAGTTGCTGAGCGGGACACCCCGGTAGAGGCCGGGCTCGTGCCAGACCCACAGGCCCAGCCGGATCATCTGCGGGTCCAGGAACAGGTCCCAGGCGGTCAGCGCCAGCGCTCCCAGTACGACGCGCGCCGCCCGGCTCGCCGGTGCCACCGCGGCGGCCACCGCGTGCGCGGCCAGTCCCATGCCGCCCCAGGCCAGCGCCACGATCACCGGCACCCCGCCGAGCTGCGGGCGCAGCACACCGGTGTAGTGGTAGCCGCCGAACGGCACGCCCGTCCTGATCCCCACCCACTCGGCCGCGTACCCGGTCACGACCACGGCGGCGAACGCCGGTGCGGCCCTGGCGGCGCCGTGGGTCACCGAGGCGAAGGCCAGCGCGCTCCCCGCCAGCAGCAGGACCACCACGCCGGTCAGCGCGATCGGCCTCGGCTGCAGACCCGAGGCGACCTGCGCGGCGACCATCGCGACCAGCAGCGCCACACCCAGCGCGCCCGCCGCGCGCCTGGCGCGCGCCGTCCCCGGTCCGTTCGGTGGTGGCCGTTCCCGCAGCGCGCCGAGCCCCTGCCGTCCGCCGTTCACCTGTTGGCTCTGCCCCATGAACGGTCATTCGAGCGGCTGGGCGCGGTCAGATTCACTTTGAGGTCCCGATCTCGCTCCGGCTCCCCGATCCCCCGGGCCGGCCGGTGCCGGGTGGCGGTGCCGGGTGGCGGGCAGGTGGCCGCGGACAGTGCCGGAAGAGGGCCGGAAGGGTGTCGGAAGGGGGCCGGGACGGTGCCGGGGTGGTGGCGGGCGGCGACCGGGGATGTGATTGGCTGTGCGACCGTGGACGTCGCCGAGGTGCTGTGGCTGCTGGGAGCCGGGACGCTCGCCGGGGTGGTCGGCACCGTGGTGAGCTTGGCCTCGATCGTCTCCTACCCGGCGCTGCTCGCGCTCGGCCTGCCGCCGCTGGCCGCCAACGTGACGAACACGGTGGCGCTGACCTTCCACGGCGTGGGCGCGGCCCTCGGCTCGCGGCCCGAGCTGGCCGGGCAGGGCTCGAGGGTCGTGCGGCTGGGCGGGATGACCCTGCTCGGCGGGGCGGCCGGGGCCGCGCTGCTGCTGGCGACGCCCTCCACCCTGTTCGAGGCGATCGCGCCGTGGCTCATCGCGGCCGCCTCCCTGCTGCTGGTCCTCCCGCCGAAGGTGGGGCGCGGGCTCGGCGGCGAGGACGGGTGGGGGGCACGCGCCGCGATGTTCGCCGTCGCGCTCTACATCGGCTACTTCGGGGCTGCGGGCGGGATCCTCATGTTCGCGGTGCTCTCGGCCGTGCTCGACCAGACGCCGGTCAGGGTCAACGCCCTCAAGTCCGTCGTGTCCTCGCTGGCGAACGCCGTGGCGATGATCGGCTTCGCCCTCTTCGGGCCGGTGCAGTGGGCGGCGGTGGTCCCGCTCGCGGCGGGGTTCTTCCTGGGCGGCCTGCTCGGCCCGCCGATCGCCCGCCGCCTGCCCGGCCGCGCGCTCCAGCTCGGCACCGCCGCCTGCGGGCTGGCCGTCGCGGTCAAGCTCGGCCTCGACGCGTACGCCTAGAAGGCCGATGAAGCCGTGCGGGTTGCCGCAGTGGTCCGGCCGGAACCTGGACGCCTGGTCGGCTGCGCGGTGAGGTGCCGCCTGGGCGAGCCGCCGTGCCGGGCGGGTCAGGTGGGCGTCCCCTCCCGGGTGACCCAGGTGGCGATCTGGATGCGGGAGGTGAATCCCAGCTTGGTCAGGATGTGCTGGACGTGCGTCTCCGCCGTACGCGACGAGATGACGAGCCTCCTGGCGATCTCGGGGTTGCTCAGTCCCTGCGCGACGAGGTCCGCGATCTCTCGCTCGCGAGGGGTGAGGCAGGCCGCGAAGTCGTCGGCGGTCCCGCCCGCCGGGGGTGTGGCGCCTGTCTCCGTCATCTCGAACACCGCCTGGTCGGGCAGGCGTTCGCCCTCGGCGGCGTACGCCTCCAGACGGCCGGTGCCGAGGGCGGTCTCCAGGTGGAGCACGCACCGGTCCTGGTAGGGGGCGAGGTGGGCGTGGTGAGGGAGCGGGGCGCCGATCTCGCTCCAGATGCGGCGCGTCGCTCCGAGGAGCATGGCCGCGAAGCGGGCGTCCCTGGCCTGGGCGCTCATCCAGGCGATGGCCTGGACGGCGAGGGACCCGCCGAGCCGGTCGCCGTGGGAGCGGGCGGTGCGGACCGCCTCCCGTTCGTGTTCGACGGCGAGGGCCGTGTCGCCCGTCTCCCAGGTGACGATGCCGAGGATCCACAGGGGATAGGTCATGACCCAGGTCGCGCCCAGTGTCCGGCAGCGTGCCAGGCATTCCGAGGCGACGGCGCGGG
The DNA here is from genome assembly GCF_039534895.1 of Streptosporangium longisporum. NCBI lineage: Bacteria > Bacillati > Actinomycetota > Actinomycetes > Streptosporangiales > Streptosporangiaceae > Streptosporangium > Streptosporangium longisporum. The sequence continues at coordinate 118,644 of NZ_BAAAWD010000003.1, read as the reverse complement.
CGCGGGAGTGGTCGCCGAGGGCGAAGGCGGCTTGGGCCAGTCGCAGCAGGGCCAGGGCGCTGCTGACGGCGTCGTCCCGTTCCCGGTAGCCGGTGAGGGCGGTGTCGACGAGTTCGAGGGTGCGTTCGAAGTCGCCGCGGAACAGGGCGACCAGGCCCCACATGTCGGTGACGTGGTGGGAGATCCCGGTGTCGCCGAGCCGCCTGCCGAGGAGTTCGCACTCGGTGAGCAGGGCGGTGACCTGGTCGAAGTCGCCTTGGAGTGCGGCCAGCCAGGCGTTCGCCCACAGGGCGTTGGCCCGCGCGGTCGTCGCCCGGTTCTCCGCGGGCGCCCCGGTGCTCGTCGTCACCCCGTTCCCCGCAGGCGTCCCGTTCTCCGCGGCCGTCGCGTTCTCCGCGGGCGCCCCGGTGCTCACGGTCGCCGTGCTCTCCGCGTCGAGCAGGCGGTCGAACCAGCGCCGCCCCTCGGTGAGCAGGTTCAGCGCGCGCCAGTGCAGCCACAGGGCGGCGGCCATGCGCAGGCCGGTCTCGGCCTCCCCGGGGGTGGTGAGGCAGAAGTCCAGGGCGACGCGGAGGTTCGCCTGTTCCCGGTGGGTGCGGCCGTGCGGGCCCGCGCGCAGCGCCCGCGTGTGTCCCGTCTCTCCGCTCTCGACCAGGCGCAGGTAGTGGTCGCGGTGCCGGCGTCGTACGGCGACGGTCGTCCCGGCGTCGGCGGCCAGCCGTTCGGCGCCGTACTGGCGGATGGTCTCCAGGAGGCGGTAGCGCACGCGCGCGTCGTGTTCCTCGCGGACGAGGATCGACTTCTCCACGAGGGCGGCCAGCGTGTCGAGGATCCTGTCCCGGGGGAGGTCGGGGCAGGAGCAGACCTCCTCGGCGGCTTCCAGCTCGAAGCCGCCGGAGAAGACCGACAGCCTGGCCCACAGCCGCCGCTCGTCGGGGGAGCAGAGGTCGTGGCTCCAGTCGATGAGCCCGCGAAGGGTCCTCTGCCGGGGCCGGGCGGCGGTGTCGCCCTGGTTGAGGAGCTGGTAGCGCCGGTCCAGGCGCTGGAGGATCTGGCGTACGGACAGCGCGCGCAGCCGTACGGCGGCCAGTTCGATGGCGAGGGGGAGGCCGTCGAGCTGGGTGCAGAGGGCGGCGACGTCGCGGGCGTTGTCGGGGGTGAGGCGGAAGTCGGGCAGGACGGCGGTCGCCCGGTCCAGGAACAGCCTCACCGCGTCGTGGTCGTGGAGGTCGCCGGGTCCGGTCACGGTCGCCGGGTCGGGTGCGCGCAGGGGCGGCAGTACCAGGGAGTGCTCGCCGGACAGTCCCAGGGGCTGGCGGCTGGTGCTCAGGACGTGCAGGCGGGGGCAGGCTCGCAGCAGGTCGCCGACGAGCCGCGCGCACGCGTCGCGGAGGTGCTCGCAGTTGTCGAGGACGAGGAGCAGGCGCCGGTGGTTCAGCGCGGCGGCCAGGACGGCCGTGGGTTCGCGTGCCGACTCGTCGGCGACGCCGAGGGTGGCCATGATCGTGTGGGGGACGAGGGCCGGGTCCCGCAGGGTCGACAGGTCGGTGACCCAGACGCCGGCGTCGAAGCCGGGGGCGAGTTCCCTGGCGACGTGCAGGGCCAGGCGTGTCTTCCCGATGCCGCCGGTGCCGGTCACGGTCACCAGCCGGGCGGTGGAGAGCAGGTCCCCGATGCGGGCGGCCGAGCGGTGCCTGCCGACGAACGTGGTGATCTCGGCGGGGAGGACGGTGCCGGTCTGGGGTGCGGCCGTTCTCGGCATGGTGATCGCCCCGGGGCAGGTGAAATGTCGGAAATTTCTGGTTAACGGTAGGTCCCCCGGGGGGCTCGGGTCAAAGCCGGACCGGGTGCCCCCGTCGTCCTACGTAGGGGAGACCGCCTGCGCGTACGTAGGCGGGATACGTGGGTTCCCGGAGGTGGGCGGGGCGGGAGGGTGCATACGGTGGCGCCACCGCACCGGAACGATTGATCGGTCGTGAAGCGTCATGACAGCTGATTTCCCCCCTCGGACGGATCCCGTCCCGCCGGTCCTGGAGAAGGACGTCCTGCGGAAGGTCGCCCGGCGTCTGCTCCCCTTCATCGGGTTGTGTTACATCGTCCTGTACCTGGACCGCCTGAACATCGGCGTGGCCGCGCTGACCATGAACGCCGAGCTGGGCATCTCGGCGACGGTCTTCGGGTTCGCCGCCGGCGTGTACTTCTGGAGCTACACCCTCTTCGAGGTGCCGAGCAACCTCATCCTGACCCGGCTCGGGGCGCGGCGCTGGATCGCCCGCATCATGATCACCTGGGGTCTGGTGACGATGGCGACCGCCGCGGTCCAGGGCACCACGAGCCTGATCGTGATGCGGGTGCTGCTGGGGTTCGCCGAGGCCGGGTTCTCGCCGGGCATGCTGTACTTCCTGACCTGCTGGTTCCCCAAGCGGGCGCGGGGGCGGGGCATGGCCGTCATCGTCGCGTTCATCGCGATCTCCGGGTTGTGCTCGCCGATCTCGGCGGAGCTGCTGTCGCTGGACGGGGTGGCGGGGTTGTCGGGGTGGCGGTGGATGTTCATCGTCACCGGGATCCCGGCCGTGGTGCTGGGCCTGGTGTGCCTGAGAGTGCTGCCGGACCGCCCCGAGGACGTCACCTGGCTCAGCGCCGGTGAGCGGACCTGGTTGCGGGAGCGGCTGGACGCCGAGCGCGCGGCCGACGGCCCGGAGGGGTCGCACTCGGCACTGCGCGGGCTGGCCAGCGTGCGGACCCTGGTGCTCAGCATGGTCTTCATCACCGTGACGTTCGCCCTGAACGGTTACGGGTTCTGGATGCCGCAGATCCTGAAGACCTTCCAGCTCAGCAACACGCAGGTCGGCTGGCTGGGCGCGCTGCCGCCGCTGCTGGCGATCGCGCCCGTGGTGCTGTGGACGCGGCATTCGGACCGGACCGGTGAGCGGCTGTGGCATTTCGTCGTGCCGTGCGCGGTGGGTGCCGCCGGATTCCTCTTCGCGGCCGTCACGCTGGACCGGCCCGTGCCGGCGATGGTGGGCTTCTGCGTGGCCGCCGTCGGCATCTACACCGCGCTGGCGAGCTTCTTCCTGCTTCCCATGTCGATCCTGCACGGTACGGCGGCGGCCGCCGGGCTGGCGTTGATCAACGGTCTGGGCAACCTCGGCGGGTACTTCGGCCCGCAGGCCGTCGGCCTGATCAAGGACGCGACCGGTGGTTTCGGGTGGGCGGTGGCCGCCTTCGGGATCGCGCTCCTGCTGGGCTGCGCCGTGGCGACGTCGCTGGCCCGGGACGGCCGGCTGCGCGGGCGGCCGCGGGCTCCGGGGGAGACACCCGGCGACCGGGCCGCGGACGAACTCGACGGCACCCGCACCGCCTTCGACGGCGGACGTACCCGGTGGGCCGGGCGGGGCGCGCGGTCGCTCCGGACGGGGGAGACGCGATGAAGAAGATCATCATCGAGGTGCGGCCCAACGAGAACACGATGCGCCACGAGAACCCGAACGTGCCGTGGACGCCGCGGGAGATTGCCCAGGACGCGGCCGAGTGCCGTGAGGCGGGCGCGGCGCTGATCCACGTCCACGGCCGTACCCCGTCCGGCGCGCCGGACTCCCGGCCGGAGACCCACGCCGAGATCGTCGCCGGCATCCGGGAGCGGTGCGACCTGCTCGTGGCGCCACCCCTGCCCGGCGCGGCCGGCGCGTCCCCGGACGAGCGGCCGGCGGGCGCCGGCGGCGCGGCGGGGGACCCGCGGACCCGGCCGGACTTCCTGGTGGTGGACATGGGGTGCGCCAACATGGACCTTTACGACCCGGTGAGCAGGTCGTACGCGAGCGACGGGCGGTCGCTGGCCAACGACGTCACGACGATCGGGCGACTGCTGGGGGACGGCGCGCGAGCTGGGGATGGCCCCGTACCTGACGACGTTCAACGTGAGCTGGACGCGGACCATCGCCGCGTTCCTTCACATGGGGGCGGTCGACCTGCCGGCGCTGGTCGGGATCGTCCTCGGGGGGCCCGCCTTCACGGCGGCGCACCCGGGGACCCCGGCGGGTCTGCGCGCGCAGCTGGACTTCCTGCCCGGCGGGTGCGAGTGGACGGTCTGCACGTACCTCGGTGACGTCTTGGAGGTGGCCGAGACGGTGATCGACCGTGGCGGTCACCTGTCGATCGGCCTGGGTGACCACCCGCACACGCGGCTGGGCCGGCCGACCAACGCCGAGCTGGTCCACCGGGTGGCGGAGCTGGCCCGTGCCCGCGGCCGGGAGGTCGCGACCCCCGAGGAGGCACGGCGGATGCTGGGCCTCCCCCTTCGACGATCGGAGCGGTGATGACGCGGGAGATCTTCGCCCGGCCGGGCGAGGTCCGGCCGGATCTCACCCGGACGGTGCTGGCCCGGGGCGGGCGCCGGGTGCTGGTGACGGACTCGGTGTCGTTCGCCGCCCGCGCACGGCCGGCCGACGTCGTGGTCACCGGCTCGCACGGCGGGCTGAGCGCCGGCGAGTACGCGCGCCGGTTCGGCCTGGGCTTCCTGGTCTGCAACGACGCGGGCGTGGGCAGGAACGGGGCTGGCGTCGCGGGGTTGCGCGCCCTGGACGAGACCGGGGTCCTCGGCGTCGCCGTGGGCCACCGCTCGGCCCGGATCGGCGACGGCGCCGACGGGTGGGCCTGCGGGGTGATCACGTTCGTGAACGAGACGGCCCGCGGGTCGGGACTCCGGCGCGGGACCTCACTTCGCGAGGCGGTCGGCGGGTTCCTGGACCGGCCCGCCCCCGTGCCCGCCCCCGTGCCCGGCCCCGCGCCGGGCGGCGGCGAGGCGACGAAAGGACGGCCGATGCTGCGGCAGGTCGTCCACGAGGAGGAGGGACGCAAGGTGATCGTGATGGACAGCATCTCCCTGATCGGCCCCGGCGACGTCGGTCACGTCGTCGTGGCGGGGTCCAACGGCGGGATGGCGGCGGCCGCCGCGGCACGCGCGTTCAAGGGCGCGCTGGTCGTGCTCAACGACGCCGGGATCGGCAAGGACGAGGCGGGCGTGGCCGGGGTGCGGGCCCTGGACGCGGACGCGATCCCCGCCGTGGCCGTCGGTCATCTCTCGGCCGAGATCAGCGACGGGCGGGACACCTGGGAGAACGGGGTCCTCTCGTGCGTCAACGAGACGGCCGCGCGGGCCGGGCTCGCCGCGGGGCAGCCGGTCCGGGCCGCCGTCCTGGGCCTTCTGGAGGCGTCCCATGGCTGAGCGGCAGCTTCTCGACGCCCCGGGGTCGGTGGCCGACGACGCGCTCGACGGGCTGTGCCTGGCCCACCCGGATCTGATCCGCCGGGATCGCGAGCACGGGTACGTCGTGCGGGCCGAACCGGGGCCGGTGAAGGTCGCGCTGGTCTCCGGCGGCGGCTCCGGGCACGAGCCGCTGCACGCGGGGTTCGTCGGGCGGGGCATGCTCGACGCGGCGGTGCCCGGGGCGGTGTTCGCCAGCCCGACGGCCGTGCAGATCGAGGCCGCCACCGCCGCCGCCGACCGCGGCCGCGGGGTGGTGCACATCGTGAAGAACTACACCGGTGACGTGCTGAACTTCTCGATCGCCGGTGAGCTGGCAGGTGAGGCGGGAATCACGCTCGAGACGGTGCTCGTCGACGACGACCTCGCCACCGACGGGCTGCCCGGACCGGGACGGCGCGGCACCGCGGCGGTGGTGGCGGTGGAGAAGATCTGCGGCGCCGCGGCCGAGCGGGGCGCGTCGCCGGCCGAGGTCGCGGCGCTGGGCCGGCGCGTGGTCGCGGGCGCGCGCTCCATGGCCCTGGCGCTGACGGGCTGCACCCGTCCGGGCGGGAGCGGGCCGTCGTTCGAGCTCGGCCCGGACGAGGTCGAGTTCGGGGTCGGCATCCACGGCGAACGAGGGATCGGCCGCCGCCCCTTCGGCCCGGCGGCCGAGCTGGTCGAGGCCCTGACCGTCCCGGTGGTCCAGGCACTGGAGCTGGGCCGGGGCGACCGGGTGATCGCCATCGTCAACGGGCTGGGCGCGACGCCGCCGCCGCAGCTCCTGGTGGCGTACCGGAACCTGGCAGGGCTGCTGACCGGGCGCGGGGTCACGGTGGCCCGGTCGCTGGTCGGCCCGTACGTGACGGCGCTGGACATGGCCGGGTTCTCGGTCACGCTGGTGCGGGCCGACGACGAGACGCTGTCGCTGTGGGACGCGCCGGTCCGCACCCCGGCGCTGACGTGGTGAACGTGACGAGATCGGGGAGATCCGTGGACGACCTGCTGGACACGACCGCCGCCCGCCGGTGGATCGACACCTTCGTCGAACGCTTCCGTTCGGCTCGCGAGGAGCTCACCGACCTCGACCGGCGCAGCGGCGACGGCGACTTCGGCACCAACGTGGACACCGCGCTCGACCGGGTCGCGGCCGCCCTCGAGAAGGCGCGGCCCGCCGGGCCGGGGGAGGTGTTCGGCGCCGTCTCGCGGGCCTTCCTGCACACCGGCGGGACCAGCGGCCCGCTGTTCGGGATGTGGTTCCGGGAGCTGTCCCACGCCCTGGCCGGCGGTCCGTCGGCGGGGACGGGCGCGCTGGCGGCCGGTGTGGCCGAGGGGACGGCGGCGGTGCGGCGGCTCGGCGGTGCCGCGGTGGGCGACAAGACGATGGTGGACGCGCTGGTCCCGGCGGCCGAGGCGCTGCGCGCGGCGGCCGGTGAGGGGCTGGGGGTGGCGGCGGGGTTGCGCCGGGCGGCGCGGGCGGCGCGGGCCGGTGCCGAGTCGACCCGGGGCCTGCGGGCCCGGCGCGGCCGGGCCAGCTACGTGGGCGAGGCCGCCCAGGACGTGCTCGATCCCGGGGCGGTGCTGGTGGCGCTGTTCTTCGAGGCCGCCGGCACCGGTCACGGTCCGCTCCCGGCCCCGGGCAAGGTGATCGTCACGGTGGCGCCCACCGGGGGGTCGCTGACGCGCGAGGACGACCCCGCGGTGCCGACCCAGCCGGAGGAGATCGCCGAGGACGTCCGGCGCTGCCACGACGCCGGGGCCGCCGTCGCGGCGCTGCACGCGCGCCGCGCCGACGACCAGGCCACCTGCGACCCGGCGATCTACCGCCGCATCAACGCGCTGGTCCGCGAGCGGTGCGACGTGGTGATCAACAACTCCACCGGTGGCGGCGTGAACGGCGACATGATCGGGCCGGTCGTCGACGGCCAGGGCGAGGTCGTGTGGGAGCAACGGCTCAGGGGCCTGGACGGCGGCGCCGAGATGTGCACGCTGGACGCGATGACGTTCGTCGCGTGCGTGGGGGATCGGGAGATCCTGATGCGGACCCCGCCCTCCCGCGGCCGGCTGCTGGCGCGGATGATGCGGGAGCGGGGCGTCAAACCCGAGTGGGAGGCGTTCAGCCCGGTCCACGTCGCGCAGGAGGTCACCACCCTCATCGCCGCCGGCCACGACGACCCGCCCTACTTCGTCAGCCTGATCCTGGGACTGGACCGGATCTTCCAGGGGGCGATGCCGTACTCGCCGAGGACCCTGCAGTCGATGGTGGACCTGCTGCCGGACGGCTGCCTGTTCTCGGTCGGCGCGGCCGGTGCGGACCAGCACGCGGCGGTCACGCAGTCGCTGCTGCTCGGCGGGCACGTGCGGGTGGGCCTGGAGGACAACCGGTACCTGCCCGGCGGCGAGCCGGGCACGAACGTCCGCTTCGTCGAGAACGTGGTGCGGATCATCCACTCCCTGGGGCTGGAACCGGCCACCCCCGCCGAGGCGCGGGCGATGCTCGGCCTGCCGTCCGCGGCGGCCTGACGAGCGGCCGGGCGAAGGAAGGCGGAGGACGAGATGAGCGACGTACGACAGACCGGGGGAGCCGGGGGAGCGGGCGGGCCGGCGCTGCGGTCGCGGGCCTGGTTCGGGCCGGCGGACTGGAACGGTTTCATCCACCGTTCCTGGATGAAGAACCAGGGCGTCCCGCACCGGATGTTCGACGGGCGGCCGGTGATCGGCATCTGTACCACCCGGTCGGAGCTGACCCCCTGCAACGCCCACCTGGACACGCTGGCCGAGCACGTCAGGCGCGGCGTGTACGAGGCCGGGGGGTTCCCGGTGGAGTTCCCCGTCATGTCGCTGGGGGAGACGCTCCTGCGGCCCACCTCGATGCTGTTCCGCAACCTCGTGAGCATGGACGTCGAGGAGTCCATCCGGGCCAACCCGATCGACGGGGTGGTGCTGCTGTGCGGGTGCGACAAGACCACCCCCGCCCTGCTGATGGGGGCGGCGAGCTGCGATCTGCCCACGCTGGTCGTGTCGGGCGGGCCGATGCTGAACGGGCGCTTCCGCGGCCGGACCCTGGGCTCGGGCACGGGGGTGTTCGCCATGAACGACGACGTGCGGGCCGGCAGGATGAGCGCCGGGGAGTTCTTCGAGGCCGAGGCGGCCATGTCGCGGTCGGCGGGCAGCTGCAACACGATGGGCACCGCCTCCACCATGGCCTCCCTGGTCGAGGCGCTCGGCGTGGGGCTGCCCCACAACGCCGCCATCCCCGCGGTCGACGCCCGCCGCCGCACGCTCGCCCAGGACGCCGGGGTGCGGATCGTGGAGATGGTACGGGAGGACCTGCGGCTGTCGCGGGTGCTGACGCGGGAGGCGTTCCTCAACGCGATCCGGGTCAACGCCGCGATCGGCGGGTCCACCAACGCCGTCGTCCACCTGCTCGCGCTGGCCGGGCGGGCCGAGGTCACGCTCACGCTGGACGACGTCGACGCCCACGGGCACGACATGCCGCTGCTGGTGGACCTCATGCCGTCCGGGCGGTTCCTGATGGAGGACTTCCACTACGCGGGCGGGGTGCCCGCCGTGGTCAACGCGCTGGGGGACCTGCTCTTCCGCGACGCGCCCACGGTGAGCGGCCGCACCCTGGGGGAGGTCTGCGCGGACGCGCCGGTGTGGGACGACCGGGTGATCCGCCCGCTCGCCGCGCCGGTCAGGGAGCGGGCCGGCATCGCGGTGCTGCGCGGCAACCTCGCCCCGGACGGCGCGGTGATCAAACCGTCCGCCGCCAGCCCCCGGCTGCTGCGGCACCGCGGCCGCGCCGTCGTCTTCGACACCATCGAGGACTTCACCCACCGCGTCGACGACCCCGCGCTCGACATCGACGAGACGTGCGTGATGGTGCTGCGGGGCGCGGGACCGCGCGGGTACCCGGGAATGCCGGAGGTGGGCAACCTGCCGCTGCCGCGCCGGCTCCTCGCCAGGGGCGTCGACGACATGGTGCGCATCTCGGACGCGCGGATGAGCGGCACCGCCTACGGCACCGTCGTGCTGCACGTGGCGCCCGAGTCGGCGGCCGGCGGGCCGCTGGCCCTGGTCCGCGACGGTGACATGATCGAGCTGGACGTCGAGGCGCGGCGGCTGCACCTGGACGTGCCCGAGACCGGGCCGGCCGGGCTGGCCGCGCGGCGGGCGGCCTGGACGCCCCCGCCGCCCGCCGCCGTGGGCGGCTACCAGGGCATGTACGTCTCGCACGTCCTGCAGGCCGACCGCGGCGCCGACCTGGACTTCCTCGTGGGCCGGCGCGGCTCGGCCGTCACCAGGGACAACCATTGAGCGCGGACGCCGGGGCGGGCCCGGTCGCCGTGGTCACCGGCGCCGGCTCGGGCATCGGGCGGCAGGTGTCGGTCGCGCTGCGCGCCGCCGGATACCGGACGGTGGCCGCCGGGCGGCGGGCGGAGGCGCTGGGGGAGACACTGCAGCTGGCCGGCGGCCCGTGCGGGAGCACGCTGGCGGTGCCGTGCGACGTGACCGATCCCGTCTCGGTGCGCGAGCTGTTCGCCCGTACCCGTGAGCGCTTCGGCCGGATCGACCTGCTGGTCAACAACGCCGGCGTGCCGGGCCCGGCGGCCGCGTTCGACGAGATCACCCTTGAGGAGTGGGAGGAGGTGGTGCGCACCAACCTGACCGGCGCGTTCCTGTGCGCGCAGGAGGCGTTCCGGCAGATGAGGACGCAGCGGCCGCGGGGCGGCCGCATCGTCAACAACGGCTCGCTGTCGGCCCACGCACCCCGCCCGCGCGCGGCCGCCTACACCGCGGCCAAGCACGCGATGACCGGCCTGACCAGGGCCGTCGCCCTCGAAGGGCGGTCGTACGGCATCGCCTGCGGGCAGATCGACGTCGGCAACGCGGCGACCGACATGACCGCGGCGATGGGCCGGGGCGTACCGCAGGCCGACGGCTCGCTCGCGTCCGAGCCGACCTTCGACGCCCGGCACGTCGCCGAGGCGATCGTCTACATGGCGGGCCTGCCGCCGGAGGCGAACGTGCCGTTCATGACGGTCATGGCGACCGCCATGCCGTTCGCCGGCCGGGGCTGACCCGGACCGGCGGCCGGTCCGCGACCACGCCCCGACCACGACCCGACCACGACCCGACCACGACCCGACCACGACCCGACCACGCCTCGACCACGGCCACGGCCACGGCCACGACCCGGCCTCGACCACGGCCACGGCCACGACCCGACCCCGACCATGACCACGACCCGACCACGACCTGGCAGGAGAGGGAAGGCGACATGAGCGTCCGACCGGCACACGCCGCCGCGCAGACGGCGGGGGATCGTCCGTGAACGTGCTGCGCCTCGGAGAGGTCACGATCAGCAGGGTGACCGAGGTGGAACGATGGCCCTTCCGCCCGGAGGAGCTGTTCCCCGCCATCACCGGAGAGATCGTCGAACGGGCCGCCCGCGAGCTGGGGCCGCGCTTCGTCGACCCGGACACCGGCGAGCTGATCCTCAGCATCACCTGCCACATCGTCCGCGCGGCCGGGACGGTGATCGTCGTGGACAGCGGGAACGGCAACTTCAAACACCGCCCGGCGCTGCTCGCCCACCACCGGTTCGACACCCCCTACCTGGAGCGGCTCACCGAGGCCGGGGTGGACCCGGGGGAGGTGGACGTCGTGGTCTCCACCCACCTGCATCCCGACCACTGCGGATGGAACACCCGCCTGCTCCAGGGCCGCTGGACCCCCACGTTCCCCAACGCCACCTACCTGTTCGACCGGGGCGAGTTCGAGTGGCTGCGGGCGCTGTTCCACGACGATCCGGACGATCCGGTGGCCGCCGACCTGGCCCGGACCTTCGCCGACAGCGTCGAGCCGGTCGTGCGCGCCGAGCAGGCCGTGCTGGTCGGACAGGACCACGTGATCGTCGACGAGGGCGGCACCCGGGTCTCGCTGCGCGGCATGCCCGGGCACACCGGCGGCCACCTGGTGGTGGACGTGCGCGGCGGCGGACGCCACGCCCTGCTCAGCGGCGACGTGATCCACCACCCGCTGCAGCTCGCCGTGCCGGACCTCGCGCAGGGCGGCGACCAGGACCCGGCGCGGGCCGCCCGCACCCGGCGCGCGCTGATGGAGGAGTGCGCAGCCGGCGGCACCCTCGTGCTGCCCGCCCACTTCCCCGGCCCGCCCGGCCGGATCGTCCGCGACGGCGGCCGCTTCTCCTTCGACCCGCTGCCGGACCGACCCCGGCCGCGGTGACCGACGACCTCGGGAGACGAGAGACATGACCACACCGACCGCCGCCATCGTCGGCCCCGGCCACATCGGGACCGACCTGCTGGCCAAGCTCCTGCGCAGCCCCCACCTCGACGTGCGCTACATGGTGGGCGTGGACGCGGCCTCGCAGGGCCTCGCCCGGGCGCGTGAGCTGGGCGTCGAGGCCAGCGCCGAGGGGGTGGGCTGGCTGCTGAGCCGCCCGGAACGGCCCGACATCGTCTTCGAGGCGACCTCGGCAGGCGCGCACCGGGCCAACGCCCCCCTGTACGCCGAGGCCGGGGTGCGGGCCGTCGACCTGACGCCGGCGGCCCTCGGCCCGCTGGTCTGCCCGCCGGTGAACATGCGACTGGACGCGCCCAACATCAACATGATCACCTGTGGCGGGCAGGCCACGATCCCGATCGTCGCCGCCGTCTCCCGCGTCACGGCGGTGCCGTACGCCGAGATCGTGGCCTGCGTGGCGTCACGCTCGGCCGGGCCGGGCACCCGGGCCAACATCGACGAGTTCACCCTCACCACGGCCCGCGCGATCGAGACCGTCGGCGGCGCCGGCCGGGGCAAGGCCATCATCGTCCTCAACCCGGTGGAACCCCCGATGATCATGCGTGACACCGTCTACTGCGCCCTCTCCCCGGACGCCGACCGTGACGCCGTCCGCGAGTCCATCCACCGGATGGCGGCCGTCGTGCGGGAGTACGTGCCCGGCTACCGGCTGCGCGCCGAACCGCAGTTCGACGACCCACGCCCGGAGTGGTCGGGCCACGCGCGCGTCACGACGCTCCTGGAGGTGCGCGGCAACGGCGACCACCTGCCGGAGTGGGCCGGGAACCTCGACATCATGACCGCCGCCGCGACCCGGGTCGGCGAGCTGCTCGCCGTGCAGATGACAGGAGCGACCGCATGAGCACCACCACGCACGCCACCCCCGCCGGGGCGGCCCCGGCCGTACGGATCACCGACACGACGCTGCGGGACGGCAGCCACGCGATGGGCCACCGCTTCACCGAGGAGCAGGTGCGGGCCACCGTGCACGCCCTCGACCGGGCCGGCGTACAGGTCGTCGAGGTCTCCCACGGCGACGGCCTGGGAGGTTCCAGCTTCAACTACGGCTTCTCCCTGGAGGAGGAGATCACGCTCGTGCGCGCGGCGGTGGACGAGGCGGTACGCGCCAGGATCGCGGTGCTGCTGGTCCCCGGCATCGGCACGGTCGAGGACCTGCGCCGGGCCCGCGACGCCGGGGCCGACGTCGCGCGCATCGCCACCCACTGCACCGAGGCCGACGTCTCGGCCCAGCACTTCGCCGCCGCCCGGGCCCTGGGCATGGAGACCGTCGGGTTCCTCATGCTCGCGCACCGGCTGGCGCCCGCCGAGCTGGCCGCGCAGGCCCGGCTGATGGTGGACGCCGGAGCCCAGTGCGTCTACGTCGTCGACTCCGCCGGCGCGCTCGGCCTGGCCGACGCCCAGGACCGGGTACGGGAGCTGGTACGGCGGATCGGGAGCGACGCGCAGGTCGGCTTCCACGGTCACCAGAACCTCTCCCTGGGCGTGGCCAACTCGGTGGTGGCGTTCGAGCACGGCGCCCGCCAGCTCGACGGGGCGCTGTGCGGCCTGGGCGCCGGAGCGGGCAACGCGCCGACCGAGATCCTCACCGCGACCCTCGACCGGGTGGGGGTCGGCACCGGGATCGACGTGCACGCCGTCCTGGCCGCCGCCGACGAGGTGGTGCGGCCCTTCGTCCCGCGGCTGCCCTGGCCCGACCGCGCCGCGATCGTCCAGGGATATGCCGGGGTGTACTCCAGCTTCCTGCTGCACGCGCGGGTGGCGGCCGAGCGGTACGGCGTTCCCGCGTACGAGATCCTGGAGCGCGTGGGCGCGGCCGGGTACGTGGGCGGGCAGGAGGACATGATCACCGATGTGGCGCTGCGGCTCGCCGAGGAACGCGCGCTCACCCCTCCGCGGTGACCGAAGGGCTCCTCGTGCCGAGGACGGGGGAGGCGCCCTCCCTCACGAGTGGGTCCGAGCCGGTCGTGCCGGTGAGGCCGGGCGTCACGGATCGCCGTGACGCTTTCCGGCGGGGCGCCTGCCGTCGGGGAGAGACCTGAACGCTATCGCCGATCACGAAGGTCCTCCAGCGCAGCCGCGACCTCACGAACCTGCTCAGGCCGCCGGGTGCACCAATCGGAGACGCCGTTGAACCACCGGTTCCAGACGGAGCCGACGACGTCGGCGGTGATCTCTTCTCCACCGCGCACGAGAGCAGTGAGATCCCGCACTTCGGGGTCGTACTCGTCGTCGGGGGCCCCCATGCCCAACAGGCCTTCGGGGTCGTACCGGTCGATCAATGCGCGGACAGCGGCGGTCAACCGATCATCAGTCATGGTCCCAGCATGCAGGTGGGCGGTAGGCGCCGGGAGCGCCCGCGGTGGAGGGATGCGGTTTTCCGCACCCCGGGGGCGGCCGTCCGCCCCATTCCGGCCCTCTCGTGGACTTCCGTAGTCTTCCGGACATGAGGGATCGGCCGAACGGCGGGCAGGGCGGCATGCGTACCGCCGCGCAGGGGACGCGGCTGCTGTGGACGGTGGGCCTCGGCGCGGCCACCGCCCTGCTCGGCCTCGTCCTCCTGCCGTCCGCGCTGCCGTTCACCGGCCGCCCGGCCGTGCGCGAGGCGGTGCGGCGGCTGGCCCTGTTCGAGGTCCGCCGCCTGCGGCTCGACCCCGCCGTCCTCGGGCTGGCCCCCGGCGTTCCCCGGTCCGGCGCGGACCGCTCCGGTGGCCGGGAGTTGCGCTACCTGGCGGCCAGGGTGCCGCTGGGCGTACTCGGCGGCGTGGTGGCCGCCCTGCTCGTCTGGGGGGCCGGGACGGCCATGGCGCTGGCCTGGACCTGGGGGAGGGGCCTGCCGTTCGACGGCATGACGCCCAGCGTGCCCCTGCTCGCCTACGCGGGCCTGGCCGGTCTCGTCCTGCTGTTCCTGGACCTGTCCGGCCTGGTGGGGGTGCACGCGCTGGAGCGGCGGCTGGCCGCGCGCATGCTCGGCTCCGACCCCACCGAGGCGCTGCGGCACCGCATCACCGAGCTGGCCGAGAGCCGCGCGGGCGTACTGGCGGGGGTCGATGCCGAGCGGCGCAGGATCGAACGCGACCTGCACGACGGGCTGCAGCAGCGGCTGGTGGCGCTGTCCATGCTGGTCGGACGCGCCCGCCGGGGCCGGCCCGAGCTGCTGGAACAGGCGCACGAACAGGCCCAGCAGGCCCTGGCGGAGCTCCGCGAGGTGGCCTGGCGGGTCTACCCCTCGGGGCTGGACTCCCTCGGGCTCGCCGACGCCCTCGCCGGGGTGGCCGAACGCTCCGGCGTCCCCGTCAAGGTCGTGGCCGATCTGCCGGTACGGCCGCCGATGGCGGTGGAGACGGCGTCGTACTTCGTGGTCAGCGAGGCGGTGACCAACGCGGCCAAGCACGCCCGCGCCACCGCGGTCACCGTCGAGGTCCGCGCGCACGACACAATGGTCGTCGTGCGCGTACGGGACGACGGTGTGGGCGGGGCGGACCCGCAGGGCGGCGGCCTGTCCGGGCTGGCGCGGCGGGTGGCCGCGCTGGACGGCCGCTTCACGGTGACCAGCCCGCCCGGCGGGCCCACCACGATCGAGGCGGAGCTGCCGTGCGGGTGATCCTGGCCGAGGACTCCACCCTGCTGCGCGAGGGCCTGGTACGGCTGCTGGCCGAGGAGGGCCACGAGGTGCTCGCCGCCGTCGGCGACGCCGACGCGCTGGTCGAGGCGGTGGACGCCTGCGAACCGGACGTGGTGGTGGTCGACGTGCGGATGCCGCCCACCCACACCGACGAGGGACTGCGCGCCGCCCTGGACATCAGGCGACGCCGTCCGGAGGTCAAGGTCCTGGTCCTGTCGCAGTACGTGGAGAAGAGGTACGCCACCGAGCTGATGAGCGCGAACGTCGAGGGCGTCGGCTACCTGCTCAAGGACCGGGTGGCACAGGTGGGCGACTTCCTGGACGCCCTGGAACGGGTGGGGGCCGGGGGAGCGGCGTTCGACCCCGAGGTGGTACGGCAGCTGCTCGCGCGCACCAGCCACGCCGACCCCCTGACCAGGCTGACCGTCCGCGAACGCGAGACGCTGGAGCTGATGGCGCAGGGCATGACCAACGCCTCGATCGCCCAGGCCATGCACGTGTCGCAGAGCGCGGTGGAGAAACACGTCAACGCGCTGTTCGACAAACTGGAACTGTCCCACACGACCGGCTACAGCCGCCGCGTCCTGGCCGTCCTGCACTACCTGGGCTCCTGAACCGACCGGCAACCGCTCCAGTCTTATAGTGTTCCGAACCCGTGAGACCGCGCCGCCCAGAATCCCGAGCCGGTCGGCAACCGCCCCAGCCTTATAGTGTTCCGAACCCGTGAGACCGCGCCGGCGACTGGACCGAGGAGCGAAGGAGCGAAGCGGATGAGCGACGAGGGAAGGAGCCGGATCAGAGCGGTCTCACCGCGACGCGAAGCGTCGCCATGAACAGAGTCTCACCGCGACGCGAAGCGTCGCCATAGGTAGGGAGTGAGATGGCCAGGAAGGCACCGCGTGACGAGGTCGGTGAGGACGGCCTCAAGGTCTCCCCGCCCAAGGAGTGGGCCGCCGGCATCCCGGGGGTGACCCGGTCGCTGCTGGCCGCCCAGGCCCAGATGGGCGCCGGCCGTACCCTGCTGACCCTGGCCGGTGTCAACCAGAAGGAGGGCTTCGACTGCCCCGGGTGCGCCTGGCCCGAGGGCGATCACCGCAGCCCCGCGGAGTTCTGCGAGAACGGCGCCAAGGCGGTGGCCGAGGAGGCCACCGTGCGCCGCGTCACCGCGGACTTCTTCGCCCGGCACAGCGTGGACGACCTGGCCCGTCACACCGACCACTGGCTGGGCCAGCAGGGGCGCCTCACCTCGCCGATGCACAGGGCTCCGGGCTCGGACCACTACGTGCCGGTGAGCTGGCAGGACGCCTTCTCCATCGTCGCGCGGGAGCTGCGCGCGCTCGACGACCCGGACGAGGCGCTGTTCTACACCTCCGGCCGTACCTCGAACGAGGCCGCGTTCGCCTACCAGCTCCTGGTCCGCAGGTTCGGCACCAACAACCTGCCCGACTGCTCCAACATGTGCCACGAGTCCAGCGGTTCGGCGCTGAACCAGACCCTGGGCATCGGCAAGGGCACGGTCTCGCTGGAGGACCTGCACCGGGCCGACCTGATCTTCGTCGTCGGCCAGAACCCCGGCACCAACCACCCCCGCATGCTCTCGGCGCTGGAGCGGGCCAAGCGCGGCGGCGCCCGGATCGTCGCGGTCAACCCGCTGCCCGAGGCCGGGCTGCTCCGCTTCAAGAACCCGCAGCGGATCTCCGGCCTGGTGGGGAAGGGCACGACGCTGGCCGACCGGTTCCTGCAGATCCGCCTCAACGGCGACCTCGCGCTGTTCAAGGCCATGTCGCTGCTCCTGCTCCAGGCCGAGGACGCGGCGCCCGGCACCGTGGCCGACCGCGACTTCGTCGAGACCCACACCCTGGGGTTCGACGCCTGGGCACAGGACCTGCGCTCCCTGGACTGGGCCGAGGTCGAGGAGGCGACCGGGCTGGACCGCCCGGCGATCGAGGAGACCGTACGGGAGGTGCTGGACGCGAAGTCGGTCATCGTGTGCTGGGCGATGGGCCTGACCCAGCACAAGAACTCCGTCGCCACCATCCGGGAGGTCGTGAACTTCCTGCTGCTGCGCGGCAACGTGGGCCGTCCCGGGGCCGGGGTCTGCCCGGTGCGCGGTCACTCCAACGTCCAGGGCGACCGCACCATGGGCATCTACGAGCGGCCACCGGCCTGGTTCCTGGACGCGTTGCGCGCGGAGTTCGGTTTCGAACCGCCTCGTGAGCACGGGTTCGACACCGTGGAGGCGATCCGGGCGCTCCGGTCGGGACGGGCCAAGGTCTTCGTCGCGATGGGCGGCAACTTCGTGGCCGCGACCCCGGACACCGCGGTGACCGAGGAGGCGATGCGCCGTGCCCGGCTGACCGTGCAGGTCTCCACCAAGCTCAACCGTTCCCACGCGGTGTGCGGCCGGGAGGCGCTGATCCTCCCCACCCTGGGCCGCACCGAACGCGACACCGGTCCCGGCGGCACCGACGGCACCGGTCCCGACGACCGTGCCGGGCGGTTCGTCACCGTCGAGGACTCCATGGGCCTGGTGCACGCCTCACGCGGCAAGCTGGCCCCGGCCTCCGGTGACCTGCTCTCCGAGGTGGAGATCGTCTGCGGGCTGGCTGCGGAGCTGTTCGGCGACGACCCGCACGTGCCGTGGAAGGAGTTCGCGGCCGACTACGACGCCATCCGCGACCGCATCTCCCGGGTGGTGCCCGGGTTCGACGACTTCAACGCCCGCGTCCGGGCCCCGGGCGGTTTCGCGCTGCCCAACGCTCCCCGCGACGAGCGGCGCTTCCCGACCGCGACGGGGAAGGCCAACTTCACCGTCAACCCGCTGGAGGTGCTTCGGGTCCCGCCGGGCCGGCTGCTGCTCCAGACGGTCCGCAGCCACGACCAGTACAACACCACGATCTACGGCATGGACGACCACTACCGGGGCGTGCGCGGGGGACGCCGGGTGGTCTTCGTGCACGCCGGTGACCTGGCCGAGCGCAACCTCTCCGACGGTGACCTGGTGGACCTGGTCAGCGAGTGGCCCGACGGGGAGCGCAGGGCCGAGGCGTTCCGCGTGATCGCCTACCCGACCGCGCGCGGCTGCTGCGCCGCGTACTTCCCGGAGACCAACGTGCTGGTGCCGCTGGACTCGGTCGCCGACACCTCCAACACCCCCACCTCCAAGAGCGTCGTGGTCAGGCTCGTCCTGCGCGCCGACGACCCGGAGCGCCCCTGACGCGCGGCTTCCGCGCCCCCGGAGACGGCCCGACCGTGTCCGGGGGCCTCACCGGTGCCGGTGCCCTCCGGGTCAGCGGGGTTCGAGCAGGCGGCGCGGCCCGGCGCCCTCGCCGCCCAGGCGGTCGCCGGGGTTGACCAGGGCGCACTGCTCGAACGACAGGCAGCCGCAGCCGACGCAGTCGGTGAACAGGTCGCGCATCCGCTCCAGCCGGGCGATGCGCGCGTTCAGTTCCTCGCTCCAGCAGTGCGACGCCCGACGCCAGAACTCCGGGGTCGGGTGCGTCCCCTCCGGCAGCAGGGCGAGCACGTCGCCGATCACCGACAGCGGGATGCCGACCGACTGGGAGGCGCGGATGAAGGCGATCACCCGCAGCGTGGAGCGGTGGTAGCGGCGCTGGTTGCCGGTGGTGCGGCGGCTGCGTATGAGGCTCTGCCGCTCGTAGAAGCGCAGGGCCGAGGTGGGCACGCCGCTGCGCTCGGCCAGCTGGCCGATGGTGAGCTCCTTGGCCGCGGGGGAGGCGTCCGGCGGGGAGGCGTTCGTCATGCCCGCCAGCCTAACTTGACTTCAACATTGGTTTAAGTTCGACCATGGTCGCATGAACACTTCAGAGAAGATCCTGGTGATCGGCGCCACGGGGAACATCGGCGGGCATCTGGTGTCCCTGCTCGCCGAGGCGGCCGTCCCGGTGCGGGCAATGACCCGTGATCCGCGGCGGGCGGAGCTGCCCGGCGGTGTCGAGGTGGTGCGCGGGGACCTGACCGAGCCGGAGACCCTGGAGGCGGCGCTGAAGGGCGTGGGCGCGGTGTTCCTGCTGTGGCCGTCCTTCTCGGCCGCCGGGGCGGAGGCCGTCGTCGAGGTGATCGCCCGGCACGCCCGGCGGGTCGTCTACGTCTCCGCCCTGTCCGTACGGGACGGGGTCGAGGCGGTACAGAACGGGGTGTGGGGCGAGGTCGAGGAGCTGCTGCGGAGGTCCGGGACGGAGTGGACGTTCCTGCGGGCCGGCGGGTTCGCCACGAACACGCTCGCCTGGGCCGGCGAGATCAGGAACGGCGGCGTGGTGCGCGCACCGTACGCCGGCGCGGCGCGCTCGCTCGTCCACGAGGCCGACATCGCCGACGTGGCCTTCCTGGCGCTGACGCAGGAGGGGCACGGCGGCCGGAGTTACGTGCTCACCGGGCCGGAGGTCATCACCCAGGCCGACCAGCTCCGCGTCATCGGCGAGGTCATCGGCCGTCCCCTGCGTTTCGAGGAGCAGCCGCGGCAGGAGGCCCGCGAGCAGATGATCGCCGCCTGGGGCGACCCGGCGATGGTGGACGCCTCGCTCGACTACTGGGCCTCCATCGTCACCGATCCCGAGCCGGTCAGCACGGCCGTCGAGGAGGTGACCGGCCGTCCCGCCCGTACGTTCCGCGAGTGGGCACGTGACCACGCGGCCGACTTCCGGTAGGCCCGGCACGCGTACGCGGCGACGGCCGGGGCCCGCGGACGGCCCAGGGGGTTCGGGCCCGGGAAATGGCCGCCAGGACGGGTGCGGTGACCGTTCCCCGGTGACCGTTCCCCGTTCCCCGGTGACCGGTGACCGGTGACCGGTGACCGGGACCGGTGGCTGTCCCCGGTCACCGGGGATCGTGCCCGGTCACCGCACCCGTCTGCTACGGACCGCCGTGTCCGGTCACCACACCGCGGTGCCCAGGGAGCAGGACCGCAGGTGGGAACGCCTGCCCAGGTCGTTCAGCAGGGCGTCCCACTCGGCGCCGACGACGTCGAGGTCGTAGCGGGAGGCGGTGCGCAGCGCGTTGCCCCCGAGGCGCAGGCGCAGGTCCTCGTCCTCGATCAGGCGGCGGACGCCCTCGGCGAGCGCGGACGGCTTGCCGGAGCGGATCAGCAGGCCGTCGTGCTCGTGGGTGATGATCTCACGCGGGCCGTGCGGGCAGTCGAAGCTGACCACCGGCACCCCCTTGCTCATCGCCTCCAGGATGGTCATGCCGAAGCCCTCGTACCGGGAGCTGACCACGTAGATCGAGGACCGTGCCAGCTCCTCGCCGATCTCCTTGCTGCTGCCCATCAGGAAGACCTTCCCGGACAGGCCCGCCTCCTCGATCCGCTCGCGCAGCCGCTGCTCCCGGTCGGGGGTGCCGCCTCCGTAGATGCGCAGGACCCAGTCCGGGTGCGCCTCGGCGACGTCCTTCCATGCCTTGACCAGGCGGTCGAAGCCCTTGGCGTACACCACCCTGCCGATGGCGATCACCGTCTTCTCCCGCAGCGTGGAGATCTCCCCGGCCAGGGGAGGGACCGCGTTGGGGATGCGCAGCAGCCGGCCGGGGGCGTTGTTCTTCAGCGCTCCGGCGTACTGCTTGCGGTCGGCCTCGGTGAGGGTGACGAACGCGTCGAACCTGCCGTACCGCCTCTTGATGAGCCGCAGCATCTCGGGCTTGTGCGTCTGCAGGGTGACGTGCTCCTGCCCGACGGTGATGACGCCGGGGGGGTGCCAGCAGGGTGGTGGCCAGGGCGTACGCGGGGCGGGTGGCGATGAGCACGCCGCCGTCCAGCGAGCGCAGGAAGCGGAGCAGGCGCAGGTCGGTCCAGAGCGTGACGGCCTGGTGGACGTTCTCCTGCTCGGGGACCAGCCTGCTGGCGAAGCGGGAGAGCAGCCGGGCCGCCGGTCCGCGCGGTCCGACCCTGTCGTCCAGGAACGACACCCGCACCCCCGGCGGGATCGGGAAGAACGGCTCCTCGGCCGCGCGGACGACGCTGACGATCTCCACGTCCCGCTCCCGCGCCAGGTACCCCGCCAGGTTCAGCACGGTCCGGATCGTGCCACCCATCCCGTAGGCGTGGTGCAGCAGGATCCGGACCGTCCCCGTGTCGGGCGCGGGCGCCCGCCGTGCCCTTCTCGCATTGATTCTTCTCAGTGACCACAGCGCCGCGTTCACCAGCGGCCTGCGAATCTTCCCCGTCATCGAAAGTCCCGTTCGAGTGGTGTGCTCGTCCCACGACGCGCTCCCGCGGCCTGACCGGCTCCGGGATCGCGAAGGCCCCTTGGCGGGAGAGCGCGGATCGGTCGGTGTGGTGGTCGGTCAGGGCAGCGCGGGGACCGACGGTGCCGCGTCGGTCCAGCCGGCGTGGAGCACGATCTCCGTCGACGTCTTGTTCGCGAACGGCTTGCCGTCGATCGTGGTCCTCACGCCTTCGGACAGCAGCAGCATCGCGCCGGTGTCGACGATCACCTCGGTCTCCTGCTCGAACCCCTTCTGCCCGGGGTGCGGTCTGTGGTCGAGGGACAGGCGCTCTCCGGTCCTGCCCCGCGCGTCCTTCGCCGTCCCCCGGGCGTGGACGCCGGGCATCGCCGGCAGCGCCCGGTAGGCCGCGACGCGGACGCCCCTCGGCGCCGGGACCTGGTAGAGCAGCTCGACCAGCGTCCTTGTCACATGGCCGTCGACGGCGTCCTCGGGAACGTCCGCGGTCGGGTCCGCCTTCCGGACCCGTACGGCCTTCTCGATCCACCCCCTCAGCCCGGCCGGGTCCGCGGGCAGCCGCTGCAGCTCCTCGTACGACAGCTGCTGACCGGCCACGTGGAACGCGTCCGAGCGGCCCTTCGCGGCGCCGACCCGGCCCTTGTCCGGCCGGGTGGACAGGACGACGGTCATGCCGTCCGCGGACCGGTTCCACGTGGCCGGGGAGCCGTCGCGGCGCCACGCCCGATCGTCGGCCGGGCTCTTCGGCCGCGTCCCCAGCCTCCGGAACCCGGACCACTGCTTGCCGCCGGGCGCGACCCACGTCTCGTAGACATGCCGCTCCTCCACCTCGTAGCGGTCGGAGCCGCTCCCCATCTTCCGGGGATGGACGCTCGTCCACAGCGTCCTCGTGTGCCAGTAGGCGCCCTGCGCCGGATCCGCCACCGGGCGCGACGCGGCCACCGGCCGAAGCTCCGGCGTGCCCGGCGTGCCCGGCGTGCCCGGCGTGCCCGGCGTGCCCGCCGTGCCGGGCGGGGCGAGCACGCACACCGCGGCCAGGACGGCCCCGATCGCCGTCAGCGACCGGGCCGGTGAGACTACGGCTTTCGTCTGTTGTCTCCGGTCATGCGATGTCATGACCACATATACGCCCGGCCCCCCGGGGAGGTTGCCCGCGTACGATCTTGAATTTGCGCGGCCCGGGGTTCCCGGGGCGTTCGCCGTCGGCGGGGTGACGCGACGGAACGCGAGATCGCCGGAGGTCGTGGGCAACGCGCGGTGCGACGCAGGCGTATTAGGGGGCATGACATTGGACGGACAGGAGTGAGCGATGCCGAGGACGACGGGTTCGCGGCGTTCGTCGCCGCACGCGGCACGAGCCTGTTACGGGTCGCCTACCTCGCCTGCGGCGACGAGAAGGAGGCGGAGGACCTGTTGCAGACGGCACTGGAGCGCACCTACCAGCACTGGGACCGGGTGCGGTACGACAACCCCGAGCCCTATGTCCGCCGCATCATCGTCAACGCCTCCATCAGCCGTGCCCGGCGACGGGCGATCATGCGGATCATCCCGATGCACACCCCTCCGGAGTCCGCGGCACGCGAGACCGACGTCGACCTGCGCCACGTGCTGATGGACACCCTGCGCGCGCTGCCCCCCCGGCAGCGCGCGGTGGTCGTCCTGAGGTACTGGGAGGACCTCAGCGAGACGCAGACCGCGGAGATCCTCGGTTGCTCGACGGGCACGGTGAAAAGTCAGGCATCGAAGGCGCTCGCCAAGCTCCGCGCGGCGATCGGCCCGGAAGCAGCGGAAGGAGTGATCGGGAATGTCCGCGCCTGAGAGTGACCTCCGCGCGCCCGGGGACGACCTCCGGCGGATCATGGCGGACGAGGTCGAGAGGCTGCACGCCCCGCTGGACCTGGTGGACCGGGTTCTCCGTGCCTCCCGGAAGAAGAGGACGAACCGGATCAGGCTCACCGCCCTGGCCGCAGCCGCAGCCGCAGCCGCAGCCGCGGCCGTGGCCGTCGTCGGCGTGGTGACCCCCCTCTCCCTCGACCTCGGCCCGGACGGCCCGGCCACCGGGGGATCCCGGCCCGCCGGGCGGATCACGGTCTCCGGGACACCGGGGCCGGACGTCACCGCCGGGACCACGCCGGAACCTCCCGCCATCGACGACAGCGGACCGCCCCCCGCGTCCGAGCCCGGCGACCTCGGCGACCTGGGCGACGGAAGGGCCTTCAGGAGCATCCGGGTCGGGTACCTGCCCGAGGGCCTGCTGTGGTCCAACTGGTCCCTGGACCGGGGTGAGGAGTACACGACCTCGTGGGACTACAAGGGTGACGGGAACGGCGCCTACTGCGTCCAGATCTACGTCCACGAGGGCCGGGCCGTCCAGGAGGCCGACGAGCGCGTCCGGGAGTACCGCGAGGAGGGGACGGGGAAGGAGACGACCGTCGGCGACGACAGGACCGGCTACCTGGTCAGGCAGGACGTCGGAGAGGACGGCGGGAACGGCACCCCGACCCTCTTCCTGAGCCTGGGGGAGGGGCGGCGGGTCGAGGTCATGCTCGGTCCCGGCTACGCCGACGACCTCGGGAGCCCCGAGGCGGTCGACCGCGAACTGAGGAGGATCGCCGCGGGTCTCAGCGCCGTCGGCTGACCCCGCCCGCCGGCCCGCCGGCCCACCGGCCCGCCGGCCCACCGGCCCGCCGGCCCGCCGGCCCGCCGGCCATGGGCCCCGCCGCCCCTCACGGTGCGGCTCAATCGAGCTCGCAGCCGGTCTCCGCCTCGGCGATGCAGACGTCGGTGCCCAGGCCGCCGTGGGCGGTGTCGGTGCCCGTGCGCCCGTCCAGGATGTCGTTGCCGCCGTTGCCGGACATCGTGTCCCCGCCCGCGTCACCGGTGACGAAGTCCTCGTTCGACCCGCCGTTGTACGTGTCGGAGCCGATGCCGAGGAAGGCCCGCACGGGCAGGGAGGTGTTGTTCGTGACGATGTCGTCCCCGCCCTTGACCTGGACGAAGAGCCGGTTGACGCTGCCGATCGGACAGTGCACGGTCCTGGTGTCGATCCGCGTGCACGCGAAGTTGGGGACCAGTGTGTCGTTGGCGTTGAACACCTTGATGACGTTCACGCCGACGCTGATCGTGATGTTGTCGGCCAGGTCGCCCGAGTTGATCGTGAGCTGTCCGTTGAACAGCGCCACGTTGGTCGTCGCATGCGCCGGCCCGGCCGACAACAGCAGCGGAACGGCGGCCAGGACGCCGGCGGCGAAGGTCTTGAGCATGGTGCGCATCGGTTCTCCTCAACGGGATCGGTTGAGGGGATTAGAGCCCGCAGGGCGGCCGGGTTCCGCTGAGTTCTGCATCCTGCGGATGTGCCCTTGTCCCTGGTCGGAGCGGTCGTCATCCGGTAAAGGCGCCGCCGGGGGCCCGTCCCCTGCCGGCCGGCGGACACCGGTCGGCAGGGGACGGGCGGCCGGTCAGCAGACGCCGGGCAGCGAGCAGACCTTCACCGCCATCTTCCGGGCGTCCTTCAGCTGCCGGCGGAAGTCCGAGGCGTGCACCCCGCCGTACTCCCTGGATTGCGTGTAGCTCACCAGAGCGCGGCCCTTGCGCACGACGACGCCCCGCTGGCCGCCGATGGCCGGGCCTGCGTCCCCGCGGTCGTAGTTCTGGACGATCACCCGGACGGCCTGGTCCCCCACCTTGATCTTCTCCGTCCGGCCCTTGGCGACCACCTGGTCGCCGTGGTCGACCTCACATCCGCCGATCCGCCTCCGCAGGTCGGCCATGGCCGTGCGCGCAGCCCGCTCGGAGCGGTAGATCACGACCTGCTCGGCCTGGTGGACCTCCAGCGCCGTGTAGACGACCGTCCGGGTGCTCACCCGGCCCCGGTCCGTGGAACGGCCCACGTCGCAGGGCGAAAGGTCGAGGCGTTCATGCCGGTCGCTGATCGTCCACTTCTCCTCCCCCGGGTGCTTCACCGGCTTGCGGGCCTGGGACTCGTGGAGCAGGAAGTTCCTCGGCAGTTTCCCGCCGGTCCTCTCCGCTCCCGCGTGCTGCTCCGCGGTGGCGGCCGTCCCGGTGGCCGCCGCGGCGGCGCCGCCGCCCGTCAGGACGAGTGCGGTCAGCGCCCCGGCCGCCATCTTCGCCACACGATTCATCGTGCGCCCCGTACCCGCCATGATGACTTCTCCGCATCCGTGCTCTGATCTCATGCACGGTACGACAGGCGTTCCGCGCAAAAGGTTCGCGCCCATGGAGAAGAGATCCACTGCCGGGCACGGCGCACCCGTTACCGTTGCCGGATGCACACCATCGAGCTGATCTGTGACGACATGCTCGACTCGGCGGTGCGCGCGGCCTGGGACCGGCTGGCGGCCGAGGGACTTCCCGGCCAGGCCCGGCACCCGCACCCGACCAACCGCCCCCATCTGACGCTGGCGGTCTGCGAACGGCTGCCGCCCGACGCGCCGGCCGCGTTCGCCGAGGCCTTCGGTGACCTGCCGGTGCCGGCCAGGCTGGGGCCGCTGCTGCTGTTCGCCGGCCGGGCGCGGGTGCTCGCCTGGGGCGTGGTGCCGGATGCCCGGCTGCTGGCCGTGCACGCGGGGGTGTGGCGGGTGCTGGGCGGCTCCTGCGGCGGCAACCCGCTGCACGCGCCGGGACGGTGGCTCCCGCATGTGACGCTCGCCCGCAACCTGGACGCCGCGACCCGGGCACAGGCGGTCACGGTGCTCGACGGACTGGCCGAGGCCACCGGGGCGTTCTCCGGCGCGCGCAGCTACGACGGCGCGCTCCGCACGACCGTCCCCTTGGTACGACCCTACGGGTGACCGGCGGCGCGGTCGCGGTAGGTCCGCACGATCCCGGCCAGCATGGCGGCGCCCGCGCCGGCGGCCAGGACGTGCTGGGCCACCGCCACCACCGGATGCTCCGCCGGTACGTAGTCACCCGGCCGCAGCACCGCCACGGACAGCTTCCAGCACCCCCAGGCGAACAGCGATCCCGAGGCGGCGAAGGCCAGGGAGAACGGCACCCAGACCGGTGACCGGACGGCGTACCGGCCGGTGGTGAGCGCCCGGACGCTCCAGGCTCCGGCGAACGCCCAGATCGCCGAGTTGCCGTTCAGCAGCCGCTCGTTCAGGTCCGGGTCGCGATGAGCGGCCTCCAGCCCGAGCGTCCCGCCGAGTGCCCAGTACAGCCACAGCGCCCCCAGCGCCCCCAGCGCCAAGGCCACCACCGCCGCTGTCGCGTACGAACTGCGTGGCGAGGGGGCGGGCGGGGTGTCCCCGAGGCGGCCCAGGAACGCGTGCGGCCAGCGTTCCCGCATGTAGATCGGAAGGGCGATCGCCAGCCCCACCGCCATCCCGGCGAACCCGATCGAGATGAAGACCCCCTCCCAGGCCGGTATCGCCGCTGCGGGACCGGCCGCGCCCGCGTCGCCACCCGCGTCCCCGCCGGTTCCGGTCGCACCGAGCACGGCGCTCACCACCAGGTACGGCAGCATCGGCACCATGAAGCCCGCACCCGTCCACGCGACCAGGAGCAGGGGAGCGGCGGGGACGCGGCGGCCCCAGGGTTGCGCCAGCGCCAGTCCCAGCGCGACCCCGACCGTCGCCATCCCCACCGTGACCGCGTTGAGCGCGACCCAGTCCCCGGCGGCGGAACCCTCCGTGCCGCCGGGGAGGGCGGCGAGCACCCAGATCACCTTGACGACCAGGTAGAGCGAGAGCGTCGAGGCCGCCCCGTAGCCCGCGAATCGGCGGACGGCGCTCCATCGCGCACCGACACCCGGTGGTTCCGTACCGGCCGCCTCGTAGGTCATGCCCGCGATCATGCCGACGCCGTCCTGAGAGGACGCTGAACGCCTCTCAGCCCCTTCTCAGGCTGTCAGCCGAGGCCGAGCCCGCCGGTCTTCACGCGGTCGAGGAAGGTGCCCCACTCGGCGGAGGTGAACAGGAGCGCGGGGCCGCCGGTGTCCTTGGAGTCGCGTACGGCGACCAGGCCGGTGGCGTTCCCGAGCCTCGCGACCTCGACGCAGTTCCCGCCGTTGTCGCCGGAGAGACTCGACTTGACCCATGTGGCGTTACTCAGGTCCATTTTTCCGACACCGCTTTCTGGATGAGATCGATGGACATGCTCATCGGCAGCGCCTCGCCCCGGATGGCTTCGAAACGCTCCACGGCAATGGTGACGTCTTCCGGATCGCTCGTGGTGATACCGCGAACGGCCGTCTCCGCATACAGTACGTCGCTTCCTCCGCTCAGCGTGGCGATCGCGAACCCGCCCATCAGACCCGAGTGCATCCCATGGGGAAGCACTTGAAAACTGAGTCGTGGACTGATCGCTGAAATGATGTGCTCCAGCTGTTCTTTCATCACTTTGGCGCCACCGATCGGGCGGTGGAGGACCGCCTCGTCCACCACGCAGCGGAGCGTCGGTGGTCGAGGGTCCTCCCGGGTGAGGATGGCCTGGCGGTCCAGGCGAGCTTCCACGGCCGCCTCGTTCTCGCCGAGCAGCACGCGAGCGTACTCCTCGGTCTGGAGAAGCCCGGGAAAGACGAGCGGTTCGTAGGCGCGTAGCGCGGTCGCCTCCTGCTCCTTGTCCCTCCATCTTCCGAACCAGGAGGGGAAGACCTGCCCCTTGCGCCAGTCGAGCAACCGGGACAGCGCGTTGCCCGTCGCCAGGGCCTGGTCGCAGATCTCGGCGAATTCCGGGCTGGCCGGGAGCTGTCCCGTCTCCACGCCGCTGATCAGGGACTCGCTGAAGTGGATCCTCTCGGCGAGCTGGCCCTGGGTGAGACCGGCCGCCTTGCGGTAGTGGCGCAGCTCCCTGCCCCAGATCGCCTGAGGCGTATGGAGATTGGTGATGATGACCTCCTTGTCGGAGTTCAACAAAGGGCGTGCGAACTCCAGCCCGTTCTCTTCGTAACGATTTCGCTACCCAGCGTAGTGACACCCCGGCACCCTGGACACAGGAAATCCGGAACGAAGAGAGAAATCATGGAAGAGGTCCTTCAGGCGAGCGCGGCCCTGACCGAATATCGCCACACGATGAATCCCGGCCTTTCTCCGCTGGGGGAGAGGTGGATACCACGCGACCCGAGAAGTGTCGCCTCCGCTCGCCGGTTCGTGCGCGACGTCGCCCTCGACTGGAACGCGGCCGAGGGCATTCCCGAAATCGCCGAACTCCTGGCCTCGGAACTCGTCACCAACGCGCTCGCGTACGGTTCCCGGGACGTGGGCGTCCCGGGTCCCGTCCGTGTCACGGTCGGCCGGGAGAGGGAGCTGCTCGTCGTGGACGTCTGCGACTCCTGCATCATGGTCCCCCGGCTGAGGCGGGCCGGTGACCTGGAGACCTCCGGCCGGGGCCTCGCCATCGTGCGCGACCTCTCCCGCAACTGGGGCTGGACCCTGAACCCCTACGGCAAGTCCGTCTGGTTCCAGCTTGAGGCCTGGCCGTGAGCCGGGACGATCCCCGTGCCGGAGCGGGCAGGCCCCGCCGCCGGCCGGTCGGACCCGGCGGGGGACCGATCGGCGGCCGTGACGCGTACGCGGCCGTCAGGGCTTGCGCGCGATCCCTACGTAGCCCATCCGGGCCATCTCCTCGTCGACCTGCAGCTCCGTGTCCGGGTCGGAGAACGGCTCGATGCCCTCCGCGTTCCGGCCGTTGACGAGGCCCGGGGGGATGAGCTCGAAGTCGCCGAAGAACCGGGCGATCTCCTCGCCCGTACGGGGGCAGAACGGCGTGTTCGCCTTCTGGTAGAACTCGCTGATCCGGGCGGTGCGCTCGGGGGCGGCGTCGCTGCCGACGTGGGAGACGGCCAGGTAGCTTCCCGGCGCCACGGCCTCGCGGTAGGCGGCGACGAACGCCTGCGGGTCGTCCTCGTCGGAGATGAGGTGCAGCAGGAACATCATCAGCACCGCGACGGGCCGGTCGAAGTCGATGAGCTCGCGCACCTCGGGGTTGCCGAGGATGCTTTCGGGGTCGCGCACGTCCCCCTGGACCATGGCCACCCCGTCGCCCCCGGCGAGCAGGGCACGGCCGTGCGCGCAGACCACGGGGTCGTGGTCGACGTAGACCACGCGCGCGTCCGGGGCCAGCCGGAGGGCGACCTCGTGCACGTTCTGCTGCGCGGGCAGCCCCGAGCCGAGGTCGAGGAACTGCCTGACGCCCTTGCCGATGAGGTACTCCACCACACGGCCGATCAATCTGCGGTTCTCCCGGGCGCCGTCACGGGTCTCGGGGAGCACGCTGAGCACCATCTCGGCGAGCTCCCGGTCGGCCCGGAAGTTGTCCTTGCCGCCGATGAAGTAGTCGTACATCCGTGCCGCGTTCGGGATGTGCGGATCCACCCCCTGGGGCGCCTGCTCCTTCGTCATCAGCGTCCTGTCGTCTGTCTCGTCTCCGCGTGCTGAACTCCGTCATGATCCCGTTGTTTTCCGGCGAACGCCACCTTTTCGGGAGGTGTATCTCACGGTGAGAGCACCCTGACCCGCTGTGGTGATCCCGCCGGACCGCTCCGCGGGCTCCGCCCGAACCCGTTTCCTCGCGGCCCGATTCCGGTCGGTAAGGTACACGGATGGCGAACGTAAGGAAGCAGATTCTCACCGAGTTCGGCGTCAAGGCGACCATCGTCCCCGAGGCCGAGATCAGGCAACGGGTCGACTTTCTCAAGGACTACCTGCGGTCGACCCCGGCCAAGGGTTACGTGCTCGGGATCAGCGGCGGCCAGGACAGCACGCTGGTCGGCAGGTTGTGCCAGCTCGCCTGTGAGGAGCTGCGCGCCGAGGGGCGTGAGGCCACCTTCGTCGCGGTGCGGCTTCCCCACGGCGTGCAGGCCGACGAGCACGACGCCCAGGTCGCGCTGGAGTTCATCCGGCCCGACCGGTCGATCACGGTGAACATCAAGCCGAGCGCGGACGCCGTCTCCGCCCAGACGGCGCTCGGCCTGCGGGAGGTCGAGGGCGACGGGTTCGAGCTGAGCGACTTCGTGCGCGGCAACGTCAAGGCCCGCGAGCGCATGGTGGTCCAGTTCGCGATCGCCGGGCAGCTGGGCCTGCTCGTCGCGGGCACCGACCACGCGGCCGAGGCGGTGACCGGCTTCTACACCAAGTACGGCGACGGTGGCGTGGACGTCATCCCGCTGACCGGGCTGAACAAGCGTCAGGGCGCCGCCCTGCTGCGGGAGCTGGGAGCACCGCCGAGCACCTGGGAGAAGGTGCCGACCGCCGATCTGGAGGAGGACCGGCCCGCCCTGCCCGACGAGGTGGCGCTCGGCCTGACGTACGCCCAGATCGACGACTACCTGGAGGGCGCCGAGATCGCGCCGGAGGCGGCGGCGAAGCTGGAGGCGCACTACCTCGCGACCCGGCACAAGCGGACCGTTCCGGTCGGCCCGTCCGACGACTGGTGGCGGACCACGGACGCGTGACCGTCGGCGGTCTTCGTTGCGCACGGCGCACCCTGTCGCGCCGTGCGCTTTACGTCCGCCTGCCTATCCTCCTGAGGTGAAGGGGGCGGCCGTGTACGACTTCGTCATCGTCGGGGGTGGTTCGGCGGGGTGCGCGCTCGCCAACCGGCTCTCTGCCGACCCCGCCAACCGCGTGCTGGTGCTGGAGGCGGGCCGCCCGGACTATTCCTGGGACGTCCTCATCCACATGCCGGCGGCCCTGCCCTTCCCGATCGGGAACCGCTTCTACGACTGGAAGTACGTCTCCGAGCCCGAGCCGCACATGAACGGCCGCCGGATCTACCACGCCCGGGGCAAGGTGCTGGGCGGCTCCAGCAGCATCAACGGGATGATCTTCCAGCGGGGCAACCCCCTGGACTACGAGCGCTGGGCCGCCGATCCGGGGATGGGGACCTGGGACTTCGCGCACTGCCTGCCGTACTTCAGGCGCATGGAGAACTGCGTGGCCGCGGACCCGGGTGATCCGATGCGCGGCCGGGGCGGGCCGCTGGTGCTGGAGCGCGGGCCGGTGCGCAACCCGCTGTTCGGGGCCTTCTTCGAGGCGGTGCAGCAGGCCGGGTACCCGCTGACCGACGACGTCAACGGCTACCGCCAGGAGGGCTTCGCCCGCTTCGACCGCACCATCAGCGCCGGACGCCGCCTGTCGGCCGCCCGCGCCTACCTGCACCCGGTCGCAAGACGTCCCAACCTGGAGGTCAGGACGCGGGCGTTCGTCACCCGGATCCTCTTCGAGGGCGGGCGCGCCGTCGGCGTCGAGTGCGGCGGCCGGACGGTCCGCGCGGGCGAGGTGATCCTGTGCGGCGGCGCGTTCAACTCCCCGCAGCTGCTCCAGCTCTCCGGGGTGGGGAACGCGGCCGAGCTGGAGTCCCTCGGCGTCGACGTCGTGCACCACCTGCCGGGCGTCGGCGAGAACCTCCAGGACCACCTGGAGGTCTACATCCAGTACGCCTGCAAGCGGCCGGTGTCGCTGCAACCGGCGATGAGGTGGCGCAACCGGCCGTGGATCGGCGCGCGCTGGCTGTTCCTGCGCAGCGGCCCCGGCGCGACCAACCACTTCGAGGCGGGCGGCTTCGTCCGGAGCGACGACGAGGCCCGCTACCCCGACCTGATGTTCCACTTCCTGCCCGTCGCGGTCCGCTACGACGGCTCCGCGCCCGCGGGCGGGCACGGCTACCAGGTGCACGTCGGGCCGATGTACTCCGACGCGCGCGGCTCGGTGAAGATCACCAGCACCGACCCCCGGGTGCACCCGGCGCTGCGCTTCAACTACCTGTCCACCGCGCGGGACCGGCGCGAGTGGGTGGCGGCCGTCCGGATCGCCCGCGACATCCTGAACCGGCCCGCCATGGACGCCTTCAACGCCGGGGAGATCTCACCCGGCCCCGGTGTCGGGACCGACGAGGAGATCCTCGGCTGGGTGGCCAGGGACGGGGAGACCGCGCTGCACCCCTCGTGCACCGCGCGGATGGGCGTCGACCCCATGTCCGTGACGGACCCGCTCTCCATGCGGGTGCACGGCCTGGAGGGACTGCGCGTGGTGGACGCCTCGGTGATGCCGTACGTGACCAACGGCAACATCTACGCGCCGGTCATGATGGTGGCGGAGAAGGCGGCCGACCTGATCCTGGGCAACACCCCGCTCGCGCCCGAGCACACCCCCTTCCACCGGCACCGCGGCGAGCCTGCCCGCTGACCTCGCCCGTCGGCCCTACCCGTCGTGTCCGGCCGTCGTGTCCGCCCGCCGACCCTGCCCGCCGACCCTGCCCGCCGGCCCCGCCCGCTGCGTCGACCCCGCCGGCCCGCCTGTCGTGTCCGAAACATCAATCGGACGTCGGCAGTTTCCCCCTTGCCGGATATATCTGGTTAACGAGTGGTTCAGGTGTTTTTGCAAGGGTGTTCGGGTAGCCGGAGCGCTCTCTCCGGCGGGGATGGAAAGGCACACCATGGGCCACGGGCACGATCACCCTCACGATCACACGCATGCTCACCCACACGACCACTCTCACGGTGCCGAGCACGCCCTCGACCAGGGTGACACGGCGCCGATCGTCGACTTCTCGGTTCCCGACGCCGAGCTCTCTCCCGGCCAGCTCTCGCGGCGCCAGATGTTCCGCCGCGCCGGACTGCTGGGCGCCGGCCTGAGCGCGGCCGGCGTCCTCGGCGCGCAGGGCCAGGCCGCCGCGGCCACCACGGGCACGCCGACCCCGCACGGCCGCGAGCCCCGCGACGGCTACCTCTGGCTCGCCGGCGACCACCACATCCACACCCAGTACAGCTCCGACGGGATCTACAAGGTCAGCGACCAGGTCCGGCACGGGAACGCGTACGGGCTGGACTGGATGGTCATCACCGACCACGGGGGCGCCACCCACGCCAAGATCGGTGTCGACAAGGTCAACCCCGACATCGTCGCCGCGCGGCAGGACGTCAGGGACGCCCTGGTCTTCCAGGGGCTGGAGTGGAACATCCCCGGCGCCGAGCACGGCACCGTGTTCGTGGCCCCGGGCCGGGGCGAGGTGGCCACCCTCAAGGAGTTCGAGAACTCCTTCGACGGCTCGGTGAAGGGCGCCTCGTCCTCCACCCCGCAGAACGAGGCCCTGGCCATCGCCGGGCTGAACTTCCTGGCCGACGCCGTCAGGCGCCGCCGCGTCGAGGCCGCCCTGTTCCTCGCCAACCACCCCTCGCGCAAGGGGCTCGACTCCCCGCACGAGATCCGGGGCTGGCGCGACGCCCAGCCGGACATCGCCGTCGGCATGGAAGGCGCGCCGGGCCACCAGGCCGCGGGCATCCCCAAGCCGCACGGGCCGGGCGGCGGGCGCGGCTTCTACGACAGCAACCCGGGCGCGGACTCCTTCCCCGCCTACCCCGCCGAGAGCTACAAGACCTTCGGCGGCTTCGACTGGATGACCGCGACCGTCGGAGGGCTCTGGGACAGCCTGCTCGCCGAGGGCAAGAGCTGGTGGGTCACCGCCAACTCCGACTCGCACTCGGTCTACGCCGACACGACCGACCGCGGGCCGGGCGGGGACTTCAACGCCAACGGCAGGTACGAGGACCCCGTCTACCGGGGCACCCCCAACCTGACGGCCGGCGACTTCTGGCCCGGCTTCTACAGCCGCACCCACGTCGGCGCCAGGAACTTCTCCTACACCGCGGTCATGGACGCCATCCGCGAGGGCCGCGTGTGGGTCGACCACGGCGGCCTCATCAGCGGTCTGGTCGTGCGCGCCCGGCAGGCCGACAGGGGACAGCGCGGTGTCTCGCTCGGTGACACCCTGCACATCCGCAAGGGCGCCAAGGTCGAGCTCAGCATCGAGATCACGCTGGCGAACCGGCCGAACTGGGCCCAGTACGTCCCGGCCCTGGCCCGCGTGGACGTCATCCAGGGCGACGTCACCGGACCCGTGACCGACAGGGACGTCTTCACGACCCCGGCCACCAAGGTCGTGACCTCCTTCGAGGTCGGCAAGAACACCGGGACCGTGAGGTTCACCTACCGGCTCGGCGCCGTCGACCGGCCGCTCTACGTGCGGCTGCGGGGCACCGACGGCAACCGCAGCGCCCCCGGGCTGCTCGGCGCGGCGATCGACCCGGCCGGACCGCGGATCGACGTCTTCGGCGACGCCGACCCGTGGAAGGACCTGTGGTTCTACAGCAACCCGATCTGGGTCGTGCCGCGCGGATGATCATCGGCCTCGACGGAGGCTCGCGGACGGTCGCGGAGGCCGAGCACCTTCTCCACCGGGTGGTGGAGACGCTCGGCCTCCCGGACGGCACCGTGGGCTGCACGCACTTCGTACGCGTCGCGGACGGCACGCCGCACGTGGCCTGCTCGCTCGCCGTCCGGGAGGCGATCGACCTGGCGGCGTTCTCGGCTCTCCCTGCTGAGGTGGGGGCCGCGTCCGGTGAGGACCGTACCGGGCCCGAGGAACCGGCGCGGGGCGCGGCGCTCGCCGCGGCCGCGCACGCCGCCGGGTCCGGAGGGCGCCTGGTCGTGTACCCGGGCCGGGCGGAGCTGACCGGCACGCTCAGCGTGGCCGAGATCCTGGCCCGTTCGGCGATCGACCAGGTCGCCGTGCTGGCCCAGGCCGAGGAGCCGGCACCGGACACCCTCGTCACGACCGGCGACCACGTACGGCCGCAGCTGCGCGACGGGCGCGTGGTCCTGCTGACCATGCCCGCCGCGGACGGGCGCCTCATGCCCGCCGAGGTACGCGACCCGACGCCCTGCTGCGCCGACCACGGCTGAGGCGGCGCGGCCGGGGCCGTGAACCGCGGGCCCGGCCCGGGAACCCCGGATCGACGGCCGACGCGGCCGACGCGGCCGATCCGGGGGTCCCGGTGTCACCACCGGCCGCTCACCGGCCGCTCCCCGGGATCACCCCGGGTCCGGGGACCACGGGAAGCCGGCCAGTTCCTCCACGGCCGTCTCCAGCGCGGCGTCGACACCGTGTTCCACCATGGCCCGGTAGGCCGGGTCACCCGCCGCCGCGGTGCGCCGGATGCCCTCCGCCGAGGCGCTCACCCGCAGGCGGACGGTGTCGACGAACCGGTCGGCCGGTCCGCTCCAGCCGTAGGCGTCGAGGAACAGCCGCAGCCTCCGGGGTCTGTCGGCGAACGCGGTGAAGCCCTCCGCCGCCACGATGTGGCGCGCGTGCAGCGGCACCCAGGCGAAGGCGGTGAAGGCGAGGTCCCACTCCGGGGTGACCGGAGCGGCGAAGTCCCAGTCGAAGAAGCCGACGAGACGCCCGTCGGCCCAGGCCGCGTTGTAGGGGGCGGCGTCGTTGTGGCCGACGACCATGCCGGGCCGCCAGACGCCTCCCTCGCGCCAGACCGCGTCCGCGGGAGGGACGAAGCCCGCCACGGCGGTGTGGAAGTCGCGAAGCCAGTGGCCCACCTGGCGGAGCGCGTCGTCGCCGTGCACCCAGGAGGGCCACGGCCGTGCGGTCCCGACCACGTCCCCGGGCAGGAAGGAGAGCACCTCCCGGCCCTGCTCGTCGAATCCCAGCGCCCGTGGGGCCCCGGCGAAACCGACGGTCTCCAGGTGCCGGAGCAGCGCGTGCACGGAGGGCGTCCAGGGGCCCGGGACACGGCGGACGGTGTCACCGACCCGGACCGCTCCGCCGGTGTTCCCCCCGGGAAGTCGTTGTTCTTCGATCATGGTTCCATCCTGGTGCGCGGCAGCGGGGAGTGCCACACGGCGTCGACCGGCAGACCGGCGAGCCGTTCGCCCAGCAGGCCCGCCTGCCGGCGGCCGATGCCGGTGGGGTTCCCGAACGCGTCGGCCGTGCCGGGCCGTGGTGTGGCGCGCCGTGGTGTGCCAGGTGGAGGTGTCGTGTGGTCGCGAAGGGTTGACGGTCCTCCCCGGGCTCCTATAGGAAAGGGCTTCTGTAGGAAAGCGCTATCCGATCGTGTGCACCGGGAGGTCCCTGATGACGAGCCGTCCCGGAGACGTCCGGGGCCGTGGCGACCGCGTCGCGGCCGGTTGAGCGGTGCCGTCCGACGCCTCCCACGACCACGCGGACCCGCGCCGCCTGCGGCACCTCGGGAAGTTCTCCGGGCTGGCCGACATCGCCGCCGCCCAGCGTGGTCTGTTCCCCCCGCCGGGCCCGCGGCTGAGCGAGCGGGCGCGCGACGTCCTGGGCGTGCTCGACCTGACCGCGTCGAGCGTGCGCACCGAGCGCACCTGGACGGCGGGCGACCTGTCCGGTGAGGAGGTCTCCTGGGACGTGGGGTTCGGCCCCAGGACCCGTGCCTACGTGCTGCGTCCCCGCGAGGCGGGCGGCGCGGCGCTGCCGGGCGTCGTCGCGCTGCACTGCCACGCCGGGATGAAGTGGGCGGGCAAGGAGAAGATCGCCGACGGCCCCGGGGCTCCCACCCCCGAGGTGGCGCGGCTGCGGGCCGCGATCTACGACGGCAGGGCCTGGGCCGGGGAACTGGCCCGGCGGGGGTTCACCGTGCTGGTGCCCGACGTACTGGGCTGGGGCAGCCGCAGGATCCCGCTCGCCGACATGCCCGAGAACGTCGCCGGCGCTCCCGGCGACGATCCCGGGCTCGGCGAGGCCGACCGCTACGACGCCGCGGCCGGACGGTACGAGAACGTCCTGGCCAAGTACTGCACGGTGCTCGGCACCTCCTACGCGGGCGTCGTCGCGGGGGAGGACCTGGCCGCGACCGCCTACCTGCGCTCGCGCCCCGACGTCGGGCCCGTGGGGTGCGCCGGGCTGTCGGGCGGCGGGCTGCGCGCCGCCCTGCTCGGCGCCTTCGACCCCGGCCTGCGGGCGATCGCCGTGGTCGCGATGATCTCCTCCTACCGGGACCTGCTGGACGGGTACGTCGCCCGCCACACGTGGATGCTGTACCCGCCGGGACTGTCCCGGCTGTGCGACCTGCCCGACCTCGTCGCCTGTGCCTTCCCCCGCCCCCTGCTGGTCTGGTACGCCGAGCACGACGAGATCCTCCCGCCGAGCGGGATGCGCCGCGCCCACACGATGATCGCGGCCCGCTACCGGAGTTCCCCGCGGGAGTACACGGGCGTGTTCGCCGAGGCGGGACACGCCTTCGGTCTCGGCGCGCAGGAGCGGGTCTTCGGCTGGCTCTCCTCGCACCTGGACGCGGGCGGGGACGGACCGCGGTAGCGGCCGACGACGACCAGCGGGGACGGGCGGGGACGGACGGGGTACGGCGTGCGGGTCAGCCTCCTGTGAGAACGGCCGCCTCCGGCCGGCCCGGCCCCACCCGTTCGGCCAGGAAGTCCTCCCAGGTCCGGGTGCCCAGGGTGGCCCCCCGGAGGGTGAGGTTGTCCCCGGCCCGGTAGGCGCGCCCGGCCTTTCCCGGCATCCGGACCGGCACCGTCAACCGGCGCCCGCCGCGCGCCTTCAGGTACCCGCGGCTCAGCTCGTCCAGCCCGTACACCCTGGGCCCGGCCAGGTCGGGCACCAGGCCGGCCGGCTCGCCGAGCGTCAGTTCCGCCAGGTGCGCCGCCACGTCGCGCGCGTCGACCGGCTGGAACCGGAGCCCGCCCGGGATCGGTATCACCGGCAACGCCGCCATCTTCCGCACCACGTTCAGGACCAGGTCGTGGAACTGGGCGGCCCGCAGCGTCGTCCACGGCAGCCCTGAGCCGGTCACGGCCCGCTCCGCGTCCAGCTTGGACCTCATCCAGGCCAGCGGGAGCCGGTCCGCCCCGATGACCGAGATGTACACCAGGTGCCGCGTCCCGGCCCGTGACGCGGCCCGGACCAGGTTCCGGGTCGCCTCGTCGTCGCCCTTGGGGCCGCCCGCGAGGTGCAGGACGATCCCGGCCCCGTCGACCGCGCGCCCGACGCCGTCCCCGGTGAGCAGGTCACCGGTGACGTACTCGACGCCGTTCCCGTTCTCGTGGCCGCGCCTGCTGAGCACCCGCACCTCCCGGCCCGCGGCCCGCAGGAGCGGCACCACGAGGCGCCCGAGCGTGCCCGTGCCACCGGTGATCAGAATGGGTGAGGTCATGTGGTCTCTCCGAACTCGTCGTTCCGGGAGTTCGTCCTCCCGGTCACATCGGCGGGATCGCGCGTGTCTACCCTTACGACTCCTGGCGAGGAAGGAACGTGACACGGTGGACGAGCGCGAGTGGCTCACCGAGCGGTTCGAGGAGCACCGGACCCGGCTGCAGGCCGTGGCCTACCGGATGCTCGGCTCGGTGAGCGAGGCCGAGGACGCCGTGCAGGACGCCTGGCTGCGCCTCGGTCGCGCCGACACCGGTGACGTGCGCAACCTCGGCGCGTGGCTGACGACCGTGGTGGCCCGGGTCTGCCTGAACGTGCTGCGCTCGCGCGAGCGACGGCGCGAGGACCCGCTCGGGGTGCGCATGCCCGACCCGATCGTCGGCCACGAGGACGGGACCGGCCCCGAGGGGGAGGCGGTGCTGGCCGACTCGGTCGGGCTGGCGCTGCTGGTGGTGCTGGAGACGCTGACCCCGGCCGAGCGGCTCGCGTTCGTGCTGCACGACATGTTCGCCGTGCCGTTCGAGGAGATCGCCACGATGATCGACCGGTCCCCGGCCGCGGCGCGGCAGCTCGCGAGCCGCGCCCGCCGCCGGGTGCGGGGACAGGCCCCGGTCCCCGACCCCGACCTCGCCCTCCAGCGTGACGTCGTCGACGCGTTCTTCGCCGCCGCCCGCGACGGCGACTTCGGCGCGCTCGTCGCCGTGCTCGACCCCGGCGTCGTGCTGCGCTCCGACGGCGGCGCCGCGCGGGCCCAGCACACGGTCGTCATCACCGGTGCCCGGACCGTGGCCGAGCGGGCACTCACCTTCGGGCGGCTCTTCCCGCTCGCGCGACCGGCGCTGGTCAACGGGGCCGCCGGGGTCGTCGTCGCCGCGCACGGCAGGCCGCTGTCCGTCATGGCCTTCACCGTCACCGGCGGGAGGATCCTCGCCATCGACGTGCTGTCCGACCCGGAACGCCTGGACCGGCTCGATCTGGCGGTCCCGGGCTCCTGAGCACCCGCCGGCGGGACGTCCTCCGGCAGGCGCAGGCGGCACGTTCCCCGGTACGCGCAGGCGGGAGGCTCTCGGCACGCGCAGGCGGGACGCTCCCCGGTACGCGCGTGCGGGACGTTCCCCGGTACGCGCGGAAAAGGGCGGGGTGACCGGTCGTCGACCGGTCACCCCGCCCTTCCGCGTCCTCCCCGGATCTTCCGCGTCTCCCAGGCCCCTGGGTCCTCGTGATCCCCCGGTTCGTCGCCGGTCAGCTGAACATCGCCTCCATGGTCTCGTGCGACTTCTCCTTCTTGGCGTCGGACTCGCTGCCCCAGCAGGTGTTGAGGATGATCCGCGTACGGTCCTCGGAGAGCGGGACCGTGCGGTGCAGCGTCGTGTCGGAGCGCAGGAAGTAGATGTCACCGCTCTGGTGGGCGTACGTGCTGATCGGCTGCTTGATGAGGTGGTCGTGGACCCGGGGGTCGTCCTTCACCCAGTGGGTGTGGGGGACGCACTGGAGCATGCCGCCGTACTCGCTGCTCGGCGCCTCCAGGATCCAGATGACCGTGAAGCTGAAGTCCCCCCAGTGCCAGCCGTGGGTGTCGCCCTGCTTCTCCTGGCGGATGATGACGTACTTCTCCTCGTCCCAGGGGCAGTTGACGACCGGCTCGTTGGCCAGCCTGCTCAGGAAACCCTTGATCGCGGGGGAC
The DNA here is from genome assembly GCF_039534895.1 of Streptosporangium longisporum. Taxonomy (NCBI): domain Bacteria; kingdom Bacillati; phylum Actinomycetota; class Actinomycetes; order Streptosporangiales; family Streptosporangiaceae; genus Streptosporangium; species Streptosporangium longisporum. The sequence goes on along the minus strand of NZ_BAAAWD010000003.1, from coordinate 78,630 downwards.
TCGTAGATCTCCGGGATCAGGGTGCTGTCGCGGGCGATGGACTGCTGGCTGACCGTGCTCATCTTCCGCGGGGAGTTGCTGGTCTCCTTGAGGTTGATGTCGATCCGGCGCGCGTGCAGGTCGAGCAGCCGGTCCACCTCGTCCGAGACGAGTTCCTTGACCTCGTCCGAGACCAGGTTCCGCAGCTTGACGTAGCCGTTCCTGCGGAAATCATGGGAGAGCCTCCGAATTTCCCAGGGGTCGTGAAAGGTCTTTTCGAGATGCTCCGCGATCCGGTCGTCGAGCGAGAGCGTCCCGAGGCCGGTCTCGTAGTTGGGAGTCGGCATGCGATTTCTCCTCCGTGGTTATCGAGCCCGTGTTCATAGAGGTTTCCAGGAGCGTAACACGCGGCCGTCGGACGCGAATTGCGCCGTTGTTCGCCGCGGTCCTCTGTGAAAGCATGAGCCAATTCGATCCGAGCGGCTTCAGCGATTACTCAGACTACGCAAGGACGAGCGTCATGAACACCAAAGTCACATTCGTCGAGCTGTCCGCATTCGAGGCCATCCTGCCCCTCGCCTCCGGCTACATGCAGGCCTACGCGCAACAGGACCCGGAGGTGGGACCGAGATGTGATTTCGAGATCTACTCCGCCCCGGTCTCCGCCGACCAGAGGGAGGTGATCGAAGAACTGCTCACAAAACGCAGCGACGTGTACGCGATCAGCTGTTACATCTGGAACATCGGCTTCGCACGCTCGGTGCTGGCCGCGCTGCACGAGCGGCTCCCCGACGCCCAGTTCATCCTCGGCGGCCCGCAGGTCATGCAGCACGCCCACGAGTACGTCGCCCCCGAGCAGGAGAACGTCGTCGTCTGCAACGGCGAGGGCGAGAAGACGATGGTGCAGTACCTGCGCCAGGTGCTCAGCGGCGCCCCCCGGTTCGAGGAGGTCGACGGCATCAGCTTCTGGCGGGCGGGCGAGCTCGTCACCACCGAGGCCGCCGCGCGCGTCCGTGACCTGATGGAGGTTCCCTCGCCCTTCACCTCCGGTGTCTTCGAGGAGGGCAAGTACACCACCGCCATCCTGGAGACCAACCGGGGATGCCCGTTCAGCTGCGGTTTCTGCTTCTGGGGCGCCGCGACCAACGACAAGGTGCACAAGTTCGAGGACCAGCGCGTCCGCGACGACATCACCTGGATCAGCAAGAACAACTTCGTGTCGATCTTCATCGCGGACGCCAACTGGGGCATGGCCCCGCGCGACGTGGAGCTGACCCGCCACCTGGTGGAGTGCAGCGAGCAGAACGGCTACCCGGTGATGGTCTCGATGGCCGCGGCCAAGAACAAGCCCGACCGGATGGCCGAGATCACCGAGATCCTCGTCCAGGGCGGCCTGCTGACCAGCCAGCCCATCTCCCTGCAGTCGATGAGCTCGAAGACCCTCGACCTCGTCGACCGCTCCAACATCAAGCCCGCCACCTACACCGAACTGCAGAAGACGCTGCGGGAGAAGCGCATCAGTTCCTACATCGAGCTGATCTGGCCGCTTCCCGGAGAAACCCTCGGCTCCTACAAGGAGGGAATCGCGGAATTGTGCCGGCTACGCGCCGACACGCTGATCGTCTATCCGCAGCTCCTTCTCCACAACACCTCGATCTACGCCAAGAGGGACCTTCTCGGCGTGAAGGTGGAACGCGTTCCCAGCGATGTCACCGAGGCCGATGTCGTGGTCGGCACGAATTGGGTCAACCGCGAGGAGTACGAGCGCGGCACATGGTTCTACTACGCGGTCCACTCGCTCTACAACCTGCGCGGCCTGTATTACCTCGCCAATTATCTGGAGAGGTCGGGCACCAGGAAGCTGGAGGACTTCTTCACCGACGCCGCGACCTATTTCGAGAGCCGCACCGACACCGAGATCGCGACTTTCTTCCGCGATTCGGTGAAGAAACTGTGGAACTACGACTTCCACAACTTCGGGATGGTCGCGCACCTCGTCCTGCACTCGCACCGCGAGGAGTTCGACGGGCTGCTCGTCGACTTCGCCCGCGGCCAGTCGTGGTGGGAGGACCCCGGGGCGCGGGCCGCCTTCGAACTCGACCTGCTGGCCAGGCCCTACATCTACCTGGCCAAGCCCACGCCCCCACGTTACGACTTCACCGAGCTGGGCGTCGAGTCGCGCGCCGGGTCGCGCGGCAGGACGACGTCGGTCGTCGACATGCCCGCCGACCTGGCCGCCCTGCTCATCGACCTCGACGTGACCGGCCTGGACGCCGGCCAGGAGCGCCTGACCCGCCTGGAGCTCGACCACCCGCGCGGGCGCAAGCTGCCCTACATGCCCGAGCGCAGCCTGGAGCACAACGCCTCCTACTGCCAGGGCATGGTCCTGCGGCTGCGGGAGTACCTCCCCACCTGGCGTCCCGTGTCCGAGGTCGCCGCACTGCCCGGTCCCCGCTGAGCCGCGCCGCTCCCCGTCGGGCCCAGCCCCCGGTGTACCGGCGCCCCGGTGTCCCGGTGTCTCCGCCCGGCCCCGGTGTTCCCGCTCGGCCGCGCTGCCCCCGCGCATGACGAGGGCCCGTGAGGATCATCCTCACGGGCCCTCGTCATGCGCGGCCGTTCCGGCGGGGTCGGCGGTCACGCGCGGCCGTGGCGCGCTCTCGTCACGGCCGGGGTCGTCGTGCCGGCGCGTTCCCGCTCCCGTCCCCGTCCCCGTCCCCGGCACGACCGAGGCGGCAGGGACGGGAGCGAGGGCGGGACGGTGGCGGGCGTCCCGCCGGGCCGGGCCGGGCATCCCGCCGGGCGGGATGCCCGCCACCCTCCGACCTGCACCGACGGCCCGCTCAGACCGTCGCCCCGGCCTTGGCGCGGGCCGCGTCCACCGCCTCGGCGAAGTCGGCCAGCACCGGGTTCTCGAACAGCACCCGGATCAGCACGTTCACCTCGAACGTCTCCCGCACGCGGGTGATCACCTGCGCGGCCACCAGCGAGTGACCGCCGATCTCCAGGAAGTCGTCCTCGCGGGCGACCCGCTTGAGCTTGAGCACCTCGGCCCAGATCTCGGCGATCGTCTGCTCGGTGTCGGTCTGCGGCGCGTCGAAGTCGTCGTCACCGCCCCCACCGGCCAGGCCGGGCTCGGGCAGCGCCTGGCGGTCCACCTTGCCCGAGGAGGTCAGCGGCATCGCGTCCAGCGTCACGTACGAGGAGGGCAGCATGTACGTCGGCAGCGAGCCCTGCAGGAACCGGTGCAGCTCACCGGTCAGGCCGCTCCGGTCGGCGAGGATCCTGGAGGCGTCGTCGAGCACGACGTAGGCGACGAGCCGGTCGTCGCGCACGACGACCGCGGCCTCGCGGACGCCCGGATAGCGGGTGATCGCCGACTCGATCTCGGCGAGCTCCACCCGGAAACCGCGGATCTTCACCTGCTGGTCGACCCGGCCCACGTACTGCAGCCGGCCGTCGGGCAGGTAGCGGACCAGGTCGCCGGTGCGGTAGAGCCGCGCGCCGGGAGGGCCGTACGGGTCGGGCATGAACGACTGCGCGGTCAGGCCCGGCTTGCCCCGGTAGCCGTGCGCCAGGCCGGTGCCGCCGACGTACAGCTCCCCGGGCACGCCCGCCGGGAGCGGGTTGAGCCAGCGGTCCATCACGTAGGCCCGGAAGTTGGCCAGCGGGCGGCCGATCGGCGGGGCGTAGGCCGTGGCGGGGTCGCACGTGCCCATCGTGGCGCACACGGTCGTCTCGGTCGGCCCGTAGGCGTTGACGAACGTACGGCCGGGGGCCCAGGTCCGCACCAGGCCGTTCGGGCACTGCTCGCCCGCGACGACCATGAGCCTGACCGTGCCCAGCTCGTCGCCCCTCAGCGTGCTGAGGAACGTCGGCGGGAACGTGGCCGCGGTCACCTTCTGCTCGCTGATGAGCTGGGCCGTCTCCTGCGGCGTCATGGCCGAGGGGTCCAGCACGCACAGCGCCGACCCGTTCAGCAGCGCCATCGTGATCTCCCAGATCGACGCGTCGAAGCTGAGCGAGGCGAACAGCGCCACCCGGTCGTCGGGCGTCAGCGAGAACTCCCTGGACAGGGTGGAAGCCAGGTTGCTCACTCCCCGGTGCGGGACCTCCACCCCCTTGGGCCGGCCGGTCGAGCCGGAGGTGTAGATCAGGTACGCCGGGGCGTCGGGGACGGGCGTCACACCGGGGCTCGTGCCCGGCTCCTCCGCCTCGATCGTGCGCCACTCGCCGTCCAGCTCGATCGTGCGCACCCGGTCGCCCCGCACCCGCCCGGAGTGCCCGGCCGCGGTGAGGACGAGCCCCGCTCCGCTGTCGTCGAGGATGTAGCCGAGCCGGTCGGCGGGCAGCGCCGGGTCCAGCGGCAGGTAGACGCCACCGGACTTGACGATGCCGAGGAAGGCCACGAGCGCCTCGGCCGAGCGGCCGGTCATCGAGCCGACCACGTGACCGGGCCGCACCCCCTCGCGGATCAGCCGGTGGGCCACCCGGTTGGCGCGCTCGTCCAGCTCTCCGTAGGTCAGCCGGTGCTCACCGGCGATCACCGCCAGCGCGTCCGGGGCGGCCGAGGCCCGCGCCTCGAACAGGGCGCCGACGCACGCCTCCTCGTCGAAGGGGGTCTCGGTGCGGTTCCACTCCTCGACCACGACCCGCCGCTGCTCCGCGTCCAGCAGCGACAGCCGCGAGACGGGCGAGGCCGGGTCGCGCACGGCGTTGGACAGCAGCGTGACGTACTGCTCGGCCCTGGTCCGAGCGCTGGGCGCGTCGAACAGGTCGAGCCCGTAGCGCACCTCGCCCTCCAGCGAGTCCGGCACCAGCACCAGCGCCAGGTCCGAGGCGAGCGGGAAGCGGTCGGCCACCAGCCGCGAGGTCCGCACGCCCGGCAGCCGCAGCGCGCTCCAGGCCGGAACGGCCAGGTCGAACTCGGCCTGGTAGAGCGGGTGCACACCGCTGGAGGCGTCCAGGTCCAGCTCCCCGGCGAGCCGGTGGGCCGGGTAGGAGCCGTGCGCGGCCGCCTCGTCCAGCGCGTCGCGCACCCGGGTGACGACGTCGGCGAACGACGCGTCGCCGTCGCAGCCGACGCGGATCGGGAACACCGGGGCGCGGTCCGCGACCGGCACGGGAACGCCGATCACCACCTCGTCCTGTCCCGACCAGCGGCACAGCGCGACGGCCCACGCGGCCAGCGTGACGGCCCTCGTGCCGCATCCGGTCTCACCCGCCAGCGCCTCGGCCCGCGCGACGGTCTCCGGCGGCACGGTGAAGGTCACCCGGGCGCCGGTGAGGCCCGGAACGGCCGGACGGCTCCGGTCGGCGGGCAGGTCGAGGACGGGAAGCGTGCCGCCGAGCCGCTCGCGCCAGTAGGCGAGGTCGGCGCCGTCTCCCGCCCCGTTTCCCGCGCCGGAGGACGCGCGCAGGGACGCGTGGCCGTCCCCCGCACCGTCCTCCGTGTGCGGCGCGGCCCGGGGCGCGGGGGAGCCGCCGGCGTCCGCAGCGTCCGCGGCGTCCGCGGCGTCCCCGGTGCCCTCCGGCCTCTCGTACGCCAGGGAGATCTCGCCGGCGAGAGCGGCCAGTACGCGCTCGTCGGCCACCGTCCGGTGCGCCGTCACGACGAGCGCGTGGTCGTCGTCGGCCAGCCGGGCCGTGGCGATCCGGAGCGGCGGGCCCGCGACGGGGTCGAGGGGCCGGTTGGCCTGCTCGGCGACCAGCCGCGCGAGCGCCTCCTCGCGGCGGCCGGGGTCGTGCCTGCCGAGTTCCACGGGCGGCGGGACGGTGACGGGCCGGGACTCCCCGGAGCCGTCCGGCGGTGCCGCGCGCAGGTGCGGGCGTGCCTGCAGCACGTGTTCCAGCGCGGCGGTCAGGGCCTTCTCGTCCAGCGGCCCGCGCAGCCGCGCGGCGAGCGTGACCTGGTCGGTGTGGTCACCGGGGGTCGTGGCCCCCCGCGGGCTCCACCGGGTCTCCTGTGTCGGCGACGGTGCGGTTCTGCTGTCCGGCATGTGGTGCTCCAATCAGTGCCCGGCGTGGTCGAGTTCGAGGTGGACGGGGACGCGGTCGACGCCCCACATGAGGTTCGAGCGCAGCCGCTTGACCGGTCCGGTGAGCTCCATGCGCGACACCCGGGCGGTCAGCTCCTCCAGCAGCACGCGCAGCTCGAACCTGGCCAGGGCCGCGCCGATGCACAGGTGCTTGCCGAGGCCGAACGTGAGGTGCCTGTTCGGGGTGCGCCCGACGTCGAAACGGCGCGCGTCGGGGAAGGCGTCCTCGTCGCGGTTGACGACCGGGTGCCACACGCTGACGCGCTCACCGGCCCGGATGGCCTGGTCCCCGATCTTCGTGTCCCGTATCGCGGTGCGCATGACGTTCAGGCTGGGGGCGGTCCAGCGCAGGACCTCCTCCACGGCGGTGGGGATGAGCGAGGGGTCCCGGCGCAGCCGCGTCCACTCGTCGGGGTTCTCCACCAGGGCGATGACGGCCCCCGCCGAGGCGTGCCGGGTCGTCTCGTTGCCGCCGGTGATGAGGCCGTTGATGTTGAGCAGGATCTCCTCGTCGGTGAGCGGCGTCCCGTCGATCTTCCCGCGGATCAGCACGCTGATCACGTCGTCGCCGAGGTCGCGGCGCCGCTCGGCGAGCAGGTCGGCGTAGTAGGCGAAGATGTTGGCGTTGGCCTCGGCCTTCTCGGCGTCGGAGATGATGTCGTCGGAGGTGGCCGAGCCGAACGCGGTGCGCGTCCACTGGATCATCAGGTCCCAGTCGGCGCGGGGCACGCCCAGCAGCTCGCAGATGACCGACAGCGGGAGCCTGCCCGCCACCGTGTCGACGAAGTCGAAGGAGTCCTTCGCGGCGTTCTCCTCCAGCATCCCGCCGACGGTCTCGCGCATCGCGCTCTCCAGGCGGCGCACCACCCGGGGCGTGAGCGCGGGGTTCATCACGTCGCGCAGCTGGCTGTGCCGGCCGTCGGTGACGATGAGCATCTTGCCGGCGGCGGCGCGGGCGGCGGACTCGGTCTGCCCCACCTGCATGCCCCGCTCGGAGGTGAAATTCGTCTTGTCGAGATAGACGGCCACCCCGTCGGCGTATTTGGTGAACGCCCAGAAGCTCGGCCCGCCGGACCTCTTGTTCCAGAACATCGGCTGATGTTCCTGCAGGTGGTGCAGAACGCCGAGACCGGAGTCCGGAGCCGTGTAGATGTCGGGGTCGGCCAGGTCCAGTTCGTTCAGATCAATGGCTGTGTCCACTGTCATGTGGCATTCCTCCGTGCGTACACGTCGAAGATGTCCGTGTCCTTCAGCAGGGGGTCCTGGCCGATGTCGACCTGGAATCCACGGCCGGTGAGGTCGTCGCGCACGGACGCGAGCCTCCCGCCGATGTCGTGGACCTGCATGACGATCTGGTCGATCGCCTTCCAGTCGCCGGGTGCGATTCCGTCCAGGACATCACATTCGGCTTTCTCGACGTTGATTTTCAGCAGTCCTATGCGGTCGACGCCCTCGGTGGCCATGACCTCGGAGATCGTGCGCACCTGGCATTCCTGCTCCTCGGTGACGTGTCTGCCCTGCGCCATGTCGGCCACGTCCTCGGGGGCGAAACCGCTGTTGGCCAGGAACGTCCTGGTCACCTCGGCGTCGTGGTCGGTGTCGGTGTACATTCCCGACATCGCGGTCGTCTCCGGGTAGACGGTGAGAACGGCCGTTCCCGGGGTACGGGAGAGCGCGCAGTCGAACGCCTTGGCGTTCAGGCCGTGCGCGGCCAGATTCGCGCACAACGCGTCGTAAAGCGGCCTGGCGGGCTCGAAGGCGAGAATCCGCGTGCCCGGACATTCCCAGTGAAACGCCAGGGCCGCGATTCCGATGTTAGCGCCCACGTCGAAGACCGTCATTCCGGGCTCAAGGCGCACGTCATGCCTGAAGTAGCTTCTGTCGCCCACGATGCTGCGATACTGCAGGCTGGTCTCGGCCGGATTGACCTGGAATACCACATGACCGTCGGGGAGGGTCATCTGGCGTACCCGATGTTTGTTTTCCAGTGTGCCTCTCGAGTGATTTCGCATATCATCACCCTTAACAAAATCCCTATCTCAGTCAACCAGAGGTGAAACCCGACAAGGACGGAACGATCTTATGGACACTCAGAGAACGGAAGTCAGGGCGCCGGAGGAAAAGCCGCCCTCTCTCTGGCGGAACCCCGACTTCAACCGGCTCTGGGCCGGTCAGTCGATCTCGGTCCTCGGCTCCGAGCTGACGACCCTGGCGCTTCCGCTGACCGCGATCCTCATGCTGCAGGCCAGTTCCTTCGAGGTCGGCCTCCTCAACGCCATGCGCACGATCGCCGCGCTCCTGCTCACATTGATCGCCGGCGTGCTCATCGACCGCTACCGCCGCAGACCCCTGATGGTCGGCTCCGACATCGGCCGCGCCCTGGTGGTGGCCCTGATCCCGCTCGCGGCCTTCGTCGGGTTCATGGACATGTGGGTGCTCTACGTGGTCGCCGTCGTGGTCGGCGGGCTCTCGGTGGTCTTCGAGATCGCCTACGCCGCCTACATGCCGACCCTGCTGAGCGAGGAGCAGCTCGTCGACGGCAACAGCCGGATGGCGGCGACCGAGTCGGTGGGCGCCATCGCGGGCTCCAGCGCGGGTGGCGTGCTCATCGACCTGTTCCGGCCGGCGTACGTGATGCTCGGAGACGCGATCTCCTTCCTCGTCTCCGCCTTCGCGCTCTCGCGCATCCGCCACGTCGAGCCGCCCGTCGAGCGCCAGGACAACGGCGGGCGAGGCGCCGTCGCGGCGATGCTCCACGACATCAAGCACGGCCTGAGGGTCACCTACCGCAACGACTACGCGCGGCCGCTGATCCTCAACTCCGCCGGGGCGAACTTCGGGTCGATGATGATCCTGACCCTGTTCATCCTGTACGCCTCCAGGGAGCTCGGCATGTCGGGCACCTGGATCGGTTTCATCTACGCCGTCGGCAGCATCGGCGGTGTCGTCGGCGCGGTATTCGCGAGCAAGCTGTTCGAGAAGGTCGGCTACGGGCGCGGCATCATGACCGCCCTGATCGCCTTCCGGGTGCTGTGCCTCACGCCGTTCGTGGCCGGCCCGCAGTGGCTGCAGATCATCCTGTTCTCGGCGATCTGGTTCGTCACGGTGTTCGGCGTGGTGGCCGGCAACATCGGCCAGCTCACCCTCTTCCAGTACGTCATCCCCAACCACCTGCGGGGCCGGGTCATCGGCGCGAGCCGCGCGGTCTACCTGGGCATCCTGCCGCTGGCCGCGATGCTGGCCGGCGTGCTGGGCGAGCTGATCGGGGTCAAGCCCGCGATCTACGCCGGGGCCGCGTTCCTGCTGCCCTGGATCATCCTGCTGTTCCTGTCGCCGGTGCCGAACCTGCGCAGGCTGGAGGACGCCGAGATGCTCCAGGACGACGCCCCCGAGCCCGCGGACACGAGGTCCACGGACACGAAGCCCGCCGGGACGAGGCCCGGCGGGCACGAGGACGACGACGTGAAGGACTGAGGTCACCCCGGGATCCGCGCGGACATGCTCCGCGCGATCTCGTCCAGCAGGGCGGCGGGCGCCTGGAGATAGCTCCAGTGCCCGCCGTCCAGCACGGTGTAGCGGGTCTCGCCGTAGGACTCCCAGCCGCCCATCTGCTCCGGGGGGATCTGCGTGTCGCCCGACCAGCCGATGGCGGTGATCGGGCAGGGCAGCTCCACCGGGTCGGTCTTGTCGAAGCGGCCGTAGGCGGCCACGTCCGCGCGCATGACGCCCGCGGCCATCTCCACCAGCTCGGGCAGCGGCTCGGCGCCGCGGGCCCGCATCAGGTCCGACACCAGCGCCCCGACCTGCTCCTCGTCCAGCTTGAGGATGCTCGGCCACGACGCCCGGTGCGGCGGGACCATCGAGGAGGCGAACAGGTGGCCGGGCAGCGGCCCGCCGCGCTCCATGAGCAGCAGCGTCGCCTCGTAGCCGATGAAGACCGTGCCGCAGTGGCTGATGAAGCCGAACGGCCGGTCCAGGTAGGGCTCCAGGCCCTCCAGCATCTGGGCCGCGACGGAGGCGTAACTGTCGAACAACGGCTCGCGCAGCCGGTTCTCCCGGCCGGGCAGCTGCACCGGGCACAGCTCGATCCCGTCCACCTCGGACGGCCACCCGTGGTACATCGACGCCCCCGCCCCCGGGTACGGCAGGCACCACAGCCGGGCCCGCGCCTCGGGGTCGGGGGTGCGCAGCAGCCAGGTGGGGCGGCTCTTCCTCCGCTTCCTCTCGGTCATCTCGTGCTTCCTTCCGCCCTGATGTTCCGGATGAGGGTCTCTGGTGTCGGCGCCTTCAGGAAGTCGCGCAGCCGGATCCGCACGCCGTAGCGGCTCCCGATCCGGTCGACGAGACGGGTGGCCGCCAGGGAGTCGCCGCCGGAGCGGATGAAGTGGTCGCCCAGCGCGCCGGGCGCGCCGAGCTCCTGCTCCCACAGCTCCAGCACCCCCGCGGTCACCGGGTCGGCGTCCGCGCCGGTCGCCGCGTCCGGGTGCGTCCCGTCCGCCCGGTCCGCCCGGTCCGCGTCCCGGCTCGTGTCCCGGCCCGCCGTCCCACCGGCGTCCCGCCCTGCCGTCCGGCCCGTGCCGGTGTCCGTGTCCCGCCCGGTGTCCGTGGCCCGCCGGTGCTCACCGCCGCCCCAGGCGGGGGCGGGCAGCGCGAGGCGGTCCACCTTGTTGCTGGAGTTCAGCGGCAGCCGCTCCATCGGCACCCACACGGTCGGCACCATCGGGCCGGGCAGCCTGGCGGCGGCGAACGCGCGCAGCTCCCCGCCCCCCGGGTTCCCGGTGCCCCCAGGGCTGTCCGGGTCGCGGTCGCGGGGGAGCGCGGTGTCGTGCACGACGTAGGCGCAGAGCCTCAGGTCGCCGCCCGGGCCCGGCACGCCCGTCACCACGCATTCGCGCACCGACGGATGGTCCAGCAGCACCGCCTCCACCTCCGCCGGTTCCACCCGGTGGCCGCGGATCTTGACCTGCTGGTCGACGCGGCCGTGGTGCTCCAGCCGCCCGTCCGGCCGCTCGCGCACCAGGTCCCCGGTCCGGTAGACGCGGCCGCCCCCGCCCGAGGGGTCGGGCAGGAAGCGCTCGGCGGTGCGGGCCGGCTCGCCCAGGTAGCCCCGGGCCAGCTCGGGCCCGGAGACGAACAGCTCGCCGACCTCGCCCCGGGCGACCGGTTCCAGCCCGGCGGTCAGCACGCCGGCGCCGACGTCCGGCCAGGGCCGCCCGATGGGGGGACGGGCGCGCCTGTCGGCCTCGCCGGCCGTGACCGAGGTGCAGCGGTCCTCCAGCGGGACCAGGCAGCTCGTCACGCCGTTGGCCTCGGCGGAGCCGTACTCCACCGCGACCTCGAACGGCAGGTCCGGCGAGGGCCACACGCGCACCGCGTCACTGCCGACCGTCATGAGCCGCAGCGCCGCCCGCCCGGGCCACGGCAGGCCGTACAGCAGCTCCGCCAGCGGCATGTTCACGTACGCGCGGGTGATGCCCGAGGCCACCATCCAGTCGCGCAGCTCGGGCGGCGAGCCCGCGGTCGCCGCGTCGGCGACGTGCACGCTCGCGCCGGAGCACAGGTAGGGCCACAGTTCCACCACCGACACCGACGAGGCCGGGGGAGCCAGCCAGCTGGACCGGTCGGCGGGGGTGATGCGGTACGCCTCGGCGTGGGTGGCGACCCGGTGGACGATCGCCCGGTGGGTCACCCCGACGAGCTTGGGACGGCCCGTCGACCCGGAGGTGTGCACCGCGTACGCCAGCTGGTCCTCGTGCACCGGGACGCCGGGGCCCTCCGCGGAGGGCTCGGCGCCACAGGGACCGTCGATCACCACGGGACAGCCGTCGAGGACCGCGGCGACGCGGTCCTTGGGCCAGGCGGGGTCGAGGAGCACCGCCGCGCCGCCGGCCTTGAAGACGGCCAGCAGCGCGACGAGCAGGTCCGGAGAGCGGTCCAGTCTCAGGGGGACCAGGGTCTCGGGGCCGACGCCGCGCCGCAGGAGCGACCGGGCGAGGCCGTTGGCACGGGCGTCGAGCTCCCGGTAGGTCAGCCGGACGGCCCCGGAGACCAGGGCCGTCCCGTTGGGGGCTCGCACCGCCCGTTCTTCGAACAACGTGTGGACGGCGGCCACCTGCTCCTCCGTTCAGCCGGCCTTGGCCTCGAGGACCCCGCGGGCGGGGATCTGGCCGGTGGCGACCTGGTTGAGGACGAGCCTGGCCCACTCCTCCACGCTGCGGTTCATCCGGCGGGCGGCGTCACGCCAGCACTGTTCCTGGTCGACCGGGACGTCGATGTGGATGACGGCCTTTTCCTTGGCGGCCTCGGCGGCCCGGCCCGACGCCGCGAGGGCGGCGGCACGGTGCGCCTTGATCTGGCTGCGCAGACGATTCCTGGACCAGTTGAAACGCTCCGCGCGGTCGAGCCACAGCGACTGCTCGTGCTCGGGAAGGGCCGCCACCTCCGCGTGGTGCTGGAGGCTGAGTTTATCCCGCCGGCGGGATACCGGAAATCGCCGCGCGACCCAGGCGTAGTTGCGCAGGGTCTGAATGTCCAGGGAACTCTCCTCCACGGCCCTCTTGTAACGGTCGGTGTATTCGTTCTCGCCGTAGACCAGCCAGTCACCGAGCCACCAGGAGGAGGAGTCGGCGATGAGGGAGATCTGGTGCCCGATGCGCCGCCACGTGTCGAAGGGGAGGCTCGACGGGAGCTGCAGGCCTGTCCGCCTCGGTTTCGCGGACGCGTCCAGAGCCAGCTTGGAGCCCTGAGGGGAGGGGGGGCGGGGGCTGGGGACGGGCTTTTTGTCGTTACAGGAGGGCGGAGCGTTACGGTTCGCCTCTCGGTGGGGGGAGAGCACCTGCATGCGACTGTTCCTCCGGATTTCTGTGCACTGGAGTGAGTCAGGCCGGTACCTTACCCGCCGTTTTCAAAAGCGCACTCTTGATCATGAGTAATTTTCGGATCGTCGTCCCAAGGTACAAAGGAATGGCGGGAGCAGGCCGTTGATCAGCTGATTCGCCAATCAGTATTGGCAAATTTTTTGTCCTGTGATATGCGCTCTCCCCGTTATTCGGTCCTACGGAATGGAATCGGTCGATGACTAATCGCAGCTTCCGGTCGGTGGGAGCGCGCACACTGCGCCGCACCCTGACCGCGTACGGACTCGCGGTCGTGCTGCCCGCCGCGCTGGCGCTTGTCATGCTGGGCCTCGACCCGGGCACGGCCACCGGCCCGGTCCCCGTCCCCTCGGTGAAGGCCGGACGGCCGGAGCAGGTCCCGGCCACACCCCTGCTGCTGCTGTCGATCACCGTGGTCGTCGCGATGGCCCATCTGGGAGGCGCGGTGTTCCGCAGGCTCGGCCAGCCCCGGGTGATCGGCGAGATGGCCGCGGGCATCGTGCTCGGGCCGTCGTTGCTCGGCGCGGTCTGGCCCGGCGCGCACGCCCTGCTCTTCCCCAGCGCCGTCATGCCGTACCTGAACCTCCTGGCACAGTTCGGGCTGGCCTTCTTCATGTTCCTGGTCGGGATGGAGCTGCGCGGGGACCTGCTGCGCGGCCGGGGCCGGATCGCGGTGCTGTGCGGGCAGGCGAGCGTGGCGATCCCGTTCGCGCTCGGGGTCGCATTGGCACTGCTGATCTACGTGCCGCTGGCGACCGCCCCGGTCGGCTTCCCGGTCTTCGCGTTGTTCATCGGGGCCGCGCTGAGCGTCACGGCCTTCCCCGTGCTCGCCAGGATCCTGCTGGAGCGCGACCTCTTCCACACCCCGACCGGGGCGCTGACCGTCACCTGCGCCGCCATCGCCGACGTGACCGCCTGGCTGCTGCTGGCCGTGGCGGTGACCATGGCCAAGGGCTCCTCGCCCGCCGAGGCGCTGCGCACGTTCGGCCTCACCCTCGCCTTCGCCGCCGTCATGGCCGGGGTGGTACGGCCGCTGCTGGCCCGGCTGCTGCGCCGGGGCCTCTCCCAGGAGGCGACGCTGCCCATCGTCATCGTGGGCCTGCTCGTCTCCGGCCTGCTGACCGAGCTGATCGGCATCCACCTGATCTTCGGGGCGTTCCTGTTCGGTGCGCTGTTCCCCCGCGACGGGGACGTGCGGCTGCGGCGGGTCCGCGAGCGCACCCAGGACTTCACCACGTCCTTCCTGCTGCCGCCGTTCTTCGCCTTCGTCGGGCTCAACACCCAGATCGGGCTGCTGAGCCGGGACCTGACGATGTGGAGCTGGTGCCTGCTGATCCTGGTGGTCGCCGTGGCGGGCAAGGTCGGCGGCGTGCTGGTCATCGCCAGGCCGATGGGCGTGCCGGGGCGGGAGGCCCTGCGGCTCGGGGTGCTGATGAACTGCCGGGGGGTGACCGAGCTGGTGATCCTGAGCATCGGGCTGAGCCTCGGCATCATCACCCAGGCGCTGTTCACGATGTTGGTGATCGTCGCGCTGGTCTCCACGGCCGCGACCGCGCCCCTGCTCGGGCTGCTGGACCGGTGGGACGCGCGGCGCGACCGCGAGGCGCCCGGGGGGCGGCCAGGGGAGAGCGGGGGGAACGCGGGGGACGAGGGGGACGAGGGGCCCGTGGACGCCGGGGACGCCGGGGAGGCGAAGATGGTGCGGCCCGTCTGACGGTGCCCGCCTGAAAGGGCGGCCCGCCTGACGGCGCGGCCCATCCGGTGGCGTGGCCCGCCTGAGCGACGGGACGCACCCCGCCGCCCAGACCGGCCTCAGGAGGCGCGGGGCAGTGCCGGCTCCGCGCCCAGCTCGCGGAGCTTGGCGCGGACCGCCTCGGGACTCTCCCCGGCGACGGTGAGCCGGGACGTGGCGAAGACCTCGGCGTCGGCGTCGGTGATCGGGGCCCCGGCGTAGGGCACCTCGCCGCTGAAGCGGACGGCCTGAAGGTGGTCGCGCAGCTCGGGCCGGGCGTGCAGGGAGAAGATCGGCAGCCGGGTGGCCATCGCGGCCAGCCGCATGGTGCCCGAGATCCGGGGGTTGATCTCCAGCAGGTGCACCTCGCCGTGCCCGGTCAGCAGGAACTCCACCTCCAGGTACCCGTGCGCCTCGGCCAGGTCGGCCAGCCGCTTGCCGACGGCCCGCAGCTTGCGCTCCCACGTGCCGCCGAGCCCCGGATCGGGGCACAGCCGCAGCCGCCGCCAGGGCGGTACCAGCTCCGGGCTGGTCGGCCCCTTCCACACCGGGGGGAACGTCGCCGTGCCGTGCTCGTCGCGGTAGACCAGCACCGAGTACTCGACGCCGTCGACGTACAGCTCGCCCAGCTCGTTGGGGGCCAGCCGGCACTCGCCCGCGCGGGCCAGCCGGGTGCCGACGCTCTGCGTGCCGTGCCGGTCCTTGACCACCACCCGGGCACCAGGAGACGGCTCCGGCAGCGCCTCGCCGGCCCGCGCCCAGGGTGGCGAGACCAGGCGGTAGCGGTCGAAGAACTCCTTCATCAGGATCTTGTCGCTGCCCAGCGAGGCGCACAGCCGCGACTGGCACTCGGCGTGGTGGCCCAGCTCGCGCAGCCGGAACGCCAGCAGCTGGTCGCGGCCGAGCGTCGTGTGACTGGAATGGAAGATCACGCTCGCCCGCGGGGCCCCGCCGATCGCGTCGAGCAGCGGGGCCACATCCAGGCGGGCGTCCTCACCGGTGAAGACGATCCGGTCCTGCGGCCCGAGTTCGACGAAGTGACCGAACCAGCTCTCCAGGCTGACGGGGGCGACGGCGTGGACGACGGGAAACGCTTGTCGGCTCATGGGATCACTCCGGAATCGACGCTGGAAACAGAAACGACGTTACGCGGTACGTGCCATCGAGAATGCGTCGTCGAACGCGTCCAGATACGCGCCCACCAGCGGCGAGTTCTCCTCCCAGAGAAAGTTCACCGGCAATTTCATCCAGCGGGCGAACAATTCCGCCGAACGCGGGAACGGGCGGTCGTTCACCGCGGCCGCGGCCCGGACCGCGGCGGCGACCTGTGGCGACCAGTCCGGCGCGGCGCCCTGGAAGAGCGGGAAGACGTGCAGCGGCCTGGTGGCCGGCGCGCGCACCTTCAGGCCGCGCGCCTGCCCGGCCGCCACCAGCTCGTCCCGGCTGAACGGGCACTCCGGCGTCACCTCGACGACACCGTCGTACCACGCGCCCATCGTGACGCCGTCCGCGACGGGGGAGGGGCGCACGCCCGGCAGCCTGCCGAGTCCCGCCGACAGGGCCGACATGTTGGTCACCCTGCGCTCCACCAGCTCGTCCAGGCGGTCGAGATGGCTCTGGGCCAGCACGGCCCCGGGCGTGGAGATGCGGAAGTTGCCGCCGAGGCCGGTCAGCAGGAACGGTTCGTAGCGGGCCGCGTCGATGGTCAGGTCGGTGCGGTGGCGGAAGTTCGTCAGCAGGCAGGCGCGGGCGAAGACGTCCTCGGAGTCGGTCAGCAGCATGCCGCCCATGCCTCCGGAGACCAGCTTCCTGCCGCCCACGCTGAAGACCGCGATGTCGCCCATGGAGCCGACGGGCCGGGAGCGGAAGGTGGAGCCGTGGGCGTGCGAGCAGTCCTCGACCAGGGCCAGCCCGTGCCGGGACGCCACCGCGCGCAGCGCGTCCATGTCGCAGCTGTGGCCCCACAGGTGGGTGACGGCGATCGCGACCGTGCGCGGGCCGACCAGCGCCTCCACGGCCGCGGGGTCCACGTTTCCGCTGGCGTCGCCCGCGTCGCACAGCACCGGCACCGCGCCAAGCAGGAACAGCGGCGAGGCCGTGCTGAAGAACGTGAGGTCCGGGACGATCACCTCGTCGCCGGGGCCGACGCCCAGCGCGAAGTAGGCGGCCAGCAGCCCCGCGGTGCCCGAGGTGAGCGCCAGCGCGTGGGTGCGGCCGTGCCGCTCGGCGAACGACCGCTCCAGCTCGGCCAGCTCGGAGCCGTAGTCGTAGTCGAACGTGCGTCCCCGCGTGATCAGCTCGGTGACCCGGGCCGCCACGCCGTCGTCGTAGACCGGCCACTCCAGGGGGTGCGCCGGTTCCGCGTGTCCCGGACGGCCCGTGGGCGGGCTCACCGGGTGCCCGTTCGCGAGTGGCCTCATGTGCTCGCCTCCTTGCGGGCCAGCAGCCTGGTCACCGCGTGGGTGTGCGGCTCCTCGTGGCCCTTGTGGGTGTGGGTGGAGTCGGTGTCGGTGGCCTCCAGCACGGTCCATCCGGCGTACCGGGCGAGGTACCAGTCGTGGTCGAGCAGGACCGGCATGCGCATCTCGCCGGCGGGAGGCCGGTAGGCGTGGCCGCGGTTGAACATCAGCAGCGCGTTGACCCCTCCGGGCCTGGTCGCGGCCTGCACCCTGGCGATGACGTCGGCGACCTGTTCCTCGTCCCGGAGCCAGTGCAGGACGCTGCACACCAGCACCCCGTCGAACGAGACGGGATCGAGGGGCGTGGCGCGCGCGTCGCCCCGGCGCCACTCGATCCCGCCGGCGTCGCCCCAGGCGCGCGCGCCGTTCTCCAGCGCGGCGGCCGACATGTCCATGGCCAGCACCCGCGCGCCGCGCTGGGCGAGCCGTACCGCGTTGCGTCCCTCGCCGCACCCCAGGTCGAGCACGGCGGGCGCGTCCGGGCCGGGTGGTCCCGGTGGCGGGCCGACGTCGTCGGGCGCCCCGGGCAGGTCGAGCGCGTCCCCCAGCGCGTCGGAGATCCGGTCGGGCCTGCGGCCCCACAGGCAGGCGGTCCTGGTGTACCTGGCGTCGCATCCGCCGTCGTCGTCGTAGCGGTCGGATCCTGTCAGTGGTCTCATCTGGCGGAGGCTAGGCGCGGCTCTGATCACCGTCAACGGGGGTGCAGGGCGCCCGGAGGCGTCGCGTGCCGCGGGGCCTGTGCGGGTACGAGCCGCAACTTGTCGCGCGCCCCGTCCACCGGGGTCGGGTACTCGCCGGTGATGCACCCCTCGCACAGGCCCTCGCCCGCGACGCTCCCGACCGTCTGCCGCATGCCCGCCACCGACAGGTGCGCCAGGCTCGTCGCGCCGATGATCCGGCACACCTCCTCCACCTCGCGCCCGGCCGCCACCAGCTCGCCCGTGTCGACGATGTCCACCCCGTAGTGGCAGGGCGCGACCAGCGGCGGGGCGGCGATGCGCACGTGCACCTCGCTCGCCCCGGACTCGCGCAGCAGGGTGACGATGCGCCGCATGGTGGACCCGCGCACGATCGAGTCGTCCACCACGACGACCCGGGCCCCGTCCACCGGCGAGCCGATGGAGAACTTGTTCCGCAGCTTGCGCTCGCGCCGCCCCCGGTCGGGCTCGATGAACGTCCTGCCCACCTGCTCGTTGCGGACCAGCGTCCCGGCCAGCGGCAGCCCGGCCGCGCGGGCGTACCCCCGGGCGGCCGGCACGCCCGAGGCGGGGACGGCCACGACCAGGTCGGCGTCCACGGGCGACTCCATCGCCAGCCGCTCGCCGAACGCCACCCGCGTCGCACCGGTCCGCACCCCGCCGATCCGGGAGTCCTGCCTGGTCAGGTAGAGGTGCTCGAACACGCAGGAGGCGCGCGGGGCCGGCTCGGCCACCCGGTAGGCCCCCTCCAGGCGGCCGTCGCGCAGGATCAGCAGCTCGCCGGGCTCCACCTCCCGCTGCTCGGAGCAGCCGAGCGCGTCGAGCGCGCAGGTCTCCGAGGCGACGGCGGCCCTGCCCGGGGCGAACCCCGCCACCAGCGGGCGCAGGCCGTGCGGGTCCCGGAAGGCGAGCAGGCGGTCGCCCGCGGCGCAGACCACCGCGTACCCGCCCCGCAGCACCCGCACGGCCCGCGCCACCGCGGCCACGACCCGGCCGGACGCCCCCGACGCCCCCGACGCCCCCGACGCCTCGGACGCCCCGGTCCCGCTGCCCCCGGTCCCCTCGGCGGCTGCGATCCCGTCCCGGCGGGAGCCCGTGCCGGCGAGCAGGGCGAGGATGACCTCGGAGTCGCTGGTCGACCGGAACGCGTACCCCTCACGGCCGAGCAGGACGCGCAGCGCGGCGGCGTTGGTGAGGTCGCCGTTGTGGGCCAGCGCGATGTGCCCCGCCTCGTGGACGAAGGGCTGGGAGTTCTCCAGCAGCGTGGCGCCGGTGGTGGAGTAGCGGGTGTGGGCGACGGCCACGCCCCCCGCGGGCCCGCCGGGGAGGTCGTCGCAGCCGGAGCGGGAGGCGAACCCGAGCGCCCGCCGGACCCGCACGCCCCCCGGCCCGGCCACCGCGACCCCCCACGACTCCTGGCCGCGGTGCTGCAGGGTGACGAGCCCGTCGAACGCCGGCCGTGCGGCGGCTCCATCGAGAACGGATACGCCGGTTATTCCACACATAGCTCCCCTTCAAAACCCTAACATTTCGCGAAAAGTACGTTAAATGGCTTCTGCTCGACCATGGCATTGTTCGTAGGTGCGACACGTGAATGACGAATGACGCGAAGGAGATTCCGATGACCACGTCCGCGGGGTCCACCGAGACCGCTAAGGCCGCCGAGTACACGGTGGTGCGCAATCACGAGGAGCAGTACTCCATCTGGTGGGCCGATCGTGACATTCCCGAGGGCTGGCGGAGCGTCGGCCACAGCGGCACCCGCGAGGAGTGCCTGGCCCACATCGAGGAGGTCTGGACGGACATGCGTCCCTTGAGCCTGCGCCGGTGGATGGACGGCACGGACGGCACCGACGGCGAGCGGTCCTGACCCGCCAGAGCACCGACGAACGGTCCCGGAGGAACGGGCCCTTGAAGGAGGAGCCGATGGACACGATCCAGGAGCACGACGCGCACCTGGTCGTCGAGGAGTGGAACCGCACCGAGCTGGCCCACGAGCCGGCGACCGTCGTCGAACGGTTCGCCGCCCAGGTCGCCAGGTCGCCCGCTGCCACGGCGCTGACGGACGAGGAGGGCACGACCCTCACCTACGACGAGGTCCGCCGCGCGGCCAACCGCCTGGCCGGGCACCTGCTCGGCCTCGGCCTGCGCCGCGAGGACCGCTGCGCCATCTACCAGCGCCGTTCGGCGAGCATGGTCGTGTCCATGTTCGGCACGCTCGCCGCGGGCGGCGCGTACGTCCCGGTCGACGAGGGCAACCCGCCCGAGCGGCTGGAGGCGATCCTGCGCGACTCCGGCACCTCGGTGGTGCTGGCCGACTCCACCACCGAGGCCGACGTGCCGCCGGGCCCGTGGTTCGTGGTCAACGTCGACCGCCACCCGGGAGGCGACGAGAGCGATCCCGGGGTGCCGCTGCACCCGGCCAACCTCGCCTACGTCATGTACACCTCCGGCAGTACCGGGGCGCCCAAGGGCGTCCTCATCGAGCACCGCGCGGTCACCGCGTTCGTCCGCGGCGCCCAGCACCTGTACGGGCTCTCGCCGCGCGACCGCTTCGTGCAGTTCTCCTCGATCGCCTTTGACGTCTCCACCTTCGACGCCTTCGGTGCGCTGCTGTCGGGAGCCTCCCTGCACGTCGCCTCCACCGAGACCCGCACCTCGTCCGAGCGCTTCCGCGACCTGCTGCGCGAGCGGCGGATCTCCGTCTACATGGGCACCCCGGGCATGCTGCGGCTGCTGGAGCCCGGGGACTTCCCCGACCTGCGGGTCGTCGCCGTCGGCGGCGAGAGCTACTCGGGGGAGTTCACCACCCGCTGGGCGTCCGGGCGCAGGTTCGTCAACAGCTACGGGCCCACCGAGACCACCGTCGGCGTCATCACCCAGGACTGCGAGGGCACCTGGGACACCTCGCCGCCCATCGGCCGCGCGATGCCCAACCACCGGGCGTACGCGCTGGACGAGGCGATGCGTCCCGTCCCGATCGGCACGGTCGGCGAGCTCTACGTCGGCGGCCCCGGACTCGGGCGCGGCTACCTGGGCCGGCCCGGCACGAGCGCGCTCTCCTTCGTGCCCGACCCCTTCGCCGCCACGCCCGGCGAGCGGCTCTATCGCACCGGTGACCTGGTGCGCTGGACACCCGAGGGCGAGCTGGTCTTCGTCGGGAGGGTCGACCGGCAGGTCAAGGTCCGCGGCGTCCGCGTCGAGCTGGAGGAGATCGAGTCGACCCTCTGCCGGCATCCGGAGATCGCGCACGCGACGGTCGAGACGGAGGCGCGCGACGACGGCGACGCCCGCCTGATCGCCTATGTCGTGCCCACCGCCGAGGAGCCGCCCTCGGTGACCGAGCTGCGCGAGACCGCGGCCCGGTGGCTGACGGCCCCGCTGGTGCCCAACGAGTTCGTCCCCGTCCCCGAGATCCCGCTCACCCCGGCCGGGAAGGTCGACCGCGACGCCCTGGCCGAGGTCAGGACGGAACGCGCCGGGACGGCGACCGGCACCCCCGGCCAGGCCGATCCCGGCACGGCCGGCGGGATCGACGGGACCGACGGGACTGACGAGGCCGAGTGGACGCCGACCAGGCGCAGGGTGGCCGAGGAGATCGTGCGCCCGCTGCTGGGGGTGGACTCCATCGGCCCGCACGACCACTTCTTCGAGCTGGGCGGCACCAGCATCCAGGTCATCCAGCTCCTCGGCCGGGTGCGCACCACCTTCGGCATCGAGGTGCCGGTCGCCGACTTCTTCGACCGGCCCACCGTCGCCGGGGTCGCGGACGCCGTCGACTCCGAGGTCCGCTCCGACATCAAGGACATCGTCCGCGAGGGCTGGGACGACATCGCCGGCCGCTACGCCTCCTTCCAGTCGGAGTTCTCCGACGCCCCCCGCATGACGTGGACGAACACCCTGCTGGGGATGCTCCCCGAGCGGGGCGCCTCCGTGCTGGAACTGGGCGTCGGAGGCGGCCACGATTCGTCGCGCCTGGTGGCCGAGGCGCACGACCTCACCGCCGTCGACATCTCCGCCGAGCAGCTCAAGCTCGCCGAGAAGACCCTGCCCGGCGCGACGCTCGTCCAGGCCGACATGGCCGAGGCGGAGTTCCCCGAGGCCTCCTTCGACGCCGTGGTGTCCATCTACACCCTCACCCACCTGCCGCGCGAGGAGCTGCCCGCGCTGCTGGGCGGCATCGCCCGCTGGTTGAAGCCGGGCGGTCTGCTGCTGGCGACGCTGATGACCGAGGACATCCCCGGCGCGGTGGAGGAGTGGTTCGGCTCGACCATGTTCTTCTCCGGCTTCCCCACCGAGGAGAACCTGCGCCTGCTGCGCGAGGCGGGCCTGGTCCCCGAGCGCGACGAGGTGGTGGCGCAGCGCACGCCGCTGGGCGAGTCGCGCTTCCTCTGGGTGATCGCCAGGAGGACGGAGGCGTCGTCGTGACCGGCCTGCCCGTGCGCACGGCCCCGCTGTCCTACCTGCAGGAGCAGCTCTGGTTCGTCGAGCAGGACGACCCGGGCAACGGCTCGTACAACGAGCTGAAGGTGCTGGTGCTGGACGGGACGCTCGACGCCGGCAGGCTCGCGCGGGCACTGGGACGGGTGGTGGCGCGGCACGACGTGCTGCGCACCACCTTCGTCTACCAGGGCACCGATCCGGTCCAGGCGGTCCGGGAGGAGGGGCCGGTGCTGCGGGAGGCCTCCGTCGGCGGCGAGCAGGCGCTGATGGAGTACGCCCGCGAGGTCGCCGAGGCCCCCTACGACCTGGCCGCGGGACCGCTGCTACGCGTCTCGCTCGTCACGCTGGGCTCCGGCCGGCAGGCGCTCGTTCTGGGCGTGCACCACATCATCAGCGACGGGTTCTCGATGAACCTGCTGCTGGAGGAGCTGGACATCGCCTACCGCAGCGAGCCGGCCGGTCCACCGGGTCCCGCGCGCGGCGACGCGACGGGTGACACGGAAGGTGGCACAAAGGATGACGCGGGGGAGGGCTCGCGCGGCGACCCGCTGGGCGGCCCCCCCGCCCAGTACGGCGACTTCGCCCGCTGGCAGCGCGCCCAGTTCGCCGGTGGCCGCCTGGCCGCCGACGTCGACCACTGGCGCGAGGCCCTCGACGGCGCGCCCACCGTACTGGAACTGCCCGCCGACCGGCCCCGGCCGAGGCGGCGGAGCAGCGTCGGCAGGCGCGAGCGCTTCCCGCTCGCGCCCGAGCTGACCGGCCCGCTCGGCGAGGTCGCCGAGCGGGTCGGCGGCACCCTGTTCACCGTGCTGCTGGCGGCCTTCGCCGCGACCCTCTACCGCTACACCGGCCGCGGCGACATGGTGCTGGGCACCGGCGCGCCCGGCCGTCCCGGGCGCGAGTTCGACCGTGCCCTCGGCTTCTTCGCCAACATCGTGCCCGTACGGCTGCGCCCGGCGGGCGACCTGCCCTTCACCGAGCTGGCCGACGCGGCCAGCGAGGCGGCCTTCGACGCCTTCGACCACCAGTACGTGCCGTTCGAGAAGCTCGTGGAGTTCCTGCAGCCCGAGCGCGACGCCGGGCACACCCCTCTCGTGCAGGTCGTCTTCACCATGTGGGACGCCGGCGCGGCCGAGCGCTCCATCGGCGGCGTGCCCGCCACCGAGGCCGAGGCGACCCGCGGCCGGTCCCGGTTCGACGTCGCGGTGGAGGCCGTGCGGCGCGGCGACCGGGTCGACTTCTTCGTCGAGTACGACGACGCCCTGTTCGACGAGGCCACGATCGCCCGCGTGATGCGCCACTACGACCGGGTGCTGCGGGCGGTCGCCGAGGATCCCTCCCGGACCCTGGCGGAGATCCCGATGATCTCCCCGGAGGAGCTGGCCACCCTCACCCAGGGCGACGTGACCGTGGTCGACCACGACGGCAACGTGCTCCCCGCCGGGGCCGTCGGCCAGCTGGTCCGCCACGCCGGGACCGCGGGCCCGACCGGCCGCCTGGCCACCCGCAGGCCCGACGGGCGGGTGGTCGAACGCGGGCGCGAGGACCGGCTCGTCGGCCTGGGCTCCTTCCAGGTGCAGCTGGAGGACGTCGAGGAGGTCCTGCGCGCCCATCCGGCCGTACGCGACGCCGCCGTCGTGGCGGTCGAGGGCGGCGCCGGGCGTGAGCTGGTCGCCTACGCCGTCGCCGACGAGCCGCGGCCCGAGGCGCTGCGCGCCGTCCTGGCCGAGCGGCTGCCGCAGTACATGGTGCCCGCGGTCGTCGTACCGGTGGACCGGATCCCGCGCGGCGAGGACGGGCGGGTCGAGACCGCCCTGCTGCCCGACGCGGGGGAGCGCGAGGAGCGGGCCGAGCTGCCCGCCCTGGAGGCGGCGCTCTGCGTGATCTGGGCGCGCGTCATGAACCTCGACGAGGTGGAGCCGGACGACGACTTCTTCGCCCTGGGCGGCCACTCGATGCTGGCGGCCCGGCTGGTGCGCGAGATCGCCTCCGTGCTCGCCGTGCGCGTCCCGCTGATGGCCCTGTTCGAACACTGCACGCCCGCCGACCTGGCCGGCTACATGGCCGCCAAGCACCCCGCGCTGGAGCACACCCTCGCCGACGCCGGGCACGCCCGCGCCTCCGGGGAGGCCGGACGGGCCAGGCGGGACGGGCAGGGCGGCAGGGCAGGCGCCGTCAGTGACGAGAGCGGCGACGACGGCGGCAGGGACGGCGATCCGGTCACCTGCGCGCTGTCCACCGCGCAGCTGCAGATCTGGATCAACGAGCAGCTCGCGGGTGGCGACGCCCGGGACTTCATCGCCGCCGTCACCTACCGGGTGCGCGGCCCGCTCGACGTGGACGCCCTGCGCGGCGCGTTCGACACCCTGGTCGCCCGGCACGACAACCTCCGCGCCCGCGTGGCGCTCGTGGGCGACGTGCCGGTGCTGCGCTTCGACCCCGGCGTACGCGTCGAGCTTCCCGTCGAGGACCTCACCGGCCTGCCCGAGGACGACCGCGCGCCCGAGGCGGCCCGGCGCGCCGCGCGCGACGCCGACGCCGGCTTCGACCTGTCCGTCGCGCCGCTGGTGCGCGCCACCCTCTACCGGCTCGGCGACGACGACCACGTCCTCGCCCTCGTCCAGCACCACCTGGTCACCGACGGCGTGTCGATCGGCCTGCTCGTGGGCGAGCTGGGCCGCCTGTACTCCGACCGGGAGGCCGCGCCCGCCGCGCCGCACCTGCGTTTCGCCGACTACGTGGCCTGGGAGCAGGCCTGGCTCGGCGGCCCGGAGGCGGCGGCGTCGGAACGGTTCTGGCGGGAGCGGCTGCGCGGCGCGCCCGAGCTGGTCCTGCCCAGGACGCGCGAGGGGCGTCGCGAGAGCCGCGACACCGAGATGATCGCCCACCGCCTGCCGCCCGCCGAGTCACGGCGGCTGCTCGCGCTGGCACGGCAGAGCAGGGCCACCCCCTACATGCTGGTGACGGCGGCGTTCGCGGCGATGCTGGCGCAGTGGAGCGGCCAGGACGACGTGGTCATCGGCACCACCGTGGACAACCGGCCGCTGCCCGGCCTGGAGGGCGTGGTCGGCTGCTTCGTCAACATGGTGGCGCTGCGCCTGGACTGCGGTGGCGACCCCACCTTCGCCGAGCTGACCGGACGGGTGCGCAGGACCGTGCTGGAGGCGTACGCGCACCAGAGCACCCCGTTCAACGAGGTGGTGCGGGCGCTGAGGATCCATCCCGACCCGCGCAGGATGCCGCTGTTCCAGGTGACCTCCGACTGGGCGGGCGACGGGCCCGCGGTCCCGGACCTGGCCGGGTGCGAGGTCGGGTTCGACTACGTGCACACCAGGGCCAACCGCTACGAGCTGGAGATGTACGCCGGCATGGCCGGGGAGCAGGTCGTGCTCGACCTGGAGTACGCGATCGAGCTGTGGGACCGCAAGGAGGCCGAGGACCGCCTCGCCAGGGTGGCCGCGCTGCTCACCCGCGCGGTGGCCGATCCCGACGCCAGGCTCTCGGAGCTGCTCGCCTGACCGGCAGGGAGACCCGTGCCCGTACGGAAAGTCCTCGTCCTGCCGGGATGCCTGCGTCGCGGGCGCCCGGCGGGAGGGGCCGACCGGTGGACGTGCACGCACGAAGGACGGAGAGTGACGACATGACGGACACCACGGGCGACTCCCCGGACGGCACGAGCGCGGTCCAGGCCGGCCCGGCGCGCGGGCAGGGCCGGTCCGGACGTCTCGTCCGTGCCGTGACGGCCGCCGCGCTCGCACCGGTCGCCGCCGCGGCCCTGGCCGCCCCCGCGGTCGCCGCACCCGGCAGCGCCACCGGGGGCGCCACCGGGGGCAAGGGACTGCGGTGGGAGGCGTGCGCCGGGGTGAGCTCGCCGGACCTGCGATGCGCACGGGTCACCGTCCCCCTCGACCACCGCCGCCCGCGCGGCCGCACCATCTCCGTCGTCGTCTCCCGGCTGCCCGCCACCGACCCGGCGCGGCGCCGGGGCGTTCTGCTCACCACCGGCGGCGGACCCGGCGGGCCGGGCGTCCCGCTGCCCGTGAGCCTCGCCCCGGCGCTGTCCGCCGAGGTCCGCGCCCGGTACGACCTGGTCGGGTTCGACATGAGATTCGTCGAGCGCAGCACGCCCATCGGCTGCGGGCAGCCCGGGGAGGAGCCCGGCGGGTTCTGGGTGCGTCCCGCGGCCCCCGGACGCTTCCCCGCCGAGGCCGCAGAGGCCCGGCGGTACGCCGAGGACTGCGTACGGGCCTCCGGCTGGGCCCTGCCGCACGCCACCACCGCGAACGCCGCCCGCGACATGGACCTCGTTCGCGCGGCCCTCGGCGAGGAGAAGATCTCCTACCTGGGCGGTTCGTACGCGGGACTGCTCGGCACCGTCTACGGCAGGCTGTTCCCGCACCGCGTGGACCGGTTCGTGCTGGACAGCCCGGTGAACGCCGACACGATCTGGCGGCCCTACGAGATGGGCCGCACCCCCGCGTTCGAGGAGGGAACGGTGGCCCTCGCCGCCTGGGCCGCCGGGCGGCACTCCGAATACGGCCTGGGGGAGACCACCGCACAGGTGCACGCCACGCTCACCGGGATCCTCGACCGGGCCACCCGGGCGCCCATCGTCATCGGCGGCCACGGCTGGACCGTCGGCGAGCTGGGTGCGCTGCTGGTGGCCGGGATCTACGACGAGCGCGCCTTCGGCGTCGTCGCCGCGGTCTTCGCCGCCGTCGCGGCCGGACGGGAGCCGTCCCTGCCGTTCCCCGTCCGCCCTCCGCGGCCCGAGGGGGTGCCCGGCGTGCCCGCCGGCCACTACACCGCCACCAACATCGCCTACCGCTGCGCCGACGCCCCGTGGCCGCGCGACCCGCGCGTCTACCTGCGCGACATCGCCTCCCAGCGGGACCGTCACCCGCTGTTCGGCCCGGTCAACGCCAATATCAACCCCTGCGCGTTCTGGCCGCGCGCCAAGGACGGGCCGGTGCGGCTCGACGGCACCCGCGCGCCGGCCGCCCTGGTCGTCGCGGCCCTGCGGGACGTGGCGGTGCCGCCGTCCGTGAGCAGGGCCGTGGCCGCGCGCATCCACGGATCACGCCTGGTCACGATCGACGCCCACACCCACGCCCCGTTCCCGCACCACGGGAACGCCTGCCTCAACGCCACGGTCACCCGCTACCTCACCACCGGTGAGCTGCCGGCCACCGACACCGCCTGCTGACCCCGCCGCCCGGCGCCTTCCATCGGTTCCGCCCGGTACGCGGAGCACCGGGCCAGGGGCGGACCGATCACCACATGCGATCATCGACCGTCATGGGCAAGCTGACATGGTTCCCACTGCCGTTCGGGCTCGTCGCGGTCGTCGTCGGCTTCTTCGCCGTCCGCGATGTGCACGGGCGCCTTCCCACCGCCCCCGCCGAGGCGAACGAGCACGTGGTGCCCCAGGCGGTCGCCGCCTTCATCCCCTTCGCCCAAGGGCGCCTGGTCCTGCTCGGGGCCTTCTTCGCCGCCGCCGCCCTGCTGTTCGGCGCCGTCGAGTTCGGACTGCACCACCGGCCCGCGGGCCTCGTGCTCGGGACGGGTTTCCTGAGCGCCGCCTACGTGGCCGCGATGCCGATCGTGTACGTCCTGAACCCGGTCACCGGCTACGACGAGTGGTTTCCCGAGCCGTCGGGCGGATACGCCCTGATGCCCTTCGACATGGGCGCGGTGTCGCCGCCGTGGTATCCGCCGCTGCTCGGCGTGATCCTCGCCACCGCCGCGATCGCCCAGCTCCTCGCGATGCGCGGCGTCGTGCGCCGGGACGCGGTCCTTCCACCTTCCCCGCGGAGCGCGTGGCTCCTCCTGCTTCCGTCGGCGTTCCTTCCGGCCTTCGCCGCGGCCAACCTCGTGTCCGACCGGATCGCCCGCGCCACGGTCCCTCCGGAATCCTTCTGGGAGGCCGGTTTCGCGCTGGAACTCATGGTGCGGGGGTGCGCCTTCGCCGCCGTGCCCGCCGTCGCCCTGGCCCTGTACGGGATCCTCCTGCGCAGGCACGGCGTTCGCTCGCGCACCCTGTTGCTCATCGGCGTCTTCACGGTCGTCCACCTGTTGACGCTGCTGCTCGTGGCCTGGGGCAACCTGCTGATGTACGCGAACGAGCAGTCAGGCTTCTCCGAGCACCTCCCCGGCTGGCGGGAGGAGGTCACCACCGGCATCCTCGGCGTCGCCGCCCTCGTGCAGATCGCCGCCCTTCCCCTGCTGGCCCGGCGCGGGAAGCCCCGGACGGCCGACGCCGAGCCGGGCCCGGGAGGCCCGGGTCCGAGGACCGTTCTTTGACGCCGCGGGCCTGCCGGTGCCCGGCACTCCCGTGAGCGAGATCTTCGCCGCCGGCCGGGGCCACCGGACGGGTCCGATCCCGGCCGGTTCCATGTCACCCACGCCGCGATCCGCCGGCCTCCGGTCATGGGTCTCCGTGTCCCCCGTGCGGTCACCGTCCGGGGGATCGAGGCCGGAGGGGGATCACGGCCCGACCGGTGTGCCCGGACCGGCCCGTGCGGACCGGCCCGGACACGCGCCGGTCAGCGGCCGGTCCCGCCGGGCGACGCCGTACCGTTCCGCAGCAGGACGTTGCCCGCGATCCTGGGCTCGCACAGCCCTTCCGCGTCCGGGGTCCCGGCCACCACGGTGAAGCCGGTCGGCGCCAGCCGCAGTTCCATCACCGCGGCCCGCTCGGCGACGGGCAGCGCGGCGTAACGCGCCAGCAGTTCCTCGTCGTCGAACAGGTCGGCGTCCGACAGGAACACCGGGGAGGAGGGGTGACGGCGGCCCAGGTCCAGGATCTTGCCGCCCCCGTCCCAGTTGACGCCGTTCAGCGCGACCCAGCCGATCCCGTCGAGGCCCTCGAACAGCCGGGCCGCGTCACCGAAGCGGTGGGTGCGCATGACCGGGTGCAGGTAGGCGTCGGCGTCCAGCACGTCCTGGTCGCGCGGGTCCCCGGTGGCCGACGAGTGCGTGCCGTAGCGGCCCGCCGAACGGCCGAACCCCAGCCGGTGCACCACCGACAGGCCCTCCTCGCCGGTGTCGCCGCCCGACAGCAGCCGCACCAGCTCGCGGTCGATCAGCCGCTGGTGCTCGCCGAAGCTGTGGAACAGCCACAGGTACATCAGCCCGCCGGGTGCCAGCCGTTCGGCCAGCCAGGCCAGGCCCGCGCGGGGGTCGTCGAGGCAGTGCAGCACCCCGGTCATCACGATCAGGTCGTAGGGGCCCTCGAACCCGTCCCCGCCGATGGCGCCCTGCACCAGCTCCACGTTGGTCAGCCGGTTGCGGTCGCGCAGCTCCGCGGCCACGCCGAGCGACGACCGCGACAGGTCCATCCCGGTGAAACTCGCCTGCGGGTACTGCGAGGCGAGGCCGAGCAGCTGGTGGCCGGTGCCGCACCCGGCGTCCAGCACCCGCCTGCCCGCCAGGGTCTTGTCCTTGACGACCATGCCGATGCCGAGCGCCAGGTCGAGGATCAGGTCGTCGCCGACGGTCAGCGAGGGGCAGGGGTAGCGCTCGTACAGCTCCCTGACCTGTTCGACGGCGCTCACGGCGTGTCGATCTCGTCGTACGGGATCTCCTCCACCCGGCGCGCGAAGACCCAGTGGTGGCCCTCGATGTCCTCGGTGGTGTAGTTGCGGTCCCCGTAGAAGCGGGTGTCGGGCTTGTCGCGGATCACCGCTCCGGCCGCCTTGGCGCGCTCGTAGTGCTCGTCCACGTCGTCGACGAACACGTACAGGCTCTGGCGCAGCTCGCCCTCGCCCTGCGGCTCGTGCTTGCGGCCGTCGCCGGTCCCGGCCAGCTGCACGACGCCCTCGCCGAACGACAGCTCGGCGTGCACGATGTTCCCGTCGTCGTCGTTCAGCACCTTGCGCTTCTCGAATCCGTACGCCTCGATGAGCCATTCGATGGCCTTGTCGAGGTCGGCGTAGAAGATGACCGGGGTGATTCTCGGCATTCCGTCGGGTGGGGTGAGCATTTCTTCATCTCCCTCGATCGGTGACCTTGGAAACGTACGGGAACGCTACCTCGCATCCCGCCGGCGAGATGCCCGGGCGTTCATGGATCCGGTGTTCTGCTCGGATCATCCGCCCTCAAACGTCCCGCGGTTCTTTCACGTCCTCGGCAGGCGCAGCCCGCCGTCCAGCCGGACGACCGCCGCGTTGAGATAGCCCAGCTCGCACACGGCGCGGACGGCCCGCGCGAACTCGGCGGGCGTCCCGAGGCGGGGCGGAAAGACGATCTGCCGGACCAGCGGGCGCCGGAACTCCGGCGGGATCGCCGCGAACAGCGGGGTGTCGAACAGGCCGGGCGAGAGCGCGCACACCCGCACGCCGACCGAGGCGAGGTCGCGGGCGGCCGGCAGGGTCAGCGCCGCGACCGCGCCCTTGGAGGCGGCGTAGGCGACCTGACCGGCCTGGCCGTCGTCGGCGGCGGCCGAGGAGGTGTTGACGACCACGCCCCGCTCGCCGTCCTCCAGCGGCTCGGTCGCGGCCATCGCGACGGCGGCCAGGCGCATCACGTTGAACGTGCCGACCACGTTGACGGCCAGCGCGCGCTCGAAGGTCTCCAGGTCGTGCGGGCTGCCGTCCAGGCCGACCGTGCGGGCGGCGGGCGCGATCCCCGCGCAGCTCACCGCCACGCGCAGCGGTCCGGCGACCTCCGCGGCGACCCGCACGGCGTGCTCCACGGACTCCGCCCGGGTCACGTCGGTCTCCACGAACGTGCCGCCCGTCTCGGCGGCCACCTTCTCGCCCGTACGGGCGTCGAGGTCGGCCACGACCACGTGCGCCCCGGCCTCCGCCAGCTCGCGCGCGGTCGCCGCGCCCAGCCCCCCGCCGGCCCCGGAGACCAGCGCCGTCACACCTCGCAGCTCCATATCTGTTTCGCCGCCTTCGCGCAATAGAGGGCAAATGCCTTCGCTTATTCGGACATATCCTGACGCAAAATTATGCATTCACGCTGCACCCCACAGACGTGAGGAAAAGACGATGACGATTTCCAAGAGCGCGGACAATGTGCACGACCTGATCGCCCGCCGCAGGCGGGAGCGGGACCGCATCCCGCGACACGACGTTCCCGGCTCGGGGGTACCGGTCTCCTCAACGCAGGAGCGCATCTGGTTCGGCGAGAAGTTCAACCCGGGATTCGGGTTCTACCACGTGCCCGCCACGCTGCGCCTGCGCGGACCCCTTGACGCCGGAGCCCTCGACCGGGCGCTGTGCGAGGTGATCAGGCGCCACGAGGTCCTCCGCTCCACCGTCGAGGAGATCGACGGCATGCCCGTGCAGCGCGTCGGCGACGCGCCCGCCACCGTGCTGCGCTCCGTCGACCTGGCGGACGAGCCCGACCCCGAGGCCGAGGCCGCGCGGATGGCCGCCGACGACATCCTGGCGCCGTTCGACCTGCGTCACGGGCCCCTCCACCGGGCCCTGCTGCTCCGCCTGGGGGACGACGACCACGTCCTCGTGCTGACCTTCCACCACATCGTCTTCGACGACCCGTCCTTCGGCATCGTCGGACGCGAGGTCGAGGCCATCTACACCGGGTCGGCGAGCCCGCCCGAGCCGGTCCTGCAGTACACCGACTTCTCCGTCTGGCAGCGCGAGCGGCTGCGCACCGAACAGGTGCGCTCCCGCCTGGTCGACTACTGGCGCCGCACCCTCGACGGCGTGCCCCGCCTGCTCGACCTGCCCTCCGACCGGCCCCGCCCGCCCCACCGGAGCCGCGCGGGCCGCTTCCACCGCTCCCGGCTGCCCGGCGACGTCGTCGCGGCCGTGCGCGCCGTGGCGCGCGACGAGGGCACCACCCCGTTCACCGTGCTGCTGGCCGCCTACGGCGTACTGCTGTCGCGCTACGCCGACCAGGCCGACATCGTCACCGCCGTCCCCGCCGCGGGCCGCATCCGGCCCGAGCTGGAGGAGCTCGTCGGCTGCTTCATCAACATCATCTGCCTCCGCCTCGACCTGCGCGGCGAGCCCACCTTCCGCGAGCTGCTGCGCCGCGTGCGCCACGCCTCCGTCGAGGGACACGACCACGAGGAGATGCCGTTCGAGGAGCTCGTCCGCGAGCTGCACCCGCAGCGGCCGCAGAGCCACACGCCGCTGTTCCAGGCCGGGCTCGGGGTGCGCGACAACGACGGCGTCTTCCTGAACCTGCCGGGCGTGCGCGCCTCGGAGTTCGTGCCCGACGTCGAGGTGTCGCACTTCGACCTCATGGTCGACTTCAGCGTCGACGGCGACGGCATGGCGGGCCTGTGGGGCTACAACGACGACCTGTTCGACCCCGCCTCGATCGAGGTGATCGCCGAGCAGTTCACGCTCCTGGTCACCGAGGCCTGCACCCACCCCGACCGGCCCGTCATCGACCTCCCGCTGCCCGCCGCGCCGCGCCTGCCCGCCCCGCGGGACGGCGGCGCCGAGGGGGACGCCGCCGTCCTGGCCGAGCGGGTACAGCTCGCGCCGGACGCGCCCGCCGTCACCACACCGCAGGGCACGCTGACGTACGCCGAGCTCGACGCGCGTGCCGAGGCCCTGGCACCCGCCGTGCGCGCGGGCGCCGAACCGCCGTCGGCCGACAGCCCCGACCCCGTGGTCTGGTGGTACGCCCGCCTCAAGGCCGACCCCTCCGCGGCCGTCCCCGGGGGCGCCGCGCGGATCGCGGACCTGGCCTCGCGGATCGGCCTGGACGCCGCCGACACCGTGCTCACCTTCGCCCCGCCCTCCTCGGACGCCTTCGGCCAGGCCGCGCTGCTGGCCCTGCGGCACGGCGCGCGCCTGCTGGTCGCGCCGCCCGAGGCCGCCCGAGACGCCGGGCGGCCGGAGGCCCTCGCCGGGGACGCCACCGTCGTGCACGCCCCGCCGTCCGTCTGGCGGACGCTGCTGGAGCGCGACGGCCTGCCCCGGGACCGCCCGTTCACCGCGCTGTGCGATGCCGCCACCCCCCCGGGCCTCGCGAGGGACCTGGCCGCCAGGGTCCCGACCTGGACCCTGTACGGCGAGCGCTGGGCCGCGGCCCACCGCGTCGACCCGCTCGCCGAGCCCCGCAGGGGCGTGCCCCTCGGGGAACCGCTGGCCGGTGCCGCGATCGAGGTCGTCGACCGCGCGGGACGGCCCGCCGCGACCGGCGTCCCCGGCGAGATCCACATCGGCGGCACCGCCACGGGCGACCGCGGCCGGACCCTGGCCGACGGCTCGGTCGAACTGCTCGGCCGCTTCGACCGGATCTTCACCGTCGGCGGGTTCCGGGTGGACACCGACGAGGTGGCCCGCTCGCTGGCCGACCGGCCCGGCGTCGCCGAGGCCGCCGTGGACGTGCGCCACGAGCGGCTCGCCGCCTACGTCGTCGGACAGGACATCGACCCCAGGACGCTCACCGCGCACCTGCCCGAGTACCAGGTGCCCGCCTCCGTCACCGTCCTGGACGCCCTGCCCAGGACCGCCGCGGGGGACGTCGCCCACGACGAGCTGCCCAGCCCCGAGGCCCCCGGCGACGAGGGCGGTCACGTGCCGATCGCGGGCGGCACCGAGGAGGAGGTCGCCGGCATCTGGCGCGAGCTGCTCGGTGTGGAGGAGATCGGCGCCTCCGACGGGTTCCTCGACCTCGGCGGCCACTCGCTCACCCTGGCCCGGCTGAGCCTGCGCTACGAGGTGGCGTTCGGCGTCGAGGTGGAGCTGCCCGACCTGCTGCGTCACGCGACCGTCCGTGAACAGGCGGCACTGATCGACGAGCGCCGCGCCCAGGCCGGCCTCGCGGGAAAGGAGACGGCGTCATGACATCGGCGCTGACCAGGTCCTCTGCGGCCACGATCGAAGGGCCGCCGAGGACGCGGCTGGAATCGCTGACCGGGCTGCGATGGTTCGCCGCGTTCGGCGTGTTCTTCAGCCACGTCGCGATCCTGCTGCCCCTGCCCTACGTCAACGATCTGTTCATCCTCGGCACGGCCGGGGTGACGTTCTTCTTCGTCCTGTCCGGCTACGTCCTGACCTGGACGTTCTTCGACGACGACACCGCCCCGAAGTTCTACTGGCGCCGCTTCGCCAGGATCTGGCCGTCGTTGTTCATCACCACCGCCGCCGCGGTCGCGCTGCTCGTCGGCGGCCAGCTGTGGGCCACCGAGGGCGGCACCGCGCTGGTGTGGTGGACGGTCGCGACGCTGCTCATGGTGCAGGCCTGGTTCCCGTCGTCGTTCCAGAGCGACGCCGTGCCGCACACCGTCTCCTGGTCGCTGTCGTGCGAGGCGTTCTTCTACGCGGTCTTCCCCTTCGTGGTACGCCCGATCGTGCGGCGCACGCTGCGCCAGATGGTGATGATCGCCGCCGCGCTCATCGCGATCAGCATCGGCACACGCGTGTGGCTCTGGCTGGCCAACCCGCAGCTCACCGGGGAGAACTGGTTCACCTCCGACCTCTACTACTTCGCCACCCACTCGCCGATCTCGCGGGTCAGCGAGTTCGTGCTGGGCATCGTGATCGCCGCCGCGGTGCGCCGGGGCTGGCGCTGCCCGGTGGGACTGCGCACGGCGACCGCCGTCACGGTCGGCTACTTCGCGGCCCTGTGGGCCTGGTCGCTGTCGGGCGTCTGGCCGACCGCGCTGGCCGAGGCCGCCAACCGGGGCAGCATCGTGGTGTTCGCGCTGCTCATCGCAGCGGCGGCGACCAACGACCTGGCCGGCCGGCGCAGCGTGCTGAGCTCCCGCCCGCTGGTGGCGCTCGGCCAGTGGTCCTACGCCTTCTACCTCATCCACTTCCTGGTGCTCTTCCCGATGGCCAAGCACGCGTTCGGGCGGCAGTCGCTCTACGACTTCCCGCAGCCGACCTGGGCGCACCTGCCGTACGCACTGGCCGGCCTGGTGGTCAGCGTGCTGCTCTCCTGGGGCCTGTACCGGCTGTACGAGTACCCGATCGAGAAGAGGCTGCGGGCCCTGCTGCGTCGCGAGCCCAAGGTGGCCACCCCGGCACCGGGGGCGGAACCCTCCATGTGACCGGCGGGCCGAGGGCCGTCACGGTGACCGGGGGGGTCACCGTGACGGCCCTCGGCCCGCCGGCCCTGTCTTCGCCATCCTGTTCTCCCCGGCCTGTTCTCGCCGGCCTACCGGAGCTCGCGCAGGGCCGAGGCCAGCCCGGCTGCCGTGGGGTGTTCCCAGAGCAGACGGGCCGCGACCGGCCGGCGCAGGCCGCCGCGCAGGCGGCCGAGCAGTGTCACCGCGAGCCGGGAGTCGCCGCCCGACGCGAAGAAGGCGTCGTGCGGGCCGATCCCGGGCTCGTCCAGCACCCGCCGGAAGGCCTCCAGCACCTCCAGCTCCAGCCGGTCGCGCGGCCCGTCCGACCGGTTCCCCGCGCGGGCGGCCGAGGAGGCCAGCCGACGGCGGTCGATCTTGCCCGCGGTGGTCAGCGGCAGCTCGTCCAGCACGTGCACGGTCCCCGGCACCATGTAGCCGGGCAGCCGTCCGGCCGTCCACGCCCTGGCGTCCCTCGCCGTCACCGGTGCGGGAACCGAGGCGCGGCCCGGGTCAGGACCGGGACCAGGGCCGGGACCGGCGGCAGGGACGGGACCGGCGGCAGGGACGGGATCAGAGGCGGGGGCGGAAGCGGGAACCGACGCGGCCACGTAGGCGACCAGCTGCTCGTCCTCCAGCGTCACCGCCGCGTCGTCCACCCCGGGACAGGCCCGCAGCGTCTGCTCGATCTCGCCCAGCTCGATCCGGTAGCCGCGGTGCTTGACCTGGTGGTCCACCCGGCCGACGAAGTCGAGGCGCCCGTCGGGACGCTGCCGTACCAGGTCACCGGTCCGGTAGAGCCGCGCGCCGGACGCCGCCGAGGACGTTGCTGAGGACGTCGCTGAGGACATTGCCGAGGACGGCGGCCCGGCCGGTGCCGGGGACGGAGATCCGTTCCCCGCCGGGGACGACGGCGCGTCCGGCGCCGCGGGCACGGGACGGGCCAGGGGGACGAACCGCTCGGCGGTCAGCGCGGGCCGCCGGTGGTAGCCGCGGGCCACGCCCGCGCCGCCCACGTACAGCTCGCCGGGCACGCCCTGCGGCGCGGCACGCCCCGCGGCGTCCAGCACCAGCGCGTACGCCCCCGCCATGGGCAGCCCGATCGGCGGCACGCCCTCACCGGGCGCGCAGTCGGCCAGGGTGGCGATGACGGTCGCCTCGGTCGGCCCGTAGGCGTTGACCATGCGCCGGCCGGTGCCCCAGCGCTCGACCAGCTCGGGGGTGCACGCCTCCCCGCCGGTCACCAGCACCCGCAGGCCGGGCAGCGGGTCGTCGCCGGGCAGCGTCGCGATGACCGAGGGGGGCAGCAGCACGGCGTTCACCTCGCGCTCCGACAGGCACCTGCTCAGCGCCCGGCCGACGAGGATGTTCCCCGCCTCCGGCACGCACAGGGTGCCGCCGGAGACCAGCGTGGTGAACACCTCCCAGACCCAGGCGTCGAAGGTCGGCGGCGCGAACTGCAGCAGCCGCACCCCGGGACCGATGCCCAGCTCAGGGGCGAGGGCCATGACCAGGTTGCACGCGCCCGAATGCTCCAGCAGCACCCCCTTGGGCAGCCCGGTCGAACCCGAGGTGTAGATCATGTACGCGAGGTCGCGCGGCCCGGCGGGCCGCACCGGGGCGGTCACGGCAGGGTCGCGCCGGTCGAGGTCGAGGCGGCGTCCCCCGCCCTCCGGCAGGCCGGAGAGGATCTCCGCCGAGCTCACCAGGACGGCCGCCGCCGCGTCGGACAGCAGGTACTCCAGCCGCGGGGCGGGCTGGGACGGGTCGAGCGCAAGGAACGCCCCGCCCGCGTACAGCACCCCGGCCACGACCGTCACCAGCCGGGCCGAGCGGGGCAGGCAGATCGCGGCCACGGTCCCGGGGCCCACCCCCTCGGCGGCCAGCCATCCGGCCAGCTCCCGGGCGCGCTCGTCCAGCTCGCGGTAGGTGAGCCGCCCGTCGTCGCCGTCCACGGCGAGCGCGTCGGGGGTACGTCCCGCCTGGGCGGCGATCAGCGCCGCCAGGGTGGAGCCGGGGGCGTCGAGGTCCACCGCCGCGGGCGGGCCCGGGATCGGGCCCGAGCGGTCGTCGAGCGGCAGATCGAGCACCGGCCGCGCGGGGGAGCGGGCCGTCTCGCCGAGCAGCCGGTTCAGCCGGGCGGCCATCAGCTCGACCGTGCCGTGGTCGAAGACGTCGGTGGCGTACGTGAGCGTCGCCCGGAGCCGGGAGCCGTCGCCCGGTGCGTCGCCGCCGGTGTCCGGTGCGCGGCCGTCCGCGTCCGGTGATCCCGTGTGCAGGCGCAGGTCCAGGTCGCAGGCCGTCCGCGCGGGCAGGCCCTCCGGGTCGCCCAGCGGTTCGAGACGCAGGCCCGCCGCCTCGTGCGCGACCGGACGGGGCACGACGCCGTACGCCACGTCGAACAGCGCGCCCCGGCTGGGGTCGCGGGGCGGGGCCAGGGCGGAGGCCACGTCCTGCAACGGCAGCCGGTGCCGCCAGGCGTCGGAGGCGGCCCGGTCCAGGCGGGCGGAGAAGGTGGCGAGGTCCGGGTCCCCGGACAGGTCCACGGGCAGGGGGACGAGGTCGTCCAGCGGTCCCGCGACGGCGGCGAGCGCGTTCGGTTCCCCGCCGAGCAGGCCGGAGAGGCGGCCGTCGGCGCGCACGCCGATCGTGAAGCGCTCCTGGCCCGAGCAGCGTGACAGCACGACGGCGAACGCCGCGAGCACCGTGAGCGCGGGGGAGCCCGGCCCGGCGGGAACGGTCACCTCGAAGCGGTGCGCCGCACCCGCGCCGGAGCGGCGCCCGGGGCGGGGACGGTCGGTGGCCGGTTCCAGCGGCGGCACGTCCCGCAGCGCCTCGCGCCAGAACCCCCGTTCCCCGGCCTCCGGTGCCTCCGCGTCCGGTGTCTCCGCCTCCGGTGACCTCCCGCCCGGTGCCCCCGCGTCCGGTGTGTTCGCGGTGAAGGCGCCGGGGGACGCGGCCGGGCCGGAGAGGCCGGAAGGACCAGGGGGGCGGGGCACCTCGGGCAGGCGCGGCGCGTCGCCCTCGGCCCGGGACCGGTACAGCTCGGCCAGGTCGGCGGCC
The DNA here is from genome assembly GCF_039534895.1 of Streptosporangium longisporum. Classification (NCBI taxonomy): domain Bacteria; kingdom Bacillati; phylum Actinomycetota; class Actinomycetes; order Streptosporangiales; family Streptosporangiaceae; genus Streptosporangium; species Streptosporangium longisporum. The sequence goes on along the minus strand of NZ_BAAAWD010000003.1, from coordinate 40,343 downwards.
AGCACGGGGAGCGAGCCCTCGTCGGCGACGCACGGATGCATGCGCAGCACCAGCACGTGCTCCTCGGGACCGAGCGCCAGCAGCGACGCGCGCGCCAGAGGCCCCGTCACCAGGTCGAACGGCCTGGCGTCCAGCTCGGCCAGTGCCGCGCCGAGCCGCTCGGGACCGACCGGCACCGGCCGCGGCGCGGGCAGGCCCCCGGCCGACACCACCGGGCGGGGCCCGTCCCCGCGGGTGGGCAGGGACCAGCGCAGCACCTCGTGCCGCTCGGCCAGGTCCCCGAGCGCCGAGCCCAGCGCCTTCTCGTCGAGGGGGCCGGTCAGCCGCAGCCGCAGGGAGATCCCGTCCGGTACGGCGTCACCGCGGATCCGGTGCTCCAGCCAGGCCCGCTCCTGGGCGGGCGAGAAGAGCCTCACGGGGTGCCTGCCCTGAGGTTCAGGCGGAGCCAGTCCAGTTCCTGCTCGATCATGCTCCGGAAGTTCGCGGGGGAGACGATCGAGTACGGCATGTGCGCCTCGCCCCAGTAGCTGACCAGCCGCACCTTCTTGGCCTGGCGGGCCAGCGCCGTGTACATCTCCTCGGAGCCGGTGTGGGTCAGGTAGTCACGCTCGCCGTGCAGCATCAGCACCGGCGTCTTGATCTTCCCGGCGTGCAGGAGCGGGCTGTTGCGCACGTACCTCTGCGGGTCCTCCCACGGGGGCTTGCCCAGGCCGAACTCGAACGCCGGGTCCTCGATGTAGGCCGGGGCGAACCACTCCTGGGCGCGCTGCGTGTAGCGGAAGCGGGCGTCGAACACCCCGTAGGTGCTGATCACGTCGGAGAAGCCGGAGATGGCGATCGCCGCGTCGAACCGGTCGGTCTGCGTGACCAGCGCATGCACGTTGTAGGAGCCGAAGGAGTGCCCCATCACCGCCAGCCGCCCGGGATCGGCCACCCCCTCGTCGATCGCGGCGTCCACCGCGTTCATGATCGGCTTGGTGGGCCACGTCATCGGCTCGGCCGCCGCCTTGCCCACGGGACGGGGGATCGAGGGGACGAGCACGGCGTAGCCGCTGGCCGTCATGAACTGCAGGGTCAGGTAGCTCGGGTTGTTCACCATGAACTCCGGCACGTCCTTGAGCGTGGAGATCATCCGCGTGCCGTACACGTTGACGACGAGCGGGTGGCGCTGCCCGTCGCGGTGACCCGGCGGCAGCAGCAGCGCGCCGGTCAGCTTCTCCCCGCCGGCCCCCTTGTAGGTGACGAGCCTGCGCTCGGGGACGGCCACCTGGGCCAGGTGGGCGTTCAGCGACAGGCGCTGGGTGTGACGCCCGGCGCGGGTGGTCCACAGCGCGGTGCCCTGGTCGCCGCCCGCCCCGAAGACCGCGGTGCGGCTCGCGGGGGCGTACCCGGCGACGCCGGCCTCGGGGTGGGGCGTCGGGAGCGGGGTCAGCACGGGCGAGCCGCCGGGCGCCAGCTCGTACAGGCCGCCCTTGGTGTCGCGCGCCAGCACCACGGGGAAGTCACGGTCGAGGCGGGGGTTGGCCGGTTCGGCGCCGCCCCGGTCGGTGGGACGCACGCCGTTGCGCCTGACCCCGTCGTCCAGCGGCCAGGCCAGCTCCGCCAGCGGGGCGGCACCGGTGGCGTTCAGGTCGCGCGCCTGCCCGGTACGCGGGTCGATCAGCCAGGCGCGCCCGTCGGCCACGCCCAGCACGCCGCCGGCCACCGGCACCAGCTCCAGCGGCGGGACCTTGAACCGCGAGGTCAGGTCACGCGGCTTGGCGGCCGGGTCCGCCGGGTCGAACGCCCACCAGTCCTGGCGGGCCGCCGGGTCGGCGGCGTCCTTGACCTTCGCGCCGCGCACCAGCGGCGTTCCCGCCCCCCACAGCAGGCCGGTGGCCAGCAGCCGGTCGGCGGCCAGCGGGACGGCCTTCCCCCCGGCGGAGGGCACCAGGTAGGCGGTGAACGGGTCGGGCGTCTCGGGGGTGGCCTTGCCGACGATCAGCAGGTTGCTCCCGTCGGCCGCCCAGCGGGGCTGCACGGTGACCGAGGGGCTCGGCACGTCGGTCACCACGCGCGGCTGCCCGCCCGCGGCGGAGGCGATCGCCAGCTGCGTGCGCCGCTCCATGATCCGCTTGAGCCGGCCGGGACGCGCCGGGGTGGGGCCGAGGTCGTCCACCCGGGCGATGTGCCGCCCGGTCGGGTCGGCCACCAGGTTGCCCGCCGTGTAGGTGCGGGCCGGTCCCGCCGAGGTGATCGTGCCGGTCACGGCGTCGATGACCGCGACCTGCTCGTCCAGCGCGTCCTGGCCGTCGGTCGCGGAGCTGTCGAACACGAAGGCGGTGTCCTCCTTGCCGCGCTCGACCTTGGCCCACTCCTTCGGGGCGACGCGCTGGGCCTCCAGCCACTGCCCGTACTCCAGGGTCCAGCGGCCGGCGTTCACCATCGGGGCGGCGACCCGCCGCGCGTCCAGCCACTGGATCAGGTAGCCGGAGGCGTTCGTCATCGTCTGCACCCCGCGCGGGGTCAGCTTGCGGATCTCGCCCGTCTCGCGGTTCCACACGTGCAGGAACACGTCGTCGCCACCGCGGGTGGAGGCGAAGGCCAGCATGCGCCCGTCGGGCGACCACACCGGGTTGTAGTGGCCGGTGCCGTCCTTGACGCCGTGCGTCACGTCGCGGGCCGGGCCGTCGCCGTCGGCCACCCAGATGTCGGCGCGCTCGTTTCCGTCGACAAATGATGCGCCATATCTGGTCGACTCGCCGGGACCGCGTTTCACGACCACCGCGACGGCTTTACCGTCCGGGGAGGGGACGGCCTGGCCGAGTTTCTTCGTGGTCATGAAGTCCTGCATCGTGAACGGTCTCGCGGCCTCTACCGCGACAGGCCGCTCCACCGGCGGAGCAGCGCCTCCCACCAGGGCGGAGGCCGTGAGCAGTGACAGAGTCAGCTTGACACGTAGAACCATGGGAGGACGATAACCATGTCACCGGAAACGCGGAAAAACACCCGGGCGAAGGGCCGGAGGTCGGCCTATAATCCCGCCCTCGCATTAGTCGGACCCGCCCCGCCGGTCAATCACCGCCATCCCGCCGGCGAGATGACTTCTACCGGAGAATTCTCCGAGGAATGGGAAGTTCCCAATGACTGACGTTGATCTGGCCGATGCCGATCTGCACGTCGGCGACAGGCCCCACGAGGTCTTCCGCCACCTGCGCGACAACGATCCGCTCTACTGGAACCCCGACGGCAAGGAACCCGGCTTCTGGTCGGTCACCCGGTACGAGGACTGCGTGAAGGTCCAGAAGGACCCCCGGACCTTCAGCTCCAACCAGACCAACACCCTGGGCCCGCACCGCAACACCGGTGACCAGGGATCCGGAAAGATGATCAACACGACCGACCCGCCGCGGCACACCGAGCTGCGCAAGCTGGTCAACAAGTGCTTCACGCCGCGGGCCATCGCCGCGCTCGAGCCCTACCTGCGCTCGGTCGTCAAGGACGTGTTCGCCGACGCCCTGGAGCGCCGGGACTGCGACTTCGCCACCGTCGTGGCGGCCCTGCCCGTCGCGGGCATCTCCGCGCTGCTCGACGTGCCGCGCGAGGACTGGGACCTGATGCTCAGGCTCACCTCCACGGCCTTCGGCTCGCACGACAGCGAGTACCAGATGACCTCCGACGTGCGCGCCAACGCCGCCCAGGCGCACGGCCAGCTCCTGCTGTACTGCCAGGGCCTGGTGGAGAAGCGCCGCAGGTCACCGGGCGACGACATCGTCAGCCTGCTCGCCCGTTCCCAGGACGCCGGGGTGCTGACCGAGGAGGAGTGCCTGCTCTTCTTCGACGTGCTGATGCTCGGAGGCAACGAGACCACCCGGCACGCCGCCGTCGGGGGACTGCTGGCCTTCATGGAGCACCCCGACCAGTGGGAGCGGCTGCGCAAGGAACGCGAGCTGATGCCGAACGCGGTCGGCGAGCTGCTGCGCTGGACCTCGCCCAGCCGGCACGTGCTGCGCCGCGCCGTCCGCGAGACCGAGCTGCACGGCAAGACCATCCGGCCGGGGCAGGACGTCGTCATCTGGCACACCTCCGCCAACCGTGACGAACGCGTGTTCGACGCGCCGGAGGTGTTCGACGTCGGGCGTCCCCGCAGCTCCCGCAACGGGCACGTCGCATTCGGCTCGGGACCGCACTTCTGCCTGGGAGCCGCCCTCGCGGAACTGGAGCTCACGGTCTTCCTCGACGAGCTGGTGTCCTCGGTGTCGGGTGCCGAGCTGCTCGCGCCGCCCGACCATCTGCGCTCTCCCGTCATCAACGGCGTCAAGCACGTCCAGGTTCGGCTGCACCCCATGGGGTAGAAGCGTCATCCCATGGGGTAGAAGCACAGGCCATGAACTCACTCACCTGGGATCAGGTCCACGCGCGGCGGCTGGCCCGCCACCACCTCGTGAAACCCGTCTCCGGCGACCTGCGCAAACCCGTACGCGACGTGTGCGGGATCCAGTCGCAGGTCGCCGCCGCGGCCGAGCTGGCCATCGGGTCACGGGTGAAGGACGCCACGCAGGAGCAGGTCCGCGCGGAGCTGTACGACAAGAAACGGCTGATCAAGACGTACAGCCTGCGCGGCACCCTGCACGTGCACGCCGCCGACGAGCTGGCGCTGTGGATGGCGGCCATGCGCTGGAAGCCCTACTGGCGGGCCAAGGGCAGCTGGCACGCCCACCACGGGCTCACCGCCAAGCAGGGCGAGGCGTTCGTCGACGCGGTCCGCGAGGCGCTGGACGGGGAGTGCCTGACCCGCGAGGAGCTGGCCAAGGAGGTCTCCGGCCGGGTCGGCGCCTGGGCCAAGGACAAGCTCACCTCCAACTGGGGCGAGCTGCTGCGTCCCGTCGCCTACCTCGGCGTGCTCTGCTTCGGGCCGGTGCGGGGCGCCAAGGTCACCTACGTCAGGCCCGACCGGTGGGCCGGGCTGAAGGTCGAGGCCAAGGACCAGCCCGACCCGGAGGAGTCGGCGATGGAGATCGTGCGCCGGTACCTGCGCGCGTACGGGCCCGCGACCCACCAGGACCTGGCCCGCTGGTTCGCGCTCAGGCCGCCCGAGGCGCGCGAGGCGCTGGAGTCGCTCGGCGACGAGGTCGCCCAGGTCGAGGTCGAGGGACGCAAGGCGTACGTGCTGGCCTCCGACGAGGGCCGCTGGCCGTCCGACCGGAACTGCCTGCGGCTGCTGCCCCAGTACGAGGCCTACGTCCTCGGCAGCGGGCCCAAGGAGGTCGTCGTGCCCAAGGACACCGCCGCGCGCGTCTTCGAGCACGGCCGCGGCAAGTACGAGGGCGCGGTCGCCCACCAGATCATGCTCGTCGACGGCGTCGTGGCCGGGATGTGGGAGCGCAAGGAGAAGGGCGGCAGGCTGGAGGTCAAGGTCGAGTCGTTCGTCGAGCTCGGCTCCGGCCGGACCAAGGAACTGGAGCGGGAGGTCGAGCGCGTCGGCCGCTTCTACGGCACCGAGGCCGTCCTGACCACGGGGAAGCTCACCGCCAAGAAGCGCTGAGCCCGCCCGGGACCGTCCCGTCGTTCCACGGGCAGGTCACCGTCCGGGAGCGCCGGCCCCCGTCCCGGCCCGTCCGCCACGTCCGTCCCGGTCCCGCCCCGTCCCTCCCGGACGGGGCCCGGGCCGGGCCCCGTCCGGGCCCGCGCTCACCGGCAGGTGCCGAGGTCCGCCCGTATCGCGCGCAGCAGCGTACGGCGCTGGGTGTGGATGAAGAAGTGCCCGCCGGGAAGCAGCCGCAGCCGGAACGCCGAACCGGTCTGCGCGCTCCACGCGCCCAGCCCACCGGCCGTCGTCGTCGGGTCGCCGTTCCCGCCGAACACCGAGATCGGGCAGGCCAGCGGCGGCTCGTCCTCGTGGACGTAGGACTCCGCGGCGTTCAGGTCGGCCCGCAGCACCGGCATGATGAGGCTCATCAGCTCGGGGTTGCCGATCACCTCCGGCGGGATGCCGTCCAGCCGGTGCAGCACCCGCATCAGCTCCTCGTCGTCCAGCCGGCCGAGCCGCGGCATGCCGTCCCTGCACTGGGGCGCGTTCCAGCCCGACACGAACAACCGCCCCGGGCCCGGCAGGCCGCGTGAGCGCAGGCGCCGCGCCACCGTGAACGACACCAGCGCGCCCATGCTGTGCCCGAACAGCGCGAACGGCAGCGGTTCCAGCCGCGACAGCCCGTCGATCACCGGATCGATGATCATCGACAGCCGGTGCGGGGGTTTCTCCGCGATCCGGGTCTCCCTGCCGGGTGAGCGCATCGCCCACAGCTCCACGTCACCGGGCAGCAGGTCGGCCCAGCCGCGGAACGTCGTGGCGCCGCCCCCGGCGTTGGGCACGCAGACCAGCCGTGCGCGGGGCCGCGCCGGTCTGTGCAGCGGCACCAGCCAGCTCGCCGGACGGGACACCGTGCCGTGGGAGGCCGAACGGCCCGCGGGGGACGACGCGCCGGTCACCGAGGTCGTCGAGGTCACCGTGGTCGCCGTGGTCGGCGTGGTCACGGTGGTCGGCGAGGTCGCGGCGGGCGGCGGGGTGGTCGTGGACGAGGGGGAACCAGTGGAAACAGTCATCGCGGAACCGCCAGGGATCGTGCGGAGTCCCGGGTCCGCTCGCACGCGGAGACCAGGTCCGCCAGGGACTCGGGAGGGAACATGTGGGCCGCGTCGCCCGGCCGGTACATCCTCCCGGGCTTCGGGCACGACTCGATGAGCAGCCCGTCCGCGCCGTACGCCGCGGCCGCCAGCGAGGCCGGCGCCACCAGCGAGGCCGAACGGGTGCTGTGGCTGGGGTCGAAGACCACGGGCAGGCCGGTACGGGCGCGCAGGGCGGCGATCGCCCCGAAGCCCGGCAGCGGCGGCGTCCCCGAGGCGCCCGCGCAGAGCACCACGGCGTTGTTGCCCCGGGAAAGGACGAACTCCGCCGCCCGCAGCCAGTCGTCCAGGCTCGCCTGCGGCCGGCGCATCAGCAGCACGGGCCGGGGCTGGGCCCCCAGCTCGGCCAGGAGCGGGCGGTTGTCCATCTGCCGCCCGTCCACCTGAAGGCAGTCGGCCACCTCGGCGGTCGCGGGCACCTCGCGCGGGTCGCACACCTCGGTGATCACGGGGATGGCCGCCGCCCGCCGGATCTCCGCGAGCGTCTCCAGGCCCCGCCTGCCCTTGCCGGGGAAGTGGTAGGGGCTGCTGCGGGTCTTGTACAGGCCGGCCCGCAGGGCGTGCGCCCCCTGCGCCCTGACCGCCATCGCCGTCTCGAGCGCGTCCGACGGGGACTCCAGCGCGCACGGCCCCGCCGCCCACCACAGCCGCGGCCCCCCGACGACCGCGCCGCGGATCACGTCACCTGCCTCCCCGGGTTTTCCGGGCTCTCCGGGCGCGGTACGGGGAGCCGCGGAGCCGGACCTCGGGGGACCGGATGGCGGGGCGGGGCCGATCGTGACCTCGCGCGGCGCCACACCGCTCTCCCGCCGTACCAGCCAGTGGCCGTCGGGGGTGGGACGGCGGGCCAGCACGGCGGGCGAGTCGGGCACGCGGACGAGGGACTCGTCGCCGCTCACCACGACGAACGACCGGCCGGCCAGGCACACCGGCCAGGCGGTGACGTCCTCATGTGCCCCGGCCCGCGCGGCCACCTCCTCGGCGGCCTCCCGCGAGGTGCCCGGCCGCAGCTCGATCAGCACGCCGGGACCTCCGCCCCGATCTCCTCCCGCCAGGTCGCGATGCTCGCGGCCAGCGCGGCGACGTCCGGTCCATGGCGCAGCACACCGGTCGTGATCGGCAGCACGGCGCGCCCGGGGGCACCGGCGGCCACGGCGACGAGGTCACCGGTGGCGCGTCCGGCCCGGCCGAGACCCGGCAGCTCCACGACCGCCGACGGCATCCGGGCCACCAGTTCGGCGGCCTCCTCGCGATCGGCCCCGACCACGGCCGCTGCCGCCACCCCGTTCTCGTCGTTCCACCCCTGCACCTCGTCGGCCGTACGCTGCGCCACGGTGCGCGAGCCCGTCACCGCGCCCTGCACCCCGCCGGCCGCGTGGTTGGAGGTGCGCACGAGCACCATGACGAGCGTCCCGCTGTCACGGGCCCGGCGCAGCAGCGGGCCGAGGGAGGCGAATCCCATGAACGGGGTCGCCGTCACCGCGTCACCGCCCAGCACGCTGCCGGGCCCCAGGTAGAGGTCGGCGTAGGAGTCCATCGTGTCGTCGGCGTCGCACACCTTCGCGTCCAGCACCGCCAGCGAGCCCCGCTCGTGCACGCCGTCGACGACGTCACGCAGCAGGGCCGTGCCCGCGGCGCCGAACCGGGCGAAGAACGGCACCTGGATCCGGTAGGCGGACACCCGGTCGCCCGCGGCCTCCAGCACCACCTCGCACATCCGCCGCGCCCCGTCCACGTCGTCGGGCATCCTCCAGGCCCGCAGCCACTTGGGGGAGGGGGCGATCCCCAGGCAGAGGGCCGATCGGGTCTGGAGCAGGTCGGTCCACATCGATAAGGCAGCCATGGGCCCATTGCACACGGACGTGCCCGGGGCCGCACCGCGCCCGCCCGCGGGCGGCTCCGCATTGGCTACAATCCTGGGCCCGCGCGGCCGTGTTCCCCGCCGGGAGGACGGCGAGGGGCCCGCGACCGTCCGGGACGGTGTCCGGGCAGGGGGGACCCGTGCCGCGCTGCGTCGGGGTCGGCCCGGGTCGGGGTCGGGGTCGGGGTCGCTCAGCGCGGTGGCCGCGAGCGCACGTCGTCCAGGAAGGCGTGTACCGCGCGCAGGTACGCGCCGGTGGTGTCGCGCCGGACGTTGTGCCCGGCGCCGGGCACGCGGACCGTCGTCACGGTGCCGGCCGCCGCCTTCCGGAACGTGTCCGCGTCGGCGTCGGCGACCATCCCGCCGAGGTCGGCGTCGCCGTACACGAGCAGCGTGTCGCAGCGCACGTCCGGTGCCAGGTCGTGGAGGGGGTCCAGGGCCGTGCCGGGCCGCTCGCAGTAGCGCGGGTCGATCTGCTCCTTGCTCAGCGCCCACGGTGGCAGCTCGGCCTCGCTCCAGGCCGGGTGGTGCTCGCGGGCGTACGCGAGGCGCCCGGGAAGGTCCAGGGAGCGCAGGTCGGCGAGCCAGGACGGCACGCCGCGCGGCCCGGCGCCCATCCCGTACGGGGGCGGGTCCTCCAGGACGAGCGCGGCCACCAGTTCCGGCCGGGTGGCCGCCAGCGTGAGCGCGGTGAGCGCGCCCATGGAGTGCCCGATGACGACGACCGGCTCGGTGACGCCGAGGTCGTCGAGGACGAGCGCCTGGTCGGCGGCGTGCCGCTCCGGCCCCACGGGCCCGTCGGGAAGGCCCGAGTCCCCGTGGCCGCGGGCGTCGGTGGCGACGATGCCACCGACGCCACCGATGCCGCCCATGCCACCGATGCCACCGATGCCGGTCAGCGCGGGCACGACCGGCTCCCAGCAGGCGGCGGAGTCGGTGAACCCGTGCAGGAGCAGCAGCGCGGGCGGGGCACCGGTGCTGCCGGCATTGGCGGTGTCGTCGGCGTCGGCGGTGTGGTCGGCGGGCCGGTGCAGGCGCCACGCGATGTGCGCGGTGCGCCCCTCGCTCATCGCCGGTCGAGTCATTTGGTGGCTCCCGAGACGAGGCCGCTGTAGATGAACCGCTGCAGGGCCAGGAAGACGATCAGGCTCGGCAGGATGACGAGCGCGGCGCCCGCGGAGATGACCTCCCAGTGCGCCCCGTACGGCCCCTTGAACCGGAACAGTGACGTCGAGATCGTACCGAGCCCCTCGGAGGGCATGTACAGGAAGGGGATGTAGAAGTCGTTGTAGATCGCGACGCCCTTGACGATGACCACGGTGGCGATCGCCGGGCGCAGCAGCGGCATGATGACGCGCCAGTAGATGGTGAGCGACGTCGCGCCGTCCAGCCTGGCCGCCTCGTCCAGGGACGTCGGGATCGATCGGATGAACTGCAGGAAGATGTAGATGGAGACGATGTCGGTCCCCATGTACAGAAGGACGGGAGCCCAGTGGGTGTCCATCACCCCCAGGCCGTTGACGACCTGGTAGGTGGCGACCTGCGTCGTCACGCCGGGGACGAGGGCGGCGACCAGGAAGAGGGTCATCACCACCCTCTTGAACCGGAACCGGAAGCGGTCGACCGCGTAGGCGGTCATCGAGCCGATGAAGACCGTGCCGAGAAGCGAGAAGAACAGGATGAAGGAGGTGTTCCACAGCGCCTGCGGCATCTGGCCGTCGGTGAAGGCGACGCGGTAGTTGTCCAGGTTGAACCAGTCGCCGGGCGCGGCGAGCGGGTTGTCACTGGCCGCCATCTCCTCCGCGGTCCGCAGCGAGGTCAGCAGGATCGCCACCAGCGGCAGGATCACCACCGCGCCGGCCACGACCAGCGACAGGTACACGAGAAGGCGCGCCACCGCCCGGCGTACGGGAGCGTCACGGCGGCCGCCGTGCGGGGGAGCGTCACCGCGCGCGAAGGCGTCACGGCGACCGGCGCGTCCGGCACGTCCGGCGTGTTCGTCAAGGGCCCCGGTGCGACCGGCGCGTGCGGTGAGGGCCCCGGCGGGACCGGTCGACGTCCTCACGACTGTTCCACCCTCTCGTCGGGGACCAGCAGGCGCTGCAGCCAGGTCACCAGCAGCACGATCGCCAGGAGCACGACCGCGGCCGCCGACGCGAGGCCGACCTTGTTGAAGTTGAAGGCGAGCTTGATCGTCTGGATGACGAACGTCTCGCTGTTGTTGGAACCGCCGGTCATGATGAAGGGGATCTCGAAGACCGACAGGGCACCGGAGATCGCCAGGATGGCGCTGAGGCTGATGATGGGCTTGATGCTGGGCGCGATGACGAACCGGAACTGCTGCCACCGGCTCGCGCCGTCGAGCGAGGCCGCCTCGTACAGCTGCGGGGGGATCGACTGGATGGCGCCGATGAACAGCACCAGGTTCAGGCCCATGAAGCGCCACACCGAGACGCCGGCCAGCGAGGTGTTGACCAGGTCGGGATCGCCGAGCCACAGGCGCGGTTCGACCCGAAGGTGCCCAGCACGGTGTCCAGGGTGCCGCCGGGCTGGAAGAAGTAGAGGAAGACGAAGCCGATGGCCACGCCGTTGATGAGGTAGGGGAAGAAGAGGATCCCCTTGAAGAGGTTCCGCAGCCGTATGCCGAAGCTCAGGACGGTCGCGAAGTACAGGGCCACGACCATCTGGACCGCGGAGCCCGCCAGGTAGAACAGGCTGACGGTGAGGACCTGGAGGAACGCGGCCTGGTGAACAGGTCGACGTAGTTGCCGGCCCCCACGAAGTTCTTGGCAGGGCTGAAACCGTCCCAGTCGGTGAGGCTGTAGAGGAACATGTTCACGACGGGGGACGTAGGTGAACAGCACCAGCAGCGCCAGGGGGGCCAGCAGGTACGGCCAGGGGGTGTACCACCGCTGCGAGCGGGCCGGGCGCGGCCCCCGGGCGGACGGCCTGCGCCGGTGACGCCGGGGCACGGCCTGCGCCGCCCCGGGCGGGGCGCCGGGCCCCGCCACACGGAATGCGGACATCTGTTCCTTCCTCGGAGAGGCTCTGCGTGCGGGGCCTGCGCCGTCTTCCGTCAGCCGACCGTCGACCGGGCGTCGGCCCACCTCTTGTTGAGGTCGGCGAAGATCGTGCCGAGGTCGCCCTCGGCCGCCCCGCGGGCGACGTCGACGATGCGCTGGCGGTAGTCCTGGGCGTTCAGGCCGACCTCCGACGCCTTGTCGATGTCGTTGACCAGGGCGTTCTTCGCGAAGCCCATGTGCACGAACTTCACCTTGGCCTCCTGGAAGGGCTCCAGGCTCGACGGCAGCGGCGCGCCCTTGACCGACGAGATCGACAGTCCTGCGCGCGCGTCCCCGGACGAGTTGACGAACCACTCGATCCAGGCGCGGGCCGCCTCCTTGGCCTGGCTGTTGACGTTGACCGCGTACAGGTAGTCGGGCCGGACCACGCTGCAGAAGGTGCCGTCGACCTGGGTGGGGAACGGCATGAAGCCGATGTCGTCGGGGTCGCCGCCGGCCTTCTTCGCGGCCTCCCTCATCTGCGCCACGGCCCAGGAGCCGAGCCACATCGTCGCCACCTTGCCGGTGCCGATCAGGTTCTTGGAGTTCTCCCAGTTGGTGGTGTTCGGATCGTCCTCGGAGAGCTTTTCCTTGACGATGTCGTGCAGCAGCGTGTCGACGACGTTCAGGTCCTGGCCGGGCGCCCAGGGCTCGTCGGTCTCGGCCAGCCTGTCGCCGGCGGCCGGGTCGCAGCTCGGCGAGCCGAGCGCGTTGCCCCAGTTCGTCAGCGGCCATCCGTCGTGGTAGTTGGTGTAGTACGGCGTCGCGTCCGTCCTGTCCTTGATCGCCTTCAGCGCGTCGAGGAACTCCCGGGGCGTCTTCGGCCAGTCGGTGACGCCGGCCCGCCTCCAGACGGCCTTGTTGTAGACGAAGCCGTTGGCGGTGCCGATGTTGGCGATGCCGTAGACCTGGCCGCCGACCGTGGCCCGGTCGGTGAAGTCGTACTTCCCGGACAGCTCCGAGGCCGGGCCGAGGGGGGAGAAGAACGACGGGTACTGGCTGAGCGGCACCGCGTTGGGGATCAGCAGGACGTCCCCGTAGTTCTTGCTGTTCATGCGGATCTTCACGTCGCCCTCGTAGTCGGTGAGTCCCTGGAACTTCACCGTCACACCGGGGTAGACCTTGTTGAACTCCGCTGCGTACCGGGCCGTCGTGCCGTCCTGCACCTGGTCGGTGCGGTTCGTCAGCACCGTGATCGTGCCGGTCACCTTGGCCGGGTCGCCCGGAACGGCCGCCACGCCCGCCTTGCCGCCGTCCCCTCCTCCACCGCAGGCGGTGAGGCCGATCGCCATGGCGATCCCGGCTGCTACCACGCGTGTTCCTCGCACGTCGTACCACTTCCTCGTCTTGATCTGCAGCGCCGCGCTGCGCCGGCGCGGCGACGGGTACCTCGTCGCGGCCCGGCGGCTGATGGCTGCTTAACCTAGACGCAACATTTCCCGGTGTCCATAGAACGGTCTAGTGTTACTTTCGCGTGACCAGGAGGCATGTCGGGGTGGCATCTACTAAAATTCTACTCAACAATCGGCGCCTGCCTGCTGGTACGACAGATGACGCACGTCCCGATCTTTGATCGTTTGCTGACAGGATTGCCTTCATCCGGTCGGGTGTCGTGACGGCCGGACGGGCCGCGCTCCCCGCGGCCGGGGTCGGACGTGTGGACCGTTACAGAAGGGGATGTGCCACGTGAGGCGGACGGACGCGACGGCGGCCAGGGGGCGCAAGGCGACGATCAAGGACGTCGCGGCACGGGCGGGGGTGTCCCCCTCGGCCGTGTCGATCGCGCTGCACGACAAGCCCGGGGTGTCCGCCTTGACCAAGGAGCGCATCCTGCGGGCCGCGAGCGAGCTCGGCTGGAGGCCGAACCAGGCGGCGGCCTCGCTGTCCGGGCGCAACGTGCACACCGTGGGCCTGGCGATCGCCCGCCCGGCCCGGATGCTGGGGCTGGAACCGTTCTACATGGAGTTCATCTCCGGTATCGAGAGCGTCCTGGGCCGCCGTTCGTGCTCGCTCCTGCTGCGGCTGATCGAGGCCGACGAGGAGATCCAGGTGCACCGGGAGTGGTGGCAGGGCGGGCGCGTCAACGGCAGCATCCTGGTCGACCTGCTGGTGGACGACCCGCGCATCCCCGCCCTGGCCGAGATCGGCCTGCCGGCCGTCGTGGTGGGACACCCGAGCCTGGCGGGCCCGTTCGCCTCGGTGTGGACCGACGACGCCGCCGCGGTCGTGGAGGCGGTGCGCTACCTCGCCGCCCTGGGGCACCGCCGCGTCGCCCGGGTCAGCGGCCCGGCCGCGCTCGGGCACAGCGTCATCCGCACCGACGCCTTCACCGCGGTGACGCGGGAGCTGGGCCTGGAGGCCCGCACCGCCGTGGCGGACTTCTCCGCCGACCAGGGCAGCCGCGCGTGCCGGAACCTGCTGCTCGCCCCCGACCGGCCCACCGCGATCATCTTCGACAACGACATCATGGCCGTGGCGGCGCTCGGCGTCGCCGGTGAGTTCGGGCTGTCGGTGCCCGAGGACCTCTCCCTGCTGGCCTGGGACGACTCCCAGCTGTGCCAGCTCACCCGGCCGACCCTGTCGGCCATGCAGCACGACGTGTTCTCCTTCGGGGCCGAGGTCACGCACGCCCTCTTCGGCGTCATCAACGGGGAGGAGCACGTCTCCCACCCCGCGCAGTCCCCGAGCCTGATCCCGAGGGCGTCCACCGCCCCGCCGCGCCGCTGACGGCGAACCCGGACGTACCGGCCCGGCGCTCCGGGACGCTCCCGTGCCCCGCGCGGAGGCGAGCGGCGACTTTCCCGGCTTCGTCACTAAAACACCAGTGCGGCAGGTGAACGCGAGTTCCCGAGGGCGTTCCAGGGCGGGTCGCGCCGTCGGGCACGGCGGCGCGGGGGGCGGCGTGAACCGGGTGCCACGACCGTTCCCCTCTCTCCGTACGGCGATCCTTCATGCCTACTGAGCAGCCATTCCGTGCTTCCGGTGGCCCGGGGTGCCCTGCCGTCCCGGGGCGGACGGGCCCGCGCTCGGGGCCGGTGACGCGGACGGGCTCGTCCCGGCGAGGTTACTAAAACGGTCTAGACACGGGCCGGGTGAATGGTTACGTTGAGCCGAACGTCGTCGCGGTCGGCCGAACACCGCTCACGTCCGTACCGACATGTCACGTCACGTCGTGTCATCGACCAAGGAGTACCGGTTGAAGCAGAGCACACCCCTGACCTCGGGGTGGACCCTTCGTCTGGCCGGGGGTGCGGCTCCCGACGACCTCGGCCGTCTCCGGCGGGAGGCGGTCCCCGCCGAGGTGCCCGGCTGTGTCCACGCTGACCTGCTGGCCGCGGGGCTGATCGACGACCCGTACCTGGACCGCAACGAGCTCGACGTCGCCTGGGTCGGCCGGGCCGACTGGCGCTACGAGACCGTGCTGCCCGCCACACCCGGGGGGTTCGAGCGTACCGACCTGGTCTTCGAGGGGCTCGACACGGTCGCGGCCGTCACCCTGGACGGCGCCGGGCTGGGCACCACCCGGAACATGCACCGCTCCTACCGGTTCGACGTGACCGGCCGCGACGGCCGCGACGACCCGGACGGCGACGACGGGGGAAGGGTCCTGTCGGTCCTGTTCACGTCGGCCTACACCGAGGCGGAGAAGGTGCGCGAGGCCGTGGGCGCCCGGCCCAACGCCTACCCCGAGCCCTTCAACTACATCCGCAAGATGGCGAGCAGCTTCGGCTGGGACTGGGGCCCCACCCTGGTCACCGCCGGGATCTGGCGGCCGGTCCGGCTGGAGAGCTGGAGCACCGCGCGGCTGGCGGGCGTACGGCCGCTGGTGACGGTCGCGGACGCGACCGGCAGGGTCGAGGCCCACGTCGACCTGGAACGGACCGCCACCGGCGCGGGCAGGGAACTGACCGTCACCGTCGAGGTGGCGGGGCATGCGGCGCGGGCGGACGTCGGGCCCGGCCGGGACCGGGCGGTCGTCGTGCTGGAGGTGCCCGGCCCGGAGCGCTGGTGGCCGCGCGGGTACGGGGACCAGCCGCTGTACGCCTGCCGCGTCACCCTCACCGACGCGGCGACGGGCACGGAACTCGACCGCTGGGAGCGGCGGATCGGGTTCCGCTCGGTCGCCCTGGAGTACGCCCCCGACGAGCACGGCACCTCCTTCGCGCTCGTCGTCAACGACGAGCCGGTGTTCGCCCGGGGCGTCAACTGGATCCCCGACGACGCCCTGCCCGCCCGCGTCACCCCCGGGCGGTACCGTCACCGTCTCACCCAGGCCCGGGACGCGGGGGTCAACCTGGTCAGGGTGTGGGGCGGCGGGATCTACGAGGACCACGCCTTCTACGAGGTCTGCGACGAGCTGGGCCTGCTGGTCTGGCAGGACTTCCTGTTCGCCTGCGCCGCCTACCCCGAGGAGCGGCCGCTGCGCACCGAGGTCGAGGCCGAGGCCCGCGAGAACGTCGCCCGCCTGGCCCCGCACCCCAGCCTGGTGCTGTGGAACGGCAACAACGAGAACCTGTGGGGCTTTCGCGACTGGCGCTGGGAGCAGGAGCTGGCCGGTGACAGCTGGGGTGAGGGCTACTACCTCGGCCTGCTGCCCCGGGTGGTCGCCGAGCTCGACCCCACCCGCCCCTACAGCGCGGGCAGCCCCTGGTCGGGCTCGTGGGACCACCACCCCAACGACCCGGCGCACGGGCCGTCCCACTTCTGGGAGGTGTGGAACCGCCGCGACTACACCGACTACCTGAACGACGTGCCCCGCTTCGCCGCCGAGTTCGGCTGGCAGGCGCCACCGGCCTACACCACCCTGCGCGACGCCGTCACCGACGAGCCGCTCGGCCCGCGCTCACCCGGGATGCTCCACCACCAGAAGGCCGAGGACGGCAACGGCAAGCTCGACCGGGGCCTGGCCCACCACTTCGGCGCCCCGGCGACCTTCGACGACTGGCACTACCTCACCCAGGTGAACCAGGCCCGCGCCGTCGCCACCGGCGTCGCCCACTGGCGGTCGTACTGGCCGATCTGCGCCGGGACGGCCGTGTGGCAGCTCAACGACTGCTGGCCGGTCACCTCGTGGGCCGCGATCGACGGTGCCGGCCGCCCCAAGCCGCTCTACCACGAGCTGCGCCGGCTGTACGCCGACCGGCTGGTGAGTTTCCAGACCCGGGACGGGCGGCGGGTGCTGGCCGTCGACAACCAGTCCGCCGAGCAGTGGGACGGGTTCGCGGGCGTGCGGAGGATGTCGGCCGACGGGACCGTCCTGGCGGAGGAGACCCTGCCGTTCACCGTGCCGCCCCGGTCGGTGGCGCTGCTGCCGCTCCCGGACGGGCTCGTCGCGTTCGAGGACGGGTACCGGGAGCTGCTCGTCGCCGACGTCGAGGGGCTGCGCGACGTCGTCCTGGGCTGCGAGGACCGCGACTTCGCCTACCCGGCGGCCGACCTGGCGATCGACGTCGAGCCGCGCGACGGCGGGTTCGACCTCGTGGTCACCGCGCGCACGTTCGTCCGCGACCTGCTCTTCCAGGCCGACCGGGTCGCCCCGGCGGCCGCGGCCGACCGGGGCCTGGTCACCCTGCTGCCGGGGGAGAGGTGCGTCATCGGCGTCACCGGGACCGGTGCCCTGGTGCCCGGCCTCGCGTCGGTCCGGGCGGCGTTGTTCACGGTCAACACCGCGCAGGCGCCCGCGCGGGCCGTGGAGGAGGCCGCCCGGCCGTGACGGCGCGACCAGGCGGCCCTCCCGTGCGCCGGTCGTCCTCCGCCGCCCCCTTCCGCACGGTCACCGGACGGCCCGGGAGGCGATGACGCCCCGGAGCCGGTCGGCGGCCCCACCCCATGACGGCCCGGCCGGGCCGTCCCTCAGTCCTCGGGGACACGTCAGAAAAGAGGAGAAAAAGTGCGTCTCACCTCACCGCGACCTCCCGACGGCCCGCCCGGCCGTTCGGACACCACCGCCCATCGCCCCGCGGGCAGGGCACATCGCCGGATCCGCGCCGTGCTGGCCGTCCTGCTGGCGACACTCGGCCTCGGGGTCACGGCGTCCCCGCAGGCCCAGGCGTTCCCCGCGTCGTCCAGGCAGGCCGTCATCGACCACCTGACCTCCATCACCGGCAGGAACGTCGTCTCCGGGCAGCACAACAAGGAGCCCGCGAGCAGCCCCGGCCAGTACACCCAGCAGGTCAAGGACATCACGGGCCAGTACCCGGGCCTGTGGGGCGGGGACCTGATGTTCCGCCCCGAGGACGTCGCCAACCGCCAGCGCGTGATCGACCAGGCCAAGACCGAATGGGCCAACGGCTCCCTCGTGGCCCTCACCTGGCACGTCTGCACGCCGACCGGTGGCAGCACCTGCCAGTTCGACGGCGGCGTGAAGACGCAGATCTCCGCCGACCAGTTCAACCAGATCGTCACCGACGGCAGCGCGCTGAACACCGCGTGGAAGCGGCGCCTGGACGAGGTCGTGCCCTACCTCCAGCAGCTCAAGAACGCCGGTGTCCCGGTCCTGTTCCGTCCGCTGCACGAGATGAACGAGTCCTGGAACTGGTGGGGCAACCGTCCCGGTCCCAACGGCGGTGCCCGCCTCTACCAGATCACCCGTGACCACCTGGTCGGCAAGGGGCTCACCAACCTGGTCTGGGTGTGGAACGTCCAGGACAACCCCGCCGGCAACTGGGCCGCCTACTACCCCGGCTCGCAGTACGTCGACGTCGTCTCCCTGGACGTCTGGTACAAGAACCACCCCAGCCAGGGCGACTACCAGCAGATCCAGAACATCGCCGGCTCCAAGCCGATCGCGCTGGCGGAGATGGGCAAGGTGCCCGACGCCGCCCTGCTCAACGGGCAGACGCGCTGGAGCTACTTCATGCTCTGGTCGGAGCAGCTGCGCGGCAGCAACAGCAACACCGAGATCCAGAACGCCTACTTCCACCCGCGCGTCCTGAACCAGGGCGAGTTCGCCGTCTCCGGCGGCGGCACGCCGGCGCGGACGGGCCCGATCAGGGGTACGGGCGGCGCGTGCGTGGACGCCGCGGCGGCGAGCTCGGCCAACGGCACCGCCGTCCAGCTGTGGAGCTGCAACGGCGGCACCGCCCAGACCTGGTCGGCCGGCACCGACGGGACGCTCCGCGTCCTGGGCAAGTGCATGGACGTCACCGGCGCCGGCACGGCCAACGGCACGAGGATCCAGCTGTGGGACTGCAACGGCTCCGCCGCCCAGCAGTGGCAGGCCACCTCCGGCTCCCAGTTGCGCAACCCCGGCTCCGGCCGCTGCCTGGACGCGCCCGGCGGCGCGGCCACCAACGGCAACCGGCTGCAGATCTGGGACTGCAACGCCAACGCCTGGCAGAAGTGGACCCTCCCGGCCTGACGTCCGCACACCGGACCGGATCCGCGGCCGGGCAGGAGCCCGGGTCCACGCCGAAGGCCCGGCCGGTGCCCTCCCTGAGACGGCACCGGCCGGGCCGCGCGGCGTACGCCGCACCGGGCGCGGGTGCGCCGGGGGTTCAGTGACCGTCGGGCGTGGGACGGTGATGGACGTACTCCACCACCGTCCCGTCGGGGTGGCGGGCGTTGAACCCGGCGCCCGTCGGCACCTCCTGCAACGCGAAGACGATCTCCGCTCCTTCGGCCACCAGCCGATCGTGGTACGGCCGGACGTCGTCCACCAGCAAGGTGCCCACCGTGTCGCGGAAAGGAGCCAGGGCGTCCGCCTCGCCTTCGATGATCAGGAACGCCCCGACCGTCGCCAGTTCCAGCCGCGCCGCGGGGAAGGCGAAGCGGGCGTCGGCCTCCACCCGCTGCAGCCGTTCGTAGAAATCGATGCTCCTGCCCATCTCCCCGGGTTCCACGAACACCCGGATCAGCACGCGGGGCTCGGCCAGGCCGGAGGAGTCGTTGCGCTTGCGCCAGATCTGCTCTCTCATGGCCTCAACGCTGCCGCGGACAGGTCCGTCCAGGCAGACGACGGTTCATGGGGTGATCGGGACTCATAGGATCGTGACCGTGAACGATGCCCTGCGCCGCGAGCTCGGAGCGCACCTGCGGGCGGCCCGCGAGCAGGTCCTCCCGGCGGAGGTGGGCCTCGGCGGCGGCGGCAGACGGCGCACGCCGGGGCTGCGCCGCGAGGAGGTCGCGGCCCTGGCCGGGGTGAGCGTCGCCTGGTACACCTGGCTGGAGCAGGGGCGGGTGAGCACCACCCGGCAGGTGCTCGACGCGATCTGCCGGGTGCTCGGCATGGACGTCGCGGCGCATCGCCACACCCTCGCGCTGGCCGGATTCCTGCCCTCCGCGCCGCTGAAGGGCGACACCGTGGTCGGCGAGCCGACGAGGGCGCTCCTGAGGAGCTGGGCCGAGACTCCGGCCGCGGTCGTGGACGAGCGTTTCGACGTCCTGGACTGCAACGACGCCTACCGCGCCTTCTGGGGCGACCCGGAGAGCGTACCGGTCGAACGGCGCAATCTCCTGATCATGTTCGCCTCGGCCGGAGGCCGCCCGGTGGAGGTGGAGCCCGTGCTGCGGGGGCTGTACGAGCAGTTCCGCGCCAACACCGGCCACGCCCCCGGCGACCCGCGCGCCGCCGCCGTCGTCGGCCTGCTGCTGGAGGAACGGCCCGACGTGGCGCACTGGTGGCAGTGCCGCGCGGTCCGGGAGTTCGCCCCGGTCACCGTCGACGGGCTCACCTTCTCGCTGCTGCGGCCGGTCGGCGATGACGGCACCTACATCTTCACCCAGATCGCCGCCTGAGCCGGCCGCGGCAATCGGTGTCACCCATGCCGCGGTGTGGCATCCAGGCTCCGGTGACCCGGTGACCCGGTGACCCGGTGACCCGGTGACCCGGTGACCCTGCGACGCGGCCGAACGGCCTGCGGCCGACGGTCATGGCCGCCGATCCGTTCCCCGGTCCTCGCTTCCGGGGCCCCGGGTCCCGATCAGAGGAGGTCGCCGACGAGGCCGGCGAACTCCTCCGGGCCGACGATCCGCACGCCCAGGCTCTCGGCCTTGGCGCGCTTGGAGCCCGCGTTCTCCCCGGCCACCAGCAGGCTGGTCTTCTTCGAGACGCTGGAGGAGGCCTTGCCCCCGGCGCGTTCGATCAGCTCGTTCATCTCGTTGCGGGTCAGCGCCTCCAGCGCGCCGCTCATCGAACCGGTGACCACCACGGACATCCCGGCCAGCGGCGACCCGGACGTGCCGCCCGCCCCCGGGGCCTCCTGAACGTCGGAGCCGGAGCCGGGGTCGGAACCGGGGTCGGAGTCGGCGTCGGTGACAGGGAGGGCCGGTGGCCTCCAGCCGGGCTCGGTCATGGTGACCCCGGCCGCCACCAGCTTGTCGATCAGCGGCGCGAGCTCGACCAGCTCGGCCACCACCGACGGTGCCTTCTTCGGGCCGATGCCCTCCACCACCTCGATCGCCTCGGCGTCGGCCGCGCGGATGGCGTCCATGCTGCCGAAGTGCCGGGCGATGCGGCGGCTCATGGAGCGGCCGGTGCCGCGCACGCCCAGCGCGCAGAACACCCTGCTGAGCGGCTGGGACTTGGCCCGCTCGATGGCGGCCAGCAGGTTGTCGGTGCTGGTGGAACCCATCCGCTCCAGGCTCAGCAGCTGCTCGCGGGTCAGGAAGAACAGGTCGGCGAAGTCGCCGATCATCCCGGCGTCCAGCATCTGCCGGATGCGCTTCTCGGCCAGGCCCTCGATGTCGAGCTGGTCGCGACCGGCGGCGTAGCCGATGGAGGCGATGATCCGGCAGGCGCGCCCGCGCACGCACCGCCACCGCTCCTGCGAGGCGTCGATCGCGTCCCCGCAGGTCGGGCAGACCTCCGGGATCGGGATCGGCCGCTCGTCGCCGGTGCGCAGGTGCACGACCGGCGCCTCGACGCGCGGGATGACGTCACCGGCCTTGTAGACGGTCACGTGGTCGCCGAGCATCAGGCCCCGGCGGGCGATGTCGGAGGCGTTGTGCAGGGTGGCGTAGGTGACGACGCTGCCGTCCAGCTCGACCGGCTCCAGCACCGCGCGCGGGGCGATGACGCCGGTCCGGCCGGTGTTCCACTCCACGCCGACCAACCTGGTGATCTTCTCGGTGGCGGGGAGCTTGTAGGCGACCGCCCACCGGGGCGCGCGGGTGCCGAAACCGGCCTGCGCCTGGTCGGCGGCGAGATCGCACTTGATCACGATGCCGTCGATGCCGAAGGGCAGGCCGGCGCGCCTGGCCGCGATCTGCTCGACGCGCTCCTGCACCTGCTCCAGGGTGGTGGCGACGATCCCGCCGACCTCGGTGACGGCCGGGGTCCGCACGCCCTGCGCGGCGACCCACGCCATGACCTCGCTGTGCGGCAGCTCCCGCAGCCGCGCCGCCGCCTCGGAGTCGTCACCGGGGTGCGGCAGCGCACCGTAGCCGAAGAACGTCAGCTCGCACACGTACGGCCGGTCCTGGGCGCGCAGCGTGCCCGCGGCGGCGCTGCGCGGGTTGGCGAACGTGGTGCCGTCGTGCGCCTGACGCTTGGCGCACGCCTGCTCGAACTGCTCGGCGGTCATCATCACCTCGCCGCGCAGCTCCACCGTGACCGGCTCGGCCAGCCTGGACGGCAGCCCCACCACGGTGCCGATCGCGTGGCTGACGTCCTCGCCCGCGGTGCCGTCACCCCGGGTGACCAGCTGCGCCAGCCGCCCGCCGCGGTAGCGCGCGGCGATCGCCAGCCCGTCGAGCTTCGGCTCCACGCTCCACGCCGACACCGGGCGGCCCAGCCTGCGCTCCAGTGACGCGGCCCAGTCGGCCAGCTGATCGGCGCCGAAGACGTTGTCCAGGCTCAGCATCGGCACCGTGTGCGGCACGTCGCCGACCACCGCGCCACCGGCCACCTTGCCCGTCGGCGACTCCGGCAGCACCTCGCCGGGATGCTCGGCCTCGTACGCCTGGATGCCACGGACCAGCCGGTCGTAGGCGTCGTCGTCGAGCGCGGAGGTGCCGTCGCCGTAGTAGGCCGCGGCGGCGTCCAGGGCGAGCTGGACGGCCTCGGCGTAGGCGGTCTGATCAGCGAGAAGGGTGCTCGGGGGTGCGTCGGTCATGATCTCATCATCTCGCCCGGCACCGACAGTTTCCGGCATGCGGGACGCGGGTCACGCGGGCGCGCCCGGCTCCCGGCGCCTCGTCGGCATGACGCGATCAGGCCGGCCCGGGGGCCGGGTGAGCCCCGGCCGGCGGCCGTCAGGTCCGGGTCCTTCACGAACCTGACGGCCGCCGGTCATGACGGGCCGATCAGAGGAACCGCCACAGGCGGTCGCCGGCGCCGGAGTCGTCGGCCAGCACGACCTGCGCGCCCTGCGCGGTGGACCCGTTGGCGCTCAGGACGCGGCCGCCGTTGGCGCACTGGATGCGGAAGGAGCCGTTGGTGCCGTACCGCAACCGCCAGCGGTGGTCGCTGGCGCCGGTGTCGGCCCACTGGAGCACCCGGGCGCCCGCGCTCGCCGAGGCGTTCTCGACGCCGAGGACCTTGCCGCTGTTGGAGTTGCGCAGCTTGAGGTAGCCGCCGGTGGCGACCACGGCCGTCCACAGGTGGTCGGCGGTGCCCGTGTCGCCCCACTGGACCACCAGGCCGCCGTCGGCGGTGGACATGTCCGTCACGCCCAGCACCATGCCGCTGCCGACGTTCTGGATGCGGCGCGCGCCGGTGGGCAGGAAACGCCACTGGTTGTCGCCGCTGCCGTTGTCGGCGTCCTGCACGACCTGCGCGCCCTGGCTCGCGGAGCCGTTCAGGATCGCCAGCAGCTTGCCGCTGTTGACGTTGCGGAGCTTGTGGGTGCCGTCCCCGACGTCCACGAGCGTCCACCGGTGGTCGGCGGTGCCCGTGTCGCCCCACTGCAGCACGCGGGCGTTGTCCGTGGTGGCCATGTTCTCCACGCCCAGGACCTTGCCGCTGTGCACGTTGCGCAGCTTGACGGCGTTGCCGTCCACGACCAGGACCCACTCGTGGTCGGCGGTGCCGTTGTCGGCCCACTGCACGGCCAGGCCGCCGTCGGCCGTGGACATGTTCTGGACGCCGAGGACGAGCCCGGTGGCCGCGTTCTGCAGCCGGAAGCTCGCCGTCCCACCGCCCTGGCCGCCGGTGTTCCAGTAGACGGTGTAGTTGTGGCCGTGGGCGTCCTGGAACGGGATGAGGTTGACGGTCGCGGAGTTGGCGGTCGCCGTGAACGTGAGCGCCGAGGTGCTCGTCCGGGTGACCGACGAGGGGTTCAGCGTCGGCAGCGCCGACAGCGCGGTGTTGCCGTAGTTGCCCGACAGCACCAGCGGCCCGTAGGTGACCGCCTGGACGTTCGGGTTGTCGTTGGCGGCCTTCATGACCACGCGCATCGGCAGGCGCAGGGTCACGGTGTCGCCCGAGGCCCACGACCGGGTGATCGTCGCGTACGAGCCGGGCGTGACGGCGATGTCCTGCTGGGTGCCGTTGATGCTGATCGTCGCGCCGCTCGTCCAGGCGGGGATGCGGACGCGCATCGACCACGTGCCGGCGACGTTACCGGTGACCTGGAGCGAGACGGTGTCGCTCGCCGGGAAGGAGGTCGTCTGGGTGACCGTGATGCCGCGCTGGCTCCAGTTCAGCACCGACGGGGTGAACAGGTTCACCGTCAGCGTCGTGCCGTTGTGGAAGTAGATGGAGTCCATCAGCTTGGTGTTCACTTCGATGCCGGTGCCCTGGCAGCACCAGAAGGAGTTGTAGTCGGTGCTCCAGGTGCCGCCGCCCCAGGCTGGGCCGACGCCCCGTCGGCCGCCGGGGTTGAGCGGGGTGAAGTAGGTGATGTGCCCGTGGGCGTCGGCCGGGTTCTGCTGGCCGATGAGGTGGTTGATCAGCGCCCCCTCGTAGTAGTCGAAGTAGTCCGCCCGGTTCGGGTCCAGCAGCCACAGCTCCCGCGTCAGCTTCAACATGTTGTAGGTGTTGCAGGCCTCGGCGGTGTCACGCGCCAGGTACCCGGCGATGGCGTTGGGCGCCCGGAAGTGCTCGGCCTGGCTGTTGCCCCCGATCACGTAGGTGTGCGCGCCGGTGGTGATACGCCAGGCGTTGGAGGCGATGTCGCGGTAGCGGGTCGTGCCGGTGGCCTTGTACTCGCGGGCCGCGCCGATCCACTTGGGCACCTGGGTGTTGGCGTGCAGGCCGTTGAGCTGGTCCTGGTTCGCCGCCAGGGGGTTGAACACGGCGTTGTGGTCGAACCGCTGGGCGGCGGTCAGCCAGCGCTGGGTGCCGGTCTGCTGGTACAGGTCGGTCAGGACGGCGTTCATCCCGCCGAACTCGGTGCCCAGCATGGCCTGCATCTGGGCGGAGGTCAGCCGGCTCGTCCGCCAGTCGACCCAGCCGGCCAGCGCCAGCAGCACGTCGCGGGCCTGGGTGCTCTCCATGTAACGCCACACGTCGAGCAACCCGGCCAGGGTCTTGTGGATGCAGTAGTACGGCACGTTGCCGTTGCTCAGCGTGCGGGCCTCGAGCGCGGTGAAGTCCGACTCGGGGAAGCCGGAGAGGTAGCCGGCGTTGAAACCGGCGGCGCCGTTGTTGGCCTGGCACTTGGCCAGTTCGGCGACCATGGCGTTGGCCTTGTCGCGGCAGGTGGTGTCACCGGTCACCGCGTACGCCTGGGCCCAGGCGGTCAGGAAGTGCCCCTGCATGTGGCTGCGGAAGGGGAAGCTCGGGGCGTCCCAGCCGCCGTTGGCCGCCGCGCCCTGGGTGGACAGCCGGTGGTTGGCGCGGAAGACGTACATCAGCCGGTTGACGTCGACGAACCGCAGGTAGGACAGGGTGCGGTTCTGGTTGTCCAGCCAGCGGCCGGAGGTCAGGCGCACCTGCCCGAAGTCGAACGGGTACGCGGACACGCCGATGTCCGCGCGGACGGGGGCGATCTCGGCGAAGGCGGGCGCGGTGCCGGTGAGCTGACCGGTGGCGGTCGCGGCGGCGGTGATGCCCGCGGCCTGGAGAAGCCGGCGTCGGCTGAGGGGTGACATGTGGACTCCAAAGAGGGTGGAGGGTCGGATCGTGCTGCCGGTCCCGCCGGCGGGGCGGGGCCGGGGTGGTCCCGGCCGCCGGAGCGCCGTGGCGCGGGAGGCCGCCGCCGCCGTACCGGATCGGCGACGGAGGCCGTGTGAACCGCCGGCCTCCGCCGCCGTGTCCGGGGACACGGCGGCGGAAGGGCCCCGGCGGTTCACGCGGTACGGGGAACCGGGCCTCGGAGGGTCGTGATCAGGTGCGGTTCCAGCGCTGGTTGGTACCGCCGTTGCAGGTCCAGATCTGCAGCTTGACGCCGTTGGCGGTGGAGTTGCTGGGCACGTCCAGGCACTTGTTCGAACCGAGGGCGGTGATGGTGCCGTCGGAGTTGAAGCGCCACTTCTGGTTGTTCTGCCCGTTGCAGTCCCAGATGAGGACGCCCGTGCCGTCGGCGGTGCCGTTGTTGTTGACGTCCAGGCACTTGTTGCCGTAAACCCGCAGCTCACCGGCGGCCGTGGAGGTCCACTGCTGGTTGCTCTGGCCGTTGCAGTCCCAGATGTTCACCAGGGTGCCGTTGGCCTGGGAGGCTCCGGTCACGTCGAGGCACCGGCCCGACCCCACCCCCTGGATGCGGGACGTGGACGGGGAGACCGTGGGGGTGGGAGTGGGCGTGGGCGTGGGGCTGGGCGTGCCGCCGCTGACCCGGAACACGACGGTGCCGTGGGCCGGGACGCTCGCCGAGATGGCGCCGCCGGTCGTGGTGACGGCGTTCGTCCAGGCGTCCTTCAGGTTGAAGGAGTTGCCGGCCAGGCCGATGGCGGCCGCGGTGGTGCTGATCGTGGTCGTGCTGCCGCCCTGGTTGAACAGGGCGACCGCGACGTCGCCGTTGCTCAGCCGCTTGGCCAGGATGCGGCGCGTTCCGTCGTTGCTGACCTGGGTGGCCTGCAGGCCGAGCGTGTCCTGGTTGATGGCGATCAGGTTCTGGTTCTTCAGGATCGTGGTGGTCGCGCTGTCCATGTTCCGGACGTCGTTCCCGGCGATCAGCGGCGAGGCCATGATCGCCCACAGCGCGAAGTGGCTGCGCATCTCGGTGTCGGTCATGCCGCCCCGGCCGACCTCCATCATGTCGGGGTCGTTGAACTGGCCGGGCTTGGCGTACGAGGCCAGCGGGACGGTGACGTTGACGATGTTCTGGATGCCCATGGGGTAGCCGTTGGTCTGGCCGGTGTCCCACTTGTTGGTGATGTCCTCGGTGGTCCGCCAGATGTT
This sequence comes from Streptosporangium longisporum, assembly GCF_039534895.1. Taxonomy (NCBI): domain Bacteria; kingdom Bacillati; phylum Actinomycetota; class Actinomycetes; order Streptosporangiales; family Streptosporangiaceae; genus Streptosporangium; species Streptosporangium longisporum. The sequence goes on along the minus strand of NZ_BAAAWD010000003.1, from coordinate 13,534 downwards.
GGCGATGTCGCCCCAGTTGCGTTGCGGGCCGGTCTTCTCGTGGATGCTGTTGGGGTTGATGCTGTAGAGGATCGGCCGTCCGGTCGCCGCCAGGGCGTCGCGCATCTTGGCGAAGATGCGCACCTGGTCGTTGATGGTGCCGGTGGGGGAGCACCAGTCGTGCTTCAGGTAGTCGACGCCCCAGGCGGCGAACTGCCGGGCGTCCTGGACCTCGTGGTTGAGGCTGCCGGTCGCGCCCGGGTAGGAGTTGAAGTACTGGGCACAGGTCTTGTCCAGGGGAGCCTGGTAGATGCCGAACTTCAGCCCCCGGGCGTGCAGGTAGTCACCGAGCGCCTTCATGCCGCTGGGGAACCGCGACAGGTTGGGCTGGAGGTTGCCGGCGGAGTCGCGGTTGGGGTCCATCCAGCAGTCGTCGACGACGACGTACTGGTATCCCAGGTCGCGCATGCCGTTGCTGACCAGGGCGTCGGCCGTCTGCTTGATCAGGGCCTCGTTGATGTTGCAACCGAAGGTGTTCCAGGTGTTCCACCCCATCGGCGGGGTCCGGCCCACGCCGTTCTCCAGCGCCTGCGCCTGGGTGGCGGGGGTGAGCGCCATGGTCAGCGCCGTCAGGGCCAGCAGTGCACGTGCTCGGTGTCGTCTCATCGATGTCGCTCCTAGCGATGGTCAGGTTCGGGGGATCGCGGGGTGGTCAGGCCGCCGGCTGGTCGGTTCAGCCGTGGCCGTGTGCGCCCGGGAGACCGGACCTGAGGGCTTTCGGTTCAGGGGGTGGTGAGGTCGAAGCGGCGGACGGTGACGGCGCCGCCGAGGGATTGGGTGGCGTGGTTGAAGATCGCAAACCGGTAGCCCATGAAGAACTGCCAGGCGTTGTTGAGGGTGAAGGCCGGTCCCAGGGGGGTGAAGGTGGTGCCGTCGGTGCTGTAGGAGAAACGGGCCTGGCGTCCGGTGCCGGGGCGGATGTCGGCGCTGGCGCGTAGCCAGATGCGGGTGCCGGTGACGGGGGCGCTGGCGGCTTCGGTGCCGGTGCTGGTGGTTTGCCAGCTGCTGTTCATGCTCAGGCCGTTGGTCATGACCAGGCGGGTGGTGTTGTTGTCGCGTTTGAGGCCGATCCACGCTGATTGGTCGCGCAGCATCGCCAGCCCGGAGCGGTCCCCGTTGGCCATGGCCGAGTGGTCGAGTTCGATGGTGGCGGTGGAGGAGGGGCCCTGGATGCGGTGGGTCAGCGTGTTGCGCGCGTTGTAGAGGTCACCTGTGACGGTGGCGGTCTGCAGGCGCAGCCCGTTGCCGGTGGAAAAGCGGCTGGTGTCGGGGTTGTGGTTCCATTCCCAGCGGTGGTCCAGGGTGGGGGAGGTGAAGGTGTCGGGGCCGATCATCGACTTGACCGTCTTGGTGGTCTGGATGTTCGGGCGGGGGTAGGTGGTGCCCCAGGCGCCGTTGACGGTCTGCACGCTGGGCCAGCCGTCAGCGCTCCAGGTGATGGGGGCCAGGGCGGGCATCCGGCCGCCGGGGTAGGCGTCGACGAAGGCCATGTAGTACCAGGCGCCGGTGGGGGTTTGGACCATGCCGCCTTGGTGGGGCACACCGCCGCCGGGGATGGGGCCGGGCATGTTCAGCAACACCTGGCGCATCTCGTACGGGCCGAAGGGGCTACTCGAGCGCAGCACGTATTGGCCGTTGGCCGGGCGGGTGAGCCAGATGTAGTAGTAGCCGCCGCGTTTGTAGAAGCGGGCGCCTTCCAGGGTGCCGACGCTTGAGGGGGTCTGGAAGACCTGCTGGGCGCGGACCTGGCCCAGGCCGTCGGGGGTGAGCTGGGCGACGCTGATGGTGCCGTTGCCGTAGGCGACGTACATGGTGTCGTTGTCGTCGATGAGCAGGCCGGCGTCGTAGTAGCAGTTGTTGATCCGGGCGCGTTTGGTCCAGGCGCCGTCCACGGCCGAGGCGGTGTAGACGTAGGTGCGGTTGAACTCGGTGCAGCCCATCCAGTAGTAGGTGCTGTTGCTGGGCCGGTAGTTCAGCGTCGAGGCCCAGATGCCCTTGACATACGCCCGCCCGCCGGTCAGGTCGTAGGCGCTTGAGTCGAAGTCCAGGCGCGGTACCGAGTGGCCGGCGTATTCCCAGTCGACGAGGTTGTAGGAGCGCAGGATCGGCGCGCCGGGGGAGTAGTGCATGGTGGAGGCGGAGTAGTAGTAGGCATCGCCCACCCGGATGATGTCGCCGTCGGCGAAGTCCTGCCACACGACCGGGTTGGTGTAGGTCCCGCCCGGAGTCGGCGTCGGCGTCGGGGTGGGTGTGGGGGGTGGGGTCGGTGCCGCCGATTTTGACGAACTGCCACTGCTGGTTGGCGCCGCCCCAGTCGGCGTACTGCACGATGTTGGCCCCATCAGCGGTCGAGGCACCTTGCACTTCGAGGGCTTTGTTGCTGTTGCGGTTGATCAGCCGCACGTGGCCTGCGTCGGAGTCGGCCAGGCGCCATTGCTGGTTGGTGCCGTTGAGGTCGGCCCACTGCACCACCGCGCCGCCATCGGCGGTGGAGAAGCCGCTGACGTCGAGGACCTTGCCCGAGTGGCGGGACTTGATGCGGTAGTAGCCGCCGCCGGAGTCGACGAACTGCCACTGCTGCTGGTTGCCGTTGTTGCGGCTCCACTGGGTGATGCGGCCGCCGTCTGCGGTGGAGAGGTTGTAGACGTCCAGCGCCTTGCCGCTGGTGCGGTTGACCAGCACGTACCACGCATTCGTGTCCACCGTCGCCGCGGTCGCGGAGGAGGTGGCGAGGGTGAGCAGGGTACTGGTGAGCACGACCGACGTGATGACGGCGATCAGTACGCGCAGGCGATTTCGCCTGGTGGGACGCATGATTCTCCTTCAAGAACGTATCGACGCGATGGTGCGATCATGAAGTTGTCCGGAAGGTGTCCTCCTGCCGGCCCGCGGCGCTCGACGAGACCCGGCGACGGGACACCGTTCGACCGGGCCGTCAGCGGGCGGGGAGCCCATCGCCTCGGGGGCCGGGTGTCGGCCGCCGAAAATTGTTATCGCTAACATTCGAAGTTCGAGATTTTCATGGCCTGCTCCTGAGGGGGGTGATGTCGCGGAGTACATACGACCGGCCGATCGGCGTCAACGAGCCGTGATTCCCGCCGAACCGGTCAACGTCCTCCGCACGCTTCGCTGCCTGGCCATTCGTCCGGAGAGGACTCACGCGGTGGCGCCCGGAAACGTGAAAGTTTCACAGAAGTTACGCCGTCACGACCGTAAGCTTCGGGTGAATCCGTCCGATGTCCCCGGCCGGGTCGCCGGGAGGGACGGTCTCCCTCCCGATCGGCCCCGGGCGCACACCGGGTCGGCGACCGCTCCGCCCCTCGGAGGAAGGTGCCCGCGACGGCCGGGAGCAGCGGGAACGATCCCGGCCGGGAGGACGCGGCACCCCGGCGTCCTCCCGGTGCGACCCAGGCGCGGGCCGCGACGGTGTTAACGCGAACAGTGACGTGCGGGTGCCGGGCCGTCCCGGAGCACGACGTGCGCACCGGGATGTCCTTCACCGTGACCGGCCGCCGCCGCCGGGGCACCCGTGGATCGGGTCCGGCGGGCCGCCGGCCGTCATACGCCCGTGACGGTCCACTGGTTGTTGGTGTTGCCGTTCGGGGCCCACATGGCCACGGTGGAACCGGCGGTGGCGTTGCCCATGCCGTCGAGGGCCGTGCCGGTTCCGCGGTTGATGATCTGCTGGCGGCCGTTGCCCACGGCGGCCAGGCGCCACTGCTGGTTGTTGCCGCCGTTCCAGGCCGACTGCCGGGCGACGGCGCCGTTGGCGGCGTTGCCCCAGCTGTCGATCACCATGCCGTTGGCGCGGTTGACGATGCGGTACCAGCCGCCGCCCAGATCGACGAGCTGCCACTGCAGGTTGGTGCTGCCGTCGTAGTTCCACTGCTTGAGGTTCGACCCGGAGGCGACGTTGCCGCCGCTGTCCAGGGCCAGGCCCGTGGTGCCGTTGGTGATCCGCGCGTAGGTGGGCTGCGGAGCGCCGGTCCCGGTCAGGCGGTACGTGCGGCCCGCCTGGCCGGTCAGCGCGACGACGTCGGCCTCGGGCTTGGTGACGGTGACGGCGGCCCCGCTCTCGGCGTCGACCACCTGGTGGGTCCCGGTGAAGATCCGGTTGCGGACGTTGACGGTCCCGTCACGGTCGAACCTGACGAGGATCTCGGTGGCCGTGCCGGAACTCCACGTCGTGCCCACGGTGTAGCCGCCACGCCCGCGCAGGCCCTGCACCTTCCCGGCCGGCCAGGCGGACGGCAGTGCCGGGAGCACGTGCAGCTCGCCGTTGTGGCTCTGCAGGAGCATCTCCGCGATACCGGAGGTGGCGCCGAAGTTGCCGTCGATCTGGAACGGCGGATGCAGGTCGAACATGTTCGGCGCGAGCCGGGCCGTCGTCACCAGCAGGCGGATCAGGGTGTGCGCGCGGGCGCCCTCCTCCATCCGGGCCCAGTAGTTGATCTTCCAGGCGAGCGACCAGCCGGTCCCGTCGTCGCCGCGCAGCTCCAGGGTCCGCCGCGCCGCGTTGTACAGGGCGGGGGTGCCGCGCTTGGTGATCTGGTTGCTGGGGTGCAGGCCGTACAGGTGGGAGATGTGCCGGTGGGCGGGCTCGGTCTCGATCCAGTCGTACAGCCACTCCTGGATGTTGCCGCGCGAGCCGGTCTTCATCGGGGGGAGCCGGTCCCGGGTGGCCAGGACCCGCGTCCGGAAGTCGGCGTCGACCCCGAGCACCTGGCTGGCCTTGGCGCAGCCGTTGAACAGGTCGCGCAGGATCTGGTTGTCCATCGTGGGGCCGGCGCAGACGCTGACGCCGTTGTGGTGGAGCAGCTCCGGGGAGTTGGACGGGTTCGTGACCAGGAATCCCAGGCTCGGCTCCTGCACGAGGGTGTCGAGGAAGAACTGCGCGGCGCCCTTCATCGCCGGGTAGTACCGCCGCAGGAACTCGACGTCGCCGGTGAAGGTGTAGTGCTCCCAGATCAGGGTGGCCAGCCACGCGCCGCCGGTCTGCCACATGCCCCAGGCCGCGCCGTCGACGACGGAGGTGGCCCGCCAGGCGTCGGTGTTGTGGTGGGTCACCCAGCCGCCCGCGTTGTACTGGACCTGGGCCGTGCGGGCACCGGTGACCGTCAGGTCGTTGATCATCGCGAACACCGGCTCGAAGCACTCCGACAGGTTCGTCGTGTCGGCCGGCCAGTAGTTCATCGGCAGGTTGGCGTTGATGGTGTACTTCGAGTCCCAGGCCGGCGCCAGCGAGTCGTTCCAGATGCCCTGCAGGTTGGCCGGCTGGGTGCCCGGCCGGGACGAGGAGATCAGCAGGTAGCGGCCGAACTGGAACAGCAGCACCGAGAACTGCGGGTCGTTGACGCTGTTGTGCTGCGCGATCCGCACGTCGGTCGGCTGGTCGGCCGCCGGGGTGCGGCCCAGGTCGAGCGTTGTGCGCCCGAACAGCCGCTGGTAGTCGGCCACGTGCCGGTCGCGCAGTTCGGTGTACGTCCTGGCGACGGCGGCGTTCAGATGCTGCCGGGCGATGCCCTGGTGGTCGCCGCCGACGTCGCGGAAGGTGCGGTAGCTGGAGCCGATCGAGATCAGCACCGTCACGCTGTTCGCGGACGTCACCTGCAGCGTGCCGCCGGAGCTGGTGACGGTGCCGCCCTCGATGACGGCCTTGGCCAGGCCCGTGAACCGGACCGCGCCGGTCTTGCCCTCCATGTTGCCCGAGACGCCGCCGATCGCCACCGTCGTGGAGTCCGGGCTGGACCGCGTCGTCTGCTGGGGGCTGTCGAACGTCGCGGAGAACGAGATCGAGCCGGGCCTGTCGGCGGTCAGGCGCATGACGATCACCTGGTCCGGCGCGCTCGCGAACGTCTCGCGCTGGTGGCGCACGCCGTTCTTCAGGTACGACACCGTCGTGGTGGCCGTGGTCAGGTCCAGGTAGCGGTTGTACTCCGAGACCCCGGAGGCGTTGCCGAAGGCGAGCCGCAGGTTGCCGACGGTCTGGTAGGCCAGCTGGCCCGCGGGGCTGCCGAGCATGTTCTGGTCGATCAGGGTCTGGGCCTGGGCCCACTGGTTCTGGAAGACCAGCTGCCTGATCTGCCCGAGCGCGCCCGCGCCCCGGGTGTTGCTCTGGTCGTAGGGGCCACCGGCCCAGACGGTGTCCTCGTTGAGCTGCAGCCGCTCGGTGTCGACGTTGCCGAACACCATGGCGCCCAGGCGGCCGTTGCCGATCGGGAGCGCGCGCAGCCATTCGGTGCCGGCGCTCTCGTCGTACCACAGGGCCAGGTCGCCGGCGGCGCTGACCGCCGGAGGGGGTGCCGAGGCGGCCCGCGCGGCCGCCGTCCACTGGAGCGGTAACAGCAGGGCTCCGGCTCCGGCCGTTCCGATCTGCATCAGTCGCCTGCGTGACAGGTGGTTCTCGTCGGACATGTCGTTCCCATCGGTAGGGGGTGTGGCGCTCGGAAGTGCCAGGACGGAGGAACGGGAGGGGGTGATCGAGAGGGGTTATTCCTGGACCTTGCCTCCGGTCAGCCGGGACAGGATGAGGGCGATGAGGATGATGGCGCCGTTGAGGGCCTGGATCCACTGGGCGGGCACACCCGCCAGGGTGAGGACGTTCTGGATCATGTAGAGGAGCAGGATGCCGGTGAACGCGCCGAACACGGTGCCCTTGCCGCCGTTGAGGCTGACGCCCCCGATGACGGCCGCGGCGAACACGGTGAAGATGGCGCCGTCGCCCTGGCCGGCGGCCACCGAGGCGAGGCGTCCCGACAGCAGCAGGCCGCCGAGGGCGGCGAGCAGGCTCGCACCCACCAGGGCGGTCCACAGCACCCGGCCGGTACGGATGCCGGCGGCCTTGGCCGCGTCCACGTTGCCGCCGATGGCGTACAGGGCACGGCCGTAGCGGGTGAAGCCGAGCAGCACGACGCCGAAGGCGAACAGCAGCAGGCACAGCCAGATCGAGGCGGGCACGCCGAGCCACAGGGCCGAGCCGAGATAGAGCATCGACGGCGGCAGGTTGAAGAAGGTCTGGCCGCCGGAGATGCCGGTGAGCAGGCCGCGCAGCACGATCAGCATGCCGAGGGTGACGATGAAGCCGTTGAGCCCGAACCGCACGATCAGCAGGGCGTTGATCGCGCCGATCAGCGCGCCGACGGCCAGGGTGACCGGGATCGCCCAGACGCCCGGCAGCACGCCCAGCCCGGCGCCCGAGCCGACGGCCACGGTCAGCCAGGCGGCCACGCCCGGCGCGAGACCGAAGGTCGACTCCAGTGACAGGTCCATCCTGCCGGCGACCAGGACGATCGTCTGTGCCAGGACCAGCAGCGATATCTCCGACATGGTCTGCAGGATGTTGATCAGGTTGTCGGGCTGCAGGAAGATCGGGTGGACGATCCGGCCGACGACGGCGATCACGACGATCGCGGGGATCAGCGCGAAGTCGCGCAGCCCGGCCAGCCGCACCCGCGGCCGTTCCCGCCGGGGGGCGGCGCTCTCCGGGGCGGGCGTGAGGGTCTTCTCAGACATCGGGGGCATCCGGGGCGTCAAGGGTGTCGGGGGCATCCGGGGTGTAGGGGGCGTCGGAGGCGTCGGGGGTGTCGAGCCGGACTCCTTCCATGGCCGCCACCACGTCGTGGTCGTGCCATCCCGCGGCCATCTCCGTGACGAGGCGGCCCTGGAACATCACCAGCAGGCGGTCGCACAGCCGCAGGTCGTCGAGCTCGTCGGAGGCGATCAGCACGCCGCTTCCCCCGGAGGCCGTCTCCTCGACCTTGCCGAGCAGGAACTCCTTCGACTTCACGTCCACCCCGGCGGTGGGGGTGATCAGCACGAGCAGCCGGGGGTCGGAGGCCAGCGCCCTGGCCATGACGACCTTCTGCTGGTTGCCGCCGGACAGGCCCGTCACGGGCAGGCCGGGGCCGGGGGTCTTGATCGCCAGGTTGGTGATCAGGGTCCTGGCCAGCCGGTCACGCCGCCGGCCGCTGATCAGGCCGGCCTCGCCGAGCCGTTCGGGCACGGTCATGGTGGCGTTGTCGGCGATCGACATCATCGGGACGAAGCCCTGGTGGTGCCGGTCGCGGGGGACGAAGCCGACACCCGCGGCGAGCGCGTCGGGCACGCTTCCGGGACGGGGACGGCGGCCGGCGACCTCGATCGCGCCCGAGTCGGCCGCGCGCAGCCCGGCGACGGTCTCGGCCAGCTCGGTCCGGCCGCTGGCCGCCGCCCCCGCCAGGCCGACGATCTCACCGGCCCGGACGCGGAGGTCGACCTCCCGGTAGGCGTCCCCGTACGACAGGCCGCGCACGCCGAGCACCTCTCCAGCGTCGGCGGGCACGGACGCCCGGGGCAGCGCGGCGGTCAGGCCGGTGGCCTCTCCCGCCATCGCCGCCACCAGCTCGGCGTGGCTCAGGTCGGCCACCGCGGTGGTCAGGATGTGCCGGGCGTCGCGGAAGACCGTGACCGTGTCGCAGATCTCGTAGATCTCCTGCAGGTGGTGGCTGATGAACAGGAAGGTCACCCCCTGTTCCTGCAGGGCCCGGATGCGGGTGAACAGCCGGGCGATGGCGGCGGCGTCGAGCTGGGCGGTCGGTTCGTCGAGGATGATGAACCGGGCACCGAAGGACAGCGCACGGGCGATCTCCACGAACTGCCGCTGCTCGACGTCCAGCTCGCCGGCCGGCAGGCGTACGTCGACGTCCACCGACCAGCCGGCCAGCAGCGCGGCCGCCTTGCGCCGCAGCGCGCCCCAGCGGACCAGCCCGAACCGGTTCAGGTCGTGGCGGTGCAGGTAGAGGTTCTCCGCCACGGTCAGCTCGGGGATGATCGTGGACTTCTGGTAGACGCAGGCCACCCGCCGCCGCCAGGCGTCGCGGTCGGCCGGGCGCGGGGCGGGCTCGCCGCCGAAGCGCACCTCGCCCTCGTCGGGGGACGTCAGGCCGGTGAGGATCGAGACCAGGGTGGACTTCCCGGCCCCGTTGCGGCCGACCAGGGCGTGGGTCCGGCCGGGCATGACCTGGATCCCGGCGCGGTCCAGCGCGACGGTCTCGCCGTACCGTTTGGTGACGCCCACCGCCTCGACGACGGGGGCGGGCGCCGGGTCAGCCGCCAAGGTTGTTGCCCCACAGCGAGGAGTCGTCCGACTTGACGCTCGGGACGCCGCCGTAGGTGCCGCCGTCGGCGGTGACCAGGGGAGCGGAGAGCTGGTCCTCCAGCAGGCCGGGACGCACCTGGACGATGGTGCTGTCGTGGTCGGTGGGGCCGGGCTTGAACGTCTTCCCCTCGATGGCGGCTTTGGTGTACTGCAGCGCGTACCTGGCGTACTGGTCGGCCGGCTGGGAGACGGTGGCGTCGATGGTGCCGGCGGCGATCTCCTTCAGTTCCTGGGGGATGCCGTCGTTGGAGATGACGAAGACGTGCTTGGAATCGGACGGCGGGACCAGCAGGCCGCGCTGCTTGAGCACCTGGAGGGTGCCCGCCAGGGCGAAGCTGGACTGCATGTAGACGCCCTTGATGTCGGGGTTGGCGGTGAGCTGCGTCTGCAGTTTCTGCGAGGCGACGGCGCCGTCCCAGTTGGTGGCCTCGCCGAACACCGTGATGCCGGGGTAGTCGGCCTTCATGCACTCGTTGAACGCCTCGGTGCGGTCGCGGCCGTTGATGGAGGCAAGGTCGCCCTGGAGCATGATGACCTTGCCCTTGCCGGACAGCTTCTCGCCGAGGAACTTGCACGCCTTCTGGCCGTAGGCCCGGTTGTCGGCGCGTACCACCATGTAGGCGTCGCCCTGCTCGGGGCGGGTGTCGACCATGACGACGGGGATCTTCTTGGCGGTGAGCTGCTGGAGGGTGGGGGCCACGGCGGCGGTGTCCTGCGGCGCCAGCACGAGGCGCCTGACGCCCTGCCGATGAGGCTCTGCACGTTGGCGGTGAGCGTGGAGATGTCGTTCTGGGAGTTGGTGGTCTTCAGCTCCAGGCCGTTCTCGGTGCCGAACTGGGGGACATACCTGATGAAGGAGTTCCAGAAGTCGGTGTCGGAGCGGGGGTAGTCCACCCCGACGACCGGTCTGCGCCCGCCGGGGGCGGCCGCCGTGCCTCCGGCACACCGCGTCGCCCCCGCAGCGGCCGGTCAGCCCGGCCGCCAGGGCGACGGCCGCTCCCAGGGCGAGTCCTCGTCTCATGGTCGTTCCTTTCTGTGCTCGTCAGCACCGAAGAGCCGTGCATGCCGCCGTCCACGGCGCAGGTGCGGTGCCCGGTGGTCGAGCCGGACAGAGGCTCGCCAGGTACGCGACGGCCTCGGCACACCTCGTCGGCCGAGACCAGAGGCGGCCCATCGGCTGGCGGGCGGAGAGCGCCCGGCGCTCCTCCTCGGGGTCGGGGCCGCCTCCAGCAACCGGCTCACCACGGGGTGTCGCGTGTGGCCGGGTTGACGCAGTTGACGCGGCACGCCCTCGGCGACCAGGTCGGCCGCCATGGCCCGCGTCATGGACAGCACCGCGCCCACTTGGTGGAGGAGTACAGGACCCGCTGCGGCAGCCGGCGGTCCCGCGATGGAGCAGGTGTTCACGATCGCCGCGGCCGTGACGCCCGCAGGTAACGGCAGCGGCGCCCTGGCCACCCGGACCATGCCGAACACGTTGACGTCGAAGACCCGGCGCACTCGTCGTCGTCGTGTCCTCGATCCCGCCCTGGGCGCCGATCCCCGCGTTGTTCACCAGGATGTCGATGCCGCCGAAGCCGGTCCGCGGCCTCGGCCACGGTCGGCCCGCACCGACGCGTCGTCGGTCACGTCGGCCCGCACCCCGAGCAGGGCTCGGGCACCCCGGGGCGCCGAAGCACCGAGGTCGCCGGGACTGCCGGGAACAGGTCGAGGCAGGCCACCGCGGGCCCCGCGCGCGGCCAGCAGGTGGCGGTGGCCAGGCCGATGCCGGAGGCGCCGCGGTGACGACGGCGGTGAGCCCGTCGAAGGTGCCCATCACGCCACCTTCCCGGTCTCGCGGTCGTGACGCCGGTCGTGACGGTGGCCGCGTTCGGCGGTCCACCGGGGGCCGTGGCGGGTAGCGTACTCGGCGGCGCGACCGCCGGGTGCATCTCGCCGCCTCTCCCGGTCCGAGGGGGGGCGACGTACCGGCCGTCCGCGATACACACACCGAGTCGGTGAAGGTGCTCGTGCAGGTGGTCGATGTACTCGATGACGCGGTCCTCGACGGTGCCGCTGGACGGCCACGTAGTCGGACATCGCCAGTGCTGGAACCATACTCGCACAGGCCGACGCCGCCCAGCGTGGTCGGGCACCAGCCGTAATAGCCCCCAACCAAAAAAAAAACCCGCACCCCACCACAACCGCCCCCCCCCCACCCCCCCCCCAGAACACACCGCGCCTGCTCCATCCGCCTCCCCCCACCCGCCCAGAAACGCAACCACCCGCCCCCGCCCCCCCACCCCCCCTACCTGTCCCTAGGTCCACCTTCCCCACCCCCCCCCCCCCCCACCCAGCTTCACCACAACCCACCCGCCACCTAATTACTGGGCCCGTACCCCGTCTTCTCCACTCTCACCCCCCGTTCGAGAAGCTAAGGCCAGGGGGGGGGTCCTCCCCCCCCTCCCGTCCCTCAGTCCGGTGGCCAATGGCCCCCTTCGCGCATGGCCAGCGCCGTCTCAAGCCCGCTTCTTTTGGTTGGATGTGTTGTTAGCGTACTGCGCTTCCGCCCGCCCGCTCGCCGGGCGTTTGATCGCGTAGTGGATACACGGTCCTCGGTCGGTTGCGACCTGTCACCCCCGCCCCGGGTCGCGACCACTCCACGCGCACCCACCCCCCCGGCAGATCTTACTGTCTCCTCACGGCGAGTTGAGGTGCTGGCGTGGGGCCCACCACCCCCTCCCCATTTTAGGTCAGGTCCCAATTTGCGCCACCTAAGTGTGCACCACCCCGCGCCGCGCAGTCACGACCGCTGAGTTTGTGGTCTGCACTTACATAGCTGGGACTTAGCCCTTCCGCGCCGCGTACCGCCCACACCGTGTAGACTGTAAGGAATGGACCACCCCGGATGCGCGTGCGGGCTTCCGTCCACTCCCCCCCCCATGGGCCCCCCCCCGCCGCCCACCTCCCCACCCGGTCCCCCCACCCCACCCCGCCCCCCCCCCCACGTCCCCCAGTGATCTCCCCCAAGCCCATCGCTTCGCTCCGGGAGGCCTCCAAACCCCAACCACAACATCGGAATCGACGTATGGAGCTGTCTCCATGTCCGTCCAATTCTGGTGTGTCTGTCGAGCTCTCATCTTTTCTGTTCACCGCCGTCTTGATTTGGCCAGCTTTCTGGATGTGTCGCAGGCCTTATTGTTTGCGAGGGCTTTTCCGAATGCCCGAGGTGAATGCACTTGGCTTTCCGTCATAGCTGTCTCGCTTTTTTATTTTGCGCGGCCCATTCCCTTCTGCTTTTAAGTCAGCAAACCGCTCTCTCTACTATATCTTTTCTCTTCTCTCTCGTTGTAGTGCTGCGCTAGAAATCATTATGATGGATATGCGTGCTCGGTGTCGTACCTGCTGGTAATGTTCGTAATGTCCTTGCTCATCTCTTTTTGGGGTCTCGTGATGTCGCCCGCGTCCTTACTCTGTCCTGGATCTCTGTTCCTTCGTAGTTTCTTCCTAGTTGCACCTATGTTACGCTACTCAAGCTTTACCCCCGTCAGCGTGTATTTGCTTGCATCTGGCGCTTTGGCGTCCCGTTTGCATGAGATCCGTCCTGGTCGATCTGCTTAGGCTGCGCCGCTGATCTCACTTTTTCACGCTGAGATTCTTTCATGGTCTGTCAACTTGCCGTCCGTTCTTCTCGGTCCCGGGCGTCGAGTCTTCTCTCGGCTCTCAAGTCTGTAACTTTCCTCTGCACGTTGTGGATCTTTTCGTTCTGTTTGCGTCTTTCAAACTTTCGTTCCTCTGACCGTCTTTTCATTTTGATCTTCTGCTTTGTTTCCCGTCCTTTCTGACATCTTTCGTATCCCTCACTGCTCGCGCTTTGTTTCCACGCGCTCACATACCTTCCACTTCCTCGTTTTCACGTCTCCCCTCGCCCCTTCCCTTTCTCTTTCACTATTTCTCTACTCCTCGTATGTGTGCTACCTCACCCCCCTTTTCCTTCTTCCGCAGGAGGAAGATCATGCTTCAGTCGGTGCAACGAAAAGGTTCGAAGGGCGGGGGGGACCCGTAAAATAACGAGCTCCTCACACGTTTGGCCGCGGGCGTGTCTCTCATGCTTTCTCTACTCGGATCCGCGGGAACAAGCCACCGTCACGGCCGGGGGCGTAGGGTTCGGGGCACCGAACAGGTGCCTGGGGTGTGGCTCTGTTATGCGTGTTGGGATGGGAGAGGGGCGGACTCTGCGGCACCGCCGGAGTGTCCGAGGGGAACCGGACTCGGTTCCGTTTAAAGGAAGGAGCCGTGTAAGCTCCGTGGGGGAAGGGGTGAGAAGAAGGTAAAGTATTTATCAAACGACACGGTTGGCGAGGTGCTGACGTCCTTGGG
>NZ_BAAAWD010000002.1:0-459412 GCF_039534895.1 Streptosporangium longisporum | reverse complement strand
AAGCCCGCCGACAGCCTGCCGCGCCCACGAGATACTCAGGCAACCGGACGTGGCAAACGTCCTGTTCACCGAGCACAGGCCCCGCCTCCTAGTGGAGCGCTCCAAGCCAGCCAGAGCGGCGCAAGTAAGGCAAGGTCTACGGCGTCTGCGCTGGCGACGAGCCAAACCCCCCTTTTGGGGAAAAAACCCCAAAAAAAACGACCAGTAACCCGGCGTGCGTGGCACAGGAGCCCGAGGACTACGCAAGCGCGTGATCGAGCAGATCTCCGCCTGGTCTGGGCGGCGCCAAGCCCGAGGCCCAATGATCCACTGCGTCCGCTCAAGCTTTCACACCAAGGGCAGACGCCGCACCGGCGAGGTGGGCTGAATGACGGGCCGACGGCTGACGGCCACGTCGGCCGGAGGTGTGAGCGCACCCCGGACCGGCTGCGGGTCTGCGTACGGGCCGAGGGGATCGTGCCAAGCGATACGCCGGTGTCCCCGTGGCTCTCCGGCGTGACCGTCATCGCGTCCGGCCCGGCGAGGTCGTCGGACTGGTCGGGCACAACGGCGCGGGCAAGTCCACCCTGCTCAGGACGCTCTCCGGGGCGATCAGGCCGGACGAGGGGACGATCAGCGTGAACGGCGGCCGGATGCAGCTGACCGGCCCCGCGGTCGCCCTGAAGGCCGGCATCTCCACCGTCTACCAGGAGCTGTCGCTCCTGCCGAACCTCACGATCACCCAGAATGTGTTCCTGGGCCGCGAGCGGCGGCGCGGCACGCGGACGCTCGACGGCGAAGGCATGCGCCGGGCGGCCCGGGACCTGGTCGATCGCTTCGGCCTGCGGGTCGACGTGGACCGGCCGCTGGGCCACTATCCGGTGGCCACCCGGCAGCTCCTGGAGATCGCGATCGCCACCGAGCGCGAGACCCGTTTCCTGCTCCTGGACGAGCCGACGACGAGCCTGGAGGGTGAGCAGGTCGACAGGCTGCTCGAACTGATCAGGTCCTTGACCAGGGAGTCGGGACTCGGCGTACTGCTCGTCGACCACAAGCTCGACGAGCTGTACGCCGTGGCCGACTCGGTCGTGGCCCTGGTCGACGGCGAGGTCCGAATCGCCGGGCCGGTCGAGGAGACCGACCGGGCGGACGTCATCCGCGCGATCGCGGGTGAGGAAGCCGCCGTGCACCTGGCCGAGACCGGGCAGTACGACCAGCTCCCGGTGGAGGAACTGGGCGACCTGGCGTCAGGGCGGCCCCAGGGACGGCGTCCCGTCTCGGCGCTGCCGGCCGGGGCCCGGCCGAGCCTCCGGGTGCGCGGCCTGCGGGCCCCCGCCTCACCGACGTGTCCCTCGACGCCCATCCGGGACGGGTTCTCGGCGTCTACGGCCTTGTCGGGTCGGGGCGCACGGAGTTCCTGCGCGCGCTGGTCGGGCTGGACAGGATCGACGCCGGGCGGCTGGAGCTGTTCGGAGAGCCTTATCGGCCGCGCAACCCCTCCCACGCGCGGCGAGCCGGCGTCGTCTACCTCACCGAGGAACGCAAGATCGACGGGATCGTGCCCGGGCTCGACTCCGCCACGAACATCGTCCTGCCCGTGCTGCACGGGTTCTCCAGGTACGGAGTGCTGGACCGCCGTGCCATGGCAAGGAGCGCCACCCGGTTCATGGACCAGCTCCACGTGCGCGGCGACAGGGACGCCCCGGTCGTCAGCCTGTCCGGCGGCAACCAGCAGAAGGTCCTCCTGGCGCGAGCGCTGGCGCAAGAGCCCCGGCTACTGCTTCTGGACGAGCCCACCAAGGGCGTGGACATCGGCGTGAAGACCGAGATCCATCGCCTGCTCCGCCGCCTCGCCTCCGGGCAGGGCATGACCGTCGTGGTCGTGTCGAGCGAGGAGGAGGAGATCCTCGACGTGTCCGACGACGTCGTGACGTTCTCGCACGGGCGATGCGACGGCGTCACCCAGCTCGCCTCCGAGCTCTCGCTGGTCAAACTCCGGCAGGTCGCGTGGGGGGCGGCATGATCCCCCGCCTCGGGCCCGCTCCCCAAGAAAGGCAACAGAGAACAGTGATGGCCGCTGCTGCGAATGATGTGCTGTCCGAGGGCCGCGAAATCGTACGCCGGGAAGCGGACGGCGTGCTGTCCGTCGCCGACCAGCTGGACGACAGCTTCGTGGAGGCGGCCCGCCTGCTCTACGACTGCGAGGGCAAGGTGTTCGTCACCGGGGCCGGGACCTCCGGGGCGGTGGCCCGGCGCATGGCTCATCTGCTGTCCGTCTGCGGCACGCCGGCGCTGTTCATCCAGGCGGCCGACGCCCTGCACGGCACGATGGGAGCCGTCACGGAGGGCGACATCCTGATCGCGATCTCGCGGGGCGGCGGGTCCCGGGAGATCAACGACTTGACCGAGCGCGTACGGGAACGCGGTGCCCGGGTGATCGCCCTGACGGCGGTCACCGAGTCCGAACTGGGGAACCGCGCGGACCTGGTGGTCAAGCTGGAGAGCCCGCCCGGCGTGGATCCGGGCGAGGTGATCGCCATGGGTTCGACGCTCGTCACCGCGGTGTGGGGCGACGCGCTCGCGTACGTCCTGATGAGGCTGCGCGGCTACGGATGGGAGCAGGTGCTGCACAGTCACCCGTCGGGGGCCGTCGGGCAGATCGACGACGCCCCGGAGCCCCTGCCCGCGCTGACCTTCGACACCGGCACCGAGGCGGCGGGCGTGTCGAGGGGCACGGTCTGACCATGCCCCTCGTCGCAGGCATCGACAGTTCGACGCAGTCCTGCACCGTGGAGCTCCGCGACGCCGATGACGGTGCGCTGCTCGGGACCGGCCGCGCCCCGCATCCGGTGACGCACCCGCCGCTCAGCGAGCAGGATCCCGCGGCCTGGTGGCACGCCCTGGCCACCGCGCTCGCCCTGGCCTGCCGGGACGCGGGCGTACGGCCGGGCTCCATCGACGCCGTGAGCGTGACCGCCCAGTGTCACGGCCTGGTCGCCCTCGACGCCGCCGGCCAGGTCCTGCGGCCTGCCAAACTGTGGAACGACACGACGTCCGCGCCGCAGGCGGCCGGCCTGGTGGCGCGCTACGGGGCCCGGAACTGGGTGCGCGCGACCGGCCTGACCCCGACCGCCGCGCTGACCGTCACCAAGCTGGCCTGGCTGGCCGAGCACGAGCCCGGCAACCTGCGGCGCCTCACCACCGTGCTGGTACCGCACGACTGGCTGACGTACCGGCTGACCGGCGAGCGTGTCACGGACCGGTCCGACGCCTCCGGGACCGGTTACTACGCGGCGTTCGAGAATCGGTGGCGCACCGACCTGCTCACCGAGCTGGTGTCGCCGGACGTCGACTGGGACGCGGCGGTTCCCCGGGTGCTCGGCCCCGCCGAACCCGCGGGCCGCGTGCTGCCCGAGGTCGCGGCCGAGCTCGGGCTGCGGCCCGGCGTGCTGGTCGGCCCGGGCGGCGGCGACCAGCATCTCGGCGCCGTCGGTCTCGGCCTGAGGACCGGCGACGTCGCCTACAGCCTCGGCACCTCCGGGGTGGTGCTGTCGGTGAGTGCCGACCCCGTCTTCGACTCCACCGGCTGGGTGGACGGCGTCGCGGACGCGACGGGAGGCTACCTGCCGCTGGTGTGCACGCTCAACTCCACCAAGGTCACCGACACCTTCGCCCGCCTGCTGGGGGTCGACGTCGGGACACTGGGCCACCTTGCGCTGGCCGCCGACCCCGCGCAGGCACGGCCTACGCTGGTCGCCTATCTGGACGGTGAACGCAGCCCGGACCTGCCGAAAGCCCAGGGGGTGATGGCCGGCCTGACGACCGCCTCGACACGTGAAGGCCTGGCGCTCAGCGTGTTCGAGAGCGTGATCTTCGGGCTGGTGCGCGGGCACCAGGCGATCGACGCCGCGGGCGTGCCGACCCCGGGCGAGGTGGTGGCCGTGGGCGGAGGCGCACGATCCCTCGCCTACCGGCAGGTCCTCGCGGACGTACTCGGCCGCCCGGTGATCACGCGGGACGCGCCCGAGGCGAGCGCCCGGGGTGCCTGCGTCCAGGGCACCGCAGTGCTCTCCGGTTCCGACATCAAGGACGTGCGCGACGCGTGGCGTCCACCTCTGGCGGCGACCGTGACTCCCCGGCCCGGCGACTCGGCCGCGCTGATGGAGCGCTACCTGCTGCTCGCCGAACAGGTGAGGGCGGACAGTGGCTGACAGAGGCTGACAGATCGCCGTCTCACAGCCTCGTGCACCCGTCCTCGACCGCATCCCCCGTCCACAGATTCGTGCACCCGCCGTTCACATATCCGTGCAAAGGAATGGACCCATGGCCCTCTACGTCGACTCCGCGGAACGCTCGGCCGTCGAACCCCTGCTGGCCACCGGCCTGTTCGCCGGTGTCACCACCAATCCGGCGCTGCTCGCTCGCGCCGGGCTGACCCAGGCCGACCTTCCCGCCGTGTTCACCTGGGCCACGGCCGCGGGCGCGAAGCAGGTGTTCATGCAGACGCTGGGCACGACCGCCGAGGAGATCCTCGCCGCGGGCAGGGGGATCCGCGACCTCGGACCGCAGGCGATCGTGAAGATCCCCGCCACGCGGGAGGGACTGGGCGCCGCCCGTGTCCTGGCGGACGAGGACGTGCCCATTCTGGTCACCGCCGTCCACCACGCGACGCAGGCACTGTTCGCGGATGCCGTCGGCGCGCGCTTCATCGCGCCGTACGTCGGCCGGATGACGGACCAGGGCCGCGACGGCGTCGCCGAGACGATCCAGATGCATCAGGTGTTGTCCGGATCGGGCACGCGGGTGCTCGCGGCGAGCCTGCGCGACCGGGAGGACGTCGCGGCGCTGGCCGCCGCGGGCGTACCCGACTTCGCGCTGAGCGCTCCGCTGTGCGAAGCACTACTGGCCGACGAGCCCACGCTCGCCG
Organism: Streptosporangium longisporum; assembly: GCF_039534895.1. NCBI lineage: Bacteria > Bacillati > Actinomycetota > Actinomycetes > Streptosporangiales > Streptosporangiaceae > Streptosporangium > Streptosporangium longisporum. The sequence goes on along the minus strand of NZ_BAAAWD010000002.1, from coordinate 454,506 downwards.
CTGCCGACCGGTTCGAGACCATCGCAGCGCGCCGGAATTGACGACGCCTCCGAAATCACGCGGTGTCACCGGCTCTTCCGGACCGGTCTTTCATCGCGGCACACCTTCAGCACCCGGCACGGCCGCTTGACGCCGAAGGCGCCTCGGTGATCGGCGACGAACCGGAAGCGGCTCACCAGTCGGTTGGAGTCGACCCGGTTCAGTGAACACCTGATCTCTGAGGAACCCCGGTTCCCGGAAGAAGTTCACTGTGCCGAAGGCGCATCAGCCATGAGGTATGCGGTTGCGCGGCGAGCCGGTCGAGGCGAGCGTCGAGGTCGTGCCCGGTTCCGCCGAGAGCGCCGGGCGGTCCCCGGGGTCTGCGCGGCGGGGGAGATTGATGCCTGCCTCGTAGGTGAAGATGACCGCCTGCACACGGTCGCGCAGGCCCAGTTTCATCAGGATGCGCTTCACATGAGTCCTGATCGTGGACTCCTCGACGACGAGTGCGGCGGCGATCTCACGATTGGACATGCCCGCGGCGACGAGTCCCAGGGTTTCGCGCTCGCGCGGGGTCAGCGTGTCGAGCCGGGTCTGGCCGGTGAGATCGGGGGTGGGCTGCTGGGCCAGGCGGTCGATCACGCGGCGGGTGACCGACGGGGACAGCAGGGAGTCTCCTGCGGCGACGGCGTGCACGGCGGCGATCAGTTCTTCGGGGCGGGCGCGTTTGAGCAGGAACCCGGAGGCGCCGGCGCGCAGGGCGCCGAAGATGTAGTCGTCCTGCTCGAACGTCGTGAGGATGAGGATCTTCACCGCGGGGGCGGATCGGGAGAGCTGCCTGGTGGCGGCGATCCCGTCGAGGTCGGGCATCCGCACGTCCATGAGGACCACGTCCGGCGTGAGCCGGCAGGCTCTTTCGACGGCTTCGCGCCCCGTCGCGGCCTGTCCGGCGATCTCGATGGCGGGGTCGGCGGTGAGGAGTTCGGCGAGCCCGGCGCGTACCAGATGGTCGTCGTCGGCGATCAGTACCCGGGTCATGCCGGAGTGCCTCCGAACGGCAGCAGTGCGCGGACCCGGAAGGTGCCGTTGCCCTGGCCGGTCTCGAGGCTGCCACCGGCCAGGAGGGCCCGCTCACGCATGCCGATCAGGCCGTGGCCTCCGTCGCGGCACGGGGCAGGGTCGGAGCGGAGCGGGTTCGTGACCGTGAGCTGGAGCTCGGGGCCGGTGAAGTCGAGCCTGACCCGGGCCCCTCCGGCGCCGTGGCGGGCCGCGTTCGTGAGCGCCTGCTGGAGGATCCGGTAGGTGGCCTGGTCCGTTGCGGCGCCGAGTGGTCGCTGCGGTCCTGTGACGTCGAGGTCCACAGGCAGCCCTGACGCGGTGTGGTGGGAGATCAGGGTCTCGAGTGAGGCGACCCCGAGAGGCGTGGCTTCCTCCTGGTCGCTGTCGCGGAGGTTGCCCACGAGCTGGTCGATTTCTGCTGCCGTCTGCCTGGCCAGATCTTCGATCGTCTGCAGGGCTTTCAGCGAGCGTCCGGTGTCCTCGTCGTGGTGGCGCAGCCGGGCGGCGCCGGCGCGGATGGCGATCAGGCTGATCGCGTGACCGGCGGAGTCGTGCAGGTCGCGGGCGATGCGGGCGCGTTCCTCGGCGACGGCGAGCCGTCGTTCGCGCCCGGCCTCGCGGATCGCGCGCCGGCGTTCACGTTCGGTCTCCCGCTCGGCGTCCACGGCCCGCCTGTTGAGCTCGGCCATCTGCTCCCGTCGCAGCCGGGTTCGCTCACCGGCGAACCACGCCAATGTCCAGGGCAGAGCGGTGTGGATGAGCCCGATCCCAGGGAACGATCCCCGCGCGTCGGCCGCGGCGGCCAGATACGCGGCCAGGAGCCCACCCACCACGATGCCGCTGCCTGCCGTCCACCTGGATCGGCGGTGGGTCGCAAGCAGGTAGAGGGCGGTAATGGGACCGAGTACCAGATCAGCTGAATAGCCGAGCCCGGTCAGGAGCACGCCGGCCCCCGCCGTCACCGCGAAGACGGCCAGCGGGAAGCGCCGCCACGCCACGAACGGCACGGCCGAGCAGGCCGCGAGCAGCATGCCGAGCGCGTCGAGCTCCCGGGCGTCGGCCCGGACGGGCGTGGGGCCGCCGTAGGAGAGCAGCGCCAGTGACACGACGAACACGATGACGGCGAGAGCGGCGTCGACGAGCGCCTGGGATCGGGGTGTTCGGGGCCATGACATGACATGGCCAGGGTAACGCCGCAGGTGCTCGCGCAGAGTCGCCCTGAAGGGGGATCCTCCTCCACTCGGCGGGGACGCGAGATCTCCTCCCACGGGGTGTATCGGCGTGATGCCCCGCCTTCGTAGCTTTGCGGCCACCGAAGACAGCGAGAAGGAAGGAATTCCCATGGCCGGAGCCGGAGACGGAATCCCTCGCTGGGCGAAGTTGGCGGGGCTCGTCGTGGCGGTCCTGATCCTGCTGTTCGTGGTCATGATGCTGGTCGGCGGTGGCGGTATGGGCCACCGGATCCCCGATCACGGTGGCGGCGCAGGCTGAGTGCGCCGTCCTTGTTCCCCCTGTTCCGAAACCCGGCAGCGGAGGTGTTCTCGTCATGGGAGTCGCTATTCAGCTCAATGACGTCGTCAAGGCCTATCCACTCGGCGGCGATGAGGTCGTCGCCGTCGATCAACTCAATCTCGCCGTCGAGGAGGGCGAGTTCGTGGCGATCGTCGGTCGCTCGGGCAGCGGCAAGACGACGTTGCTGAATCTGCTCGCCGGGATCGACCGGCCCACCTCGGGGACCGTGTGGGCGGCCGGGGCCGATCTCGGCGAGTTGTCGGAGTCGGGCCTGGCCGAGTGGCGGGGACGGAACGTCGGGCTGGTTTTCCAGTTCTTCCAGTTGCTGCCGACGCTGACGGTGGCCGAGAACGTGATGCTGCCGATGGACTTCGCGGCCAAGATCCCGGCCGTACGGCGTCGTGACCGGGCGCGTGAGCTCCTGGCGCGCGTGGGCATCGCCGATCAGGCCGGCAAACTGCCCGCCATGTTGTCCGGAGGCCAGCAACAGCGCGCCGCCATCGCCCGGGCTCTGGCCAACGATCCGCCGCTGCTGCTGGCCGACGAGCCGACCGGCAACCTCGACTCGCACACCGCGGACGCCGTCCTGGAGGTGTTCGCGCGGCTGAACACCGAGGGCCGGACGATCGTGGTGGTGACCCACGAACGCGACATCCGCTCCATCGTCGGCAGGGAGGTCACGCTGGTGGACGGCCGTGTCGTGGCCGACGAGAGCGTGGTGGCACGATGAGTGGGCTGATGGGGGTCAAGCTGCGCAGGGATCTACGGGCGTCCTGGTCGAGGTTCGCGCTGATGGTGGTGGCCCTGGCGGTCAGCCTGACGGTGTTCGGAGGGCTGCTGCTGGCATGGGCGTCCATCGGCGGACAGACCAGCGGCGCGTACATGAGCACCGAGCCCGCCTCCGCGACCATCGTGCTGGACCAGGGTATCGATCCCGCCAGGATGGCGGCCCTCGTCGAGCAGACGCTCAAAAGGCCGGGAGTGCTGCGAGCGTCCGGGCGGACCCAGTTCGACGCTGCTGTCTCGATCGGCGGGCGGGTGCTGAGCGTGCCGCTCCAGGTGTTCGTGGCGGCGGCGGACGACCCGATGCGGATGGTCAGATTCGATCTGAAGGGCTCGTGGCCACCGGCGCCTGGCGAGATCCTCATCGGCGGCGATTCCCTCGGCCTGCTGGGCGTACGGCCCGACGACGAGCTGACCCTCACGTCTCCGGGCGGGCAACCGCTGCGCCTGCGGGTGTCCGGCACGGTCTACGACCCCAGTCTGGCACCCTCACCCCAGGAGCAGCGGGGCCACGCCTTTCTCTCCGCGGCGTCGCTGCGACCGGCCTTGCTGGATCAGCTGAAGATCCAGGTCGCCGAGCCGGGGCAGCGCACGCCGGCCCGGGACCGTGAGCAAGTGGTGGCGGCGGCCGGTGACGTCGGCGCCTGGCTTCAGCGCGATCTGGGCCTGGCGGTCGCCGAGATCCAGGTGCCCACCCCGTACGCCCACCCGCACCAGTGGCAGGCCGACGTGCTGTTGCTGTCGCTCATGGCCGGCGGGGCGGCCGCGCTGCTGCTCAGCACGATCCTCGTTGCGAACATGCTCAACAACCTGTTCACCCAGCACATCCCGCAGATCGGCATCATGAAGGCGATCGGCGCGAGCGCCCGCAGTATCAGGCGCCTCTACCTGACGATGGTCCTCCTGGTGGCCGCCGCGGCGACGCTGCTCGCTCTCACGCCCGCCACCCTGATCGGCCGGTATCTGCTGGAGACGCTGCTGCAGATCCTCGGCATCCAGAGCGGGGATCTCGCCGCGCCCTGGTGGGCGTACACGGGGATCGTCGCCGTCGGGCTTGCCCTGCCGCCTTTGATGGCTCTGATGCCTGTCCTCAGGGCGAGCCGCATCACGGTCAGAGCGGCGATCGATCATCGCGGAGGTTCCGAGCCGAGCGCGGCCGGCGGCGTCCTGGCCGGACTGGGCCGGATGTCCTGGTCGGACCGTGGCCTGCTCATGGCGTTGCGCAACACCGTCCGGCGTCCGGCGCGATTCTGGCTCGCGGTCGGCATGCTGGCCAGTGCGGGTGCGATGTTCGTCGCGGGAATGTCGCTCAACTCCGGTACCCAGGCTCTGGAGGAGGAGCGCCGGCAAAAACGCTATTGGGACGTCGAGGCGCAATTGGACGGTCCGGCCCATGCGGACGCCGTCGCCGGCGCGGTGCGCAAGGTGCCGGGTGTCATCCGCGTAGAAGTTTGGAACAGGGTGCAGATCGGCCTTGCGGGGACGGGGCGGCTGCCTTTCACCCGCACCTATCCCGATCAGGGGCATGGCAGCGTCTCGGTCAACACCGTGCCCGCCGACCGAGTGTCCGCTCCGCCCCCGCTGCTCGAGGGTCGCTGGCTGAACCCGGGTGAGACCGGCGCGGTGGTGCTGAGCCAGATCGTTCGCGACAACGCCGTTCCCGAACTGGGCGCGGGGGACGCCGTGCGCCTGTTCATCGACGGCGAACCCAGCACGTGGCGCATCGTCGGCATCGTCGAGGAGAGGGAAGGGAGCGGCGGCGGCGCGTATGCCACTGCCGCGGGGTTCGCCGCCGCCAGCGGGCAATCGCAAGTCGTCAACCAGGTCCGTGTCATCACCGCCGGCCACGACGAGCGCACCCGTGAAGCGGTCGCCGCCGCCATCGGGAAGTCCCTCACCGGCGCGGGAATCGAGGTGGGCATCGCAGCCTCGGTCAGCCGCACCAACGCCGCCTCGGCCGGGCACATGGGGCCCGTTCTGCTGGTCCTGCTGGGGGTCGCCCTACCCCTGGGCGTGGTCGGCGCCATTGGGCTGGCTTCCACCATGAGCGCCAATGTCCTGGACAGAACCCGGGAGTTCGGCGTGATGCACGCGATCGGTGCACGACCCAAGATCGTACGCCGGGTCGTGGTCACCGAGGGAGTCCTTCTCGCCCTGGCCGGATGCGTGGTGGCGGTCATCCCGGCGCTCGGTCTCACCGCCGTGCTCGGCGCCGGGCTGGGCAACCTGTTCACCAAGGCGCCGCTGCCGTTCCAGGTCTCACTGCTCGCGGCCGGCATCTGGATGGTGCTGTCCGTGCTGGGTGCGGTGCTCGCCACCGAGGCCGCGGCCGGTCGCGCCTCGCGTATCACCGTCCGTGAAGCTCTCACCTACCTGTGAGCCTGCTGCTCCACGGGCGGATGGCCCAGACGTGGAACAGCGGGTACGGCAGGTCGCCTTCGGACTTCACCGTGAAGGTGGCAGGCCGATGGTCGGGGCCGGTGATGGGCGTCCCGGGATGAGTGGTGCGGCTACCGGCCTTCGGCCGCGCCGTGACCGAGTTCCCCAGCTGGTCCAGGCTCCACCGCCTCGCCGCCCGCCTCGGGCCCCGTCAGGCGCAGCGTCTGCCACCCGTCCGCAGCCGCCTCCTCCCGCCAGTACGGCGGCCACTCCCGCCGCACAGCTGCGGTCGCCGGTGCCACCCGCACGTCGTTCAATCCGCCCGCTCCAGCCCTGTCGCTTCGGCGAACCAGGCGGAGCGGGTGAAGGTTGCCCCTTGGAACATCGTGGCTCGGGTGAAGGTCGCCTTCTGGAACTCAGTGTCGCCGAAGGTCGCTCCTTGGAACATGGCGTCGCAGGTGAAGGTCGCCTTGTCGAAACCAACTCCTGCCGTGACTGGAAGCCGAGTGGCTGGCGGGGGATGTCACCCTCGACGATCTGCCGCCACTTCTTCTCCTGCTCGGCAGGAGGGTGGTAGTTCTCGATGTAGGCGTCGATCTTCTCGAACGCCTTGTCATGGAACGCGCCATGCAGCTCGATGTGATCAGCGCCGTAACCGCCGTGAGGGCCGCTGCTCGTCATGGCTGTGACGATGAAGACGGCGGCGGCGTAGGTGGGGAGGAGGGCCGCGGCGAAGGCGGAAGGTTGTGCTGGGCGCCTTTGCCCTGGACCGGGCCGTGGAAGGTGCCGTGGATCTCCACATGATCCCCGCCATAGGAACGTCCCGCCCCCGGCGGCGGTGATGACGGCGATGTCGCCGGCTCCGTCGCCGCGCTGTGCACGGCCGGGCTTTCAGAAGTCGGGGCCGGTGCGGCACCAGGGGAGGGCTGTTTCAGGCCGTATAGGGCCACGCCGAGCCCGGCCAGGCCGGTGATCGCGGCGATCACACTGGCCAGCCGATCTCCTTCCTCCAACCCGACCCCGGCCACGTAACCGCTCAACCCTGCGGCTACCGCGACCAGGATCCCGCCCGCCCACACCAGTGCGCTTCTTCTCATGCACGCCATCATCAACCCTGCCAAAGAGCCACGAAAGGTGATCGCCCAAGCTAAAGAGAAGACGATCGTGCGGTTTGCCTGAGATGAGGCGTTGGCGCTGATCACTGCACAGCACTACGTCGACTCGCTCATTACTGCTGTTGCGACCGTTCGACCCGGTGGGGTCCGGGAGTGATTCACCATGGGTCGGCGATCCGGCCATCGGCTTCCAGCCCGAACCGTAATAGCTCTCCCCATCGACCGCCCACACCGGCCTGCTCTCGTATCACTGCCAGTTCCCGCAGGGCGGAGGTGTCGCCGGCGTCGGCGGCCGCTCGGGCCAACCGCTCCGCACCTTGCTGATCACCCGCCTCCTCCCGACGTCGCACCAGATCCCGCAGGGCGGAGGCGTCGCCGGCATCGGCGACCGCGCGATATAACCGCTCCGCCCCTTGGCGATCACCCGCCTGCTCCCGCATCTGAGCCAGTTCTCGCAGGGCGGAGGTGTCGCCGGCGTCGGCGGCCGCCTGGGCCAACCGTTCGGCACCTAGCCCATCACCCGCCTGCTCCCGCATCCGGGCCAGTTCCCACAGGGCGAAGGTGTCGCCGACGTCGGCGGCCGCGCGATACAACCGCTCCGCCCCTTGGCGATCACCCGCCTCCTCTTGCATCCGGGCCAGCTCACACAGAGAGGAGGTGTTGCCGGCGTCGGCTGCCGCGCGATACAACCGCTCCGCCCCTTGGCGATCACCCGCCTGCTCCCGCATCCGGGCCAGTTCCCATAGGGCGAAGGTGTTGCCGGCGTCGGCTGCCGCGCGGGCCAGCCGCTCCGCCCCTTGGCGATCACCCGCCTCCTCTTGCATCCGGGCCAGCTTCCGCAGGGCGGGGGTGATGTTGGCGTCGGCTGCCGCGTGGGCCAGCCGCTCCACCTCCGGCCTATCACCACTCGCCCGCTCTTGCATCCGGGCCAGGTCCCGCAGGGCGGAGGTGTTGCCGGCGTCGGCTGCCGCGCGGGCCAGCCGCTCCGCCCCCTGGCGATCACCCGCCTCCTGCCGCATCCCTGCCAGGCTTACCAGGACGGAGGTGTCGCCGATGTCGGCTGCCGCGCGGGCCAGCCGCTCCGCCTCCTGCCCATCACCCGCCTCCTCTTGCATCCGGGCCAGCTCCCACAGGGCAAAGGTGTCACCGATGTCAGCGGCCGCGCGATACAACCGCTCCGCTCCCTGGCGATCACCCGCCTTCCCTCGCATCCGGGCCAGCTCCCACAGGGCAAAGGTGTCACCGACGTCGGCGGCCGCGCGGGCCAACCGCTCCACACCCTGCCCATCACCCGCTCGTTCCCGCATCCAGGCCAGGGTCACGAGGGCGGGGGCGTCACCAGCGTCGGCGGCGGGCCGCCAGAGGGCGGCGGCGTGGCGGTAGCGGCCCCGGTCATGGGCGGCCCGGGCGAGCGCGGTGCGGTCGCCGAGGGTGGCGGTGTGGCGGATGGCGGCATCCCAGAATCCGGCCGGGGGGCACAGCAGGCGGCGGGTTCGGGCGCCGTGTTGTTCGAGATAGTCGGCCAGCCGATACGACGGCTCCCCCTCCTCCTGGCCCGGCGGGGCTGGGGAGAGGCTGGGCCGGTTTTTGATGCGGGTCAGCAGAGCGCGCACCCCTCGGCACGGCCGCGGGTCATTCAGGTAGGCAAACGCCTGTTTTGCCCAGTCATCGGATAAAAGGTCCCATTGCTCATCGCTGAGATATCCAACGGCGGCCTCCTCCAGCAAAAGCCGCGGCAGGGCGGGGCCGTGGCCCAGACGACGAGCGTCCATCGCCGCGTGCACCAGCGCCTGGACCGCGACCGACGCACCGTCATAGCGCTCCATCAGCGCGGGACCACCGGCCAGATACTGGGTTAACGCTCCGGCTTGGGCCCGGCTTAGAGCCTCGGCCAGTCGTGGGTCTTCGTGTGCGCTCGCACGGGCGGCCTGCAGGTCGGAGCCGGTGAAGGTCTCCGGGATCCGCAGGCCAGCGCCTTTGAGGAGCTCACGGACTTGGGCGTGCAGGTCGGGGTCACCGGGTTGGGGGACGGTGGTAAGCCGCTCCCAGTACTCAGGCCACAAGGTGCCCAGCACCAGTACCGGCCCCCGTCCTGGGGTGGCCAGGAGTTCGCGTAGTGCGGCGGCGACCTGCTCACCTGTTGGGCTGGTGGGGGTGTGCAGGTAGTGCTGGGCCTCATTCAGCCACACCACCGTGTACGGGGCTACGTTCTGCAGTTCGGCCAGGGCGGCCTCAGGCCGGTCCGGGCGCAGCGGGTGCCACAACCGCCACGGCGCCGACAACTGGCGGACCGTCTCCCAGCAGGCGCGGGTCTTCCCCGTGGAGGACCCACCGACCAGCACCCGCAGCCGCACACTACCCTCCCCACCCACCCGCGCCACCAAGTCGGCCAACGCCGCATCATGGGCGCGGGGAATGTAGACGGGCAGGACGTCGAGGCCGGCGGCGGCCGCGCCGGCGTCGATCGCCGGGTGCACCTCCAGATCCAGCGCCCGCACCTGCTCGATCAACCGCCCCGGAGGTTCGCCCGGCGCAGCAGCTTGAGCAGATTGCGCTGGGGGCGGGTAGTGGTGGTGATGTTCATAGCGGACCCCGGTAACGCCACCTTGGATGTCGCTGTCGCGAAATTCAATGTGGTCACCACGGTAGTGCTCGCCCTGGCCCTCACTCATCAGGCACCTTGCCCAGCCACGTGCTGAGCGCGGGCGTGCTCCTGGCGCAGCCGCAGCGCAGCCACGGAAATCGGCAGTGCGGTCATCGCGCTGAAGATGCCGATCACGCTGGAGCGTTCACTGGGTGTCGGCACCTGCAGGACGCGGACGAAGAAGCCAGGCGGGCCTGCCTCTAGCGGAGCGGTCAACACCACGACGATCACGCTCATCTTGAGCCGACATGCCGAACGCGCACAACGGTGATCATCGACAGGAGACGGGAGTGAGGGGGTATCGGCACCTTTTCAGGGTGACGCCAGACCTGCGCAAAACGCAGGGAAGTGACATAGGAGTTACCTACGGTGGGTGCGCTCCAGGGTGGCTTACGCGGTGGCGGGATTGCCGCCGTAGGCGCTTTCGGGAGTGTCGATCGACACCATCGCCATCGCGATCGTCGGCGTATCGCCGTCAGTGACCCCGAGCAGCTGGTAGTCGTCGGCGGGCTTACTCGGCCCGACAAAACCAAGATCAACCATCAGTGCGCTCCTGAACGATCCGGCGATGGGGGAGGCGTGCGCGTTCAGCAGGAACATCGCCGTTGATCACCACTTCGTTGCCACCCCTACCGAGCCGGTCATCTACCACCGTTGTGACCCGGCGGGACACCCTCGCAGGCTTGCTCGAAGAAGGGCAGAGGCATGCGCGCCCAGGCGGCCGCCAGCACCGCGTGCGGTTCGGAAATCCCCGAGCACGCCACGGTGACGACCAGGACCGCCGGGTGGTACCTGCACACCAACTGCTACAACTGCGCCTACCGGCTCTGGCCGTCCTACGGCCCGGCTGGTTATATCCGCCCGACCAGCAGCCGTGACTTCCCCATACGCCGTGCCTGACGGGAGAAGCCGACGAGCACCAAGAGCAAGCCACGGTGAGGCGTCGGCACCTCGCAGCGCCGAGCTGGTCGACGCGATTGCCGAAAGAATCCGAGCGCGCTGGGTACGTCCCGTGACATGGGAAAAAGCACAGGCAAGGGCGACTCTGCCCGGATCCAGTCCGCGGCCGCGAGGAACCCTGACAGCAAGACCGCCCGGGACGGATTCAATCGGCGGGCCCAGTCCGCAGCCGACAAGAACGCTCATCGGCAGGGCGGGACGCATCGCTGAGAATTGCCGAATTGTTCTTGTAAGGGGGTCGAGCGGGTCTTCGGCACCCTGATGCCGCACCACCGGCCCGCAACTACGAGACCCGATCGGCCGGCTCCAAGTCGATGATCTATTGGTCGATGACCGATGACATGACCCGCCGCTTGACCGGAACGGCCACCCCGACCTGGCGCGATCTCGCACCGGGAGGTCACTTCGGGGCGTCACCCGTAGGGCGGATCGAGCGGCTGATGGCCGGCCGGACGGTGGTGATGGTGGCCCACCGGATGCGGACGGTCCAGCGCGCCGACCGCATCGCCTTCCTGGACGGCGGCCGGGTCGTCGAGGAGGGCGATCACGAGGAGCTGGTACGCCGCAGCGGCCGCTACACCGATTTCCTCCACGGTGATGCGGTAACCTCCCGGTAGCAGCTAACCAAATTTGGCTAGTGAAGATCGGGAGGGTTCGATGAAGCCGGTACGGCTGCTGGTCCTGGGCGCGCTGCGCAGGCGCGGGCGCGCTCACGGCTACCAGGTCCGCGCGGATCTGGAGGCCTGGGGCGCGCACGAGTGGTCGACCGCCACCTCGGGCTCGGTCTATCACGCGCTCAAGAGCATGGCCGGCCAGGGCCTGCTGGTGACGCACGAGACGGTCGCCTCCGAGGCCGGGGGACCGCCGCGGATCGAGTACGAGCTGACCCGGCAGGGCGAGCGGGAGTACCTCGACCTGCTGGGTCAGGCGCTGGCCGATCGCGAGCCCAGCCTGGACGTGCTGGGCGCCGCTGTCGGCCTCATCGAGGACCTTCCCCGGGAGCGGGCCCTGGAATTGCTGCGCCGGCGGGCCCGCGCCATGCGCGAGTGGCGCGCGAGCATCACCGCGTACCTGCCCGAGGGCACCGATCTGACGACCTGGGGCCCGGTCGGCGAGGTGCTGTCGCTGTGGCTGAGCACCGCCGACGCCGGCGCCCAGTGGACCGACCGAATGATCCACCGCCTGGAAGAAGGCGCGTTCACCATGGCCGACGAATAGGAGTTCCCCCGATGGCCAACGAGATCGCCATACCGCTGCTTCCCTGCCGCTCCATCGACGAGATGGTCGACTTCTACACGATGCTCGGTTTCCGCCAGGTCTACTACCAGGTCCGGCCGAACCCGTACGTGTTGCTCAAGCGCGAGGATCTCCAGCTGGGCTTCTTCGGCATGCCGGAGGCGTTCACGCCCGAAGACTCCTACGGGACCTGCGCGATCGTCGTGCCGGACACCGCAGAGCTGTTCGAGGCGTTCGCCGCGGGCATGCGCGCGGCGCACGGCAAGCTCCTGGTCTCCGGCATCCCCCGGATGACCCGGCCGCGCAGGCGGAAGAACGACGGCAACCACTCCGGCTTCGCCGTCATCGACCCCGGCGGCAACTGGATCCGCTTCACGACCGCCCGCCCCCTGCCGGAGAAGGAGGAGGCCACGAGCAGGCTCACCACCTCGCTGGACCGGGCGGTCGTGATGGGCGACTCCAACGGCAATCACGAGCGGGCGGCCGAGATCCTGGACGGCGCCCTGGAGCGGGACAAGGACACCGCGTCGGCGGCCGAGCTGCTGGAGGCGCTGGTCTACCGGGCCGAGCTCGCCGTCCGCGCCAAGGACCGTGCCGCCGCCGGGCACGCCCTGGCCCGGGCGCGCGCCCTGCCCCTGACCGAGGCAGAACGCGAGCAGCTGGCCCAGCCCCTGGCGGCCATCGACGACCTCGAGGCCGTGCTGGGTCTTTGACCGGGTACGGCGGTTGCGCGGGGCCGCCGAGCGGGGCGGCTGCGCGCGCATGTGGCCTCGGGGGAGGCTGAGTGCAGGAATCGGCGGTACGCCTTGCGGCCGAGGAGTGCCCGGGGTTGCGCAGCTGGGGCCGGATGGCAGCCCCCGGCCGGTCAGTGCCAGCGGCGCGGTCGACTTCAACGATGCGGAGTTCTCCGGCGGCACGGTCAATCTCCGCGATGCGCGCGACTGGTCACATCCGCCGGTACTACCAGGTCCTGTACCACCTGGTGTTGTACGAAGACCGAGACTTGGCAGCGGGTATGTGAGCGGCACCAGGCAGCAGCGCCAGGAGCGCGGCGCCGTTTCAGGTGGCGTGCGCGTCTTCTTGCCCGTCGGCCGTGGCGATCTGTGCGCATCGCTTCCGGTCGTGCGGCAGCCCCACCCGGGTGAAGCACAGGGCGATGCTTCCGTTACGTGGGTTCCATAGCTGGTCGTTGCCCGTCAGGGCGTGCAGGAACATGCGCTGAGCCGGTGACAGCGGGGCGTCGGGAACATGCGGGGTGGGGAAGGCGAAGCTCAGCAAGGGTCCCCAGTTGATGTCGCAGCCTGTCCAGTGCGCTTGCCGGGCGATTGTTGTCGCCGGCTCGGCGATACGGTCGAAGGTGTCGCTTCTGGCGATGGCCGCCTCGACCACGTCCCCTCGTACACGCCGGCGGGCAGGGGCCGGCCGAGGGCGGCGATGATGCAGGAAGTCAACGAGCTCGTCGCGGGTGCCGACGTCGACCGCGTTGGTGGCGATCAGCCGGCCGACGACGCGTGCCGCCGGGGCTGTCGCCGTTTCCGGAAAACCCTGGTGCAGCACCGCGTCGTACAGGTGGGTGATGGCGGCCTGGCGTTCGCCCTCATCACCGCCGCTCAGCGCGGCCAGGTGGCCGGGGGTGTCAGTGGCCAGGCCATAGGGCGCGGTTTCTTCTTCCCCATGCTCTCCATCATGGACATCCTTCCGGGGACGAACCCCTGATCTCGGATGTCCGTCAAACCGGATCAAGCCCAAGATCGGCCAAGATCAAAGTCATCGGAAGGCCCGACTTGCTGGTCCATCCACCGGCATCTCTCGGTGAAGCCGACGGAACGTTTGCCTGGGTCAACCGCGGCGTGATTCCAGGGCTCGAAGGTCACGCAGAGCGTAGCGGTGGTGCTCGATCTCCTCCTCCATCATGACGGCCAGGGCTTCGCCCACGGAGGGCGAGGGCTCGTCCCATGCGGGGGGAAAAGTGCCAGGGCAGCGGCTCCGGAGCCGGTCTTCGGTGAGGTGGCCGAGGACGTCGCGTACGAGTGCCGCTCGCTCCGACCGTACCGAGAGGACCTCCGTGTACGTCGGGTGGGCGTCGAGGTCGAGGCCGAGGCTCGCGAGGGCTTCAGGCGGGTGGTCGCTGGGCGGGAGGGCGAGCCGGTGATAGGAGGCCGGGAGGTCGAGGATCAGCTGCGAGACCCACAGGTCGGTGGCGAAGACGAGATGGCGAAGGGTCTCCACCAGGGACCACTCGTCCTCCACCCTTTCATGGAGGAACGGTTCGGGCAGACGTCCGGCCCGGGTGAGGGTGTCCGACCAGAGCGTTTCGATGGTCTGCCATGCCTTGTGATGGTCGGCGACCGTCTTCATCTCTCGTACGAGGACTCGCTCGGGGTGGCGGCGATCGAGTTCGGCCGCCACGTATCCGGTCACATCGATGCCGTTGACAAAGAAGTTCTCGATTTCACCGGAAACGGAGACGTCGACCAGAACCGAAGAGATGATCTTGACATGACGCATGTCACAGTCGCGGAACCTCGCCCCGGTGAGGTCGGTGCCGGTAAAGGAGGAGCCCCGCAGATCCCGCGCATCGGGTGATGCCATCGGGCCATTGTCCCCGTGCCCACCGTCCACGTCGAGGACGTACCTGCTCATGCGTGCCATCCGTGTCCCGCGAAATGGGGATACACGGGATGACCGGGCAAGGTCACGCTGATCTGATGCGACTGAACCCGCGGACTCTCCAGCAGATCGACTCTCCCTTCGATGCGGCCTACTCGCTCTTGGAGCGACGATGCAAGGAACGTGAACTACTCGATCTGGCGCAGGGTGCTCCGCCGTACCCGGCTGCGCCGATGGTGGTCGAGCACGTGGCGTCGGTCGCCCGGGAGGTGAACGGCGGCGCCTACGTGGAGATCGCCGGGTTGCCGCGGTTGCGGCAGGCGTTCGCGGACGAGCTTTCCCAGGCCTACGGCGGAAGGGTCGGCGAGGAGAACGTCGTGGTGACCGCCGGGTGCAACCAGGCGTTCTGTCTGGTCGCGTCCGCGCTGGCGGAGGCCGGAGATGAGATCGTCCTGGCGGTGCCCTTCTACCCCAACCATGACATGTGGCTGCGGATGGCCGGAATCAGGCCGGTGTACCTCGAGCCCGGCCCGGATCTGGTGCCGGCCGTGGAACGTGCCGAAGCGCTGGTCACCCCGCGGACGCGGGCGATCGTGCTGATCACTCCGGGTAACCCGAGCGGGGTGACGCTCGATCCGACGGTGATCGCGGAGTTCGCGGGGTTCGCCGCGCGCCGGGGAATCGCCCTGATCCTGGATGAGACCTACCGATCCTTCCGCGACACCGAGGAACCCGCGCACGAACTCTTCTCCGATCCCGGATGGGGCGAGACCGTGGTGAGCCTGCACAGCTTCTCCAAGGATCTCGCGCTGCCCGGTTACCGGGTGGGAGCCGTGGTCGCCTCGCCGTCGGTCAACCGAGAGGTGCTGAAGCTGCTCGACTGCGTGGCGATCTGTGCTCCGCGAATCGGGCAGGAGGCCGCCTGGGCCGGGCTGACCGGGGCCCGGCGGTGGCGGCGTGAGCGAGCCGGAGAACTCGCCGCCACCCGCCGCGGGTTCGCCGAGGTGATGGCCGGGCGTCCCGGAGGGTTCGAGCTCGTCTCCGTGGGCGGGTTCTTCGGCTGGATGCGGCATCCGTTCACCGGGCGGCCCACCGAAGAGGTGGTCCGCGACCTCGCGATCCGCCTCGACATGCTGGTCATCCCGGGGACGGCCTTCCTGCCCGACGACCAGGCCATGATCCGGGTGAGCGTCGGCAATCTGGGTGGTGAGGCGTTCGCGGACCTCGCCGACCGGCTCGCGGCGTCGCGGGAGCTCCAGGAGAAAGCCGCGGATGCTCCGGGAGAAGCTGCCGGGCTCTAGGAGAAGTCGATCCGCATCACGACACGCCTGGGCGTGGGCTTGGCCACCTCGCGGAATCCGGCGTCGGCGAAGACGCTGCGACTGCCCACGTGAAGCTCACCCCAGGGGATGTCCTGCCCGTCCGCCGTCAGCATCGGGTACCCCTCGAGCGCGCGGGCCCCGCCCTTGCGGGCGAAGTCGACCGAGGCGCGGGCGAGGGCCCGGCTGACGCCCTGCCGGCGGAAGCCGGCCCTGGTGACGAAACAGGTCACGGCCCATACACCGGGGTCGGACGCGTCCTCGTCGCGCTTCAGCCAGGGAACCTTGGTGTCCAGCAGCCGCGGGTACTCGGTGCGCGGCTCCACCGCGCACCAGCCGACCGGCTCGCCGTCGAGGAAGCCCACCAGGCCGCTGGTCGTGCCGGAGTCCGGTTGCCCGCAGTCGGCCTGCTGGCGCAGCCGGTGGGTGCGGTCGGCGAGGGTGTGGCTCAGCCACTGGGCATGACGGATCTTGTAGCGCTGGCACTGGCACTTGGCGGCCTCACCACGCTTGCCGAAGACCGTCTGCAGGTCTTCCCAGCTCACTTCGTTGGCCGGTAGAACTACGATCATCGCCCGCGATCCTTCCCTCGGCCAGGGTCTCGAGGCTAGGTGTCCCGAGGCACTCTAGCGGACCGTCTCCGGCCCCTGGCGTCCCCTAAAGCTGGGAGCCGCTTTCGGTGGGATCGTCGGGGACGATGTGCACATGTTCTCGGCTAATCGGTTCAGCTGGTTGAGTTTCGACGTCTCCTCCATCATGCCCGTGGGTTGGCGCGAGGAGATCGAGAAGGTCGCCCGCGACGACCGGATCATCAAGCGCCTGGTTCCGCCGCACTCCACCTCCCGGGAAGGTTCCGAGGTGAAGTCCCTGCACATCATGACGGTCCGTGGTCCCATCATGTGGGATCGCCTGCCATGGTTGATCGACCTCTATCGAGGTCGTTTTCGTGAGCTGTACGAAGAGGCGACCGGCCAGAGGATCCACCCGACCGAGGATCGGCGCTACGCGGTCGTCATGAACGTCCAGGAAGGCACCGACCGCTACGAGTGCCATGTGGACACCAACCCGGTCGAGGCACTGCTCTACGTCACCGATCACCCCCGGGGCACCGGCGGGGAACTCGTGGTGGCCAACGACGAGCGGGCCCAGTCGGTCGAGGAGGTCGACGAGGACTGTTCGACCCTCTACCCGATGGCCGGGCACCTGGTCTTCTTCGACGCGCGGCGCTTCCCGCACTACGTGCGGCGGCTGCGAGAGCCGGGCCTGCGCATGGCGATCGGCATGAACTACTACACCGACGACTGCCCGGAGGAGACGCGGCCGCAGGACCTCAACGAGTACCTGTACGGCCGGCCGTAGCCGTCATGCGAGGCAAGCGCGGCCGGCTGTGGCGGATGGCACGGTGGGGGCTGGCCCTGGTGCTGGTCCTTGCGCTGACGGGTGCGGCGCTGGCCGTGTGGACGGTGCGCCGCGCGTTCCCGGCGTACGAGGGCACGCTGACCCTTTCGGGCCTGTCCGCTCCGGTGACCGTCCACCGCGACGGGTACGGCGTGCCGCAGATCCACGCGCGCACCGAGGCGGACCTGTTCAAGGCGCAGGGGTACGTCACCGCGCAGGATCGCTTCTGGGAGATGGACTTCCGCCGCCACCTCGCCTCCGGCCGCATGTCGGAGATGTTCGGCGCCTCACAGGTGGGCACCGACGCGTTCCTGCGCACGCTGGGCTGGCGGCGGGTGGCCGAGCAGGAGTGGCGGCTCATCTCGCCGGAGGCCCGCGGCCACCTGCGGGCCTACGCCGACGGGGTGAACGCCTGGATCGCCGGCAACGGAGGCGCCGCGGCGACAGGCGGCAAGAGCCTGGAGTACACGGTCCTCGGTCTGCAGAACGACGGGTACACCGTGGCTCCCTGGGACCCGATCGACTCCATCGCATGGCTGAAGGCGATGGCGTGGGACCTGCGCAGCAATCTGAGCGCCGAGATCGGACGCGCCTCCCTGCTCGCGCACGGGCTCACCCGCGAGGAGATCGCCCAGCTGTTCCCGCCCTACCCGTACGACAGGAACCGCCCGATCGTCGACGACGGCGCGGTCAAGGCCACCGCCGAGGCCGGGGCCGGGGCCGTCCCGTCGCGGCGCGTGTTGCGGAAGGCGGGGCCCGCGCTGGCCGCACTGAAGACACTGAAGGCTCTGCCGGGCCTGCTGGGGTCGGGCGGTCCCGGGATAGGCTCGAACTCCTGGGTGGTCGGCGGCGCGCTGACCGCTTCGGGCAAGCCGCTGCTGGCCAACGACCCGCACCTGGGCTCTTCCCAGCCGAACGTGTGGTACCAGGTCGGGCTGCGCTGCGAGTGCCGGTTGAACGTCCAGGGCTTCTCCCTGTCGGGCCTGCCGGGCGTGATGATCGGGCACAACGACCGGGTCGCCTGGGGCCTGACCAACCTCGCACCCGACGTCACCGATCTCTACCTGGAAAAGCTCGACGGTGAGCGGTACTTCGACGGCACCGGCTGGCGTGATCTCACCACCCGCCAGGAGGTCATCAAGGTGGCCGGCGGCGCCGCCGTACCCCTCACGGTGCGCTCCACCAAGCACGGTCCGCTGCTGTCGGACCGGTCGGCGGAGCTGTTCGGGATCGCGCGCCACCAGGCCGTGCCGACGCCCGCACCCAGCCTCGACGTGGAGGCTCCCGGCGTGCCGGCCGCGGCTGCCCGGGGACCCTACGGTGTGGCGTTGCGTTGGACCGCGCTCACCCCCGGACGCACCGTCGAGGCGATCTTCGCGCTCAACCGGGCGGCGAACTGGGGGGAGTTCCGTGCCGCGGCGGCCCTGTTCGAGGTGCCTTCGCAGAATCTGGTCTATGCCGACGTGGACGGCAACATCGGCTATCAGGCCCCGGGCCGGGTGCCGGTCAGGGGCAAGGGCAACGGCCAGTGGCCGGCCCTCGGCTGGGATCCCGCCTACGACTGGACGGGCTATGTCCCGTTCGCGGAACTGCCCCAGCGGTTCAACCCGCCCGGCGGCGTGATCGTCACCGCCAACCAGGCGGTGACCGGACCGAAGCGCGGCCCCTTCCTCACCGACGACTGGTCCTACGGTTATCGCAGCCAGCGGGTGCTCGACATGATCACCGAGCGCGCGAGCCGCGGAAGGCTCGACCTGGGGGACATGCGGGAGATGCAGTTCGACAACCGTAACGGCTTCGCGCCGGAGCTGGTGCCGTCACTGCTGGCCGCCGAGGGCGTCACGGGTGCCGCTGCCCGGGCCAGGGAGCTGATGCGGGGCTGGGACTTCCAGCAGCCCGCGGACTCGGCCGCCGCGGCCTTCTACAACGCCTCCCTGCGGCACCTGTTGCTGCGCACCTTCGACGAGGTGCCGGACGGCCAGAAACCGGCCAGTGGCGACGGTTCGTGGGAGATCCTCCGGCCACTGCTGGGCGAGCCGTCCTCACCGTGGTGGGACGACAGGACGACGCCCGGGGTCGAGTCGATGAACGACATGCTCGTGACCGCCATGAACACGGCGACGTCCGAGCTGAACGGGCTGCTCGGGGACGAGCCGCTCGAGTGGCGATGGGGCGACCTCCATACCCTGACGCTGCGGAACGCGACCTTCGGTGAGTCGGGCATCGCGCCGATCGAGTGGCTCTTCAACCTGGGACCGGTGGCGACGGCGGGTGGCGCGGACCTCGTCAACGCCACGGGCTGGACGCCGGAGCGGGGCTACGAGGTCGACTTCGTGCCGTCCATGCGGATGATCGTGGACCTGGCGGACCTGGACGGCTCGGCCTGGATCCAGCTTTCGGGCAACTCCGGGCACGCCTTCCATCCCCATTACGGGGACCAGCTGGAACTATGGCGTACCGGTCGCACGGCGCCGATGCGCTGGTCGCGGGACCGGGTCAGGACCGAGGCGGAGCACACCCTGACGCTGGTCCCGTGAGGTCATGGGTGCCGGCCACCGGGCGGGCCGTGCCGAACTCCTTGAGCGGACGCGGTTTCGGCTCGGGTGGGTGGCCGGGCGCCTGGCTCTCACCGCGGTGGGGAAGGCTTCTCGATCACGCCGAAAGGACCAGGGCCGGTCCCGGGTACCCGCCGCGACGGCTCCACTCCCGGGGATAGCCCACAGAGACCTCCATGAACGGCACCCCGTCGTGCCAGGTGGTCCGGGGGATGTGCAGATGACCGTAGACGACCGCCGCCGCATGGAAACGGCGGTGCCAGTGCGCGGTGCGTTCCGTGCCGCACCACTGCGCGAACTGCGGATGCCGCAGGGCCCTGGTCGGCTCCCGCACCAGAGGGTAGTGGTTGACCAGGACGGTGGGGATCCGGGGATCCAGCTCCTCCAGGCGCCGCTCCGTCTCGGTGACCCGTGCCTCGCACCAGGACTCCAGGCTGGGGTACGGGTCGGGGTGCAGCAGCACCTCGTCGGTGCAGACCACGCCGGAGTCGTAGGCGAGGGCCAGCGCCTCCTCCTTGGTCGACGCGCCGTCAGGGAGGAAGCTGTAGTCGTACAGGAGGAGCAACGGGGCGACCGTGGCCGGCCCGCCGCTTCCCTCCCAGACCGGGTAGGGGTCCTCGGGCGTCAGGACGCCCAGTTCCCCGCAGGTCTTGACCAGCTCCCGGTAGCGCTCCTCGCCCCGGGCCGCCGACGGGTCACCCGAGGTCGTCCACAGCTCGTGATTGCCGGGGGCCCAGATCACCTTGGCGAACCTCTCGCCGAGCCGCTCCAAAGCCCAGCGGATGTCGCTCGTCCGCTCGGCGACGTCTCCGGCGACGATCAGCCAGTCGCCGGGGGAGCGGGGGACGACGGCGTCGAGCAGCCGCCGGTTCTCCGCCTGGCTCACGTGGAGGTCACTGATGGCCAGCAGGCTGCTCACGCGGACGTCACCCGAGCAGCAGGCGGTTGATGCCGGACAGTCCGGCGCTCAGCTCGGCCGCGGTGCCGCCGAAACCCAGCCGGGCGTGACCGGCGAAGGGGTCACCGAAGCATTTCCCGGGTACGAGCAGGACTCGCTCCTGTTCGGCGAGGCGGCGGCAGAGCCCGGTCACGTCGGGACGGCCGGGGAACTCGACGAACGTGCTCACCCCGCCGGCCGGTGGGTGGACCCGGACCAGATCGGGCAGCTCACCGGCCCAGTGCAGCAGGGTCTTCAGGTTGGCCCTGGCGTGCTCGCGCTGGAGCGAGACGATGCGGTCGGCGTTCCTGACCGCCTTCTCCGCGAAGAACTCCAGCACCGGCGACACGTACAGGGCGATGTAGTCGCGCAGCAATGCCATCCTGCTCAGCAGCTCGGGCGGCGCCAGACACCATCCCACGCGCAGACCGGCCAGACCGTAGCTCTTGGAGAAGGTGCCGAAGGCGATGCACCTGTCGTATGACCCGAAGGGCAACGGGAGGGGATCGGCGGAGTAGGTCAGCTCACCGAAGGCGTGGTCCCACACCAGCCAGGCGCCCGCCTTCTCGGCTATCTCGATCAGTTCCCGCTGCTGCTCCGGGGTTATGGAGACGCCGGTGGGGTTGTGCGGGAAGTTCACCACGATCATCCGAGGCCGGCTCGCCGCCAGCCGCCTGAGCAGGTCCAGGTCCGCGGCGAAGCCGTTGTGCCGATCCAGCGGCCAGCGGGTGATCCTGCAGCCCACACCGGCGGCGATGTCGTACAGCTGCTGGTAGGCGGGATCGACCACGATCACTTCGTCGCCGGGAGTGAGGACGGTGTGCATCACGATGTAGATCGCCTCGCTGGAACCGTGAGTGACCATCACGGGGTCCACCTCGCCCCCCGTCCAACGGTCGGCGAGTGCTTTTCTCAGACGGCTCCCGCCGAAACTTTCACTGTCATGGAATCTCATTGATTCGAGCTCGGAGAGCTCGAATTCACAGATTGCCGCCAGCTCGCCCATGGTCAGGTCTCGCACACCGCTGCTGCCAATGTCGTGGTCGACGTTGTGATAATAGAGCCGCATCCATTCTTCGAGTTCGGCGATGGCCAATCCCATGTTTTCATCCTCGTTTCATAGGGTTAGCTCGCCCGCGTGAGGAGGGCTGCCCGGGTGAGTTCGGCTTTGTTGCCGACCCCGAGTTTCGTTCTGATCCGCTTGACGTAGGTGTCGACGGTGTGGGGGCTGATGCCCAGCCTGGTGGCGATCTGGCCGTGGGTCAGGCCGTGTGAGATCTGGTGGAGCACCTGCTCCTCCCGCCCGGACAGGGACGCGCCGGGCGTCTTGGACTGCTCGGGCGGGGACGGGCGGCCCTTCGAGAGCTCCCGGTTGCCGGTGGCGACGGCCCAGACCGCGGAGATCGTGTTCTCGGTCGACTCCCGCTTGCTGATGGCGCCGCACGCTCCGGCGCACATGTACGGGTCGAGGTCCATGTGATCGTCGTGGAGCATGAGGATGCCGGTACGCCCCGACAGTTTCCTGATGTAGGACAGGTCGCTGCCGGGCGGCAGGGCGTTGATGTCGATCAACACCACGTCGGCCGTCCAGGCGAGTTGATCATCAGCGATTCTGAATGCGAGGGTCACGGTCATCCCGGCGCTTGTCAGCGTCTCCACGAGGCCGACCGAGAAAATCGGTGAATCGATGAGGGCGGCGACCCTGATCATCAAAGGCTCCTGTGCTTTGCTTGATAGTTCTCGTTTAATGGCGCGAGACTCCATCGGAAGGTCCTGGTCCCAGGCGGCTCTATCGTGCTTCAATCATCACTAAATTCGCTGATTTATGCAATAGTTATCACTCTGGAGCAAAATGTTATGACGCTGTGTTGGTCGCGGGTGTCGGAGGCGGTTATCGGACCTTTTCGGAAATGCTGTCCGGCGATATATGTTCGACAGCAATATGGTCGGGGAGTTCGTCTTCCAGGCGGCGCAGCCGTGGATGGAGGGCGGCGGCCGTTGCGGAGAGTACGATCAGCCCGCCCATGATCATGATCAGCAGGGCGATGCCCCGGCCGGGTCCGTCACCGATGAGCACGGCCAGGCCGGGGGAGGCGACCGCGTCGCGGCCGACCAGCGGCTCGAAGACCCGTTCGGCCAGCACGCCCGCCAGGCAGTAGGCGATGAGCTGGGGGATCGAGATGACCATGTTCTGCAGGGCGCCGACCCGGCCCAGCATGCCCGGCTCCACCTTGGTCTGCCAGATGCTCTGGTTGATGCTGAGGAAGGCCGCGAGGGCTCCCATGAAGAGGAAGGCGGCCACGGCGATCATGGCGATGTTCGGTCGCAGCGAGCCGATGACCGTGGCCGACGCGAGCACCAGTGACAGTCCGAGAAGCCCTCGGACGCGGCGTTTCGGTCCGCCCCACACGCTCACCAGCACGCTGGAGCCGAGCATGCCGAGCCCGCCGATCGTCAGGACCGTGCCGAGCGCGTCCGAGGAGGCGAAGGACAGCACGAGCGGGGTCATCAGCAGGTCGATGAAGCCCGCGCTGAAGTTCACCGCGCCAAAGAAGATCATGAGGGCGAGCAGGCCCCGCCGGGCGGCGACGTAACGCCATGCCGCCCGGAACTCCACCCGTGGCTCGTCCGCCTTCTCGCCTCCCGGCACCTCCTGGGGCCGGGAGCGGGGCACACGCGCGGCGAGCAGGGTGATCAGGGCGAGGCCGAAGGAGAGGCCGTCGATGAGCACGATGCCCTCGATGCCGATGACCAGCAGCAGGAACCCCGCGGAGATCGGGGCCAGCAGCTCACTCACCGCCAGGGCGAACATCCGCATGCCGTTGGCCCGGCCCAGCTGATCCCTGGACACGAGCTGTGGCACCAGCGCGCCGAAGGCGGGGCCCTCGAACGCGGACAGGAAGGACAGGCCGGCGACGACGACGTAGACGTGCCAGATCGCGAAGGAGTCGGTGAACAGCAGCAGCGCCAAGGTCAGAGTGATCGCCATGGCGCCGGTGTTGCTCAGCAGGAGAGCCCGCCTGGACCCCCATCGGTCCACGAACGTTCCGGCCATCGGGGAGGCCAGGATGGAGGGCAGCAGGGCGATGGCGAAGACGGAGCCGAGCTGGATGGCCGAGCCGGTCTGCTGGTAGACGTAGACCCCGAGAGCGAAACCGCCGAGGCTGGTGCCGATCATCGAGGCGAACTGACCGATCCAGACCACGACGAAGGTATGCATTCCTTTCATGACCGCTGCCTTCCTGCTCCGAGGTCCGAGCCGATCGTCTTGATGACCAGGCCGTCGCCTTCACGGTCGAAGAAATGTCCGCCCGGGATCGGGGTGAGGTCGAAACGGGCCGTGGTCTCCGCCTTCCAGCCGATCATGCGCTCGGGGGGCGCCTCGGGGTCCTGCGAGCCGGCGAACGCGTGGATCGGCAGGTCGAGCGGTGTCTCGGGGTGGAAGTCGTGCGTGCTCAGCACGGTCAGATCGGCGTCGAGCGTGGTCAGCAGGAGGGCGAGCAGTTGGGGCTCGGCCAGCACCTCGGCGGGAGTGCCGCCCATCTCGCGGACGTAGCCCTCCAAACCGTCCTTGCGGTCCTCCCACAGCCAGGTCCCGTCATCCAGGCAGGGAGCGGCGCTGGCCGCCACGTAGAGCGCGCGGGGCTGGGGCAGGCTCCGCTCACGCAGCGCGTGGGCGAGGGCCCAGGCCACCCGGGCACCCATGCTCGTGCCGTACAGCGCGAACGGCCGGGCGAGCAGCGGCTCGACGGCCGTGACGAGGTCGTCGAGCAGGGGTTGCATCCGGCGGTACGGCGTCTCGCCGAACCGGTCGGCCCGCCCGGGTAACTGGACCGCGACGATCTCGATGCCCGGGGCCGCCGGCTGGGCCCAGTGGCGGAACATGCCCGCGGCGCCGCCGCCGCTGTGAAAGCACAGAAGCTGGACGCCGCCGGGCGCCGGCCAGCCGAAGCGTTTGAGCCAGCGGTGGTCCCCGCTCAGCGCCTGGCCATGAGACCCGTGCACAACACCTCCAGCAGGTCGGGGGGGCCTTCGAGGAAGCGGTGGTGCCGGCCTTGCAGGAGCACCGAGGTGACCTCGCCGCACGCGCTCCAGCCACCCATGGTCGAGTACGGGATCTCGTCGTCCTCGGTCCAGCCGATCGCGGTGATCGGGCCGGGCAGCCGCAGCGGGTCGGGCACCACGTAGCGCTTGTTGACCTCGACGTCGGAACGGAGCACCTCGACGTACAGCTCGATCAGTGCGGGGGCGGGCGTGCCCCCGGATTCACGGATCAGTTTCTCCAGTTCGGCGCCGAGCTCGGCGTCGTCCATCGTGAGGAAGCGGCCGGCCGGCCCGTCCTGGGGGGCGACCTCGGAGGACACGTAGAGGTTGGCAGGCGCGGGCCTGCCGGTGCGCACCAGCTCGGCCGACACCTCGTAGGCGGCCAGCGCCGAGCCGCAGTGACCGAAGAAGGCGAACGGGACGTCGAGGTAGGGCTCGAGCGCGGCCGCCATGCTCTCGGCCAGCTCCTGGTAGCTCTGGTAGGTGGGCTCGGCGAAGCGCGTCTCGTGCCCGGGCAGCTCGACCGGCAGGAACTCGACGCCCTCTCGCCGCCGCGGCCACCTGCGGTACATGCCGGCCCCGCAGCCCGAGTACGGGATCAGGAAGACCCGCCCGATCGCCGAGGCCGAGGGCATGGACGGCAGCCACTTGTCGCGCTGCCTCTGCTGAGACATGGACGCGCCTCCAGAGGTTCGTGTCAGGTGGTGCCGCGAGCTGCTTTCGCGGCGATGGGCAGGTGCTTGTAGCCGGAGATGAAGTTGGAGTGCATCCGCGAGGGTTCACCGGCCGGCTCGAAGCCGGTGAACCGGGTGAGCAGCTCGGTGAACAGGATGCGCAGGGTGACCCGGGCCAGCGTGTGGCCGACGCAGTAGTGCGGGCCGATCCCGAAGGCGAGGTGCTTGTTGGGCCTGCGGCGCAGGTCGAACCGCCCGGCGTCGGCGAAGACCTCCTCGTCGCGGTTGGCCGCGCCGAGCCAGGTGACCACCGCGTCCCCGGCCTTGATCTTCGTGCCGCGTACCTCGGTGTCCCTGACGGCGTACCGCATGAAGTGGCTGACCGGCGAGGCGAGACGCAGCGCCTCCTCCACCGCGGAGGGAGTGGCCGTCAGGTCGGCCGCCCACGTCTCCAGCAACCCGTCGCCGAGGTGTTCGGACATGACGTAGTTGGGCGAGTGGGGGGTGGTGACCACCGCGCCGAGCAGGACGCTGTAGCAGTTGGACATGACCTCCCCCGGCGACATGGTCCGCCCGTCCACCTCGGTGGTGATCAGGACGCTGATCAGGTCGTCGCCGAGGTTCCTGCGGCGCTCCTGGTAGATGTCCTGGAAGTAGGCGAACAGTTCACGGTGGGCCCGGTCGAGTGTCTCCCTGGGGCCGCCGGGCATCGCGTACTCGGGATCGTCCGGGGCGATCGAGGCGTTGAGCAGCCGCTCCAGCCGCGGCCAGTCGGAGCGTGGCAGGCGCATCATCTCCCCGCCCACCGCGACCGGCAACATCAGCATGGCCTGGGCGAAGTCGAACGGGCCACCGTCGGCCAGCGGGGCGATGATCTCCAGGATCAGGTCGCGGATCAGCTCGTGCTGGCGCTCGGCCGCCTTGATGGACAGGGCCTTCTGCAGGCGGGCCCGCATGATCGTGTGGCGTGGGGGGTCGGTCGCCGCGATCTGCCTGCCCCCCGCCGGATCCTCCACGCCGATGATGTTCAGCAACGTCCCCCGCTCGGAGGTGAACGTGGCCGCGTCACGCAGCACGCGGTCGGCGTCGTGGTACTTCAGCACCGACCAGAACCCGTTCCGTTCGTCGGCCTGCTGCCACTGAAGATGCTCCAGCTCCCGCATGCCGCTCCAGCTCCCGCGGAAATCGAGAGTGGTGTAGAGCATCGGGTCCGCCAGTCCTCCGACCGGGCATCCCGTCGCGTCGTTACCGGGTTCGCGCATTCGTTTCCCCTCTGTCGGTGCCGGGTGTCACACCCCGGCGGCGCAACTCCTCGGTGAGGTCCGCGATGGTGGGCCGCAGGAACAGGGTGCGGGCCGGCAGCTTGACGTCGAAGCGCTGGTCCAGCGTGGCGAGCAGTTCGGCGGCGAGCAGCGAGTGGCCGCCGAGCTCGAAGAAGTTGTCCTGCACCCCGATCGGCTCGACGTCCAGCGCCTCGCTCCAGATCGTGGTCAGGAGTTCCTCGGTCGGGTCGCGCGGCTCGACGTAGTCGTTCCACACGTTGCGAGGGATCTTGGTGGGCAGCGCGGAACGATCCACCTTGCCGTTCGGGTTCAGGGGGATGTCGCGCAGCACGATGACCGCCCGCGGCACCAGGTGCGCCGGGAACACGGCCTGCAGCCGCTCGCGGAGCGTCACGCCGAACGTGCCGAAGTCGTCCGGTTCCACCTGCTGCCCGACCGCCACGTAGGCGAGCAGGCTGGTGTCGCCGGCCCCGTCGGTGTAGGTCAGGGCCGCGGCCTGCTCCACCTCCGGCTGGGCCGCGAGCTCCACCTCGACGGTGCTCAGCTCGACGCGGTATCCGCGGATCTTCACCTGGCGGTCCGCCCGGCCGAGGAAGTCCAGCGTGCCGTCCTCGGCCCAGCGTGCCAGGTCCCCGGTGCGATACATCCGGCTGCCGGCAGGGGCCGCCGGATCGCTGTCGGCGACGAACTTCTCGGCGGTCGCGCCGGGCCGGTTGAGGTAGCCGGTGGCGACGCCGTGACCGCCGACCCACAGCTCGCCGACCTCGCCCGGCGGGACCGGCAGCAGCCGGTCGTCGAGGACGGCGGCGGTGCTGCCGTCGATCGGCACGCCGATCGGCACCCGCGGGGCGTCGCTGATCCGGGTGGTCGTCCAGCAGGTGCTGAAGGTGGTGTTCTCGGTGGGCCCGTAGCCGTTGGTGAAGATCATGCCGGGGTAGGCGGACATGACCCGCTGCACATGCGCCGGGGAGAGGATGTCGCCGCCGGCCAGGAGATGCCGGATGCCGGCCAGGCCGTCGAGGTGATGCGTGACGATCTTGTGGAACAGGCCGGTGGTGAGCCAGAGGACCGTGACCCCCTCGGTCCGCAGGGTCGCCACGATCTCCTCCAGGTCGGCGTGCCCGGTCGGGGCGAGGGCGAGACGGCACCCCCTCACCAGGGGCATCCAGATCTCGAAGGTGGAGACGTCGAAACCGACCCGGGTCAGCTGCAGGAAGACGTCGTCGTCGCGGACCTCGATCCAGGTGGGCCGGTGGATCAGCCGCCATACGGCGCGGTGGGAGACCACCACCCCCTTGGGCTCGCCGGTCGAACCGGAGGTGTAGCAGACATAGGCCGGGGTGTCGGGATGCGGGGGCGAAACGGCCCCGCCCGCCGGTTCCGTCCCGCCGGACTCCGCCAGGAGGGCCATGTCGGACTCCAGGGGCAGCACCCGGGCCACGTCCGGCGCATGGTCGAGGAAGCCCTCGCCGACGACGGCGAACCGGGCCCGGGCGTCCCGCACGATCCGGGAGCGCTGCGCCTGCGGTTCGGCGGGGTCGAGGTAGAGGTAGGCGCCGCCGGCCTTGAGGATCGCCGTCAGGGTGACGACGAGGTCCGGGGTGCGGCCGAGGACGACGGCGACCACGGCCCCTCCGCCGACCCCGGCCTCGCGCAGCCGTACCGCCAGGGCGTCGGCGGCGCGGTCGAGCTGGCGGTAGGTGAGGGTGGTGCCCGCGAAGCTGACCGCGATCCGGTCCGGCGTGCGGGCGGCCTGAGCGGCCACCATCTCGTGCACGCACTGCGGGACGTCTACCGCGGTCATGGCTGTGGTCACCATCATCTCTGGCCGGAGGCAGTGCGGCCGGCGCTGCACAAGTTCTCATTGGACCGGTTCATGGCACTCCTTCGCGACACGCGGACCCGCCACAAAGCTATATATTTCGCCAGCATCGTTACTGTCCCGACTTCACGGGACATTTCGATAAATGCGGCGCAGCTTACGGTGGCCGGGTGACTGATGATCTGAGCCGGATCGCCGCTCTGCCTCCGGAGAAGCGGGAACTGCTCGAACGCAGGCTGGCCGAGCTGGTGGCGGCACGGGCCTCGGCGCACGACGACGGGATCGGTGGCCGGATCGGGCCACGAGACCGCTCCAGGCCCACGCCGCTGGGGATCGCGCAGCAGCGGGAATGGGCGGTCGAGCGCTTCCGCGGGGCC
Source organism: Streptosporangium longisporum (assembly GCF_039534895.1). Taxonomy (NCBI): domain Bacteria; kingdom Bacillati; phylum Actinomycetota; class Actinomycetes; order Streptosporangiales; family Streptosporangiaceae; genus Streptosporangium; species Streptosporangium longisporum. Next base: position 425,820 of record NZ_BAAAWD010000002.1, on the reverse strand, counting down.
AACAACATCACCGGGGCCTTCCGGATCGAGGGAGAGCTGGACCTGGATCTGCTCGGCCTGGTCCTCACCGAGGTGGTGGAGCGGCACGAGGTGCTCAGGTCCACCTTCGACATCGACGCGAGCGACACGCCGGTCCAGACGGTGCACGAGGTGACCCGGGTGCCGATCCCGGTGGTCGACCTGTCCGATCTCGCGCCGGACGAGCAGCGCGCCGAGCTCCGCCGGCGCTGCCTGGCGGAGGTCTCGCGCCGCTTCGACGCCAAGGACCCGCAACGGCTCCGGATCACCGTGTTCCACCTGGCCGAGCAGACCAGGGTCGCCCTGTTCGCCACCGACCACGCCGCCTCGGACGCCTGGTCCCTGTCGATCATCGTCCAGGAGGTCGCGCAGCTCTACCAGGCCCACCGCGGCGTCGGTACGGCGCCACCGGCACCGGAGATCCAGTTCGGCGACTTCGCCGCCTGGCAGCGGGGCCTGTACGACGAGCGGCGAATCTCCGAGGAGGTACGGTACTGGCGAGAGGTGATGGAGGGCGTCCCCACCGGATCGGCGCTGCCGACGGACCGGCCCTACCCGGCCCGGCCCACCTTCGCCGGCGACGTGGTCTCGGTGCACCTCTCGCCCGAGCTCAGCACCGAGCTGCGCCGCTTCCTCGAACAGGAAGGCGCCTCGCTGGGCACCGTCGTGCTCGCGGCCTGCTCGGTACTGCTGCACCGGCACCTGGAGCAGGACGATCTCGTCGTCGGGTCCCTGGTCTCCGGCCGCGTCCGGGTCGAGACGGAGCGGCTCATCGGCTGTTTCGCCAACCCGCTCCCGCTGCGCATGCGGATCGGTGCCGGGCACACGCTGCGCGAGGTGGTGCTCCAGGCTCGTGACACGGTCTCCGACGCGCTCAACCATCAAGACGTACCGTTCGACCGGCTGATCGAGGCGCTGGGCCTGGGCCGTGAGGCGTCGCAGACGTCGCTGAGCGGCATGTGGCTCAACGTGCTCACCGTTCCGGACGCCGCGCTGGAGCTGCCGGGACTGCGCCTCACGCCGGAGCCGATGGAACTCGGCCTGGCCTCGGTCGACCTGACCGTCGCGGTCATCCCGAAGGCCGACCGCCTGGAGCTCCAGTGGCAGTACATGACCGAGCTCTTCGACGCGAGCACCGTGGAACTCCTGGCCGATCAGCTCCACGCGATCGTGCGCCAGATCGTCACCACCCCGGACCGGCCGGTGGAGGCCGTGGACCTGGGCGGTCCCGGGGCCACGACCGCCGTGGCGGGCGCCGGAGCGGCCGCGGCCCCCTTCGGCCCGACCTTCGTCGAGCACTTCCGCCGACGGGCCGCGCTCGCCCCCTACTCGCCGGCGGTCATCTGTGACGGCGTGCCGACCAGCTACTCCGAGCTCGCCCGGGAGGCCGAGCGTCTCGCCCGGCACCTTCACGCGCGGGGCGTGGGCGAGGGCACGCGGGTCGGCATCCTGGTGGATCGCTCACCACGGCTGCCCGTGGCGATCCTCGGCATCCTCATGGCCGGGGCGGCCTACGTCCCCATGGACCCCACCTATCCGGCCGAGCGCATCGCCTTCATGCTGGCCGACGCTCAGGTCAAGGCTCTGGTCACCCAGCGGAGCCTGCCGGCCGGTCCCGGCCGTCCGGAGCAGGTGGTCCACCTCGACGAGCCGCTGGACGACCCGCCTGGGGACACCGATGGTGAGCTGCCCGAACCCGATCCGTCCTCCCCGGCGTACGTGATCTACACCTCTGGATCGACGGGCCGGCCCAAGGGGACCGTCATCGAACATCGATCTCTGGCGGTGTTCGCGCGTGACGTCGTGGACCGGCTCGGTCTCGGCTCCGGCGACCGGTTCCTGCAGTTCGCCTCGGCCGGCTTCGACGTGCACGTCGAGGAACTGTTCCCGACCTGGCTGGCCGGTGGCGCGGTGGTCATTCCCACCCAGCACTTCATCGGTGGTCGGGCCGATCTGACCGATCTGATCGAGCGGGAGCGGATGACGGTCATCGAGCTGCCCACCGCCTACTGGCACGAGTGGGTGCGCGAGCTCGACCGCCGCCAGCGGGACCTCCCGCCCTGCCTGCGGCTGGTGATCATCGGTGGCGAACGGATCCTGCCCGAGCGCCTGGCCATGTGGCGGCGGCTCGGTGTGCCGTTGATGCACGTCTACGGTCTGACCGAGACCACGGTCAGCTCCACGTTCTTCCGCCTGGACCCGACCGATCCGGATCACGACCGGCCCAACCTGCCGATCGGCACCCCGCTGCCCTCGGCCGAGCTGCACATCCTGGACGGCCGGTTGCGGCCCGTACCCCGGGGTGGCATCGGCGAGTTGTACATCGGCGGTGTCAGCGTCGCCCGTGGCTACTTCGGCCGCCCGGGCCTGACCGCCCAGCGCTTCGTCGCCGATCCCGCACACCCCGGCCGGCGGCTGTACCGTACGGGTGACCTGATCCGGCAGCGCGCCGACGGAACACTGGAGTTCATCTCCCGCGTCGACACGCAGATCAAGATCCGCGGGTTCCGGGTGGAGCCGACGGAGATCGAGTCGGTGCTGAGCGAGCACCCCGCGGTCACCGGGGCGGTCGTGACGGTCCATGAGCCGTCGCCCGGCGACCGGCGGCTGGTGGCCTACGTCGTGCGGCACCCGGAGGCCGCGGCCGGTGACGGTGACCTGCGTCGCTTCCTGGAGCGGACGTTGCCGCCGTACATGGTGCCCTCGCTCTTCGTCGACATCGACGAGCTGCCGCTCAACCACAACGGCAAGATCGACAAAGATCGGCTGCCCGCGCCGGACGGGGGCCGGCCCAGGCTGGCCGAGGAGTTCCTCGCGCCCCGGACGCCGCTGGAGAAGCGCCTGGCCGCCATCGTGGCGGCGGTCGTCGCGGTCGACGAGATCGGGGTCAACGACAACTTCTTCGAGATCGGCGGCGACTCCATCCTGGCGATCCAGGTGGTGGCGCGGTGCCAGGAGGCCGGCATCCGGCTGGAGCCGTACGACCTGTTCGCGAACCCGACCGTCGGGCTGCTGGCGCAGGTGGCCGTGACGGGGGTCGTCGTGGACGCCGAACAGGGTGATGTGACCGGGCCGGTCCACCTGGTGGCGGGGCAGCAGTGGTTCGCGTCGGCCGATCTTGACGATCCCCACCACTGGAACACCTCGGCGGTGCTGGAGTTGCCCGGCCGGGTGGAGCCCGAGCGGGTACGCCAGGCCGCCGAGCGGCTGGTCGCTCACCACGACGGGCTGCGGCAGCGCTTCCTGCTGGCCCGCGAGCGGACAAGGGTGCGGATCGCGCCACGCGGTGACGCGGTCCCGGTGGACACCCACGACCTGTCCGGCCTCGGCGAGGACGAGCGGGCCCGCCGGATGCGAGAGCTCACCGACGACATGCAGACCGGACTGGACCTGGCGGTCGGCCCGCTGCTGCGCCTGGCGCTGGTCAGATCCGGCCCCGACGGGCCGGACCTGCTCGCCCTGACCGTCCACCGGCTGGTGGCGGACCCGCCCTCCGTGCGGATCCTTCTGGACGATCTCGCCACCCTGCTGTCCGGCGAGGACCTTCCGGCCAAGACCACGTCCTGGCAGTCCTGGACCCGCCGGCTCAGCCGGCACGCCGGCACGCCGGCCGTCCGGTCGCAGCGGGACCACTGGTCGGCGCTGCTGGCCGAGCCCGTCGGACGCCTGCGCTACGACATGGCCGCGGAGGACGCCGTGCCGGACCCGGGCACGGTGTCCTCGGAACGGACCGTGCTCGCCACGCTCGACGCCGAGGCCACCGGTGAGCTGTCGCGGGTCCCGCACGGGATCCCGGCGGCGCTGCTGGCCGCCCTCGGGCGTACCCTCAGCGGATGGACCGGGGCCGAGCGGCACCTGGTGGACCTCGAACGGCACGACCGCGAGCCGATCTTCGACGATGTCGACCTGACCAGGACCGTGGGCTGGTTCAGCCGGACCCACCCGGTGCTGCTCGACGGTACCCTCACGCCGGACGCCGCGCCGTTGCGCGGCATCGGCTGGCAGCTGCTGCACCACGGGTCCGACCCGCTGCCGCCGTCGCCGGCCGAACTCCTGTTCTCCTACCTCGGCGAGGTGGATCAGCCGGTGGAGCACACGGCGAGCCCGCGCGGGCGGAGACCGTATCCGGTCGAGGTGGAGGCGTCGATCGTCGCGGGCGCCCTGGTGCTCCGGTGGCGCCACAGCGTGGATCTGCACGAGGAGCCGACCATCCGGGGCCTGGCCGACCGCCACCTCGCGGAGCTGCGCGAGCTGATCGGCGCGAGGCCGGCCCCGGCGGACTTCCCGCTGGCGCGCGTGGCTCCCGAGCAGCTGGAGACGCTGCTCAGCAGACTGGGTGCACCCAGTTGAGCGGGTCGGGGCGGCGGCCGTACTGGATGCCCAGCAGCTCCTCGCGCAGGCGCAGGGTGACCGGGCCGGGGCGGCCGTCGCCGATCCGCCACTCCTTGGCGACGCCGCGCACCGTGCCGACCGGGGCCATCACGGCGGCCGTGCCACAGGCGAACGCCTCGGTCATGACGCCGCTCTCGCACTCCTTGCGCCACTGGCCGATGGAGATCCTGCCCTCCTCGGCCTCGATGCCGAGACGGGGCGCCAGCGTGAGCAGCGAGTCGCGGGTGACGCCGGGCAGCAGGGTGCCGGTGAGCGACGGGGTCATGATGCGCTCACCGTACCCGAAGAACAGGTTCATGCCGCCCATCTCCTCCACCCACTGGCGCTCACCGGAGTCCAGCCAGACCACCTGGTCGCACCCCTGCTCGACGGCCTGGCGCGAGGCGGCGTACGCGCCGGCGTAGTTCCCGCCCGCCTTGGCGAAGCCGGTGCCACCGGGGGCCGCGCGCGAGTAGTCCTCCGACAGCCACACGGTCAGCGCGCGCGGGGTCCCGCCACCGAAGTACGCGGTGGCGGGGGAGGCGATGACACAGAAGAGGTAGCTGGAGGACGGCTGGGTGAAGCTCAGGGTCCGCTGGGTGGCGATCACGAAAGGCCGCAGGTAGAGACTCTCCCCGAAGGTGGACGGCACCCAGGCGCGGTCCTGCGAGACGAGGAGTTCCAGTGCCCGGACGAAGGACTCGACCGGCATCTCGGGGATCTCCATGCGCCGTGCCGACCTGTTGAACCGTTCGGCGTTCGCCTCCGGCCGGAACAGGGCGACCGTCCCGTCGCCCTGGCGATAGGCCTTCATGCCCTCGAAAAGCTCCTGGCCGTAGTGGAACACCAGGGTGGCCGGGTCGAGCGTGAACGACCCGTAGGGCTCCAGCCGTCCGTCATGCCAGCCGCTCGCCGCCGACCATCGCATGGTGATCATGTGGTCGGTGAAGTGCTGCCCGAATCCCGGCGCGGCGAGGATCTCCGCTCGTTCGGCGTCCGGCAGGGGGTGGTCACTCGTGCGGATCTCGAAGTCGATCATCGGGACACCGTCCTTGTCGTGAGGTCGTACGGAGATCTGACGCCAGGTGCCGCACGGCTCACCCGCGCACCCGGGAACGGTGCGTCACGCTGCAGGGCAGGGAGGCGAACCCGCGCTGGTGGGGGGAGTGCACCCGGCGGGCACCGGCCGTGTCGAGCTCGTAGTCCTCCACCAGGAGCCCGATCTCGTCCAGCGCGATCTCCATCTCGAGGTTGGCGAGCGCCGAACCGAGGCAGTGGTGCGGGCCCAGACCATAACTGATCATCTTCCGGGTGTCGCGGTCGAGGTCGTAGCGGTCCGGATCCGGAAAGGCCCGCTCGTCGCGGTTGGCCGACGCGGGCAGCAGGGCCACGCGGGCCCCCACCGGCAGCGTGGTGCCGTGCACGGTCGTCTCGGCGGTGACGAGGCGCGCGGTCATCTGGCTCGCAGAGTCGTAGCGCAGCGTCTCGCTGTACCAGTCGGCGGCGCGGCCGTCCAGGCCCTTGCGCCGGGCCTCGGGGTGGAGCCAGCCCTGGTACCAGGCGTTGCCGATCGTCTTGCCCGTGGACTCGTTGCCGGCGCCGATCATGACGAACAGGAAACCGACGATCTGCGAGTCGGACAGCCGGGCCCCGTCGACCTCCGCCGCGATCATGACGGAGGTCAGGTCGTCCCCGGGGTGGCGGCGCAGGTCGTCGACGAGCGCGGCCAGGTAGGCGGCGAGGCGCAGGGCCGCGGCCACCGAGTTCGGGCCGCGCTCGGCCAGCCCGTCCTCACGCTGGTTCATCTGGTCGGTGTCGGCGCGGATCTGGTCCCAGTCCGCCTGCGGGACGCCGAGCATCTCGCACAGGACGTCGTTGGGCAGCGCGGCGGCGTAGTCCGCGGCGAAGTCGAAGCGGGTCAGGTCCCGCAGCGGCTCCAGCCGCTCGCGGGCCAGCTCCCGGATCCGGGGCTCCAGAGCGGCGATCCGGCGTGGCGTGAACACGCTGGACACCAGGCCGCGGTGCACTCCGTGCGAAGGCGGGTCCATGGCCAGGAAGAAGCTGGTCTTCTGCGCGTGCGCACCCCACAGCTCCGGCTCCAGCGAGATGCCGTGGCGGTTGGAGAACCGCCCCGGATCGCGCAGCGCGGCCTGGACGTCGGCATGTCGCGACAGTGCCCAGAAGTCACGCTCGTCGTTGCGGTACAGCGGTGCGTGATCGCGCATCCAGGCGTAGACGGGATAGGGATCCTCGTGCACGCGATAGTCGAACGGATCATATTTCACCGCAACTCCCGGTACGCCTCTGCCAGCAGCCGGGCTCCGGTCTCGACGGTCCTGTACGGCCGCGCCAGGGACAGACGGATGTAGCGAAGTCCCTCCTCGGGGTCGGCCCAGTGGAAGGGTGCGCACGGCAGCACGTGGACGCCCTTGGCCAGCATGGCCTTGTGCAGCAGCGAGGAGTCGGGGCCGTCGGCGGGCAGCCCGACCCGCGCGACGCTGATCTGCGAGGCGGGGTCGCTCAGCCGCAGCCCCACCGGCTCGATGGCCCGCGCGACCGCCGCCCGGTTGCGCTCCACCAGTTCCCTGGCGCGCTCGTAGCCGCCGTCGCCCCAGTCGACGGCCAGTTCCCTGACCAGCTGGAGCACGACCGGCGAGGCGGCGAGCAGCGACTCGGAGAAGGCTCGCATGATGGGCAGGGTCGTCCGCTCGCTGTAGGCCAGCAGCCCGATCTTGAGTTCGTGGGTGGGCCAGAGCTTTCCGGTGTCCTCGATGACGATCCAGTCCGCGCCGGCCGCGTCGAGCACCGCGTACGTGTCGTACTGCGCCTCGCGCACCTGGCCGCGGAAGCTGGCGTCGATGATGATCGTCTGCCCGTGCCGTACGGCGTGCTCGGCGAGCGAGCGCAGGTGTCCCTGGGGGGTGATCAGACCCGTCGGGTTGTTCGGGTGGGTCACCACGATGGCGCCGACCGGCGGTCCCGGCCAGTCCTGGTTCAGCAGCGCCTCCTCCGACAACGGCACCAGCGACAGACCGCGGGTGACCATGAGGTCGGCGATGTTGTCGAAGGTGGGATGCAGCACCGCGACGGTGGTACCGGCCGGCAGGGCCCTGGCCACGATGTCGGTGGCCAGGGTCGAGGAGTAGCAGCTGAGGATCCTGCCGGTGCCCACCGGCGCGCTGTGCTGGCCGATCGTCCGCAGGAAGACCTCGTGCGCCTCACGCTCGAGGTCGGGGAAGGGGCGGCGGACGGCCTCGGTGAACATCTCGGGGATGCGGGCGACGACGGCGGCCTGTTTCTCGGTGAGAACCAGCCGCGCGTGGCCGTCGGTCAGGTTGAGGCCGCCGTCGAGGTCGGTCAGCGCGTCGACTTCAAGGATGGTCAGGTTGGCGAGCTGGCTCATGGGGAAACCGTAGGCTCGGGGGCCGATCCGCTACCTGTCCCATCTACTGGGGACCGCCCCGCCGTCCGGATCGCCGCCGCCACCGCTCGCAGCGGGCTGGTCAGGAGGTCGGCGACGGCCGGCCTGGTCTCGAACCGCTCCTCGCACGCCTCCAGGAGCCGGAAGGCCCGGACCGAGTCCCCGCCCAGGCGGGTGAAGGTGTCGAGCACGCTGACCGCTCCCACCTCCAGGACCCGGCCGTAGATCTCGGCCAGGGCGGCCTCCGTCTCGTCGGCCGGTGGCACGATCTCGCGGGCCTGCGGACGTGACGGGAGGCCGAGGAGGGCATCCCGGTCGATCTTGCCGTTGACCGTCGCGGGGATGCGGGGGACCGCCACGGCGCGTGCGGGCACCATGTGGCCGGGCAGTGTCGCGGCCGCGTGGGCCAGGATCGCCTCGGTGTCGAGCTCCGCCTCGTGGGGGACGACGAAGGCGAGGAGCCGGAGCGGTTCGCCGTGTGCGACGACCGCGCAGTCGGCGACCGCAGGATGCGCGGCGAGCACCGCCTCGACCTCCCCCGGCTCCACCCGCAGTCCCCGGATCTTGATCTGCCGGTCGATCCGGCCCAGGTGCTCCACCACGCCGTCGTCCCTTTGGCGGCAGAGGTCGCCGGTGCGGTAGAGCCTCGATCCCGGCGGCCCGAAGGGGTCGGCGACGAAGCGCTCCGCGGTACGTCCCGGTGCCCGCCAGTAGGCCAGGGCCAGGCCGGGGTCGCCGCCGATGTAGGCCTCGCCCGGCGTCCCGGCGGGCACGGGTTCGAGGTCCTCGTCCAGGACGAGCAGCCGGAAGTTCGCGGCCGGACGGCCCAGCGGGACGGGCTTGCCCGGGGCGTGGGGAAGGACCATGTCGGTGACGTTGCCCGCCTCCGTGGGCCCGTAGCAGTTCACCAGGGTCGCCCCCGGCAGCGTGGTGTGGAACGTGTCGCGGATCCGGGGCGTGACCGGCTCGCCGCCGCAGAAGGCCCAGCGCAGGGCCGTGGCGTGAGCGGGCCGCACCTCCTCCAGGAAGGGGGCCATCATGGTGGGTGGCAGGAACAGGGCCGACACCGCGTGTTCCTCGACCAGCCGGGCCAGATGGCGCGGGTCCTGGTGGCCGCCGGGACGGCAGACCACCAGCCGTCCTCCGTGGTAGAACGGCCAGAAGATCTCCCAGACGGAGACGTCGAAGCCGGGGGAGGTCTTGAAGACGGCCGTGTCCCCCGGCCGGAACGGGTAGCGGGACTGCATCCACTCCAGGTGCGTGAGCGCTCCGTCCACGGGGTAGGCGACGCCCTTGGGCAGGCCTGTCGTCCCCGAGGTGTAGAGGATGTGCAGCAGGTCGGCGGGAGAGCCTTCCACCGCCGGGTTGCCCGCGGGCTGAGACGCCCAGTGCGCGCGGTCGGCCCGCAGGTCGTGGACGCTCCAGGGGCCCTGGGGGATCCGGCCGCGGCAGGCCGCGTCGGTCATGACGTGCAGCGGCCCGGCGTCCTGCAGCATGTAGGCCAGCCGCGCGTCCGGCAGGTCGGCGTCGAGGGGCACGTAGGCGGCACCGGTCTTGACCGCGGCGTGGATCGCGACGATCTGCTCGACGCTCCGCTCCAGGCAGATGCCGATGCGGGTGCCCCGGCCCGCTCCGCGCTCGATCAGAAAGCGCGCGATCCGGTTGGCCTCCTCGTTCAGCTCCCGGTAGGTGAGGGTGAGGCCGTCCTCGTCCAGCACGGCGACGGCGTCCGGAGTGCGCTCGGCCTGCTCCTCCACGGGCCGGGTCAGCGGCCGGTGGAGGAACGAGGGCAGGTCGAGGGGGGCGTCGGGGCGGCGGGCCGCGCCGGCCAGAAGGCGGGTGTAGGTCCGTGCCCAGCTCTCGGCGCCGGTCGCGGTCTCGACGTACAGGCGCAGGCCGTCATCGGACAGCAGGACGGTCACGTCCGCGGGTACGGCCGACCGGGTGGTGTCGCGGCCGGCGTCCATCCGGGCCACGGCGGCCCTGAGGCTGAGGGCGGGATCCACCGGCCCCGCCGTGAGCGGCACGATCTCCTCCAGATCACCGCGGATCACCCGGACGCCGCGGGGGGGCGTGAGCCGGTCCGCCAGCACCGCCGCGCAGACGATGAAGGGGGCGAGATCGTCCGTGCCGGCGCTCCTGGCCAGGCCGTCGAGCGCGTTGACGGTGTCGGGTGCGATGGCGATGGGCCCGACACACTTCTGCGGGGAATTCTGGCTGTTGATCAAGGTTGCTCCTCACCTCTGTCGCGACTAGTGAAGGAAGACGTCGTCGGCGGTTTCAAGGGAGGCGCCTGTCCCACATTTATTGGACAAAGGGCCTAAACCGGGCACGTGTGGCCAGTTCCGGTGACTCCAGAACCCTCGCCGACGTCTGTAGCTTCGTTGCGGAAGCCGCAGATGCCACCTGAGGAGCCTCGCTTGGCTGTGTCCTTCGCCTTCGAAGCCGTCCGGGAGCGAGCCAGGACCGACGGCGAGGCCTGCGCGCTCGATGACCTGGCGGACGGTTCCACGCTGAGTTACGCCGCACTGATCGGCCGGGTGGAGGAGACGGCCGACCGGCTCCGGAGCGTCGGCGTGGGAGCCGAGCAACCGGTCGCGGTCCTGCTGGGACGCTCGGCCGAGACGGTCGTCGCCATGCTGGCGGTGCTGGCCGCGGGCGGCACCTACTGCCCGATCGACCCCGCCCTGCCGCTCGCCCGCATGGAGGCGCTGACCCGCGAGCTCGAGGCCCTCGTGACGATCTCGCGTGAAGGGCTCACCTGCTCCGGAGGCCGGGCCACGCCCGCCGCGAAGCCGTTCTCACCGGACGCCCCGGCCTACGTGCTGCACACCTCGGGCTCGACCGGCGTGCCCAAGGGGGTCGCCATGCCGTACCGCGGGCTGGACCGGCTGATCCGCTGGCAGATCGCCGACGGCGAGCCCGGCCTGCGCACGCTGCACCTCACCGCGACCTCCTTCGACGTGACCTTCCAGGAGGTGCTCTCCACGCTCGCGACCGGCGGCCGCCTGGTCATCGCCCCCGAGGAGACCCGCCGGGACTCACGCGCGCTCCTGGACACCATCGTGAACCGGCGGATCCAGCGGTTGTTCCTGCCCTACGTCGCCCTGCAGCTGCTGGCCGAGACCTCCGCCCGGACCGGGGTGGTACCGGACTGTCTGCGGCACGTCGTCACGGCCGGGGAACGCCTGCTGATCACGCCGGCGATCCGGGACTTCTTCACCGCGCTCGGCGACTGCCGCCTCGACAACCACTTCGGGCCGACGGAGGCGCACCTGGTGACCAGCCTGACGTTGCGCGGCGACCCCGGGTCCTGGCCGGCGCTTCCCGCGATCGGCACACCGGTGGACGGCGTGGCCTGCCGGGTCCTCGACGACCGGCTGGAGGCCGTGCCCGACGGCGAGGTCGGCGAGCTGTACGTCGCGGGGGACTGCCTGGCCCGCGGCTACCACCGGGCACCGGTGGCCACGGCGGAACGGTTCGTCGCCTCCCCGTGGGGGAGTGAGCGTCTGTACCGCACCGGTGACCTCGTGCGCCGCTCCGCCGACGGGACCTACCACTTCGCCGGCCGCTCCGATGACCAGCTCAAGATCCGTGGATTCCGGGTCGAACCCGGCGAGGTGGAACACGCCCTGGTCGGCCACCCCCGCGTGGTGACCGCGGCGGTCGGGCTCCGGGAGGTACTGGGCGGCATCCCGGTGCTGGTCGCCTATGTCCAGACCGCGGGCCCGCTGTCGCCGCGTGAGGTCACCGACCACGTCCGGGGACTGCTGCCGGAGTACATGATCCCCTCGCGGGTCGTGACCGTCGAGTCCATGCCGCGCACGACGTCCGGGAAGATCGACAGAGCCGCGCTGGCGGAACTGCCGCTGCCCGAACTCGCGGCCGGGCCGGCGCAGGACCTCTCCGGGCTCATCACCGACCTGTGGGTCCGGGTCCTGGGCCACGACGACTTCGCCGCCGACGACGACTTCTTCGACGTCGGCGGCGACTCTTTGCTGGCCACCTGGGTGGTCGCCGAGCTGGGCCAGGCGATCGGCCGCCCGGTCGAGCTCTCCGTCCTGCTGGACGCCAGCACGGTCGAGGACCTCGCCGCCGCACTGGGTGCCGACGGCCCGGTCACGGCCGTGGAACGGCACCCCACCCGGATCGTCACGGTACGGCAGGGCCCCAGCGCGCGCAGTCTCTACCTGGTGCACCCCCTCGGTGGCGAACTGCTCGGCTACCGGGAGCTCGCCCGCGCCTCGCAGGCTCCGGTGCGCATGCTCGGCATCGGCTGGAGCGGAAAACCACCGGCGTTCGGGCTCTCCCTGTCCGAGATCGCCGAGACGCACGTCGAGCAGCTCCGCACGGTCCAGCCCGACGGGCCCTACCTGCTGGCCGGGTGGTCCTTCGGCGGCGTCCTCGCCTACGAGATCGCGCAGCAGCTCACCGCCGCCGGCGCCGTCGTCGATTTCCTCGGCCTGCTGGACGCCAATCCGGTCATCGACCCCATCACCGGCCTGCCCATCGCCCGAACGCCGTTCCTGAGCCTGCTCGACGAGGTCGTGGCCAGGCTGGACGACGGAGCCGGCGCCGAGCTGGAGGAGCTGACCTCGGGCGAGACCTGGATCCAGCTGATGGGGACGTCCATCGCCGAGGGGGCCTCCGGCGACCATCTGCGTGCCACCCTCGACACCGCGAGGGCGTGCATGGCCGCGGCGGCGGCCTACCGGCCGCGACCCTATGCCGGTCCCGTCCACCTGTTCCAGGCGTCCGGCTTCCAGGAGTCGGGCACGGATGCCCCACGGCAGGCGCGGGCGGCCGAGGCGCTGCGCGACCTGTGCACCGGCCCCTTCACCGTCGTCCCCGTGCCGGGTGACCACTGGGGGATCATGCGCGCCGAACACGTCAGTCAGACGGCCAAGGAGCTGGACGCCGCGTTGGAACGCCAGGGGAGTGCACACAATGAATCTTGAAGCCGACCGCGCCGCCTTCGCGGAGCAGGGCTACATCGGGCCCTTCACGCTCTGGGAGCCGGAGGAGATGAAGGCGTGGTGGAAGGTCCAGCGCAAGGCGCTGCTGGACCCGGAGAACAACGCGCGCAAGGCCTTCGACAACCCGGTCAACTACGACAGGCATCTCGACATCCCGGGGCTGAGCTCGCTCATCACCGAGCCGGCGATCGTCCGGCGGATGCAGGCGCTCATCGGCTCGGACATCCTCTGCTGGCGCACCGAGTTCTTCCCCAAGAACCCCGGCGACACCGGCACCGGCTGGCACCAGGTCGAGACCTACGCCATCGGCGAGGCGAGCAAGGGGATGCTGGAGGCGACCGACCGCGCTCCCGGAAAGCCCATGGAGCTGACCGCGTGGGTGGCCTTCACCGAGGCGACCAGGGAGAACGGCTGCATGAAGGTCATCCCGGGCAGCCACAGGGAATGGCGCTACGACGAGACCGCGTCGATGAAGTGGAACGGCGCGGCCAGGGACAACTCCTTCTTCGGCTACAACTACAACGACATCAAGATCGACAAGGACTGGGACCCGGACCAGCAGAACGTCCGCCACCTGGAGATGCGGCCCGGCCAGTTCATCATCTTCACCGCCCGTTGCATTCACGGGTCGAATCCCAACACCAGCAACCGCCAGCGCATGGGATTCGCCATCCGCACCGTCCCCACCCACGTCCGCGTCTACGGCGGCATGACGGAGTTCGAGGAGTTCGGCCACCGGTTCGAGCTCGACCGGCACGGCTGCGTGCTGGTCGCCGGCGAGGACGAGCACGGGCTCAACCGGGTGCTCGGCGAGAACCTCTGGGGCGAGCCGTTCACCCCGCTCGACCGGCTGGAAAGGACGGTCTGATGCGCACGCAGTACGTGAACACCCTCACGCTGGACGAGGCCCGGCTCGCCAAGGACCTGGAACAGGCCCTGACGTTCAAGTTCTCCGAGGCCTACAGCAACTATCTCATCGGCGGCCCGTGGAAGAGCGCCATGCTCTGGGCCACCGGCGGCGACGAGGGCGACGGCCTGCTCACCAACTACCACTACGACCAGCGCTCGACCTTCACCGAGTACGGCCGGCAGCTGCCGTACATCCAGGAGATCATCACGTCCGTGGCCAACACCGCCAGGCTGAACTTCGTCCGGCTGGCGGTGTTCTCCAAGAGCGTCATCGTCCCGCACCGCGACTACATCGAGCTGGCCGAGATCCCGGAGGACTCGCGCTCGGCCCACCGGCTGCACATTCCGCTCGCCACCCACGAGGACTGCTACTTCAGCGAGGACAACGTGGTCTACCGGATGCGGGCCGGGGAGGTGTGGCACTTCGACGCCTCGCAGATCCACTCGGTGGCCTCCTTCTCGGGAGAGCCACGGATCCATCTCATCTTCGACTTCGCGGACCGGCCCCAGGACGGGCCGATCCTGGCCGTTCCCGACGAGGGAAACGGGACGATCGACGCCTCCCGGGTCGTCCACCGGCCGCCGCTTCCCGACGCAGAGCGCTCGTCCCTGAAACGGTTGTCGCAGGTACTGACCATGGACACCTTCAACGAGGTCTTCGGCATCGTCGTCAAGACGCATTTCCGGCGCGACGGAGGAGCCGGCTTCGTCTGGGACACCATGATCGGCCTCGCTCGCGACAGCGCGGACCCCGCCGTCCTCACGCACGCCACGGAACTGCGTCAGTACTTCACATTGGATCGACCCTCAGGAAGCGGGCAAGCATGACTGCGACACTGTCCCTCAATGACCAGCTCGCCGAAAGCGCCGTCTACCAGGCCTTCCGCGACCACCGGTTCTTCGCGGCCGTGGACACGGCGGACCTGACCGAAGAACAGGCCGCCGTCCTCATCGAGCAGTGGTGGCACCCGCTGCACTACTTCCCGACGTTCCTGGCCCGTTGCGTGGCGGTCCTGCCCGACATCGCCTCCAAGAGCGCCATCACGCGGATCCTCAACCAGGAGGCCGGCGGCGGCCGCGTCGAGCGGGCCCACGAGGTGATCTACGCCGACTCGATGGCCAAGTGCGGTTTCGACCGGGAACGGGTCACCGGCACCGAGCCGTTCGAGGAGACCGCCGCCCTGGTCGAGGGCTACCGCCGGGCCTCGGAGGAGCGGGAGAGCGCCATCGGCTTCATCTTCGCCACCGAGACCACCGACCTGCTCATGGTGTCGAGCATCGGCAAGGCCATCGAGCGGGCCACCGGTGTCACCGACAACGAGTGGGTCGCCATACACGTCGAGCAGGAGCCGGACCACGTGGAGGAGGCGAACCACACACTGATGGCGGACTACACCCCCGAACAGGCCAGGGCGGTCTTCGAGGCGGCCGACGAGATGTGGCGGCTGTGGACGCGCTTCTTCGACCGGCTCTCGACGCAGACCGGTCTCGGAGCGTGAGCCGTGCAGGACGTTCGCGCCACGTATCTTCGCTTCCCGTCATGGACGCAGCATTTCTGGACCTGGCAGACCGGTAAGGCGCTGCCCGGACAGCAGCCGTTGCTGCGTCATACATGGGCCTCGTACCTGGCCGTGACCCTGACGCTGTTCCTGGCCGGTCTTGCGGTCTCGACCGCCGCCGTGGCCACGATGCCCGCCTACTGGATCGCCGCCCTGGTGGCCGGCTGGGTCCTCACGCTGGCCGGGGCCCGCATGATGGTCCTGGTCATCGCGCACCAGGCGCTGCACCGGCGGTTCTCGGGCCGGGCGGCCGGCGACCGGTTCTGGGGCGAGGCCGTCACGGTCCTGAGCGTCTTCCACACCTTCGGCGACTTCAAGGAGGAACACTTCGACAACCACCACCGGCGCGAGGTCTTCGCGACCGAGGTGGACCCGCCGGTGCAGTTCCTCGCCGCCCTGGGATTCCTGCCGGGGATGTCCCGGGCCCGGCTCTGGCGGCGCGCGTGGACGGTCTTCCTCTCGCCGGTCTTCTACTGGAAGGGATTCGCCGGCCGGATCGCCAGCAACCTGCGGGGCGGCCACCTGCGGCGGGTGGTCTTCGCGATCTGGTTCGGCTGGTGGCTGTCGCTGCCGTTCTGGTTCCCCAACGGCCTGCTGGTGCTGCTGCTCGCGTTCGTCCTCCCCGTCATCGCGTTCGCCCAGCTGAGCGCGTTGCTGGACCGGCTCGGCGAACACGAGTGGCTGGCGCCGCGCAAGGCCGAGTACGGCCACCGCTTCTACACCGCGGCCAACACCTCCGCCCGTTTCTGCGGCGGTCCCGTGCCGGCCAAGGGAGACGGGCCGTGGGCGTGGGTCCGCTGGATCGCGCTGACCCTCTTCTACCACCTGCCGTCGCGGCTCCTCGTGGTCGTGGGCGACCTGCCCAACCACGACTACCACCACCGCTATCCCACCACGCAGGAGTGGACCATCGCGGCCTACGCGCGGCAGCGGGACATCGACAACGGACCGGAAGGCCCGCCGTACCAGGAGGTGTGGGGGATGGGCCAGGCCATCGACCGCGTCTTCCGCACCTGGGAGGAGCTCCCCGCGCATGCGGTTCCACGTGGTTGACACCTTCGCCGATGAGAGCTTCGCCGGGAACCCGGCCGCGGTCGTGGTCGCGGAGGCGTTCCCGGCCGAGGAGGCGATGCAGGGGAAGGCGCATCGGATCGGCCTGCCGACGACGGCCTTCGTGGTCCCGGCCGCCGCGCCGGACGAGTACCGGGTGCGCTGGTTCACCCCGTACAAGGAGATCAATCTCTGCGGCCACGCCACCATCGCCAGCGCCCGCCACCTGTTCGACCGGGACAGCGGCGTCAAACGGCTCACCTTCGTCTCCGACAACGGCGTCCTGCGCGCCGAGCGCGACGGCGACCTGGTGGCCATCGAGCTGCAGGCGGTACCACCGGTGCCGTGTGAGCCGCCCGCCGGGCTGCTGGAGGCGCTGGGGACCACCGCGGTACGCTGCGCGGTCTCCAGCGACGACATCCTGGTCGAGGTGGACTCGGTGCAGGCCGTGTCCGCCGTCCGGCCCGACTTCGCGGCGCTGGCCACCCAGCCGTTCCGCGGTCACATCGTGACCGCGCGAGCCTCGTCCGATGTGGACTTCGTGTCGCGGACCTTCTTCCCGGCCCTCGGCGTGAACGAGGACCAGGTGTGCGTCACCGCGCACTGCAAGCTCGCGCCGTACTGGGCGGAAAGACTGGGCCGTACCCGGCTCACCGCGCTGCAGCTGTCCCAGCGCGGCGGACGTCTGGAGATGACACTGGCCGGCGACCGCGTGCGCGTGCTCGGCACGGCGGTGCCCCGGTAACGGCGTGTCCGCCTCCATCCCGTTTCGCAACCCCTCCAAGGAGACCGTGGCGTGAACCCGTTCGACAATCCCGATGGTGGCTTCCTGGTGCTGGTCAACGACGAGGAACAGCACTCGCTCTGGCCGGGCCACCTCACCGTGCCCGCGGGCTGGCGCGTGGTCCACGGTGAGGACTCCCGCGAGGCGTGCCTGGAATACGTGGAGCGCACCTGGACCGATCTGCGTCCGCTGAGCGCGCGCTGACATGACGCTCTGGCTGGAACGTGAGCCCTCGCCCTACGCGGCCGGACGGGTGTTCTGCCTCCCGCACGCGGGATGCGGCACCAGCGTGTTCGGTGCCTGGCCACAGGAGCGGAACTCCACGGAGTTCCTGCCGGTCGAGCTGCCGGGCAGGCTGAGCCGCTTCGACAACCCGATGCCCGACACGTTCCAGGAGCTGGCCGACGCCATGATCGACGGTCTGTGGCCGTACCTGGACGTGCCCTTCGCCTTGTTCGGGCACTGCTGGTCGGCCTACGCGGCGTACGAGGTCGCCGTCCGGCTGGAGCGGACCGGGCGGCCTCCGGCGTCCCTGTTCGTCTCCTCGCAGCTGGCACCGCAGGACGGGCCGGTGGGGCGGATGCTCACCATGAGCGACGCCGAGCTGCGGGCGGAGCTGGAGGAGTCCATCCGGGAGCAGGGCAACACGCCGCACCCCGAGCTGGTCGCCATCTATCTCAAGATCCTCCGCACGGACGTCGAGGTGAGCCGGCGCTATCTGGTGCCGGATCCCGTACGGCTCGCGTGCCCGATCACCGCCATCGGATGGAGCGAGGACACCGAGGTGAGGCCCGAGGAGATGAAGGGGTGGGCCGAATGCGGCGACACCGCCTTCCTGGTCCTCCCCGGGTGGCACCACCGGTTCCAGGACGCTCCGGACGAGCTCCTGGAGACCCTGCAGGCCGGTTCGAAAAGGGAGTAGGGCATGGGCGACGTCGAGGACATCTACGAACTCTCACCGCTCCAGCAGGGCATGCTGCTGCACAGCACGCATGACGGCGCCGCCGACATGTACCTCAGCCAGCACATGTACGAGGTGGAGGGGCCGCTCGACCACCAGGCCCTGGAACGGACCTGGCAGGCCGTCCTGCAGGCCCATCCCTCGCTGCGCACGTCCTTCCACTGGGAAGGGCTCGACAAGCCCCTTCAGGTCGTCCACCGGGACGTGACGCTGCCCGTGCACCGGCACGACTGGACGGGGATGGATCCCGCAGGGCAGCGTGAACGGCTCGAACGGCTGCACGCCGAGGACCGGGCGGCCGGGTTCGATCTGACGGCCGCGCCGCTGCAGCGCCTGCACGTGGTCCGGCTCGGGGAGGACCGGCACAGCCTGACGTGGACCTACCACCACCTTCTGCTGGACGGCTGGTCGGTGGCGGTCGTCATGACCGAGGTCATGGCCCGGTTCGGCGGCGGTCCCACCCCGCCGGACCCGCCGCCCTACCGCGACTACATCGCCTGGCTGCAGCGACAGGACCCGGAGGCGACCAGGGACTTCTGGACGCGCACGCTCGCCGGCGTCACGCCCAGCCGCCTGGCCGTGCTGCGGCCGTGGGATCCGCGGCGCGGCACCGGGGACGTCAGCCGCCGGACGGTGGACCTGCCCGAGCGGCTCGGCAGGGGGCTGAGGGAGGCGGCGGCCCGTCACCGCGTCACGTTCGGCACGCTGGTGCAGGGGGCGTGGGCGGTGGTGCTGCGGCGCTACACCGGCCGGTCCGACGTGATCTTCGGCTCCACCAGCTCCGGCAGGCCCGCCGAGCTGCCCCAGGTCGAGCGGATGGTCGGGCTGTTCGCCAACACGCTGCCGGTGCGGGTGAGCGTTCCCGACGACGGCGACGTGGGCGAATGGCTACGCGACATCCAGGATCGTTACGCGCAGATGCGCCGGTACGAGTACACGCCGCTGGCCGACATCAAGGCATGGGCGGGTACGCCGGGCCGGGCGCTCTTCGAGAGCCTGGTCGTCCTGGAGAACGCCGCCCTGGCGGTCGGCCCCGCGGGTGCCGGACGAGCGGGGGCACCCGCGTTCCGCCGGGACGCCCTGTACGACAAGATCAGTTTCCCGTTGACGCTGACGGTCGCGCCGCAGCCGGTCTCCGAACTGCAGGTCCTGATCCACCGCGAACGCTTCGACGAGGGTTTCGTCGACGACGTCCTGGCGCGCCTGTACGCCGTCTTCGAGACGATGGCGAGCGCCGACCGTCTCTCGTCCGTGGTCACGGCGGCCGGTCCCGACGCCGTCACGCCGGTCGCCCCCGTCGTCTCCGCGGTGGAGACCGAGCCGCTCAGCGCGCAGGCCGCACGGCTGGAGGAGAAGGTCGCGGAGGTCTTCGGCGAGGTCCTCGGCACGACGGACGTCGATCCCACCGCGAGCTTCTTCGACCTGGGGGGCGACTCCTTCGCCGCGGTCCGGGTGGTCAGCCGCATCGACGGGGCGAGTGTCGGAATGCTCGCGACCCATCCCAGCGTCCGGAGACTGGCCCAGGCACTCCTCGACTCCGGCGGGCCGGACAAGGGGCCGGACACGGGACCGGACGACGAGCTGGACAAAGAGATCACCGAACTGGAACGCCGGCTGGCCGGCAAACGCGCCAGGCGGGCGGCGCTGGACACCGGTCCCGTCCCGGTGCCTCGCGACGGCGCGCTGGCCTGCACCTTCCAGCAGGAGGCCGTCTGGTTCATGAACCAGTACGACCCCGCCTCGACCGTGTACCACATCCCGTTCCCGTTGCGGATCCGCGGCCGCCTGGACGTCGGGGTGCTGGAACGGGCCCTGCACGGCCTCGTGACGCGGCACGAGGCGCTGCGCACCAGGTTCCTGAACCAGGGCGGGCTGCCGCGCCAGGTGATCGACCCGCCGCCGGTCGTGCGCCTGGAACCGATCGACCTTCCCGCAGATCAGGTCGAGCGGTGGGCCGCCGACGAGTGCGCCAGGCCGTTCGACCTGGCGCGGGGACCGGTGTTCCGGTACGCGCTGGCCAGGCTCGCCCCGGACGAGCACGCACTGGTACTGGTCTTCCACCACATCGTGGCCGACGGCTGGTCGGCCGCCGTGCTCGGCGGTGAGCTGTCGGCCCTGTACGCGGGCGGAGGCGAGGCGGACCTGGAACCGCTGCCGATACAACCGGCCGACTACGCCGCCTGGCAGCGCCGCCGGTTGAGCGGGGCCGAGCTGGAACGCCGGCTCGGCTACTGGCGGGAGACCCTGGCCGGGTTGCCCGTCGTGCCCTTTCCCACCGACCGGCCGCGTCCCGACCGGCCCACCGGCGGCGGCGACACCATCGAACGGCAGACGTCCGAAGACCTGAGCGCCGCGGTGCGCGCCTGCGCGCGAGAACACGGGGTCTCCCTGCTGGCGGTGCTGCAGGCCGCGCTGCTGGTCGTGCTGCACCGCTACACCGGGCAGCGCGACCTGCCGATCGGCTCCATCTTCTCGGGCCGGACCCGGGCCGACATCGAGCCCCTGGTCGGATTCTTCGGCAACACCCTGGTCCTGCGGACCTCCCTCGACGGCGACCCCACCTTCGGCGAACTGGTCCGCCGCTGCCACGACACCATCCTGAACGCCACCGCGCACCAGGACGTGCCGTTCAGCCTGGTCGTCGACGCGTTACGGCCGGAGCGGGCCGCCGGACGCAACCCGCTGTTCCAGATCGGCCTGACCCTTCTGCCGCGCGCCATCGGCGAGACCGACCTCGCGCTCGGGGAGGTGAGCATCGAGCCCATCGTCGTTCCCGAGCGCTACGCCCTCTACGACATCTCCGTCGACGTCTCGGACTCGCCCGACGGCACCCTCCCGCTGTCGGTCGAGTACTCCACCGACCTGTTCGAGGCCGACCGGATCGACCGGTTCGCCGGCCACTACCTCACCGCGCTCGGTGAGGCCGTCGCCGCACCCGGTGCCCGCGTCGGCGACATCGAGATCCTGACGGCCGCCGAACGCGACCGAGCGCTGCGGGACACCGACCTGCTGGCGCGGCACCCGGCCGAAGGCGAGGTGGCCCTGGTCGACGGCGACGGCACCCGGTGGACGCACCGGCAGCTCGACGCGGCCGCCGGCCGGCTCGCCAACCGGATGCGGCGGACCGGCACCGGCTCCGGCGACCGGGTCGCCCTCTGCCTGCCACCCGGCGCGGACCTCGTCACCGCCCTGCTGGCCGTCTGGAAGGTGGGAGGGCAGGCCGTCCAGGTCGCCCCGGGGGAGCCGGCGCCCGGCCTGGTCCTGACCCACGCCGAACATGCCGGGAGCTTCGCCTCCGCGCTCGCGCTGGACACCGAGCGGGTCTCGCTCGCCGTCGAGCCGGCCGGGGCACCCCTCCCGGCGGCAGGTGCGGCCGAGGTGCCCCACCTGCCGCCGGTCACCGAGACCGAACGCTGGCTCGCCGCCACGGTGGCCGACCTGCTCGGCGCGGAGCAGGCCGGTGTCGGCGGCGACCTCTTCGGCCTGGGCGGCAGCTCGCTCCACGCCACCCGGCTCATCGCCCGCATCGACGACGCCTTCGGCGTCCAGGTGCCGGTCCGCGACCTGTTCGCCAACCCGTCGCTGCGAGAGCTCGCCGCCAGAATCGAGGAGGACGCGCATGGAGTGCCGCACTGAGCGGTCGGACACCTACAGTGTGTCGATCGAGGCCCCGCCGGAGTTCGTCTGGCGGGTCGTGTCCGATGTCGAGGGCTGGCCACGGTTCTCACCCTTCGCCCTCGCCGTCGAACGGACGTCGGAGACGACCTACGACGTCACCGGCCCGCAGGGCCCCGTCGTGCTCTCCAGCCTTTTCCACCGGGAGCTGCTCCTGCTGGACCACAAGGTGATCCTCCCGGACGGCACCGAGGTCCTCATCCCCTATCGGGTCACCGCCAACCACCGGGGGAGTGAGCTGATCATGACGAACGTGAAGTCGCCGGGTGACTCCGCCGAGGAGTACGCCGAGCAACTCGAGTGGATGCGGGCCGAGCTGGACGGGGCCAAGAAACATGTGGAGGAGCTGTACCGTGCATGAACTCACGTTGACGCCGCAGGACCGGGCGCAGCTCGCGCCGCTGCTCGCCGAGATCGCCGAGGCGTACGACACCATCGAGGACACCGGGCTGATCCGGAGGGCCAGGGTGCTGGCCAGGTCCCTGCCGACACCTCTGGTGGAGTTCCTGGAGGAGTTCCGGCTCGGCGAGCCCTCCGCCCTGTGCGTGCTGTCCGGCCTGGCGATGGACGAGGAGCTGCTCGGCCCCACCCCCGAGCACTGGCGCGACAGCCAGTACGGCTCGCCGGCCTTCACCCAGGAGGTCTTCTTCCTGCTGTGCGCGTCCGTCCTGGGCGACGTCTTCGGCTGGGCCACCCAGCAGGACGGCCGGATCATGCACGACGTGCTCCCGATCAAGGGACACGAGAACTACGAGATCGGCTCCAACAGCCTGCAACACCTCTCCTGGCACACCGAGGACGCCTTTCACCCGTGCCGCGGCGACTACGTGGCGCTCATGTGCCTGAAGAATCCGGACGCGGTGGAGACGACCGTCTGTGACGCCGGTGACCTCGACTGGTCCTCGCTCGACGTCGCGGCGTTGTTCGAGCCGGAGTTCACCCAGATGCCGGACAACTCCCACCAGCCGCAGAACGCCCGGCGGTCCACCGGGGATCCGGTGGTGGACCGGCTCCGGATCCGCAGCTTCGAGCTCATCCAGTCCTGGAACGACGACCCGGTCAAGCGGCCGATCCTCTTCGGCGACAGCCTCGACCCCTACATGGCGCTCGATCCCTACCACATGAAGACCGAGGGCTGGCCGGATCGTTCGCTGCGCGCGTTCGAAGCCCTGTGCGCGCAGATCGAGGCCAGGACGCGGAGCGTGAGCCTGCGGCCGGGAGATGTGGTGTTCATCGACAACTTCCGCGCCGTGCACGGCCGTAAGTCGTTCCGGCCGCGTTACGACGGTTCGGACCGGTGGCTCAAGCGGCTCAACATCACCCGCAACCTCCGCGGTTCACGCGGGTGGCGGCCGGCGGCCGACCACCGCGTCATCTACTGAGCGGACCCGCTCAGAGCCCGGTGGTCCACCTTGCCCGACGGTGACAACGGCAGCGTGGCCAGCCGCTCGAACCTGGTGGGCACCATGTGGGAGGGCAGGACCCGGGCACACTCGGCCCGGGCCCGCCCGAGGTCGAACGCGTCGCCGGCCGCGACGTAGGCCACCAGCAGCTCGCCCACGGCGTCGTCGGTCTCCAGCAGCACCGCCGCGTCCCGCACGCCGGCGCAGGCGCGCAGGACGACCTCGATCTCCGGCAGCTCGATGCGCATCCCGCGCAGCTTCACCTGGCGGTCGATCCGGCTCAGGTACTGCAGCTCCCCGCCGGGCACCCGCCGGGCCAGGTCGCCCGAGCGGTAGTGGCGTACCCCGTCCACCACGACGAAGCGTTCGGCGGTCAGCTCGTCGCGGCCCAGGTAGCCCGCGGCCACACCGGCTCCGGACACCCAGATCTCCCCCGCCTCGCCGTCCGGCACCTCGGACCCGTCCGGGTCGCGCAGCGTGATGCCCAGGTTGGGCAGGGGCCTGCCGATCGGTGAGGGGTTGGCGCCGTGCAGGGTGGCCGGGTCGAGCTCCTTGAAGGTCGCGTGCACGGTCGTCTCGGTGATGCCGTACATGTTGACCGCGACGGGTCCGGCGCCGGGTGGCAGTCCCGCCAGGAAACGCGCGGTGCCCTCCAGGTCGACGGCGTCACCGCCGAAGATGAGGTAACGGAGCGGCAGAGGCGGGCGTCCCTCGTCCTCGTGCGCCTCGGCCAGCATGCGGAAGACCGAGGGGACCTGGTTCAGCACGGTGACCCGCTCCCGGATCAGCAGGCCGATGAGTTCGCCCGGGTCGAGGGAGGCGTCCTCGTCCACCACGACCACCGTGCCGCCGGTGGCCAGCGCACCCCACATCTCCCACACCGACAGGTCGAAGTTGACCGAGTGGAACAGGGCCCACCGGTCGTCCGGGCCGATGTCGAAGAGCGGCAGCGCGGCCTCCAGCAGGCTCAGCACGTTGCCGTGGGTCACGACGCAGCCCTTGGGCCGCCCGGTGGAGCCGGAAGTGTAGATCACGTACGCCGTGTCGTCCGTGTGCAGGGTTGGTGGGACGACCGCGGGCGGGTGGCCCCAGACCGGCACGGAGTCGCCCACGACATGGGAGATACGGCACTCCTCGGTCATGAGACGCAGGCGTCCGGCCGGGTAGCGCGGGTCGAGCGGCACGTAGGCCGCCCCGGCCAGCATGACGCCGAGCACGGCCACCGCGACGTCGACGGATCGGGCCACGCGCACGCCGACGAGTTCACCCCTGCCCACACCGCGGCGTCCGAGCTCGGCCGCCAGGCTTCCGG
This sequence comes from Streptosporangium longisporum, assembly GCF_039534895.1. Taxonomy (NCBI): domain Bacteria; kingdom Bacillati; phylum Actinomycetota; class Actinomycetes; order Streptosporangiales; family Streptosporangiaceae; genus Streptosporangium; species Streptosporangium longisporum. The sequence goes on along the minus strand of NZ_BAAAWD010000002.1, from coordinate 401,381 downwards.
CCGCGTCGGCCAGCTCGCGGTACGACAGGGTCCGCGGGCCGCAGGTGACCGCCGGCCTCTCCGGGTGCTCGGCGCAGGTCGCCAGGAACAGGGCGGGCAACGATGTCATGGCATGACGCTTTCGGTGAGGATCTCCAGGTACTCGGCCAGCAGGCCGCGGACGGTGGCCACGGTGAACAGGTCGGTGTTGTACTCCAGCAGCACCGCGATCCGCTCCGGCGCGTCCGGCCCCGACACCAGGCCCAGACGCTGCCCGGCGTGCGGGATGACCACCACGTTCAGGTCGAACTTCGAGGAGCGGTTGTGGGCGTTCAGCACCTCGACGTCGAGGCCGGGAACCACCAGGGACGGCATCGGCGTGTCGAGGAAGTTGAACATCACCTGGAAGAGCGGGGTGTGGCTGAGGCTGCGCGGGGGACGCAGGCTCTCCACCAGCTTCTCGAACGGCATGTCCTGGTGGGCGTAGGCCTCCAGGCAGACCTCCCGCACCTGCTCCAGCACCTCGGGAAAGCTCGTGCGGCCGGAGAGGTCGACGCGCAGCAGGACCGTGTTGATGATCATTCCGAGCAGGTTCTCCAGTTCGGGGCGCTGCCGGTTGGCGATGCCGCTGCCCACCACGATGTCCTCCTGCCCGCTGCGTTCGCGCAGCAGCACGGCGAAGGCCGCGAGCATCACCATGAACAGGGTGGCGTCGTGGTCCCGGCCGTACTCGCGCAGTCGCCGGGCGAGCGGCCCCTCGATGAAGAGGGTCTCCTCCCCGCCGCGTGAGCCCAGTACCTCGGGGCGGGGCCGGTCGCCGGGTACCGACAGCAGCGTCGGCGCGCCGCGCAGCCGTGCCCGCCAGAAGTCGGTCAGGGACCGCAGCCGCTCGCCCTGGAAGGTCCGCCGCTGCCAGGCGGCGAAGTCGGCGTACTGGACGGGCAGCTCGGGCAGGCAGGGCGGCCGGCCGCCGGCATGGGCCTGGTAGAGCTCCAGGAAGTCGCGCAGGAACACTCCCTGGGCCCACCCGTCGTGGACCATGTGGTGCTCCACCACGACCAGGACGTGGTCATCGGCCGCCAGGCGGACCAGCGTGACCCGCAGCAGGGGACCCTTCGCCAGGTCGAAGGGCTCCTGCCCGGCCGCGAGGATGAACTCATGGAGCAGGCCCTCGTCGCCGTCGACGACGGTCAGCGGGATTCCGCGCGGCTCGCCGATCTCCTGGAAGGGTTCGCCGTCGATCTCGGGGAAGGTCGTCCGCAGGATCTCGTGACGGACCTCCAGATCGTCCAGGGTCCTGGCGATCGCCGCCACGTCGAGCCGGCCCCGCAGGCGCAGGGCACGCGGCACGTTGTAGGTGGTGCTCTCCGGTTCGAGCTGCTGCAGGAACCAGATCCGCTCCTGGACGAACGACAACGGCAGCGGCCGGTCCCGCGGCGCGGGGGGCACCCGCCGGGACAGGGCCTGCGGCGCGTGGCGAAGCCGGTCCGCCAGCTCGGCCAGGACGGGGGTCTCGAACACCGCCCGGAGCGGCAGGTCGAGACCGAGGACGTCGCTCACCCGCGCCAGCATCTTGGTCGCGGACAGGGAGTGTCCCCCCACCGCGAAGAAGTCGTCGGTCCTGGCGATCTCCTCCACGTCGAGCACCTCACGCCAGATCTCCGCCAGCGCACGCTCCTGCGGCGTGCGGAACGGCTCCTGGACGCCCGGCCGCGACACCGGCGGCCGGGGCAGCGCGCCGAGATCCGTCTTGCCGTTGAGGGTTCGCGGCAATGCGGGCAGCGGCACGTACCGGGCCGGGACCATGTAGCCGGGCAGGACGGCGTGCAGCGCCGCCCGCAGCTCGTCGGCCACGCACGTCTCCGGCACCACGTAGGCGAGCAGGGACCGTCCGTCCCGTACCACGGCGGCGTCGGTGACGCCGTCCAGTTCGCGCAGCGCCGCCTCGACCTCGCCCGGCTCCACGCGGTAACCGCTCAGCTTGATCTGCCGGTCGGAGCGGGCCACGAAGACCAGCGTGCCGTCGGACCGGTGCCGCACCAGGTCACCGGTGCGGTAGAGCCGCCCTCCGGGGGGGGCCGAAGGGATCGGCGACGAACCGCTCCGCGGTCAGGCCGGGGCGGTTCAGATAGCCGTGGGCCAGCCCGGCGCCGCCGAGATACAGCTCACCGGTCAGGCCGATCGGCACGGGCCGGCATGCGACGTCGAGCACGTAGGCGCGGACCCCCGCCAGCGGACGGCCGATGGGGACCTCACGGCCCGGCCGGTCGAGCTCGTGGCTGGTCGCGACGACGGTCGCCTCGGTGGGACCGTAGGTGTTGACCAGCCGGACACGGTCGCCGACCGCGGCATGCCACGCCGCGACCCGCTCCGGCAACGCCTTCTCGCCGCCGATGATGACGAGCCGGATCGCGGCGGGCAGCGTTTCCGGTGTCCCCGGTGTCCCCGGTGTCCCCGGTGTCCCCGGTGTGTCCGGTGTGTCCGGTGTCCCCGGTGTGCCCAGCGCGTCGACGAGCTCGTGCCAGAACGCCGTCGGCAGATCGAGCACGGTCACCCCCTGTGCCGCGCAGGCGGCCAGGAACATGCCCGGGTCGGCCAGCATCCGGTCCGTGCGCAGCACCAGGCGCGCGCCACGGGCGAGGGTGGGATAGATCTCCTCGACGCTGGCGTCGAACCCGATCGAGGCGAACTGCAGCACCCGGTCGTCCGGGCCGATGCCGTACAGCTCGGCGGCCTGCCGGGTGAAGGACGACAGCGCGCGGTGCGGGACCTCCACCCCTTTCGGCGTCCCGCTCGTGCCCGAGGTGTAGACGACATAGGCCGGATCGTCCAGCGCGGGCGGTGGCAGCGCCGTCACCGGGTGGCCGAGGATCTCCGGCCGATCCGCGTCGAGCAGCACCAGCGAAGCGGTGACGCCCCGAAGCCTTCCGGTGAGCGCCTCCTCGCTCACCACGGCGTCCACACCGGCGTCGGCGAAGACGGCGGCGACACGGTCGGCCGGGCTCAGCGGATCGATCGGCACGTACGCCGCGCCGGCCCGGCCGATCGCGAGCATCGCCACCACCATGCCGGAGCCGCGGTCCAGGCAGATACCGACCCGGCCGCGGGGGCCGACGCCCCTGGCGCGCAGCAGGTGCGCGAGCCGGTTGGCGTGCTGATCCAGCTCCAGGTAGGACAGCGACTCGCCACCCGCCACGACGGCCGTCGCGTACGGCGAGCGAAGTGCCTGCTCCTCCACGAGCCGGGACACCGGAAGTCCGACGTCCGGCGCGGGTCCGCCGGTGCTCCACCCGCCGAGCAGGCGGGTGCGCTCCCCGGCGGTGGCGGACGGGACCGAACCCAGTGCGGCGCCGGGGTCGGCGACCACCGCCTCGAGCAGGGCCGTGAAGTGCCGGACGAACCGATCCGCCGCGTCCTCGTCGAAGGCGTCGGTCCGGAAGCGGAGGCAGCCGTGGACGTCGCCGTCGAGCGCGGTGAGCGACAACTCCAGATCCATGGCGCACTCGCGCAGGCCGACCGGGATCGACTCGGCCCGCAGCCCGCCGAACAGGCGCCGGACGCCGGCGTGACCGAGCAGCAACGCCGGGAAGGCCGCGGCGTCGGCGGCGGCCGGCTGGTTGAAGACGAACATCGTCCGGAACCGGGCCGCGTCGCGGTGGTCCTGACGCTCCAGCATGCCGAGCACCCGGTCCCTGGTCTGGGCCAGCAGCTCGCGGAAGGTGTCTCGGGCCTGACTTCGGATCGGCGCCGGGTTCATGAGGTAACCGACGAGACCGGCCAGGTGAGGCCGCGTGCGAGCCGCGAAGGGGACGCCGACCGCCAGGTCGTCCCGGCCGGTGAGCCGGTGCAGCAGCGCCTGGTAGGCGGTGAGCAGGAAGACGCTGGGCGTCACCCCCTCCGCCGCCGCGCGGCGTACCAGCCCGGCGGTCAGCGACGCACCGATCCCGAACCTGCGGATCCCGCCCGGGCCGCTGAGCAAGGGCCGCTCTTCGCCGTCCGCCTGCTCCTCCTGCTGGGACGGCACGCCGGCCGGACCGGGCTCCAGGGCGGGCAACCCGGCGGCCGGGCCGCCGGTCTCCTCGGCGTACAGCGCCTCCAGCTCCCGGCCGAGGATCATCGTGGACCAGAAGTCGGTCACGATGTGATGCGCGACGAACAGCAGCACGTGCGCGTCCTTCGCGAGCCGGTACAGGTGCAACCGGGCCGGTGGGCCACAGGCGAGGTCGAACGGCCGGTTCGCGTCGGCCTCGAGCCGGGCCGCCAGCTCCGTCTCCGCGAGTTCCGACACCGAGAAGGAGTCCGGGTCGGCCGGTCGGACGACCGGCACCGGCTCGCCGTCCCGTTCGGCGAAGACGGTCCGCAGCGCCGGATGCCGCCGCAGGAGGCGGTCGTGGGCTCGTCGCAGCGCCTCCGCGTCCAGCCGCCCGTCCAGCCGGAACGCGGCCGCCGTGGTGTAGGCCGTGCTCTCCGGTTCGAGCCGGTGCAGGAACCACAGGCTCCGCTGCCCCCGCGACACCCGAGGAGCCTCCGATGATCCGGAGTCGCCGGACTCCCCGGCGATCGGCTCGCCGGCGGGTACCGGGAGCGGGAGATCGGCGGCAAGGGAGGCGACGTCGGCCAGGGAGGCGCCGCCGAGGAGGTCACCCAGCGGGAGCCGTACCCCCAGCTCGTCCTGAACCCGCCGGCTCAGCTCCTGGGCGGCGAGCGAGTCCATGCCCAGGGCCAGCAGGGGGAGCTCGCGGGCGATGTCCGAGGCGGGCAGCCCGCAGACGGCGGCGGCCTGCTCGCGCAGACAGGTCTCCAGGTCGATCGAGCTGCGGCCGATCTCGGGCAGCTCCCCGGACAGCAGCAGGTCCCGGCAGACCCGCCGGCGCACCTTGCCGCTGGTGGTCTTGGGCAGGGAGCCGGCCCGGATCAGCACCACCAGCCCGACGTGCAGACCGTGTTCCCCGGCCACCAGGGTCCTGACCGCCCGCGCCACCTCCGCGACGTCCACGTCATCGGCGTCCCGCGCGACCTCGTGCACGACCGCGGGCTCGTCGTGCTCCAGGGTGAACGCCGCCCCACAGCCCGGCCGCAGGAGGGGATGGGCCCGCTCGGCGGTGGCCTCCAGGTCCTGCGGGTAGTGGTTGCGGCCCCTGACGATGATCAGGTCCTTGAGTCGGCCCGTGATGGTCAGCTCGCCACCGGCGAGCCTTCCCAGATCCCCGGTCCGCAGGTACGGCCCGCCGCCGTCCGCCGGCACGGCCTGGAACACCTCCCGGCTCTCCAGCGGCCGGTTCCAGTACCCTCCGGCCACGCTCGGCCCGCGCAGCCACACCTCGCCCTCGTGCCCCTCCGGGCACGGCAGCGCGGTCACCGGATCGACGATCCGTACCTCCTGGCCGGCGCCGCCACGCCCGCAGCCGACCGGGCCCTGCCCGGAGGCGGGGGCGAAGCCGCCGCTCACCATGAGCGTGGCCTCGGCCAGGCCGTAGCACGGGAAGAACGCCTCAGGACGGAAACCGGCAGGCGCGAACGCCTCGGCGAACCGCGCCAGGGTGGCGCGCCGGATCGGCTCGGCCCCGTTGAAGGCCACCCGCCACGCGCTCAGGTCGAGCCGTTCCCGCTGCTCCGGCGTGGTCTTCCTGACGCACAGGTCGTAGGCGAAGTTCGGCCCGCCGCTCAGCGTCAGCTCCAGCCGCGACATCGCCTCCAGCCAGCTCGCCGGACGGCGCAGGAAGTCGACCGGGGACATCAGCCACATGGGGAACCCGGCGAACAGCGGCTGCAGGAGCCCGCCGATGAGACCCATGTCGTGGTAGGGCGGCAACCAGCTCAGCCCGCGCATGGCCGCGTCGGTGCCGAAGAGCTCCTGGACGAGCGCCGAGTTGTGCAGCAGGTTGCCGTGGGTGAGCATCACGCCCTTCGGCTCGGCGGTGGAGCCCGAGGTGTACTGCAGAAGGGCCAGCGCGGAGGCGTCGGCTCCGGGTCCGGCCCATTCGTCCGCGTCGTCCGGCGCGGTGTCGGTCGCGATCCAGGCCAGGCCCCCCAGGGGCAGGTCGCCCGCCAGGGGGAGCAGGGCCGCGACGGTCAGCAGCGCGGCGGGCCGCGCGTCCGCCACGATCGTCAGCAGGCGGGGCAGCGTCCGCTCCAGCCGCAGCGGGTCGGGCGGGAACGTGGGTACCGCCACCGCGCCGGCGTACATGCAGCCGAGGAAGGAGGTGAGGAAGTCCTCACCGGGCGGGTAGAGAAGCAGTACCCGATCGCCCGGGCCGACCCCGGCGCGCCGGAGTTCACCGGCGATCGCCCGGGCCCTCCGGTCCAGGTGCGCGTAGGTCACCGGCCGCTCGCCGCCGTGGTCGTCGCCCAGGAACACGAAGCCGACGCGCTCCGGTTGACGCCTGGCCCGCCAGCGCAGCAGCTCGGCCAGGGTGGTCGCGTCGGCGGACGTCGGGAAGTCAGGAAGATCGCGTCGCATCGTACCTCCGGACCACGAACGTACCGACGGCACCGCGGGCTGAGATGTCACATGAAGAGGGGCGTCGCCCCGCCGGAACCGCCTGCTTACCCTGTGGCCATGTCGCACTCGCCCCGTACCCCCGACGAGGAAGCGGTCGCCGCGATCTGGCGTGATGCCCTGGGATGCCCGGATCTGGGGATCTTCGACGACTTCTTCGAGCTGGGCGGTCACTCGCTGCTCGTCCCCAAGGTCGTGGCGCGTATCCGCAAGACGCTGGGCCTCCAAATCCCGATCAAGGAGTTCTACGCCTCCCCAACGATCGCCGCGGTGGTGGCGGGGGCACGTCCGACGCCCGGCACGCATGCCGTCGGACGGCGGCCCGCGGACGCCGGCCCGGTGCTCTCCTTCGAACAGGAACGTCTGTGGCTGGAGGACCAGGTACGGCCGGGAGCGGCCTACAACGTCCATGGCCGGAGGCTGTTGACCGGCCCGCTCGACCTGCCCGCGCTGGAGGCGAGCATCCGCGCGATCCTGGTCCGCCACGAGACGCTGCGCACCCGGTTCCCCCTGGTGAACGACCGGCCGGCCCAGGTCGTGGACGCGCTCGGCGAGGACTGGAGGCTCGATTTCACCGACCTCACCGGTGAGCGGGAGGACCCGCGCGAGACCGCGCGCCTGCTGGCCGACCTGCAGGCCGCGACGCCCTTCGACCTCGCCACCGGACCGCTTTTTCGTTGCGCGCTGCTCCGGCTGGCCGAGACCGAGCACCTGCTCTCGATCACGATGCACCACATCGTCTCCGACGCCTGGTCGGTCGGTCTCCTCGTCCGCGAGCTGTCGGCGCTCTACGAGGCCGGTGGCGACGCCGCCCGCGCCGGGCTGGCCGACCTCCCGATCCAGTACCGCGACTACGCGGTCTGGCAGCGCGAGTCCCTGAGCGGGGCGGCGTTGCGCCGGGAGGTCGGCTACTGGAGCCGGCACCTGGCCGATCCGCCGCCCCCGCTGGCCCTGCCCACCCGCAGGAGCCTGGCCCCGCTACGGATCTCGCCCGGTCACCACCTGGAGCTGACCCTGCCGAAGTCGCTGACCGCGGCGATGCACGACCTGTGCCGCCGCCACGGCGTGACCATGTTCATGACGATGATGGCGGGACTGACCGCCGTCCTGTCACGCTGGTGCGGCCAGCGGGACATGGTGATCGGCGTACCGGTGGCGGGACGTGTCGCCGACGGCACGGACGGACTGATCGGCTTCTTCGTCAACACCCTGCCCTTCAGGGCCGACCTGTCCGGCGACCCGAGCTTCGCCGACCTCCTCGGCCGGTCCAGGCAGGTCGCGCTGGAAGGGCTGGCGCACGCCGACGCCCCCTTCGACGTCATCGTCAAGGAGCTCCAGGTCCCGCGCGACCCCCGTCGCTCCCCGCTCTTTCAGGTCCTGCTCAACACGATCGACAGTCCGGAACCGGAACGGATCGGCGGGGTCGACGTCAAGCCGCTGGAGGCGGTCACGCTTCCCAGCAAGTTCGACCTCACCATGACCACCCAGGAGATCGACGAAGCGCTCCAGATCTTCCTCGACTTCAACGCCGACCGCTACGACCCGGAGATGATGCGCATCCTCCTCACCCATCTCCAGGCCCTGCTGGAAGCCGCGGTCGCGGATCCGGGCAGGAGCTTCCTGGACTACCCGCTCCCGGGTGGCCACGACGAGCTCCCGTCCGGCGGCCCCGCGGCGGACGAGACGGCACCGTCATGGCCCGGGACCGGAACGGCGGTGCGGGACGGCCAGGGGGAGTGGAGCTACCCGCGACTGGCTCAAGCGGCCGGCCGGGTCGCCGAAACGCTGGCCGGACGGGCACCGGCCCACTACGGGGTGGTGCGCAGAGGGTCGGCCGCGTTCGTGGCCGCGGTCCTGGGGTGCGCAAAGGCGGGCGTGTCGTTCTCGGTGATCGAGGATGCCGGCTCGCTGCCCGTCCACTTCCTCGGGGTGGACACGGTGCTGGACGTGAGCCCGGCCGACGGCGCGCCGGACACCACCCTCGATCTCGGCTCACTCACCGACGGGCCCGGCGACGAGGAGGTGGCGGCGGGCCGGCCCGTCCTGCCCGGACCGGCGGCTCCCCATGCCGACTTCACCTCCGACGACCGCTTCGCCGTGCTGTCCACGCTGCCCGGCCACCTGATCTCGGCCGTCTCCAGCGCGCTGCGCGCCGGCGGGACCCTGGTGCTGAGGGAACCCGGCGGAGACCTGCCGGACTGGCTGCGGGACGAGGAGATCACCGTCGCCTACCTGACACCGCCTGTCCTGCGAGCCCTCGCGGGCGAGCGGCTGCCCGCCCTGCGCCACGCCTTCATCGAGAACTCGGGCGACCTGCTGGCCTGCGACATCACCGCGCTGCGCCGCCTGGCACCGGGCTGCCGGGCCGTCGGCGTGCACCGCCTCGGCCGCGACGGGCGGCCTGCGGCCGCCTACCCGGTTCCACAGGACTGGACGGAGGAGTCCGCGCCGACGGTCGTCCCCCTGGGCACCGGCCCCGCCGTACGGCTCGTCCACGCCGGCGGCGGACCGGCCGCCACCGGTGAGGTCGCCGAGCTCCGCGTCGGAACCAGCCGCACCGGTGACCTCGCGCGCCGCTGGAGCGACGGCACGGTGGAACTCGTCGCCCGGAGCGGAGAGAACCCGGGCGACGATCTCAGGGACGTCGTGGCCGTCCTGCGCGAGCTGCCGCAGGTCCATGACGCGCTGGTGACCGAGCAGGTCATGGACGACGGCGACCTCGCGCTGGTCGGCTACCTGACGGGACCCGGCCCCGGGCAGGACACCGCCACGATCACCCAGTACCTGCGCAACCGGCTGCCCGACCGCCTGATCCCCGGACACCTGCTCCTCCTGGAGAACCTGCCGCTCACCCCGGACGGCGGCTACGACCTGGCCGCACTTCCTCTGCCGGCCTCCGACGGCCCGGCGGTCGACACCTACGTGGCCCCCCGCACACCGATCGAGCGCCGTCTGACCGAGATCTTCGAGGAACTGCTTAACACCGAACGGGTCGGCGTCCACGACACCTTCTTCGAACTGAACGGCTTCTCCCTGCTGGCGACCCAGCTCACCGCCAGGATCAGGGAGTCCTTCGTCATCGAGCTCTCCCTGCGCCAGGTCTTCGAGGCACCCACGGTGGAAGGGCTGGCGCGACTGGTCCTGCGGGCCCAGGTCGAACGGTACGGAGCGGACGAGTTCGCCACCCTGCTGGATGAGATCGAGACCTGATGAGCGAGCATCACGTGCCGCTGGGCGGTACCGGCTGGGTCCTGTGGCGCGACGTCGCGCTGCGCGGTGCCGGATTCCCCGCCAGGAGGTTCCTGGAGATCTGCGACGACGAGCTCGCCACCGCCGCCGACTCCACCGCCGCCGACTCCGGGGCGGCCTACGAGAAGGTCTACGCCGCGGCCACCGAACGCCTGTCCGACGCCATGGGCCGGATCGCGGTGGACGGCGCCTTCCGTGAGGCGGTGGCCTGGCAGAACCCGCAGGTGGTCCGCTTCACCCTGGACAAGGTGGCGGCGGGCGAGTCCCGCGCCAAGCGCGGCCGCCGCCACGAGCTGACCATCGCGACCTACCTGCAGCGTTACTGCCTCAAGAACGACACGGTGGGGTTCTTCGGCCCGTTCGGCTGGGCCCGGCTGGTGCCGGAGGACACGGGGATCGTCGTGGACCCCGGGACGGGGTTCCTGTCCCGGCGTACCACCTACTTCGAGGACTGGGCGATCGGCACGCTCGCCGGGACGCTGGCCGCCCTGCCCGAGGTGTGGCCCTGGCTGCGTCCCCGTCGCGCGCTGTCGGCGTCGCTCACCGGCGGGCTGCTGCGCCGGCCGTTCGACAGGCCGGTGACGCTGACGGTCGCGGAGCTGCGGGTCCTGGCGCGGTGCGACGGGCAGCGGACCGTACGGGAGATCGTCGGTGACCCGCCGGTCCCGGCAACGGTGGCGGCGCTGCTGCGGCTGCGCGAGGTCGGCGCCGTCCGGATCGATCTGTCAGGCCCGCTGGAGAGCTGGCCGGAGCGGACGCTGGCGGCGCGGATCGAGGCGATCGCCGACCCGCGGGTCCGTGATCGGGTCAGCCGGCCGCTGCGAGAGCTGACGGCGGCGCGGGAGGGCGTGGCCGCCGCCGCGGGGGACGCCGACAGGCTGATGAAGGCCCAGCAGGAGCTCGCCGACACCTTCGAGCGGCTCACCGGCCGGGAGGCCAGCCGCCGCTCGGGCGGGCTGTACGCCGGCCGGACGCTGGTCTACGAGGACACCGTCCGCTCGGCCGAGGTCCAGGTGGGGTCCCGGGCGCTCGCCGCTCTGGCCGCACCACTGGGATTGGTGCTGGACAGCGCGCTGTGGCTCGTCAACACGGTCGGCGACCGCTACGACGCCCTGGCACGTGAGATCTTCGACCGGGAGACCGCCCGGACCGGTCGTGCGGATCTGCCCCTGGTCCAGCTCCTGACCACCCTCATGCCGGAACTCGGGCAGTTCACCCTCAGCCCGGAATCGGAGATCGTCCACGAGGTGACGGCGGAGTTCCAGGAGAAGTGGGCCAGGATCCTCGATCTGCCACCGGGGGACGTCCGGGAGCACCGGGTCTCCGCCGCCGCCATCGCCGATCGGGTGGCCCTGGAGTTCCCGGTGGGGCCACCCCGGTGGAGCGGTGCCCGCTGGTTCTCCCCGGACCTCATGGTGATCGCCACCGACGCCGGATCCCTGGCGCGCGGCGAGGCCGACTACGTGCTCGGCGAACTGCACTGCGCGGCCAACACCATCGAGAACAGGTCCTTCGTCAGCCAGCACCCCGATCCCGGCCGGCTGCGCCAGGCGACGGCGGCCGCTCACCCGGACGGCCGGCTCCTGATCGTTCCCCGGGCGGACTCGCCGCTGACGACCTCGCGCATGTCCCGGGCCGCCGAACTCATGCTGCCGGGCAACGCCTACCTGAGCATCGGAGGGGAGGCGACCGAACCCCCGCCCGGCATAACCATGCACTCCATCCTGGACCTGTTCGTGACGCGGGAAGGCGAGGCGCTCGTCGTACGGCACCGCGAGGAGAATCGGACCTACCCCTTTCTGGAGGCCGCCGGAGACCCGCTGACCGCCCTGACCACCAACGCGTTCCGCCCTCTCGGCCGATCGGGGCACCGGCCGCGCGTCACCGTCGACCGGCTGGTCATGAGCCGCGAGACCTGGACGTTCCCGGCCGCAGAACCCGCCTGGGCCGATCTCAAGGACGAGCGCTCGCGCTACGCCGCCGCACGGTCCTGGCGATCCAGGCACGGGCTGCCCGAGCGGGGTTTCGTCCGGGTGCCGAGCGAGAGGAAGCCGTTGGCGATGGACTTCCGTAGCCTGCCCCTGGTGAACCTCCTGGCCAAGCTGATCCGTCGTACCGCCGGGGAGGGACCTGGCGAGGTCACCGTCACCGAGATGCTGCCCGACCTGGACCACCTTTGGCTGCGAGACGCCGACGGAGAGCTCTACACCGCCGAACTACGTTTCATAGCGGTCAGATCGGGTTCGCCGCGTCCCTGGAACATGGGGCCGGGTTTTCCCGACCGGCGTTGATCACGATCGCTATGCTTGCCGTTCATGACCGAGGTGGACGAGCACGGCCGGCCCGAGCCGCCTGTGGCGGGTGACGAGACGGCGACCCTGCTGGGTTTCCTCGACTACCAGCGCGCGACGCTGAGGTGGAAGTGCCGGGGCCTCGACACCGCGGGACTGACGGCGAGGGTCGGTGCCTCGTCGATGACGCTGGGCGGGCTGCTCAAGCATCTGGCGTACGTGGAGGACGACTGGTTCTCCCGCTGGTTGCACGGGCGGGACCGGTCCGCGCCGTGGAACACCGCGGATTGGCGCGCCGACCGGGACTGGGACTGGAACTCCGCCGCCGACGACTCCCCGCAGGAGTTGTTCGCGTTGTGGGAGAAGGCCGCGGAGCGCTCCCGCGAGGCGGTCGCCGAGGCGCTGGAGGATGGCGGCCTGGACCGTCCGGCCCGGCGGTCCTGGCCGGGCGGCGAGACGCCGTCCCTGCGGTGGATCGTGGTCCACATGATCGAGGAGTACGCGCGTCACAACGGTCACGCCGACCTCCTTCGCGAGTCGGTGGACGGGGAGACGGGGGAGTGACGCTCAGGGACCTCCCCGATCAAGGATCTCCGGGAGGAACGTTCATGTATCACCCCGGTCGGGGCGCCCGGACATGCGCCGTGACCATAGGGGAGTGGTTCTCACACACGTACGGGGAGAAGGTCGTGCCGTCAGGCGTGGAGGAGCCGTCACGGTGCCGGCACACCATCGTCCGTCGGCGGTAGCCGAGACCGGGTGTGCCCGGCTTCTGCCCTGACCGGCGACGAATTCGGTGGCCATACCAATAAATCTACATTGTAAAGGAGCTGAGAAATTTCAAAAAAATATGAAAACACAACATGCAGGCACACGACCGGAAGGCCGGTTCGCCGATGCCGGCCAGGAGGCCATGGGAAGGTCTGCGGCGTACTCGTTGGCGGCGCCGCGAGGACAAAGCCCCTGCTTCGCGCCGGTCCTCGGATCGTCGCCGAAGCCGACCGGCGCCGACGTGAGGCACCCGGGCGAGGCCGGCGGCCGGGGCGATCGACTGTGGAGTCATTTCTAGGACCGCTGGGCTATCGTGGACGCTGCGCGCGTAGATGTCCGCGATCTTTCAGATTTTCTTAAAGATCTCCTGTAGAACTCCTCGATGGACGCGCGCTCCCGCCCGCCAACAGACTTCCCTTCCTGAGATCCAAGCAGCGGACCCGGCCGATCGGGACCGCCTCACAGGAAGCGCGATCTATGGCGAATCGATCCCGGAGAGTGGTGCCCGCTGGGCTCGCGCTCGTCCTGGCCCTGGTGACGGCGGGCTGCAACGCGAACTCGCAATCCACGGCGCCGACGAAGGACAAGAACACGACGGCGCTCGAGTCCGTGTCCCGGGGCGGGACCCTGCACTACCTCTCGCGGCGCGCGACCGAGTCCTTCGAGACCGCCAACGCGCAGATGGTGCCGACCAGCCGGCTGCGGTGGGTGCACCGCGGGCTGACGTCGTGGCGGACGTTCCCGGACAAGGACACGATCCTCGTGCCGGACCTCGCCACCGGCACCGGTACGACGGACGACGGCGGCAAGACGTGGGCCTTCACGCTGCGGGAGGGCCTGAAGTTCTCCGACGGCAGCCCGATCACCGCGCAGGACGTGAAGTACGGCATCGAGCGGTCGTTCGCACCGATGTTCCAGGGGGGCCTCGCCTACCACAAGACGCTGCTGGTCGGCGGCACCGACTACGACGGCCCGTACGACGGCAAGAGGCTCGGCTCCATCGAGGCCGTCGACGACCACAAGATCGTCTTTCACCTGACGCGTCCGTTCGGCAACTGGCCGTGGATCGTCAGCATGCCGGCCTTCGCGCCGGTACCGGCTGCGGCCGACACCAAGCCGGAGACGTACGGCGAGCACCCGGTCGCCAGCGGCCCGTACCAGGTGACGAGTTTCCGCAAGGGCTCGCAGGCGGTGCTGGTCCGCAACCCGAACTGGAAGGCCGACACCGACCAGGCACGGTTCGCCGGCCCGGACAAGATCGTCCTCGACATGGGCCTGAACAACGACACGATCGTGCAGCGCCTCATCGACGACAAGGGCGAGGACGAGACCGCGGTCAGCAACGCGCTCATCTCGCCGTCGCAGTTCCAGCGGATCGAGGCCGACCCGTCGATCTCCGGCCGCATGGCCAACAGCCCGTCGGGCTACTTCCGCTACCTCGCCATGAACGTCAAGCGCCCGGGCCTGTCCGACGTCCGCGTACGGCAGGCGATTAACTACGCGATCAACAAGGCCGAGGTGCAGAGCGTGTACGGCGGCCCGAAGTTCGGCGGCCGGATCACCTCGACCATCATGACGCCCGGCATCCCCGGCTACACCGAGTACAACCTGTACGACGGCGGTGACACCGGCAACGTCGGCAAGGCGAAGGAACTGCTCGCCGACGCCGGCGTCTCCGGCCTGAAGCTCACGCTGACCTACCCGGCCGACGTGAGTGCGATCGAGGAGAAGGAGGCCCAGAGCATCAAGAACTCGCTGGCGCGGGCCGGCGTCAAGGTCGAGCTCAAGGGCCTGGACGGCGACAGCTGGTCCGAGCTCGTCTCGTCCGCCGACGGCGACTACGACATGACGACGAACGGCTGGGGGGCGGACTTCCCGAGCGGCATGAGCACCATCCAGCCGCTGTTCGCGTCGAGCGAGATCGACAACGGTGGCGGCAACGCCTCGAGGTTCTCCGACCCCGAGGTGGACGCCGCGATCGACGCCGCGATCGCTGAGCCGGACCTCGGCAAGGCCGCCACGATGTGGGCCGCGATCGACAAGCAGATCATGGAGGACGCCCCGATCGTGCCGATCCTCGTGCAGCGCACGCAGGCCCTGGCCGGTTCGAAGATCCTGAACTACTTCGTCCCGGCCTACCCGCCGTTCGCGAACGAGTTGGTCGTCGGTGTCGATCGCTGAGATCCGGCGGGCCGAGGGCCGGGGTACATCGGTCCTCGGCCGCTTCCTCCGGAAGCGGTCCGGCGTCGCCGGCCTGGTCATGCTGGTCGTGCCGCTCGCCGCGGGGCTCTGTGCCCCGCTGCTCGTGCGGATCGAGGGACAGGACCCGAGCACCCTGCACACCGGCCTGCTCCACCCGGACGGCGGCCGTCCGCTGGGCGCCTTCGGTGGCGTCAGCGCCGACCACTGGCTCGGCGTCGTCCCGGTGACGGGCGTCGACCTGTTCGCCCAGATCGTCTACGGTATCCGCTCGTCGCTGTTCATCGCGTTCGGGGCGAGCATCCTGTCGATCGTCTTCGCCGCGGTCCTCGGGACGGCGATCGGGTACTTCGGCGGCTGGCTCAACGCCGTCGCGGGAAGGGTGATCGACTTCATGTTCGGCTTCCCGGGCCTGATGTTCATCATCGCGATCATGGCGATCGTGCCGCCGGAGATGCCGCGGGGCCTGGTCCTCGTGCTGGTACTGGCCTTCTTCGGCTGGGTCGTCCCGGCCCGGATCATCGGCGTCCAGGCCGGCGCCGTCAACGCCCGCGCGTTCGTCGAGGCGGCGCGCGCGACCGGGGCCCCGCCCTGGCAGATCATCCGCCGCGAGATGCTGCCGCACCTGTCCGGCCTGGTCGTCGTCCTGTTCGCGATGTCGCTTCCCGGCAACGTCAGCGTCGTCGCGGGACTGTCGTTCCTCGGCGTCGGCCTGCGTGGCGACGTCCCCGACCTCGGCAAGCTGCTCTCGGACTCGCTGCCGTGGATCTACAGCGGTGCGGACGTCTGGTACATGCTCTTCCCGGGCGCCGTGGTGTTCCTGATCGTGTTCGGCGCCACGCTCGCCGGTGACGCGCTCCGCGACATCCTCGACGTGCGCATGGAGGATGCCGCATGATCGTCTACGTCGCTCGCCGCATGGTCACCGCGGTGTTCATGCTCCTCGCGATCGCCTTCGTGACGATATCCCTCTTCTTCGGGGCCTCGAAGGACCCGGCCCGCGCCATGTGCGGCAAGCCGTGCCCGCCCGAGACCCGGGCCAAGGTCAGCGCCTACATGCAGACCGACCAGAGCGCGGTGTGGCAGTACACCGAGTTCGTGAAGGGCCTCTTCGCCGGCCGTACGTACGGCGAGGGCACCCAGCGGGTGCACTGCGACGCACCCTGTTTCGGCTACTCGTTCCCGAACCGCAGCGACGTCACGACGCTCATCGCCGAGCGGCTGCCCGTCACGTTGTCGCTCGCGCTCGGCGCGGCCGTCCTGTGCCTCGTCGTGGGCATCGGCCTCGGCGCGTTGTCGGCGATACGCAAGGGCGGGATCGTCGACCGGTTCTCGACCGGCTTCGCGATGTTCGGGCTGTCGGTGCCGACCTTCCTCGTCGGCCTGCTCGTCCTCCAGGTCTTCGGCTTCATGCTCAACGCGCTGCCGTACTCCGGCTTCGTGCCGTTCTCGGAGTCACCGGCGGACTGGGCCTGGCACCTGATCGGCCCGTGGACGGTGCTGTCGTTCATCCTCGCCGCCGGCTACATCCGGGTCACCCGCACCCAGCTCCTCGACGAGCTCTCGGCCGACCACCTCGTCGCGATGACCGCGCGCGGCGCATCGGCCCGGCAGGTGAACCGGCACGCCGTCCGCGGCGTGCTGGTGCCGGTCGTGGCGATGTTCGCGCTCGACGTCACCGCGCTCCTGGGCGGGTCGGTGATCGCGGAGAAGGTGTTCAGCCTGCACGGGCTCGGCGACCTGCTGCTGTCCGGCGTGAACGGGTCCGACCTGAGCATCGTCGTCGGGGTGACGCTCTTCTCCGCCTTCCTCATCATCGTCGGCAACCTGATCACCGACCTGCTGATGCCGCTTCTCGATCCGAGGATCCGCCGTGCCTGACCCCGTGCTCCAGGTCGAGGACCTGTGCGTCTCGTTCACCGGCGGCGGCGTCACCGCCGATGTCGTCCGGGACCTCTCCATGAGGGTGGAGGGCGGCCGCACGCTCGCCGTGGTCGGCGAGTCGGGGTCGGGCAAGACGATCACCGGCCGGGCGATCATGCGGCTGCTGCCGCGCGGGGCGAGCGCCCGGGGCCGGATCGTCGTCGCCGGCCGGGAGATGCTCTCCGCCGGCGAGCGCGAGCTGCGCCAGGCCCGCGGCTCCGACGTGGCCATGGTGTTCCAGGACTCGATGTCCGCGCTCAGCCCGTACCTCGACATCGGCGCGCACATCGCCCAGGCGGTCCGCCTGCACGACCCGTCGGTCACCCGCCGCGCCGCGCGGGCCCGCGCGGTCGAGATGCTCGACCGGGTCGGCATCCCCGGGCCCGCGGACGCCGTACGCCGCTTCCCGCACGAGTTCTCCGGCGGCATGCGGCAACGCGCGGTGATCGCGATGGCCCTGGTGAACCGGCCGGCGCTCCTCATCGCCGACGAGCCGACCACCGCGCTCGACGTGACGGTGCAGGCGCAGATCCTGGCCCTGCTCCGCGAGCTCCAGCAGGAGTACGGCATGGCGATGCTCCTGATCAGCCACGACTTCGGGGTGGTGGGGAGCGCGGCGGACGATGTCCTCGTGCTGTACGCCGGTCGTCAGGCCGAGTACGGCAGCATCCGCGACATCTTCGACCGGCCCGCCCACCCGTACACCGCCGGTCTCCGCGCGGCCACGCCACGGCTGGACGCCCGGCTCGACACCGGAGGGGAGCGGACCCGGCTTCGCGCCATCCCCGGCGCGCCGACATCGCTGCGTGACGCCGGGCCGGGTTGCGCCTTCGCGCCGCGCTGCGGCCTCACCGGCCTGGTGGGCGAGCGTTGTGTCGCCGAGGTGCCGCTGCCCACCGTCCGCCCGGCCGGCGAGGGCGGCGGCCTGCACCTTGCGGCCTGCCATCTCGATCGTCTTCCCGCGCAGCAGGAGGTGGCCCGGTGAGCGAGCCGATCCTGGAGATGACCGGCGTCAGCAAGCGCTACCGCACCGCCGGTGGCTTCGGCCGCGGGCGCAAGGGCTTTCTCGCCGTCGACGGCGTCTCGCTCCACGTCGAGCGGGGTGAGGCGCTCGGCCTGGTCGGCGAGTCCGGCTCGGGCAAGTCCACACTGGCGCGGATGGCCAACGGCCTGGTGGTGCCGACGTCCGGCACCGTCCGCACGGACGGGCAGGACGTCGGCCGCCTCGGCTGGCGAGGGCTGCGGCGGCTGCGGCGCAACGTCGCCATGGTCTTCCAGGACCCGCTGGCGTCGCTGAACCCGCTGCAGACCGTGCGGCAGACGCTGGAGAACGTCTTCCACGCGCACGGCGAGACGACGTCGGCCGCCGAGCTGGTCGCGCTGCTGGAGTCGGTCGGCCTCGGCGCCGGCTACCTGGGGCGCTACCCGCACGAGGCGTCCGGCGGACAGCTCCAGCGTGTCGCCGTGGCGCGCGCGCTCGCCCTCAAGCCGGACCTGATCATCGCGGACGAGCCGACCTCGGCGCTGGACGTGTCGGTGCGTGCCCAGATCCTCAACCTGCTGGCCGACCTGCAGCGCGACCGGGGAATCTCGTTCCTGCACGTCAGCCACGACCTGGCGGTGATCCGGCTCTACAGCGACCGCGTCGCCGTCATGCAGCGCGGCCGCGTCGTCGAGACCGGTCCGTCCGACGAGATCTTCCGCTCCCCGCGGCACCCCTGCACGCGAGCGCTGGTCGAGGCGACGCCGGAGGCGGAGCTGCCGGCCTGACCCGCGGGAGCGTTGCGCGACGCCGACCGGGCGTGCCACGATCATGACCATGACTCACCGAACGGCCACCCCGTCGTGAGCCGGCTGGAGGCCGGCGCGACAGAGTACTGAATGAGGACACGTGGGAACCGACCTGTTCGTCCGAGAGTACGGGCGGGACGCAGCAGATGCGCCTGCCGTCCTCATCCTGCACGGCGCCGTGGAGTCCGGCGCGTGCTACGGCGACGCCGTCGACCGCTGGTGCGGTGACTACCACATCGTGGCGCCGGACGCCCGGGGCCATGGGAGGTCGCCCAGCCGCCTGCCCGAGCACGAGGGCGTTCCGTCCACCGACGTGATGGTGCAGGACGCGATCGACATCCTCAAGGACATGCTCGACGAGACCGGGCGCAAGACGCTCGTCGTCGGGCACTCCATGGGCGCGCGGATCGCCGCCTTCGTCGCCGCCGACGCCCCGCACCTCGTGGCCGGCGTCGTGCTCGAGGACCCGCCGTGGTGGGTGCCGGAGGCCGGTCCCAACCCGTGGCTCAGCGTCGAGCAGACCACCAAGGACCCCTTCGACCACGCCGCCACGGCGTCGGTCGAGGAGCTCGTGGACATGCAGCGCGAGCTCAAGCCCCACTGGGCGGAGCAGGAGCTGCGTCCGCTCGCCGAGGCGATGAAGGCCGTCAACATCGACTACATGGAGCAGCGGGTCCACGAGAAGCGCCGGATCTGGACGCCGACCGCGCGGCAGATCACGGTCGGCCCGGCCGGCGTACCGGCGCTGCTCGTCACCGGCACCGGCGACGTCATCGTCGACAAGCACTCCCGTGAGCGTCTCACGGCCGTCGCGCCCGGCTTCGACGTCGTCGTGATCGAGGGTGCCCACCACTGCGTGCGCCGTGACAAGCCGGACGAGTACCACCGGCACGTCGACGCCTTCCTCCGCGAGAACGCGCCGTCGGTCAGAGCCGTCATTCGACGCTGAAGGTGTCGGACCGCGCGAGCGGGCCGTAGACCTCCGAGTCCGGTTCGGCGACAACGGCCCGCATCGCCTCCAGTCCCGCGCGTACGACGGGGTGGCCCTGGTTGTCGCGCCGCGTCGTCATGATCACCTTGCGCAGCGGCGCGATGCCGCGCGTCGGCAGGATCGTCACCCAGTCGGCGTCGCGGGCGGAGAGCGCGGACTCCGGCACCAGGCAGATCCCCGCCTCGGCGGCGACCAGCGCCAGCGCGGCGCGGTAGTCGTCCGAGACGTGGGTGATCGGCGGATGGAAGCCGAGCTCGGCGCACGCCTGCAGCACCATCGTGCGGCACGGGTTACCGGGCGAGGGCATGATCCAGCCCTCCTCGGTGAGCTGGGTGAGCCCGATGCCCTCCTCCCCTGCCAGCGGGTGCGCGTGGGGGAGGACGGCCTTGAACCGCTCGATGTAGAGCGGGAACTTCACGATGTCGGGGGAGTCGCGCTCGGGGTCGGACTCGTACTCCAGGCTGACGGTCACGTCGATGTCGCCGCGCATCAGCATCCGGTGGCTCATGTGCGCCTCCGCGTCGACGACCGTGACGTCGACGCCCGGCGCCTGGTGGCGCAGCTCGACGATGGCGGGTGCCACCAACCAGCTGATCGCCGTGGGGAAGGCGCCGATCCGGAGCTGCCCGAGGACGCCGCCCGCGTGCGCGGCCAGGTCGGCCTCGGCGATCTTCAGCTGGGAGTTGATCTCATCGGCGTGCCTGGCGAGGATGCGCCCGGCCGGCGTGAGCGCCAGCTTGCGTCCCGTGCGTACGACGAGCGCGTGACCGACCTCGCGCTCGAGCGCCGCGAGCTGCTGCGACACCGCGGACGGCGTCAGGTGCAGCACCGCAGCGGTCGCGGTGACCGAGTCGGACAGCACGAAGGCACGGAGGACGAGGAGACGTCGGGGATCGATCGTGGGCACGCAGGCTCCATCGCGAGTCGGCCGGGCGCCCGTCGCGGTGAATGCATCCGCGACGCGGGACCGGGGGACCCCGATGCTAGCGGGCGCTTCCGGACGCGGGGCGCTCGGGCATGGGTGTCCTGCCGCCAGCGAGTGTTCTCCGGGGAAAGGGTCTGTCCAGTAATCGGCGTGACTCGATCAAGGCGATGACGGCCTGGTGAGTTCACGGACGCGTTTCTACCGGAGATCCTGCGATTAGAAATCTACATTGTAAAGGCGTTCCGAAAGTCCAAGATCAAAAATATATAAGGACTAAAGGCAGACAACAGAACAGAGCCTGCGGCGGGTGCTCGAGGGGAGTGGACGACGGCAATGGGCGCCTGAGCTTCATGGAGGAGACTGTACGGCCGAGCCGAGGAACAGGTCGGCAATCTGCCCAGACCTCGGTGGTGTTTCCTCAAGGATCTCGGCGTGATCCTTCAGCGTGGGGGCGTGGGGACCGGGGCTGGCTTTTCGGGGTGCTGAGCAGCCGCCGATATGCGGGAACTACGTGTACGCCGGCTGAATCGACGACCAGATCAAGATCAGTGGGTACCGGGTCGAGATCGGCGAGGTGGAGCACAACCTGCGCGCATGCCGAGGCGTGGTCGACGCGGCGGCACTGTTGCGCGAGGACACCCCGGGCGGCGCGGCCATCGTCGCCTATCTGGTCGGCGAAAGGCGACCCGACGAGCTGCTCACGAGCCAACTGGGTAGTTGGCTGCCCGCGCCGATGATTCCACGCGTCTACGTCTGGCTGGACGAGATGCCTCTCAACCGCGCGGGCAAGATCGATCGTCGAGCGCTCGTCAAGATGCTCGATCCCGCACTCCCTCACCCGGACGCAACACGCAACCCTCACGTTGTGCCATTCACTGGCGCGGGCGGGACGGATACGGGAAACTGTCCCGATGCCTGCTGAGTACACCCAAAGTGACCAGTTCCGTGGTGCCCGCATCCACCAGTGCGACCTCTCCGACCTCGAGATTCGCGATTGCGACGTCACCGGCCTGAAGATCGTGGACTGCTATGGGGCCAACGTCTCCCTCGGTGGCGGTTTCGAGCGTGTCGTTGTCAACGACGTCGACGTGACCGCCTACGTCGAGGCCGAGCTCGACCGGCTGCATCCCAACCGGGTGCTGGCCCGTGAGGCCACGTCCGCCGCCGAATACCGGGCCGCTTGGGATGCCATCGAGAAGCAATGGGAGGAGACGCTCGACCGCGCCAGGCGCCTACCCGAGGCGAAGCTGCACGAGCAGGTCGACGGCGAGTGGTCGTTCGTCGAGACGCAGCGGCATCTGCTGATGGCCGGCGATGCCTGGATCGGCAACGCCGTGCTCGAGGAGGACGCGCCGTACCACCCGTTGGGCCTTCCTGGCGGCGGGATGCCGGCCGAAGCATGGGCGAAGCTCGGGCTCACCCTCGATGCCACCCCGACGCTCGACGAGGTACTCGCGCCGCGGCTCGCCCGCATGGCCACGATACGCCGAATCGTCGACGAGCTCACCGAGGCCGAGCTCGACCGGGTATGTGGTCGCAAGCCGGCCGACCCCTACCCGGACAAGGAGTACGTCGTGCGCCGCTGCCTCACGGTGGTGTGCAAGGAAGAGGCCGAGCATCACCGGTATGCGGTCCGCGACCTCACCGTGCTCGAGGCCGGTGCCCGAACCGAGTGAAGGCGCGTCCCGGCAATGGACGGCGATCTCGCGATCCTGCGCTTGACCAGCCCATCTTGCTGTCAGAGCCCCTCATCGCACCCGCACTGCCCAGCCATGGCGCGGTGCCGACCGGCGAGGTAGTCACGACCGGCTACGGAAAGACCAGCAATGCGGGCTTCCCCAACGAACGACGCGAGGTCTTCCTCGATGTCACGCCGCGGTGGACCTGCGAAGGCATCTACCAGTTCGTGAAGCCGATCACGCCCGGAATGAACTGCACCCGCAAATCCGGCCAGACGGCCGGAGCATGCGGCACTGGGTGATGTCGTCATCGGAATCGTCTCCTGAAATATCTCTGGTCAGTGCGGAACCCGACCTATCCCACCGTGAATAGGAATGTTTCTCAGCACCGAACCTGGACAAGCGGCAACGTGGGGAGGTAGCCGGCGGTTCATCCACCTGCCTTCAGCCGGAACGCGAGGCGGCGGGGCGCCTGCACGCGATAGCTGTCCATCACCAGCTCGGCAACCTCGACCCAGTCCGTCTCGTCGTCCAGCACCATTCCCACGACATTCACACCCCAGTCGGCCCGGAAGAACGGAGGGCCGGCATGCGCCAGCGCGGCCAACTCCCCGGGCGGCGCCCGGAAGGTCATCAGGATGGCCGGATCGTCCATATCGATGTACGCCGACCCCCTCCCGTCGGTGGTGTAGACGTGCAGGAACGTCCGCCGGCGAATCCGCCACCGCAGGCCGATCCACGCCGGCTCCTCGTACGCCTCGGGCAGCTCCCCGCAGATCACCCGGAGCCGACCCACAACGGCGGGTGGAACGTCCGCGATGTCGCTCATCTGTACCTCCCGTGCCCATCCTGCCCGCCGGGTAGGACATCAGCACATCAGAGTCTCCGGGGTTGGCGGGGCCACGCCGACGTCATAGGACTATCGGGCCCAGCTCGATCGATCTGCGGATCTTCGTGTCCGTCGACTTCGAGCAGACCATAGATCGCGCCCTGACCCGCAGCGTGGCGATGGCCGGATCCGCCGATGCCGCCGATGCCGCCGATGCCGCCGAGATCGAAAGGTCTGGCGGACGTGCCGTAGCTCGGCCTCGGTGTGGCCGTGCTCACCGGTCGCTGACATCTGTCGGATCCCCATGTTGGTGCCGAGCGCGAACAACACGAGCAGAAGCCGGAAGACGGAAAGTCTGCCGTACACGGCTGCGGGTCTTGCGCGCCGGTCGACGTACGCGCATGTCGACGATCACCCTGTCGGCCCGCACGCTCCGCCACCACCGCGTTCGTGCCAAAGCCGTCAACCGGGGAGACCCGCTTGGCGGTTGACCAGCGCGATGTAGTCGCGTGCGACCTGGGCGTCGATGTCGCGGGGGACCGGAACGACGCAGTCGCCCAAGGAGACATGTCCACGGGCGATGGATTCGAGGCATCTGGCCTGGAGGGTGAAGCCGAGGTCCATCGACTCCGCGGAGTTCCCCAGTGGACGCGGCCCGGAAAGGTTGACGATGTGGCCGTCGGTGAGAACGTTGATGTGCTTCCCATCGTTCAGGGCGAGGCTCTTCACGCCTTCCGTCGGTTCCGTGCATGAGACGACGTCGGGGTGCTTGAGGAGGCCGGCGACGTCGATCTCCCAGGGAAGGTGGCCGGCGTTCGCCAGGATCACGCCATCGGTCAACAGCGGAATGTCGTCCGCGCTGATGACGCCGGGGGAGCCGGTGACCGTCACGATGACGTCGGCGGACGAGATCGCCCGGTCTCGCTCGGGGACGGCGAAGCCGTCGAACAGTGCGTTCAGGCGTCGTACCGGATCGGATTCGAGTACCGAGACCCGGGCGTGCGCGCGGGCGAAGTTGCCGGCGACGCCCCGCCCGCAGGCCCCGTAACCGATGACGGTGACCCGGCGGCCGTTGGTGGCCCGGTTGGTGATGCGCATGAAGGACTCCAGGACGCTCTGGCCGACCGCGTGCTCGTTCTCGGCCATCTGCTTGATCGGGCTGTCGTTGATGACGAGGAGCGGACGGTTGATCCGGTCGCGCAGCGGGAGCAGCCGCTCTCGCCCCGAGGTGGTCTCCTCCGTTCCTCCGAGCAGCGAGTCGTAGGGTGCTTTCACGAAGCGGGCGAACAGATCGCCGCCGTTGTCCAGAATGAGGTCGGGGCCGTGGTCGAGGACTTCGCGGAGATAGGACTCGTGTGTTTCCGGGTCACCGGTGAGCTCGCCGACCACCTTCACTCCTCTCGACCTCAGGGCCGCGACCGTTTCCGGCTGCGTCGTCATCAGGTTGCCGGTGGCGACGACCCTTGCTCCGCCTTCCATGAGGGTGAGCAGAAGCGCGGCGGTCTTCGGCTCCAGGTGGATGGCCGTGCCTATGGTGAGGCCGTCGAAGGGACGGGTTCGACGGAACCCTCTCGCGGTCTCGGCCAGCAGCCTGCAGCTCTGGATGATCCAGTTCATGTTCGGCACGTGAGCCCTCCGGACTTGGTCGGTGATCCTGCGATCGGACGGGTCGTCCTTGCCCGGTGGCGAGTGAGGACGAAGGGGTACGTCACGCGGCGCTCATCGTCGCGTCGGGGCGTCCGGCCACGTCCACCACAAGGTGCCGCCGCCATATGAGCAGGACCAGGACGCTGACGCAGACACCGAGAACCCCGCACGCGGCGGCCCAGGACTCGGTGGAGCGTTCAAGGACGATGCCGACGATCGTCGAGCCCAGCGCCATGCCGGTGGTCATCAACGTCACCAGCCAGGCGAAGGCCTCGGTGACCGTTCCGGCCGGTGTGAGCGAGCCGACCATGACGAACGCGGCCGTCAGCACGGGAGCGAGGAAGAGACCCGTGACAAGCATCAGTGCGGCCATATAGGGCGGGGAGGGGACCAGGCACAGGAGTGCGTAGCCGCCCGCCAGGCCGACGGTCAGTGGCAGGATCCGTCGCGGTGGTGGCGACGGCCAGCGCACGCTCCCATAGACCAAGCCGCCGATCAGGGCCCCAGCGGCGTTGAGTGCCAGCAAGGTGGCCGCCCCGCCCGCCATGGTGTGCCGCTCGGCGTAGGAGACCACCAGGACGTTGAGGCTGCCGATGGCGATCCCGACTCCGGTGAGGCCCACCAGAAGGACGACAAGGCCGTGACTGCGCAGGGGCCCGAGCCAGTGGGCCGGCCGGGCCGGTGCGCTCCACCGGCGGGTGGGTGGCGCGGTGACGACCACCAGCACACCGAACGCTCCCAGAAGCGCCCCCAGCCACATCGCCCCGGCCGGTGATCCCACCGCCGCGCATCCGCCCACGACCAGGGGCCCGCCGACGAAGACGAGTTGCTGGGAGGCCGAGTCCAGGGCGTATGCCGATTCGAGTTTGCCCGGTGCGACGACGTCGGGCCACAGCGCACGCAGGCAGGGTTCAAGGGGCGGGGTGGCGCCTCCCGCGAGCAGGGCGCCCGCGAAGACGACCGCGGGCTCGGAGGGTGAGACGGCGATGGCGATCAGGCCGGCGCCGGAGGCGACCGCGGCGGGGACGAGCACCCGGGGCTGACCTACCTGGTCCACCAGCCGCCCCAGCATCGGGCCGCCCACGGCCGTGGCGATGGCGAAGGTCCCGGCCACCATGCCGATGAATGCGTAGCCGGCGCCGTTCCATCTGAGCAGGAGGGGGATCGCCAGGGCCGCCATCGCGCTGGGCAGCCGGCCGACCAGGGTTCCCATGAGCAGCCGGGTCACGTAAGGGCTTCGAAGCAGGCCGAGATAGCCCATCAAGCGGTCCTCGCAGGTGTCCGGTCCGTCGTCTGTCCCCACAGGTGGAGGTGAAGGGCCACCGGTCTGCCTTTGCGGGTGTGCACCTCGATGTCTCCGATACCGGCGAGACGCCGCCACGGTTCGCCATCGGCCGGGCCGATCCATACCCGTGCGCCATCGGGGTCGAGCAGCCAGGGCTGCTCGTGCGGCGCCGGTGCGCCGCCTCCCGGACGCCGATAGCGGTGGTCGGCCCGGGGGATGCAGACCGTCAGCGCGTCGGGCACGTCAAGCAGATTGACAGCCGTCAGGTGGTCGTGCTCGGCAAAGCTCAGCTCGACCCGTCCCCGGAAGGCGATGCGTACGAGCGGTTCCCCGGATCCGGCGTGTGGTTCCTGCACGGACAGGTAGCGGGTCGTCGCATCCCAGTCGACCCGCCGGGCGGTGGAGTCCGGGGAAGGCCGCCCCGCTGTCCACTCGCACCGGAACTCGGCGGCGAATCGGTGAAGCAGCAGAGCACGGTCGGCGGCCAGCCGGCGACCGTGCTCGGTGAGCATGTCCTGTTCCAGGTGGACCAGCTTCTCGTAGAGGTGGGCCAGGACAGAGGTGGTGTGACCCTCCTGGTAGATCTGCTTCAAGGCAGCGGCCGGATCCCACAGAGGTTCGCCGAGCATCCCGCCGAACGCGAAGGTACGGCCGATCCCGATCGCTCCCATGGCGTCGAGGTTGTCGGCGTCGTGCACGGCGGCCGCCACCGGGCACCGCGGGTCGATGCTCTCGCCCGCGAAGCGGTAGCGGCCCGTCATCTCGACCGCGCTCAGGACGGCCGGATGCCACTCCTTCGGGACCTGGCACCTGTCCAGTACGTCCAGTATGGCGGCCGAGACCTCCTCAGGGCGGATCGGTCGCTTCCCCTGCCGTGTTTCCTCTACCCGGTGGTAGTCGTGGACGTACGCGGCCACCTGGGCCTGCACCGGATCCGCGCCGCTCGTGTCCGCGATCTGGCCGGCCAACGCCGCGACGCGGTCAAGGTGGCCGATGTCGTGGGCCGAGTCGGCTTCCGCGAAGTCCGCCAGCACGCGGGTCCGTACGAGATCGAGCATCGCGTTCATCGCTGTCCGTACTCCTCACGCCACCGCTGCGCCAACTCGTTCTGCATCCGGGGATCCAGCCGGTGGAGACCTGGCGCCCACGGCTGCCGTGCGAGCTCGCGCGTGCACAGGTAGAGCTCGGTGTACACCAGGTCGAGCACGGAGCCGAGGATGCTCTGCTCCATGAAATTCACAGGCTTTCCCTGATTCAGCAGGTACACCGTCCGATCGGCCACCTGCAGTTCGAGCACCTCGTCGACCTCGGCCGTGGCGGAGGCCGTACGGTACAGCCCCTCGACGTCGAACTCGACCTGCTTGGAACTGCCGCTGGCCAGTACGACGCCGTCGCGCAGCAGCGGGAGGTCGCGTGTGGTCAGCGACCGGTGGCCGGAAACCCCGACGATCACCTCGGCCCAGGACAACAGTTCCTCTCGCGAGGCCACCCGGAAGCCATGGACCACAGCGGCCGACATCCGCACTTCACTGGGGTCGTAGACCGCGACGTGTGCTCCCGTGCGCCTCAGGTGCTGGGCCAGCGCCGTTCCTATCCCGCCATATCCCAGCACGAGGACCCGGCGTTCGCTGAGGAGGCGGTAGAAACGCAGTCTCAGCAGCCGTTCGACGCTGTAGGCCACCGAGCGTCCCACCTGTACGTCTTCGAGCGCCTTGAGTGGGCTGTCGGCGATGGTGAAGACCGGTAGAGGCAGAGGCGATGCGCGCTCGTACCGCCACTGGCCCTGCTTGGTGTCCTCGACGATGCCGCGAAAGAGCGGCAGTCCGGCCAGCTGATGGACGGCGTCGGCGCAGTAGCCGCCCACCTCCTGGATGAGAACCGGTGAGCCGGCTCGCTGTGCTGCGCTCTTGGCGGCGGCGACCGCGGTCGCCCCGACCTCTTCGATGGAGTGTGGGACACGCGGTGAGAAGTGGTTCAGGAGCGAAAGCGCCTCGGGCTGCGCGCTGTAGGGGACGGCCACGACCTCCACGAGATCAGTGGATTGCTCAAGGAGCCGTACATAGGGCACGGCCGTGTCGAGTAAATGGGCGATGAGGACGGTGCGGGAAGGCGGCATCGGCCAACTCGCCTGAGCGCTTCTCAGCACGGGGAGATCGCTCGCGCGTGAGGCATGCCCGATTATGGAACGGCCGATGACCGGTTCCTGATCGAGAATTTCCGTCATGAGATGTCCTTGTCGAGGCGAGGGTCAAGAGAGGAGAACGGCTGCGGTCGTCCCTGAGTGGAGTCCCGCTCGGACGGTGTGAAGTCGCGTTCGGGCCTGTGTTCAAATCGTGGGAAACGCCGGGGCAAGACAATTTTCGACGTCGCTGTAAAGGTGTCGAGGAGCGACCGGAAGGAGACAGTCGAACGGTATTCGCCGGTTTCGCCGGTATTCGGTGGCAATGGCCTGGGGCCGCGCTCACGGCCCGCCCCGAAGACCTTGGGGACGCCGGACGCCTTGGGGGACGAGCCGCTGCTCACACGTCCGAGTCGGAGCCGGGCGTAGCCGGCACCGACTCTTCGTGGCGGAACGTGCAACTGCTCAGGCGGGCGGTGAGTTCAACGGCACAGCCTCCCGTCCTCACGTACCGACTCCGCTCACGGCGGCGTGTGAGGCCGGACGATACGGCCAAGCCACCTCCCACAGTGCTCATGGAGAGACATGGTTATTCGTATAACCCATACATGTCAAGGGGACATCCGGCAGCGTTGATCATCTGTTGTGCGCCTGCCGGGCTAAGAACTGCTAACACAATGAGTTGAGGCGGCGCCAGCAGAGCAAGGCGCAGCCGAGGCTGAGGAAGGCTTCGTGGATGTCGTTGCGGACTTCCCAGCGGATGCGTAATCGGCGGAAGTGGTGGAGCAAGGCGAAGGCCTGTTCCACGACCCAGCGCTGTTTCCCCAGACCAGAGCCGTGCTCGGTACCGCGTCGGGCGATCAGCGGGCGGATGCCCAGGGCGCGGACCTGCTTGCGGTACTTGTCGTGGTCGTAGCCGCGGTCGGCCAGGACGACGTCAGGCCGTCGGCGAGGCCGGCCACGCTTGCCACGCACTGGCGGGATGGCCCGCAGCAGCGGGATCAGCTGAGTGACATCGTTGCGATTGCCGCCGGTGAGGATGACGGCGAGCGGGATGCCGGTGGCGTCGGTGATCAGGTGGTGCTTGCTGCCGGCCCGTCCTCGATCGACTGGACTCGGGCCGGTCTGCGCCCCCCTTTTAAGGCTCTGACGTGGGAGGAGTCCACCGCGGCGCGGGAGAAGTCGAGAGCATCGGCCGCTCGCAGCCGGGCCAGGAGCACCTCGTGCAGGCGCTGCCAGACACCTGCCTTGTGCCACTCGTTCAGCCGCCGCCAGCACGTCATGCCCGAGCCGTAACCCAGTTCCTGTGGCAGGTGCTCCCAGGCGATGCCGGTGTGCAGCACGAACAAGATGCCTTGCAGGGCCAGACGGTCATCGAGCCGTTTGCGTCCTGGCCAGCGGGCCCGGCGCTGGTGTTTCGGCAGCAGCGGCTCGATGACCGCCCACAACTCGTCGCTGACCTCCCACGGCTTCAGCCGCGCCACCCGCCACCCCTCTCACCGTCGCTACAGCGAGAGATCAAAGCACAGTCAGACTCATTCTGTTAGGCGCTCTTACCCTCGGCGGCGACGTGCAGTCGTAGCGCGCGTCCGCAGTGGGACCGGCTGCGGGTTATGACGATTGGCGTGGTCACGGCCGACGCACGCGAACGGGACCGTTGACAAGAAAGGCCGATTGCGGATCAACACTTGGTGTCTGGACTTGACGTCACACCAGTCGTACATCACCGTGAGAACATTGACGACGGGGCGGCCCACACAAACTATTGGGCCGATGGAGGCGATATGGATTACGGATCGAAGTGGGCAATTCCGGTCGTTGACATGGATAGGGCGGTGGAACCGGATGTCATCGGGAGCAGTAGGCGCCTGTGGTTTCCGCCCAACGGGAAATGCCTCGTGCGGGTTACCCCAGCCTGCGCAGTTTCACGTACCAGCGTGACGAAATCGTCGAGCGGCACCGGCCCTCTACGCCTTGATTTCTACGAAAAGACCGCAGCCCAGGTGACGGCTGCGGGAGTGCCGTGCGTTTTCAGGAAGCGGATCTCGGAGGATCCCTACCTCGCCGACCACCGTCCGGAGGCAGCGGCCGGTCACCCGCCACCGATGTGACGGACCTGCGACGGTATGGGATGTCCGATGACGGCCTCGTGAAACGGCTGAAGCGATATGCGCAGGCGATGTGGGCACAAGGGCCGGAGCATCCGGATGCGCCTACGAGTCACCCGGTCACATCCGGAGTGCCTCGGTGGACTGCCGGACGACCAGCCGGGTACGCACAGGTGCCGGTGCCTGCGGGTCGTCTCCGTTGAGCAGCCCTGCCATAGCGGTGATCCCAAGACGGCCCAGTTCCTCACCGCTGAGATCCACGGTGGTCAGGCCGGGTACGAAAAAGGCCGAGGCGTCGATATTGTCGATCCCCACGACAGATATGTCATCCGGTATGCGCAACCCGAACTCGGCGGCCGCGTGGTAGACACACGCCGCCGCCAGATCGTCGTCGCAGATCACCGCGCGGGGATGATCGTCTGCGGCCAGCATCTCCCACGCGATCTTTCGCAGACCTTCAAAACCCGCAGGTTCTGGAATCAGACGTTCCACCACGTCGAGATGACGGCTCTCCTCCTCGAAGGCCGCCTGCCGTGCACGGTAGGTGTGCGACGGCCGGTCGTAGCGTAGGTGGCCGATCCGCCGATGACCAAGTCCCACCATGTGCCGCACGGCCGACCGCATGCCGCCGGCCACGTCCAACTCCACGACTATTCGGTTCCTCCCACCGAGCGCGGGATCGGAGTCAAGGAAGATCACCGGCATGAAGGCGGGGAATTCGCCGATCTGCCGGTCGGTCGGCGAGCAGATCAGAAGACCGTCGAACTGATTGACGGTGGTCATCGACGCCAATTTATCGCTGTCCCACTGAGAGCCCACCACCACGGTCAGGCCGTGCTCTTCGGCGGCTTCATGAGCACCGGCCAAGATCCGGGCGAAAAACGGCCCCTTGATGTCGGGTATGGCGAGCAGGACCATGCCTGTGCGGCCGAGTCGTAGCTGGCGCGCGGCAGCCTGGGGCTGATAACCCAGCCGCTTCGCGGCTTCTCGTACCCGATTGCGGGTGTTCTCCGAGACGCGATGACCAGCGATCCCGGAGAAGACCAGGGAGACCGTGGCCTGCGATACGCCCGCGAGCCGGGCGACATCGCGGCCGGTGGGACGAGAGCGTGTCGAACCGGGATCCGTGAGCGGCTCGCCGGCGCGCGGGGGACCCGCGCCGGCCAAGGCATCAACGTCGTGGACGGCAGGTGCCGCCATCTTCGGCTCGCGGTTCCCCATCGATCACCCAGCTTCATGACGACATGTGTTGCACAGGCACTTGGCACGGGTGAATCCGGGCCCCCCTTACGGGTGAGGATAGCGTTCCGATTCCGGCCTGAGAAGTTCGTGTTCATCGGCTCGACATGTGGACGGGCTTAATTTTGCGGTTTCCGTCCGCTCGCGCCTTGGGACGACGTCGGAGTCGGTGGCAACTGAGGATCCGCACGCCTGGCAGACGGGATTTGATCGATTGCTCGCGCAGGCGGCGGGGCGATCACGCCGCTGGAGGCCCGGACACGGCAGAAGGGCGCGGGCAAGGGCTTCTTCCTCCAGATCGAAGGTGGTACCCGGCGGAGCGGGCGAGAGCGCCATGGCCGACTTCTGCGAACGGTGGCTGGCCACTCACGGCTTCGAGATCCACCACCTGGAAAGACGTCGCGGCCGGCCGTCGCTGGTCGCGATCGCCCACGGAAGCGGCGGCGGCCGGTCACTGATGCTCAACGGCCACCTCGACACGGTAGGCGTGGCCGACTACGACGGTGACGCGCTCGTCCCGCAGATCCGTCACGGCAAGATGTTCGGCCGCGGCGCCTTCGACATGAAAAGCGGCATCGCAGCCATGATGTGCGCCGCCGCCCGCGCCACCGCACAGGGCTCACTACGTGGCGACGTCATCCTCGCCTGTGTCGCCGACGAAGAGCACGCCAGCTCCGGTACGCAGGAAGTACTGGAATCCTTCACCGCCGACGCGGCCATCGTGATCGAGCCGAGCCACCTCGAGGTCACCCTCGTGCACAAAGGTTTCATCTGGTTCGACGTGGAGATCCAAGGACGCGCGGCATACGGCTCACGGCCCGCGCTCGGTATCGACGCCATCGTCAAGGCCGGGTACTTCCTGACAGCCCTGGAAGCGGAAGGACAACGAAAGAAAACAAACATCACCCTTGTCGAAGGCGACGCCGCACGACTGGAAAGACTCAGGCAAGAAGGCGACGCCATCACCACCAAGTACGGTGGCCGACCGCAGACCATGGAAATCGGCTATCACACAGGAAAGTGCGCCGCCACACTTCTTCCTGCGCTCGCCGACGCTGGATCGATGACCGCGCCGATCTTTGCCTTCCTCGACAGCTGGGGCGGGCCGGACATTCCTCTCGATATCGCACGCTCCATCGCCGCCGTTCCCTCCAGCGAGGTTATCGTGACGTTCGGCACACGTTTTCTTCTGCAGCTCGGAAACGCAGAAGCCCACCAGGCCGCCGGCGACAAGGCCTTCGGTGGAACCCGGTGGCGCGAGGTCAGAAAGCTCCCTTCCTGGCAGAAGAAGACCTTCCTCGTGAGCACATACCGAGACTCCCTGAAAGAGGCGGGGTTCCCCTTCGTGCTGTCCTTCGAGATGCTCGACGAAGGAGGCCGTGACATCCATCTGGTCTACGGCACCACCAGCCACAAGGGCTTGGAGAAGACGAAAGAGGCCGTGTGGAAGGTCGACCCGGTGCGAGGCATCGGGTACCGCGACCCTCGCGACCCGGACCAGACCACCCTCGACCCAGAAACACGCCCATTGCAGCAAGCCATCCTCGCCGAACTAGGCAAAGGGGAGCGGACACTCGAGCAATTGAGAGAAATGGCGCTGCTGGAGACAGTCTATCGTCCCTCACATGTGCCACCGGTCGTCCGGCGGCTGCTGTCGTCGAACGCCATCCAGAGCGAGGGCAGCTGAGCAGTGACAAAATAATCAAGCTCGCTGCGCGGAGCGAATCGCAACCGGAGACGCTTTTCTAGCGCCGGCCACACTGATCCTGCGGCACGACCGGTGCGTCCTTTTCGAAAAGGAAGCGCTTAAAAAAGGCCAACGAGTTTTCGCCATGGTCCGCTGTCATCGGCGGACACGCCGCACCACGTCGGCCTCTTGCACCCTGAATTCGATGGCGCATGAGGTGCCAAACGGCTAAAACTTGGCTGCCACGCCTTCTGTTTCGCCGACAGGTCTCGGTCAGCGGTTCGGGCTGCTCACGCTCGACAGGGATGAGGGCTGGTTCTCCAACGGGTGGTGATCGGGCTCAGCAGCGCGCTGAAGTTTCTCCAGACCCGCCGCCCCCACCCCCTGCCTGTCGGGCATCAAGGAACTCAGGCGCCTCGTGCGTACCATCTTGATCCGTGACCACCTGGCCGCAGGAGAACGTGAAAGGTGAGATCAACGAAAGCCTGAACAAAGGGAACGCCACCTCCACCGCCAAGGGCCTGTTCTGCGGCAAGGGCTGGTGATCCGATCGGCGGTGTCCAGGAGCATCCCGACAGCGCGTCGATCACAAGGCCAGGGAGGCGGGCGAGCACCGGCACAGGCAGGTCAGGTCGGCGAGGACCTGTCGCCGGTGGCGCGTCAGCGCGCAGACATGGCCACGCCGTTGTAGGGCGGCCTCTTGGGCGTCGCTGTGAAAATTCGGTACGCCAGGACACTGAGCTGAGCCGGCAGAGGCAGCACCATGCCCGGCACCCCTCAAGGGTGGGCCGGAACCAGCAGTTCACGATAGGCCTCCTGTGAAGGTCTGCTACCCGCTCCTGGGCTCACATCCAGGTTCGAAGGCGCATGCGCTGTCGAAGCGCGCCGGTCACCACGTCACTGGACGAGGCCCCTTCTCCTGATAGCCAGCTGGTTGTTCGGTACAACCATTTGGTTGTATGGTCGAACCATGGCGGAGGAACGTGAACTCCAGGACGCCGTGGCCCGCTTCGTGCGGGCCTTCGGCCTGCACCAGCCGGACCGGACGCCCTGCGGGCAGCCCGTCCCGGTCTCGGAGGCGCACGCGCTGGGTGAGCTGGCCAGGGACGGCGCGTTGCGCCAGAGCGAGCTGGCCCACCGGCTCCGGCTGGAGAAGAGCACCACCAGCAGGCTGGTCACCCAGCTCATCAACCGCGGCTGGGCCGAGCGCACCCCCGCGCCCGACGACGGGCGCGGCGTGCTGGTCCGGCTCACCCCGGACGGGGTGAGCGCCGCGGCCAGGCTCGCCGAGGCCAGGTCCCGGCGGTTCTCCGCCGTCCTGGACCGTGTTCCCCAAGAGGAGCGTGCCGACGTGCTGCGCGCCCTGACCATCCTCACGGAGGCCGTCGATGAAACGTAGGGATCGCCGCGTCCAGGCGCTGGCCGCGGCGCTGGCACTCGTCATGGCCGCCGCGACCGCGTACGCGCTCACCGGCCGCGACGAGCGGCAGGCGCCGGCCGCCCGCCAGGCCGAGATCGCGGCCAGAGGCCGGCAGGTGATGCCGTTCGACCTGGAGCGCACCACCCACCGCTTCACCGCGTCCGCCACCGGTGGCGTGCAGAGGGTCACCTCCGACGACCCGGCCGACACCGGGCAGATCAGGCTCGTCCGCGAGCACCTGGCCGGGGAGGCGGCGCGCTTCGGCAAGGGCGACTACGGCGACCCGGCCTCCATCCACGGCGGCCGGATGCCGGGCCTGCGCGAGCTCGAACGGGGCCACGACCGCATCGGCATCGGCTACGCCGAACTGCCCGCCGGAGCCACGATCACCTACACCACCACCGACCCGTCCCTGGTGAAGGCGTTGCACGCCTGGTTCGACGCCCAGGTCACCGACCACGGCCGGCACGCCGAACACGGCTGAGGCCTCCGGGAGGGCTTCGGTTCCCGCCGGACCCGTATACCCTTCCCATACCGGGCCGGGGTATGGTTTCCTCTCCTGGCCGACGGCGCCCTCGAGCCCTGACCCGGCCACCGCGCCGGCTCGCCCCTGCCGACCGCAACAGACCACCCCCTATGCCCCGCTGGGAAACTCCTGCCCGGAAGGAACCCCGTGATCACCATTCGTCGCGCCGTCCCCGATGACGCCGCCACCGTGCACGCCCTCATCCGGGCCCTGGCCGAACATCAAGACCAGGCCTGGGGCGTCACGGTGAGCGTCGAGGACCTCAAGCGACTGCTGGCTGACCCGCAGGTCGGCTACCTGATCGCCGAGCGCGACGGGCAGGCCATCGGGTATGTCTCCTGGCTGCAGCGCGTCGGTTTTTGGTCCGGTCAGGACTACCTCCACCTGGACGACCTGTACGTCAGCGGCGCCGAACGCGGCAACGGCGTGGGCGAGCATCTCATGCGGGCCGTCGCCGAGGCCGCCGACGGCAAGGTCATCCGCTGGGAGGTGGCCGCGTCCAACGTGGCCGCCCAGCGCTTTTATGAGCGCATCGGCGCCACCCTGGCCGCCAAGAAGATCGGCCGCTGGCAGCCGAGGTGACCCCGTGTGCTCTTACCGCCCGGCGTCGGATCACATCGTGCAACGCGCGACGTCGCATCGATGTGCAGCCAGAGCACGGCCTGTCCTTCGCCGGTGCGGCGATCACTGTTGCTGGGTGCCGCATCGATCGCAAGAGCAGGGCGCTGCTGGAGCGCATGCTCGCCCTCGCCGACCATGGCACTTCGCCCGATGGCCCGGCCATGGTGTTCAAACGGTCGCAGCGGCGCCGCATAAGCGAGGCAAAAGCCGCGCTGGGCGTAGGCGGCCATGGCAGCGGCGGGTCTGCTGGCCTTCATCGGCGTGATGCGGCTCCGCAGAGCCGCATCACGCCGGCCCCGGTCCGAGGCCACCGGTCCGGGGCCGGTTGCGAACGACAGCGCGGCCTGCGGCGCCGCCGAGGCACAGGAGAAGGAGTAAGCGCATGCTCGCCCTCGCCGACCATGGCACTTCGCCCGATGGCCCGGCCATGGTGTTCAAACGGTCGCAGCGGCGCCGCATAAGCGAGGCAAAAGCCGCGCTGGGCGTAGGCGGCCATGGCAGCGGCGGGTCTGCTGGCCTTCATCGGCGTGATGCGGCTCCGCAGAGCCGCATCACGCCGGCCCCGGTCCGAGGCCACCGGTCCGGGGCCGGTTGCGAACGACAGCGCGGCCTGCGGCGCCGCCGAGGCACAGGAGAAGGAGTACTGGAATCGCTGATCGCGCTGGCGTGGCACGAGCTGCAAGGCGCCGCCCGCCTTCTCGGCAGTGGAGTTTCAAGAGCCGACTGCCGAAGAGCTGCCCCCTCGCGTCAGGCGGCGTCCACCACGCCGAGGGCCCCATCCGCGGGTGGGCGGCTCAAAGGGCGTTGCGTACGGGGTTTCCCGGGCCAGAAGCTGACGAGCGGCCAGCTCGGGACATCGACCTGACCGCGTTGCTGCGCCACCGGTTCACGCTGTGTGCTCAAGCACCATGGGGCGGGCGCGCACAGCGTGTGGTTCAGCGGCGCGACCGCGCGGGAGTGCAGCGCCAGGGACCACGTCGTGTTCCAGGTGTGCCGGCCCAGCTTTCATCTGCGCCAGTGCGAACTGTCACGAAACTGTCAGTGCCGATTTGCCATCAGGTGTCAGTCCGCAGGTCGGAGCGTTGGTGCGGGCAAGGCGCTACAGGAAGTTTCGTCTTCGCAAACTCCAGTGATCGCTCACAGTGGACTCCTTCTTGCCCCAAGAGCGCTGACTTGCCTCGGCCTTACTGCCGCGCTCTGTAGTGGATTTCTTCTCTTCCTTGAGAGGACTGTCATTGGCTGGCAAGGTGCCACCTTCTGACAACGTAAATCCACGCACTGAAGTGCAGTTTTGCCACCTTGTGTCAGTGGCTTGTGCCATTACATGTCGGCCCGGGGGCCGGGTGCGACTTCGTCCTGTCGGACGAGCACGCCGGGTACCGGTGGATCGACCCGGCGGGTGTGGTCGCGTCCAATCTGACGCCGGAGAGCGTCCGGGTCATCGGCGAGTGGGCTGCGGCTCAGCTCTGATCGAACGCAGAAGATCGCCCCGCCGTCTTCCACGGGGAGGACGAGCGAGGCGCTCACACATTCAGGATCGGGTCACCTGCTATCTCTTCACCGTGTGATGAGTTCCTTCGGTTCGGCCTTGGGGGAGCCGTAGGGATCTTCCAGGTCCTCATAGTCGATTACTTCATCGGCCGGCGGAGGGACGACCACGAGTGGCATCCCCCAGTCGCTGTAGCGGGTGTCGATTCTCTCGATCTTCGCAAGCCTGTGCTCGCCGACCACGCGCTTGTTGGTCAGCAGTCGTTTGGGCAGGCCGGTGGTGTCGGTCCACAGACGCCACGAGATTTTCAGCTCGGCATGCGTGCCCTGGTAGTAGAACCCGCCGGAGACCGGTTTGACCGTTGCTCCCCTGAGCAGGGTCTTCAGGGCGGCCGGGTCGAGCACGTTGACCGTTGTCTGCTGGCTGGCATAGTCGACGACGGGCCTCAGCAGCTCTGATCTCGTCCAGGACTTGCCTTGAGGCAGCGAGTACATCCCGGAGGTGTACAGGTATCCGCCGACAGCGGTCATGTAGGACGGGCTCGCCATCTCGGCCGCCAGTTCGTTGGTTTCCGCCGCCTTGGCGCTCTTGGCGTCGGGCACCCACCGGATGGAGGTGTCGACGGCAACGGGGCCGGTGGGGCCGAGCTGGACTCTGCTGGTGAGCCGGTCTCGGCTTGAGGTCGCGTCCTTGTAGATCGTGCGCGAGATCTCGGCGATCTGTACGCCGTGGTGGGCCCGGAACTGCTGCTGGATCGCCTTGGCCGGATCGGGCGGGCCGGTCTGCGCGGCTGCGGGTGCAGCGGGCACGGATGCGGTCAGGGTGGCGGCTGCGAGGGCGAGCCATCGCCTCATGAGGATGTCCTTCGCGGGGGGTGCGGGGAGATCATCTTGTCAGAGGTGACGTGAAAGCGCCCGCCCTCCCGAAGGAGAGCGGGCGCTTGGGGTCAGTGTGGGGCCTCGGTTGTGCGGCCGCATGTCGGGGTGCCGTGTTGGGTCGGACCGGGGCGCCCTGCCGTGATTACTCCCGGTGGGTTTCCCCGGCCCGACCCAACACGGCACCCCTACTTGCTCGCCGTCCTCCCTTTAGCGTGACCGGCCGTCGCCGCGGTGCCGACAGCGGCTCACCCGCCAGGCGGGGGCTGCTTCGTCGTGTGCTCGGCGAGCAGTCGGGTCACGGCCTGCTCAGCGGCACGCTTGATGCGCTCCTCATCTTGCCGCCGGCCGTCCTGCTCGCGCAGTCGCGCCTCGGCGGTGGCGGCCGCGAGGCGTACCTTCTCCAGTTCCTTGCGTTCGACGTCCAGTTCCTTCCTCAACTGGGCGAGTTCCTCGCGCACCTGGGTGGTCTCGGCGCGGGCCTGCGCGGCTTCCTGGTGGGCCTTGTCCCGGGCGGTCTCAGAACTGCTAACACAATGAGTTGAGGCGGCGCCAGCAGAGCAAGGCGCAGCCGAGGCTGAGGAAGGCTTCGTGGATGTCGTTGCGGACTTCCCAGCGGATGCGCAACCGGCGGAAGTGGTGGAGCAAGGCGAAGGCCTGTTCCACGACCCAGCGCTGTTTCCCCAGACCAGAGCCGTGCTCGGTACCGCGTCGGGCGATCAGCGGGCGGATGCCCAGGGCGCGGACCTGCTTGCGGTACTTGTCGTGGTCGTAGCCGCGGTCGGCCAGGACGACGTCAGGCCGTCGGCGAGGCCGGCCACGCTTGCCACGCACTGGCGGGATGGCCCGCAGCAGCGGGATCAGCTGAGTGACATCGTTGCGATTGCCGCCGGTGAGGATGACGGCGAGCGGGATGCCGGTGGCGTCGGTGATCAGGTGGTGCTTGCTGCCGGCCCGTCCTCGATCGACTGGACTCGGGCCGGTCTGCGCCCCCCTTTTAATGCTCTGACGTGGGAGGAGTCCACCGCGGCGCGGGAGAAGTCGAGAGCATCGGCCGCTCGCAGCCGGGCCAGGAGCACCTCGTGCAGGCGCTGCCAGACACCTGCCTTGTGCCACTCGTTCAGCCGCCGCCAGCACGTCATGGCCGAGCCGTAACCCAGTTCCTGTGGCAGGTGCTCCCAGGCGATGCCGGTGTGCAGCACGAACAAGATGCCTTGCAGGGCCAGACGGTCATCGAGCCGTTTGCGTCCTGGCCAGCGGGCCCGGCGCTGGTGTTTCGGCAGCAGCGGCTCGATGACCGCCCACAACTCGTCGCTGACCTCCCACGGCTTCAGCCGCGCCACCCGCCACCCCTCTCACCGTCGCTACAGCGAGAGATCAAAGCACAGTCAGACTCATTCTGTTAGGCGCTCTCAGCGCGCCGGCTACCAGCGGCTTTCAGATCGGCCTGTGCCTGCTTGAGAACGGTGACGTGCTCGGCCAGCCTGGTTTCCAGGGTGGTGATCTGCTGGTCGTAGGCGTCGACTGCGGCGGCGGCCTGGCGGCGTTCGGCATCCAGGACGCCCTGCAGGGCGTCGCGCTCAGAGGTGATCTGTCTGCTGGCACGCTCGGCGGCCGCGGAGCGTTCCTCGGCCTCTACGGCGGCCTGCTTGGCGCGGTCGCGTTCGGTTTCGTGCTCTCCGGCCGCTCGCCAGGCCGCCCGTTCGGACTTCTCGGCGCGCCGGTCGGCGGCGGCGATGCGTTCGGCGGTGCGTTGCTCAGTGGCCGCCGCCGCGAACTGACACTTCATGGCAAATTAGTTGTCCTGTCTCATTCAATCTGAGGCACATCAACAAATCTGATTTCGCTTTACTTTTTCGAACATACTATCTAATAATGCCTCTCGGTCGCAATGAAACTGTCTCATTCAACTTGAGGCATCCCGCGGTTTTTCTCATCTACTTGAGGCAGTGGAAGCTCTGAGCTGGCACGATCGGCTCGATCGCTGTGAACGAAACAAGGATCCGCCTCATGATCAATAAGTAGGAAGAGTCGCCTTTCGGGCTTCGTGCAGCAGCGGATGCCGAACCGCCGACGATGTCAGTGCCGTGCTCGCCGCACAGGTCCGGGGGGAAGAGTGCGAGTATGCCGTCTTGAACGGTTTTGGCCTGCGTGGCACCAACCGTGGCCAGGTGAAGTACCTGCTGGTGAGGTTGACCGCCTTCGTCCAGCAAGGGTGTGGGCAGCGTGGTGACGTCTCCGACTATCTCGACGACGCACTCCCGTACCAGATAGAGCATCTGTTCGCGAACAAACCGGAGCGGCACCGGGACGAGATCCCCGACGCCCTTCGTTTCCGCTCCCTGCGCAACCAGCTCGGAGGGCTGGTCCTGCTGCCCGACAAGGACAACGCGAGTCTCGGCGCGATGCCGTACGACGAAAAGATCGAGCTTTACGGACGTCAGAACGTTCTTGTCGGTGTGCTCGACCAGAGATACCACCGCCGATTCCCAGGACTGCGTGAGTTCGTCAAGGCGCACAAGGTGGACGGCCTCATGCGGCCTTTCGCGACCAAGACGCCCATGGCCACCATCGTCCAGACACGGCAGGAGTTGTACCTGCGGTTGTGTTCCAGGATCTGGTCCTTCGACCGGCTGGGGTTCAGCGCCACCGACCAGGTAAAACTCTCCGACCCCTTCCTCAGGCCCGACGCCGACGAGGGTGTGCCCACTGCACGAAAGACACGTCTGCGGACCGACGTCGCGCGTATGGTCGCGGCAGGTGTCATTCGGCCAGGTACGCGCATCGTCTTCACCCACTTGGGCTCCAGCCACTGGGCACAGATCAACGACGAGGGGCGGATCACCTTGGAGGGCACCGGCGGCATCTACAGCAAGATCGATGAGGCCGGAGCGTTCGTGCGAGAGACACGGACCTGCGACGGGATGGGAATGTGGTGCGTCACGCGCGAGGACGGCGAAGTGATCTCGCTCAGAGCTCTGCGTGATCAGGCCGTCGCGGCCGGCGTCCTGACAGGCCGTCGTACGTAAAGATTATCGCCCTGTCACTCCGCGCCTGGCTCGGATCCACGCGATGCTCTCACCCGGAATCCACCTCACGCGCGGCGCAAGGCCGGCGGTGGTCTCGGGGAGGTTCCCGGCCTTTGGATCATCCAGATTTCGACGATCTCGGTGGAGGCGAGCAGCGCCGCGAGCAGCGTGGGGACGACGCCATGGTGGTGAGCGGCGGAGGGATGAGCGATCTTCGGCGCGGGGTGGGCACCGGTGCCGCCGGATGCGAGACTTCGCCGTATGACGGAAAAGGAGCCGCGTTCCCTGATCCCGAACATGCGGTTGGACGAGTTGCTGGCCGAGCTGCAGGGACGTCTGGAGGCGGTGCTGGCCACCCGGGACCGGGTGCACGCGCTCCTGGAGGCCGTGGTCGCGGTGGGCAGCGATCTAGACCTGGAGACCGTGCTGCGCCGGATCGTGGAGACCGCCACCAGGTTGGTCGACGCCACCTACGGAGCCTTGGGCGTGGCCGGTGAGCAGAGCACGCTGCTGCAGTTCGTCCCGGTGGGGTTGAGCGAGGAGGAGATCGCCCGCATCGAGCATTGGCCCCACGGGCTGGGCCTGCTGGGACTGCTGATCAAGGAACCGCAGACCCTGCGGCTGAGGCACATCACCGACCACCCGGCCTCCTACGGCTTCCCGCCCGGCCACCCGCCCATGGGCTCCTTCCTCGGGGTACCGGTCCGGGTACGCGAGGAGGTGTTCGGCAACCTCTACCTCACCGAGAAGCGCGGTGGAGGCGAGTTCGACGCCGAGGACGAGGCGATCGTGAGCGCGCTGGCCAGCGCGGCGGGCGTGGCCATCGAGAACGCCCGCCTGTACGAGGAGACCCGGCGCAGGGAGATGTGGTTGCAGGCCTCGGCCGAGGTCACCACGGCCCTGCTGTCGGGGGCCGAACCGGATGCGGTGCTGACCTTGATGGCACATCTGGCCCGAGGTCTGGCCTCCGCCGACATCACGATGATCATGCTTCCCGACGCCGCTCGCGAGGTCCTGCAGGTGACGATCGCCGACGGTCCGGGAGCCGACGGGCTCGACCAGGCCCGGGTGGACGTCGAGGGCTCGCTCCCGGGCAGGGCTCTGCTGGGCGGTGAGCCGGTCACGGTCACCGATCTCGGCGAGGCCGACCTGCCCGCCGCCGTCGTCCGGGATCTGGTGGTGGGGCCCGCCGCCGCGGTGCCGCTGGGCGTGGCGGGGAAAGTACGAGGGGTGCTGGTGCTGGGCAAACGGCCGGGTCGTATCCCGTTCAGCGGCGGCGAGTTGCGGGTGCTGCACTCCTTCGCCGGACAGGCCGCGGTCGCGCTGGAGTTGGCCGAGGCCCGTCAGGACGCCGAGAGGCTGGGGCTGCTGGAGGACCGCGACCGGATCGCCAAGGACCTGCACGACGTGGTCATCCAGCGCCTGTTCGCCGTCGCCATGACGCTGATGAGCATCGTGCGGTTCGTCGACCACCCCGAGGCCTCGGGCCGCCTCCAGCACGGGATCAACGAGCTGGACGAGACGATCCGCCAGATCCGCTCGACCATCTTCGCCCTGCAGACCCCCCGCCAGGCCGCCGACCCGAGCCTGCGCGCGCGGATCGTGGAGCTGGTGGAGGGTGCGCGCGGGCACCTGGGCTTCATGCCCGGCCTGCGGATGGAGGGCCAGCTCGACAACAAGGTCCCCGAACCGCTCGCCGGGCAGCTGCTGGCCGTGCTGCGCGAGGCGCTGTCCAACATCGTGCGCCACGCCAGGGCGAGCCGGGCCGACGTCTTCACCGAGGCCACCGCCGACCGGCTCACCCTCACCGTCACCGACGACGGGATCGGCCTGCCCGACGAGGGCAAGCGCAGCGGCCTGCGCAACATGGAAGAGCGCGCCGCGGCTCTCGGCGGTTCCTTCGAGGCCGATTCCTCGCAGGGTGGGACCCGCCTGACCTGGCGAGTACCCCTCACCTGACACGTGACGCGGCATCGCTAGGACCCCACGACCCCCACCCTGTACAGCTCACCGCTCCACGGCCCGGGCCGATGACCGGCCCGCAGCCGAAGCGGCGGCCACCGGGGCCGAAAGTCCCTCGCCTCGGTGGCTTTCGCCCCGGGATCCGGGCGCGACCGTGATGGTCTGCTGGATGCATGAGTATCA
Organism: Streptosporangium longisporum; assembly: GCF_039534895.1. NCBI lineage: Bacteria > Bacillati > Actinomycetota > Actinomycetes > Streptosporangiales > Streptosporangiaceae > Streptosporangium > Streptosporangium longisporum. The sequence continues at coordinate 358,065 of NZ_BAAAWD010000002.1, read as the reverse complement.
AGGCGGACACCTCGGCGGGGCTCGGTGAGGCCGAGGCCGCCCGCCTGCTGGGCGAGTACGGCCCCAACGAGCTTCCGCGTTCCCGGCCGCCCACCCTGGTGGCCCGTGTGGCGCGGCAGCTCGCCGACCCGCTGTCGATCCTGCTGCTGATCGCCGGGCTGGTGACGCTGCTTGTCCTGGCCGAGATTCCCGAGGGAATCGCGATCTTGACCATCCTGGTGGTGAACGTGGTCATCGGCGCCGGGCAGGAGGCCAAGGCCGACCAGGCCGTGCGTGCGCTGGGTACCCTCAGCGCGCCCATGGCCAAGGTCAGGCGGGACGGCGTCACCCGGCGTGTTCCGGCGGCCGAGGTCGTGCCCGGCGACGTGATCGAGGTCGCGGCCGGTGACCGGGTTCCCGCCGATGCGCGGGTGCTGGAGGCCGGCGCCGTGGGCGTGGACGAGGCCATGCTGACGGGGGAGTCACGGTCGGCGGGCAAACGGGTCGGCGGCGCCGGCGGGGCGGGGGTTGCGCTGGGTGACCGCGACGGGGAACTGTTCTCCGGCACCCTCGTCGTCCGGGGGGCGGCGACGGCCCTGGTGGAGCGGACCGGCGCGGCGACCGAGATGGGACGCATCGCCGGTGCCCTCGAAGGGCGGCAGCACAAGGGGCCCTTGGAGGCGGATCTGGCGCAGGCGTCGCGGCGGATCGGCCTGCTCGCGCTGATAGCGGGAGTGATCATGGTCTTGCTGGGCCTGACGCGCGTGAGCCGCGGGGAGGCCGCGCTGCTCGACATCGTGCTGGCCGGGGTCGCACTCGCCATCGCCGCCGTTCCCGAGAGTCTCGCCACCGCCGTCACCACCGCGTTGGCCCTGGGGTCCCAGCGGATGGCCAGGCTGGGAGTGATCGTTCGCCGGCTCTCGGCGATCGAGGCGCTCGGCGCGACGACCGTCATCGCCTCCGACAAGACCGGGACGCTGACCACCGGGCGGCTGGCGGTCGTCGATCAGGTGACGATCGCCGGTGCGGACGTGTGGCGGGCTGCGTTGCGCTGCAACGACGCCCGCGACGGGCTCGGAGACGCCGTCGACGTGGCGCTGCGCGCGGCCGCCGAGCGCAATGGGGCCCGGCTGTCACACGGCGAGAGGCGCCTGAAGAGCCGGCCCTTCGACGCCGAGACCCGCTCCATGGCCGTGGTAACCGAAGGGCCGCTGCCGACCGAGGGGCCCCTGCTGACCGTCAAGGGCGCGCCCGAGGCGGTGCTGGCCCGCTGCGTGCCCGGCGAACAGACCGACCGCCTGATGAACGCCGTGACCGAACTGGCCTGTCAGGGCCTTCGGGTGCTGGCGCTGGCCGAGGGGGACAGCGACGACCTGGACGCCGGGGGCCTGCGCCCGCTCGGCCTGCTCGGGCTGCGCGACGAGATCAGGCCCTCGGCCCTGCGGGCGGTCGGCGACTGCCGGGCGGCCGGCATCCGGGTCATGATGGTCACCGGCGACCATGGTGACACCGCCCGGGCCGTGGCCGAGGAGGTCGGCATCGACTCCGCTGCCGTGGTCACCGGCGCCTCCCTGGAGGGGCGGGGTGCCGAGGACAGGGCCGCGCGATTGCGCGGGGCGAGCGTGCTGGCCCGGGTGGATCCGGCGACCAAGCTCGACCTGGTACGCGCCCTTCAAGAAGGCGGAGAGGTCGTCACCATGACCGGTGACGGTGTCAACGACGCGCCCGCGCTGCGGCACGCGGACGTGGGCGTGGCGATGGCGGGCGAGGAGGGAACCGACGTGGCGCGGGAGGCGGCCGCCGTCGTCGTCACCAACGGTGAGCTCGGCACCATCGTCACCGGGGTGCGCGAGGGACGGCGCCTGCACCACAACGTCACCTCGATGATCGGCTACCTGCTCACCGGCAACCTGGCGGAGATCTTCCTGGTGCTCGTCGGCCTCCTCCTGTGGCCTGACCTGATCATCCCGCTGCTTCCGGTGCATCTGCTCTGGATCAATTTGGTGCTGGACGGGATCCCGGCCATCGCCCTGGGCGTCGACCGGCCCGCGGGAGACCCCCTGGCACTACGGCCACGACGGGACGGCCTGCTGTCGGGCGCCGTGCTCAGACGGGTCGCGCTGCGCTCCCTCGTCGTCGGCCTGCTGGTGATCGCTGCGGTCGAGGCGGCCCGCCGGATGGGCTGGAGCGACGAGCAGGTACGCACCCAGGCGGTCCTCACGCTGGTCCTGGCCCGCCTCACCCTCGCCTACGTCGTGCGGGCCCGCCGGTGGACCTTCGAACGGGGATGGTGGCACGGCCGTACGATCACGATCGCGGTCGCCGCCACCGCGCTGCTTCAGGTGCTCGTCACCCTTGTCCCGTTCCTCGGCGCCCCGCTGGCCCTGGTGCCGCTGCCCGCGACCGGGTGGGCGCTGGCCCTGGGCACGGCCGTGCTCACTCCCCTGCTCTGCGATCTTGCCCGGTGGCCGGCCGTGAACGGAGCGGACGCCCGTCCCGGCGACGAGTACGGGAGGCCGGGAACCGGGACAGGGTGACGGAGGTCCTCGGGTAAAAGGACCTTTACCGCTGTCGCCCGCCGGTCGCCCGCCGGTGTGATGGTGTCATGGATGACACGAGGAGGTTGTCATGATCGTAGTGGGAGTGGACGGTTCGCAGGCGGCGCTCGCGGCTGCGGGCTGGGCGGCGCGTGAGGCCGCGCTTCGCGGCGACGAGCTGAGCCTGGTGTACGCCATGCCCGCCTGGCCTTTGGAGATCTCCGAGCGGGACCGCTACGCAGAGGTGGGCCGCTGGATGCGCGAGGGGGCCACCTCCACGCTGGAGGCGGCACGGGAACGCGTCCACCAGGAGGATCCCCGGGCCACGGCACGGACGCAGCTGCTGGGCGGTGACCCGCGCACCGTCCTGATCGAGGCCGCCGCCGGCGCCGGGCTCCTGGCGGTCGGCAATCACGGGCTGGGGGGTTTCGCGGGGATGCTGCTCGGTTCGGTGGCGCTGGGGGTCGCCGGGCGGGCCGCCTGCCCGGTGGCCGTCGTCCGCGATCCGCTCACCCCGCCGGGCGGGGAGGTGGTCGTCGGCCTGGACGGTTCGGCCGCGGGGGCGGACGCCTTGGGGTTCGCCTTCGCCGAGGCGTCCCTGCGCGGTGTCGGCCTGCGGGCGGTGCACGCCTGGAGCACTCCGGTCGTCGGTGGAGGCCCCTCCGCCCTGCAGATCGCGGAGGAGGCCGCCGAGGCAGAACGGCGCCTGCTGGCCGAGGCCCTGGCCGGCTGGAGCGAACGCCACCCCGACGTCACGATCACCCAGCGGCTCGAACACGGCCACCCGGCGCACGTCCTGGCCGAGGCCTCGGCCCACGCCGGTCTGCTGGTCGTCGGCTCACGCGGACGCGGGGAGGTGACCGGGCTGCTGCTGGGATCGGTCAGCCACTCGCTGCTGCACCACGCCACCTGCCCGCTGGTCGTGATCCCGGCCCCGCCGTCCTCCTGACCGGTTCACCCGCGGCCTCCTCGATGCCCAGGGGCCGGTCGGCATGCGGGTCCTCGGCCCGTCGGCCGTGGACGTCCGAGCTCCACAGGCGCGGTGTCGGCTCGATCCTGGTCCGGTACGGACCGGGAATTCTCACCCGGGCGGGCCGTTTTCCTCGTCGCCCCTCGTCTTCTTGGGGGAGCCCCGGGCTGTCCTCGCGTTTCTGCTTCGTCGCCGGTGGCGGCCTGGCGCAACAAGTACGTGCCCGCGCGATCGTGGACGGGGTGAACGTCGCCCGACGTGGCACCGGCCGGCGAGCGGCACGGATTCAGGCCGGCGGACCGGACGGGGAGCCTCGTCGGTCAGATGCTGGTGACGCCGTGCGCCCGGAACTGGGCGTGGACCCGTTCCAGCAGTTCCGGGCCGGGCGGCAGGACGCCGGGCAGGGGGAAGGGCAGGCCGAGGCGCCGGTACTTCTCGGCGGCCATGCGGTGGTAGGGCAGCACGTCGACGTGTTCGACGTTGCCCAGGCCGGCGACGAAGCGGGCGATGCCCTCGACGTTGCCGGGGTCGTCGGTGAGGCCGGGGACCAGGACGAAGCGGACCCAGGTGGGGCGGCCGAGTGCGGCCAGGCGGCGGGCGAAGCGCAGGGTGGGCTCCAGCGGGGCGCCGGTCAGGCCGTGGTAGGTGGCCGGGTCGGAGGACTTGATGTCGAGCAGGACCAGGTCGGTGTCGGCGAGCAGCGCGTCGCCGGCGCGCTCGCCCAGGAAACCGGAGGTGTCCAGGGCGGTGTGCAGGCCGATCTCGCGGCAGCGGCGCAGCACCTCGGCGGTGAAGCCGGGTTGCAGCAGCGGCTCACCGCCGCTGATCGTCACCCCGCCGTGGGCTACGGTGAGGAACCGGCGGTACTTGCCGACCTCGTCCATGACCTCGTCGACGGTGACGCGGCGGCCGTCGCGCATCCGCCAGGTCTCGGGGTTCTGGCAGTACAGGCAGCGCAGCGGGCAGCCGGCGGTGAAGACGGTGAACCTGGTGCCGGGGCCGTCGACGCCGATGGACAGGTCCCAGGAGCTGATGACGCCGGTGCCCGGTGGCGCGGGTGGCGGGCGAAGCTCGGCCTCGCCCTGCCGTAGCGCGGTCTCGTGATCGCCGGTCATCTGCTCGCACCGCGCCGCCGGGTTCATCGCGCCCTCCCTCACAGCGATCCGTGGAAGGTGCGGTCCACCACGTCCTGCTGCTGCTCGCGGGTGAGGCGGACGAAGTTCACCGCGTACCCCGAGACCCGGATCGTGAGCTGCGGGTACCTGTCGGGGTGCTCCATCGCGTCCAGCAGCATGGCCCGGTTGAGCACGTTGACGTTCATGTGGAAGCCGCCCGCGTCGGTGTAGCCGTCGAGCACCCCGACCAGGTTGCCCACCCGCTCCTGCTCGGTACGGCCGAGCCCCTCGGGGGTGACGGTGTTGGTCAGCGAGATGCCGTCGCCCGCCTGGTCGTAGGGCAGCTTGGCGACCGACAGGGCGGAGGCGACCAGGCCGTGCCGGTCGCGGCCGTTCATCGGGTTGGCGCCCGGCGCGAACGGCTCGCCCGCGCGACGCCCGTCGGGGGTGTTGCCGGTGTGCCTGCCGTAGACGACGTTGGAGGTGATGGTCAGCACCGACTGGGTGTGCTCGGCGCCGCGGTAGGCGGGGTGGCGGCGGATCTCGGTCATGAACGAGCGCACCAGGCCCACGGCGATGTCGTCGGCGCGGTCGTCGTTGTTGCCGTAGGCGGGGAAGTCGCCCTCGATGTCGTAGTCGACGGCCAGGCCGCTGTCGTCGCGGATCACCCGCACCCGGGCGTGCTTGACGGCCGACAGGCTGTCGGCCGCGACCGACAGTCCGGCGATGCCGCAGGCCAGGGTGCGCTTGACCGGGTGGTCGTGCAGCGCCATCTCGATGCGCTCGTAGGCGTAGCGGTCGTGCATGTAGTGGATGATGTTCAGCGCCTCGACGTAGGTCTGCGCGAGCCAGGCGATCATCGTCTCGAACGCCGCCATGACCCGGTCGTGGTCGAGGTACTCGCCGCGCAAAGGCTCCGTCACGGGGCCGATCTGCTCGCCGGTCATCTCGTCGCGGCCGCCGTTGATCGCGTACAGCAGGGTCTTGGCCAGGTTGACCCGGGCGCCGAAGAACTGCATCTGCCTGCCCACCGGGGCCGCGGACACGCAGCAGGCGATGGCGGTGTCGTCGCCGTGCACGGGCCGCATCAGGTCGTCGGACTCGTACTGGATGGAGCTGGTCTCGATCGACAGGCGGGCGCAGAACCGCTTGAACGGCTCGGGCAGCCGTGCCGACCAGAAGACGGTCAGGTTCGGCTCGGGGGCCGGGCCGAGGTTGCGCAGCGTCTGCAGGTAGCGGTAGCTGGTGCGGGTGACCAGGGTGCGGCCGTCGGCGCCCATGCCGCCGATCGACTCGGTCACCCAGGTCGGGTCGCCGGAGAAGAGCTGGTCGTACTCGGGGGTGCGCAGGAACCGCACGATCCGCAGCTTGATCACGAAGTCGTCGACGAGTTCCTGGGCCTGCTGCTCGGTGATTCGTCCCTCCTCCAGGTCACGCTGGAGGTAGACGTCGACGAAGGTGGAGGTGCGGCCCAGCGACATGGCCGCGCCGTTCTGCTCCTTGACCGCGGCCAGGTAGGCGAAGTACAGCCACTGGATCGCCTCGCGCGCAGTGGCGGCGGGGCGGGAGACGTCGTGGCCGTAGGAGGCCGCCATCCGGCGCAGTTCCTCCAGCGCGCGTACCTGCTCCGACAGCTCCTCGCGGTCGCGGATCACCGCGTCGCTCGCGAAGGCGCCCTCCAGCGCGCGCAGCTCGGCCTTCTTGGCAGTGACCAGGTGCGCCACCCCGTACAGCGCGACCCGCCGGTAGTCGCCGATGATCCGGCCGCGCCCGTAGGCGTCGGGCAGGCCGGTGATGATCCCGGCACGGCGGGCCGCGCGGATCTCGGGGGTGTAGGCGTCGAAGACGCCGTCGTTGTGGGTCTTGCGGTACAGGGTGAAGATCTCCTTCACCTTCGGGTCGAGCGTGTACCCGTAGGCGGCCAGCCCGTTCTCCACCATCCGCAGCCCGCCCGCGGGCATGATGGCCCGCTTCAGCGGCGCGTCGGTCTGCAGCCCCACGATCAGCTCGCGGTCACGGTCGATGTAGCCCGGCGCGTGCGCCGTGATCGACGACGGGGTCGAGGCGTCCACGTCGTAGATCCCGCGTCGGCGCTCCTCGGGGAGCAGGTCGGTGATCTTCCTCCAGACGGCCAGGGTACGGTCCGTCGGCCCGGCCAGGAATGATTCGTCGCCCACGTAGGGGAGGTAATTGTCCTGGATGAAGGCGCGCACGTCCACACCCGTGCGCCACCCCTCGCCGCGGAACCCCCGCCACGGCGCCGGGGCCACCCCCCGCCGCTCGGCCGACGTGTTCCGCACGGCCACCGTGCTCGTCGCGTTCGTCGTGCTCGTCATCGGGAGAACCCCCTCGTCGCTCGTCTACATCTCCACTGTCGTCGTCGGCGAGGCCCGTTTCATCGGCCGGAGGTCACCGGGGGAGGGGACCAACGTCCTTGATCGGCGGTGCCGTACGGTGCCGTACGGTGCCGGACACGCCGGCCCGGTCACGGAAGGTGCCTCACCCGGGTGACGCCGGGGACGGTCCTGGTCAGCAGGTCGGCGATCCGGTCGTGCCGGTCGTCGGCGTGCCCGCTCAGCGTGGCCACCCCGTCCTCGACGGTGACGTCCCAGCTCGGCCCGAGGGGATACTGCTCAGTCAGGGCGGCGATCACGTCCGCGCGCAGTTCCTCGTCCGAGCGGGCCAGCATGCGTATCAGGTCACGCCGGCTGACCATGCCGACCACCCGCTCGCCCTCCAGGACCGGGAGGCTCTTGACGCGCTCGGCGATGAGGAGCTCGACCAGCCGGGCGACGTCGGTCGTGGGGGTGACGGTCACCACCTGGCGGGTCATCACCTCCTCCACCCGCAGCGGCGGGGGAGCGGCGTGACCCAGGATGGGGCGCATCGCGGTACGCGGGTCGGGCTGGAACTCCCCTCGCAGCAGGTCCATCTCGCTGACGATCCCCACGAGCGTCCCGTCGTCGTCCAGGACGGGAGCGGCGGTGACGGCGTTGGCCAGCAGCACCCGGACGGCCCAGCGCACCGTATGGGCGGGCCGGAGCGTGATGACCGGGCCGGTCATGACATCGCGAGCCAGCATTCTCATCGATCCTTCCGGAGGGGGATGCAATCGCGGTCCCGCCACGGCGCGCGGATCGCGCCGACGCTCACGCGCGTGTCTTCCTCTTCCTGGCGGTATGGACTCTTTCCGCCATTCCACTCGTCTCATACGTGGTGCGGCAGGGCCGAAGGTCCCGCGGGGGAGGGACGTTCGAGACCGCGGCGGGGTCCTTACGGCTCTGTGGTGGGGGGTGGGGAGGCGGTGTGATGGGAGTGTCGCAAGGACAGCCGAACATCACGGATCGACAGGGAAAGGGGAGCCGTCATGGCCACCACTCACGGATACGACGTTCACACCGGGCCGGCCACGGGCGCCGCTCCCGCGCAGCCCGTTGCCGCACGAATCGTTCCCGCGCAGATCGTCCCCGTTCAGGCCGGTCCCGCTGTTCCCACACAGCCCGCCGAGCAGCGGGCGGTCAATCGTCCGGCCGAGCGTGCCTGGGCGATCACCCGGATCGGTCTGGGGTTCATCTTCTTGTGGGCGTTCGTGGACAAGACCTTCGGCCTGGGCTTCGCCACCCCCACCGAGCGGGCCTGGCTCACCGGAGCCAGCCCCACCACCGGCTTCCTCAAGGGCACCGGCGAGAACGCGCTGGGCGGGGTGTTCGGCGCGCTGGCCGGACAGGGGTGGGTGGACTGGCTGTTCATGCTCGGCCTGCTGGGCGTGGGCACCGCCCTCCTCTTGGGCATCGGCCTGCGCATCGCCGCCGTCGCCGGAGGACTGATGATGATCCTGATGTGGGCCGCAGAGCTGCCCCTGCAGAACAACCCCGTCCTGGACGACCACCTCATCTACACCGCCGTCCTGGCCGGCCTGGCCCTGGCCGGCGCCGGCACCACCTGGGGCATCGGCACCTGGTGGGCCACCACCCCCCTGGTGCGCCGCTACCCCATCCTGCGCTGAGCACCCGGCGCTCACCCCGCCCGCAGACCGAAGACCCGCTCCCACCGCACAGGGAGCGGGTCTTTCCACGTCTCGAACACGAAATCTCCCGATGTCGCACCCGGCATCTCACCACCTCGCGGTCACCCACACGGAGGACACTGCCCGGCCAGAGGGGAGGGCCAGAGCACATCAAGCCGCGCCTGCTGGGGCACTGGGGGACCACGCCGGGGTTGAACTTCTGTTTCGCGCACCTGAACCGGATCATCGCCGAACGCGACCAGGACATGATCTACATCGCCGGCCCCGGGCACGGTGGCCCGGCGGCGGTGGCGCACGCCTGGCTGGAGGCTCCTACACCGAGCGGTATCCGTCGACGACACGCTTGCCCGGGCGGCCGGCGGACGGGTCAGGCGTGCCCGGCCGTGTGCGGTGAGGTGATCCGGAAGACGGGGTGTGCTTCGGCGATCGCCGCGAAGGCCTCCGGCGGGGAGTCCCTGGTGACCGGCAGGTGCGGGCGGGCGCCGGGCGCCAGTGCCAGGTAGCGGCGCAGGATCGGGGCACGCGCGCCGGGGTCGACCTCCTGGAGCACGATCGGCCTGCGCCGGCCTCGGTGCAGGACCGCCCGGCCGTCGGCGGCGCGGACGTTGCGGACCCAGTTGGCGTTGTTGCCGAGCATGGACACGAGGTATTCCCGGCCTTCGTGGTCGGCGACCACTACCGGGACGGTGATCGTCCGGCCGCTGGAGCGCCCGCGTACCTCGAGCGTGGCCGCCCGGCGGGATGCGAGCACCCCGGTCGAGTACTGCAGTGCGGCCACGTGGTTCAGCGCCCGTGCCAGGAGGCCGGGGCGGTCGCCGCGGTACATCCACCGTTTGAGCGCGTACAGTCGGCCGAGGATGCCTGATTCCGGGTGGCCCGGCGTGGTCGCCATCGTCTGTTCTCCTGTCATCGGGTGTGTCCTCGTGAGACGTGAAGTACTCAGGGTTGGCGTGTTTTGAGCAGTACGTCCGGATAGTCCGGTGCGGGGCCGTCCAGCAGTGGGGTCGGGAGGTTTTTCAGGTGCCGGTCGAAGAACGCCAGGGTGTAGGCGTTGAGGATGGTGTGCGCGCGTTGCGCGGGGACCGAGCCAGTGATCCCGAAACGGGACAGCGCCGGTGACCAGGAGGAGACGTCGGTGAAGTCGGCGTGGAACATGCCGGGTACGCGCACGAGGTAGCCGTCCGCGGGCCGTTTGTCGAAGACCGCCCGCATGCTGCTCTGGTGCTGGTCGATGTCGTCGGCGGACCAGCCCTCGCGCCGCATGGTGGCGGCGTCGCGGGTGATCCACATGCTGGGCCGGTCGAGGCCTTGGCGTACCACGGCGGGGGTCATGCGGGTGTCCATCATCAGGCAGGCGCGCAGGCGCGGTTCTGTCCGGCAGGCCTCGCCGGTGACGATGCCGCCCAGTGAGACGCCGAAGGCGCCGATGCGGCGCAGGTCCAGCCGTCCGGTCAGGAGGCCGGCCGGGTCCGCCCGGTCCAGGGCGGTCAGGCGGTCCAGGGTGAAGGTGACATCGCGCGCGAGGTGGGGGACGAGGCCGCCGCCGAGCGAGCGGCCGCCGGGCGCCGGGGTCTGGTCGGCCCGCTCGCCGGCCCGCTCGCCGGCCGGGTCGAGGCTCCGGTCGATCAGGGCCCTGAGCCGGGCTGCGGGCAGCGCGGCGATGCGGTGCCCGTCGGGGAAACGCACCGAGGCGGCGGTGTGGGGATGGTCGACGGCTGCGACGACGTAGCCGTGGGAGACCAGGTGCTCGACCTGGAAGGTGTTTATCTGGCGAAAGCCCATGGCCCCCTCCAGGAAGATCAGCACCGGGTAGCGGGAGTGCTGAGCGGCCACGGGTGCGGAGGTGACGGCGTTCGTCGTCACGTGACGCAGGTGCCCGAAGGTGAAGTCCGGCACCCGCGCCAGTCGCGCCATGGCCACGAGGACGTCCTCGTCCTGGACGTAGGCGGCACGGGGAGCGGACGGCGCGCCGGCGACGGGGTACCAGATCTGCACCATCAGCTCGCGGCGGGCACGCGGATCCGCGGCGAGGACGTCGGGACGCCCGCCGTCGGTCCAGTGGTAGGTCACGGTGCCGATCCGGTGCGGGCCGGTGGGCGGTGCGAAGGAGAACACGGGCAGCAGGATCGCCAGTGCCGTCGAGACGGCCAGCCCCATCGCGGCCAGCACCACGGTGACGGCGGTGGCGAACCGCCGGAGCCGCAGGAGCCGGACCGGGCGGCGCGCCGGTGCCAGGACGCCGAGCAGCCACACCACGGTGATGGCCGCCGCCAGCGCGTAGGCCGGGATCACCTGCCAGCGCGGCCCCTCCAGCAGCGCCTGCGCCACCGCCGCCGCGGGCGCCGCGGGCGCCGCCTGTCGGAGCACGCGCAGCGTGCGCGGGATCAGGATCACCAGGGCGAGGAAGATCAGCAAATCGGTGACCACCAGCACCGCTTCCAGGACCCTCACCTCGCCCGCCCCGCGACGCGACGAAGTGTGACGCGGGCGCCGATCACCGGTTCAGCCCTGCCAGAGGGTGTGATGCGTCCATACCGAGCGCGTCGCCTCGACGAGCGTGCTGGCGCTGAACCAGCAGACGGCCAGCGCGCAGGTGCTCAGAAGGCAGGCGCCGGCCGTCGCGCCCGTCGTGCGAGGTCTGCTCGGCGCCAGCACCCACCACAGCAGGACGACGGCGGCCAGCAGCAGGGTCAGCGAGGCCACGCTCAGCGCGTCCGCCTGGTGGGCGTGCACCACGGCCGTCGCCGACAACTCCTCACCCGTGGTCCTTCCCGTGGCCTTGAACATGTCCAGGAGCGTGGCACCGGCCTGCGCCGCCCAGCCGACCAGGGCCATGTTCACTACGCCGATGGTGACGAAGGGGATGCGCAATCGGCGCCGGGCCTGGGGTCGCCAGGCATAGACGAGGGCCAGCAGGGCGGTCAGCGGGGCGGTGGCGATAACCAGGTGCCCTACGAGGGCGTGGGTGGGCATTGTCAGCCTCGTTTTCTCAGACGGTGTCCGCGCCGGGGCGGGCTTACCGCGTTCGTACGGTGAAAGGGCGGATGGCGCCGTGGGAAGCAGATCGCGCGCGCCGGCACCGGACGGGGGTCTTTTCGGTCACCGGGAGCAGGACGGGGACGGTGGCCCGCCGCCCGGTGGTGGGGACGGCCCTCATCCTTCAACCGATGACACTTAATGTCAATATGGCACGAACTGTCATACAGCGGGTCTGGGTCATGTGCGCGGTAGGCTTGGGCGGTGCCCTTGACCCTTCGCCAGCGCAACCGGCTGGCCGCGATGCACCACATCATCGAGACGGCGATGGACCTGTTCGACGAGCACGGCTACGGCGCGGTCACCGTCGAGCAGGTGGCCGCGACCGCCGGAGTGTCGCCGCGCACCTTCTACCGTTACTTCGGCACCAAGGAGGGCCTGTTCGCCACCGACACCCATGCCGCCGTCGGCCAGGACCTGCTGGAGGAGCAGCTCGACCTGGACGATCTCCCGGGCACGCTTCAGCGGATCGTGGCGAGCGTCTACGCGGCCGCGGCGCCCTCGGGCGAGGCGGCGGCCTACACCCCCTGGCGCGGCATGCGCTACGTGCTGGAGGAGCCGCCGGTACGCGAAGCCGTGTACACCGCCCTGGACGATCTCGCCGAGCGCCTGGTGGCCGCGCTGCGCTCCAAGGGTGTCGCTCCGACGCAGGCGCGCGTCACCGTCCGCGCCTACCTGTTCGGCGTCTACTTCGGGGCCCTGGAGCAGTGGCACCTCGACGGCCGGGTGCGCCCGCTGCCGGACTATGTCCGCGAGGGCTCGGCGGTCCTCGCCCCCGTGCCCACGGACCCGGACTCCTCCCGGCGATCGTGACGGGAGACGGAACGTCTCACCCCGGATGAGGTCGCCGGTCAGGGTTGGCGCTGAACTGGTCGGATGCATCGTGCCCGAGCAGGGCGTGCAGCGACGCCACGCGTTCACCGTCCCATGTGACGTCCGGATCGGGCTCGAGGAAGGTGGTGGCGATGCAGGCCGCCGCCAGGCCGACCAGCGTCCAGTCGGCGTGAGCGCCGGCCGCGGTGGGGTCGGCGCTCACGCGGCGCGTCAGCAGTTCGGGATCCGACAGCGCCATCAGGACCAGCCCGCGCATCGTCGCGCCGGCCAAGGTCGCGATGACGGTGAAGCCGCCTCCGGAACCAGGCCGTAGCCGGTAGCCCATGGCGCCGGCGATCTGCTCCCAGCCGCGCGCCACCCGCTCGACGAACCGTGCCTCGGAGCGGGCCAGTGCGGCTTGGACCTCGTCGCGCAGGTCGCCGTCGGGCAGGCTCAGGAACGTGGCCTGCAGTGCCAGATAGGTGCGCCACTCGGCGGAGTCGTGGATGGCCTCGAAATCGCTGCTCGCGCTGACCCGCAGCATCTCGGTGATGAGACCGTGCCTGCCGTGTGGCGAGGCCAGCTCCTTTGTTCGTCCGGCCACCACCGAGGCGAGCAGTCGCATGGTGTCCTCCTCGGCGATCGCGGCGGCCGGAGCGGCGCCTTGCGCCAGCTCTCGCAGCAGGTCGGCGAAGAACAGGTCCTTGTAGGGCCATCGGCGGTAGACGGCGGTGCGCGACACCCCGGCGTCGCGGATGACCTCCTCGAAGCCGATGTGATCGAGGCCGACGGTGAGTCCGTCCCGGTGCACCATGGCCAGCGCCGCGTCGAGCATCCGCCGCTGGGTCTCCTGATCGTTCAGCCGGGGCCTTCGGCGGCCTGGGCCGCCGGGCACGCGAGGCTCACCCGGCATGGACATCTCACTCTCGACTGAGTACTTTCCGTACATGAGACATGGTATCCCACATTTTTTCTTGGCTTCCGCCGTTCCAGGACGTCCCGCGCGCCCGTGGGATCAGCGTCGATGACGGAGGCCGAGACCTCCCCTCGAAGGTCGCCGACCGCGTTCTTTCTGCTGGTCTTCGCCTTCACCGTGCCCTTTCTGACACTTGACGCCATGGTCGGGTCGCAGATCCTGCCCGGCATCCCCCTGTCGGGGCTGGCCTTCGTCTGCCCGGTCGTCGCCGCCGTGGTGCTGAGGCACCGCGAGGACGGCGTCGCGGGCGTGCGGGTGCTACTGGCACGGTCGTTCGACGGCGGCCGGGTCCCGGTGAAGGCCTGGTACATCCCCGCCCTCCTGCTGTATCCCACCGTGGTGACGGCGTCGTTCCTCCTGCTCCGCCTGACGGGAACCGTTCTCCCGGATCCGCGCTTCTCTGCGTCGTTGATACTGTTCCTTTTTCTCGGGTTCTTCGTCGGCGCCCTGTGCGAGGAGCTGGGCTGGTCGGGGTATGCCACGCAGCCCCTGCAGGAACGATGGGGAGCGGTGCGGGCCGGCCTCGTTCTCGGAACGGTCTGGGCGGTGTGGCACTGGGTACCGCTGCTGCAGGTCCAGCGCTCGGTCTCCTGGATCGCCTGGTGGTCGCTCGGTACCGTCGCCGCACGGGTGATCATGATCTGGCTGTTCGACCACATGGGCCGCAGCGTCTTCGCCATGACGCTCTTCCACATGACGCTCAACGTCGCCTGGCAGCTCTTTCCCGTGAACGGATCGCACTTCGACATGCCGCTCGTCGCGGCCCTCATGGCGACCGTCGCCGTGGTCATCGTCTCCGTCGAGGCATTGACCTCGTCGCAGCGAGGCTCACCGCGCCGATCTCATCGCTGCTCTCGCCGTGGCCCGGCGAAGAGACCGGTGTCGCTGGAAACCGGCGGCCCGGACGACCCTGATGTCGATCGTTTCAAGTAGGTCCTGGTGGGGCCGCGGTACGGACATGCGCTCATCAGCGTCCTTTGCCCGCGCGGCGGGGAAGGCGTTCGGTGTGGATCGGCCCCGGCGCCGAACCCTGGGAGGTGTACGTCGTCAAGGCCGACGCCGGCACCCCGGGCAGGTCCGCGGCCGCCGGCCAGGACCCGGCCGCGTCGTGCGCGTGCGGCCCGGCTGATGAGCAGCCCGGTGAGACGAAGGCCCCGGCCGGCGCCGACACGGGCGCCGGTTGCTGTTGAGGAGTCACGGGCGATCCCCTTGTCACGGTGGACCGGATGCCGCCGTGACCGGTCGGCCGGGCCCCTCGTGCGTGTCTGCTCACCGACGGGGGAGGGCCGCACGGCCCGCCTCCAGGCGAGCGACCGGCACCCGGTACGGCGAGCAGGAGACGTAGTCCAGGTCCGCGTCGTGGAAGAACCACACGGAGTCGGGGTCGCCCCCGTGCTCGCCGCAGACACCGATCCGCAGCCCGGGACGAGCGCCTCGCCCTTCCTTGACGGCCAGCTCGATCAGGCGGCCGATACCGCGCCGGTCGATCGTCTCGAACGGTGAGGTCTCGAAGACGCCCAGGCGCAGATACTGCGGCAGGAACGAGGCCTCCACGTCGTCGCGGGAGAATCCCCAGGTCATCTGGGTCAGGTCGTTGGTGCCGAAGGAGAAGAACTCGGCCTGCCCGGCGATGTCGCCGGCGGTGAGGGCCGCCCGGGGCACCTCGATCATCGTCCCGATCGGGATCGGCGGCGCGTCGTCGATCCCGGCCAGCACCCGCTCGGACTCGGCGCGGACCAGAGCCAGCTCGCGGACGTCGCCGACCAGCGGGATCATGATCTCCGGTCGTGGGGTCCCGCCGTCCCGGACGCGGATGGCGGCGGCCTCGCCGATGGCGCGGACCTGCATGGCGAACAGACCGGGGATGGCCAGGCCGAGCCGGACACCGCGCAGCCCGAGCATCGGGTTGCTCTCGTGCATCCTGCGTACCGCGGCCAGCAGAGCCCGCTCACGGGCGGTCTCGGCGCCGAGCAGCTCCTCCAACGGGGGAAGGAACTCGTGCAGCGGCGGATCGATCAGCCGGATGGTCACCGGCAGCCCGTCCATGGCCGCCAGGACGCCGATGAAGTCCGCCCGCTGCAGCGGCAGCAGTTCCTCCAGCACCGCCCCGACCTCCTGCTCGCCCTGGGCCAGGATGAGGCGCTCCACCAGGGCGCGCCGCGGGCCGAGGAACATGTGCTCGGTCCGGCACAGCCCGATCCCGGCGGCACCGAACCGGCGGGCGCGGGCGGCGTCCTCGGGAGTGTCGGCGTTGGCCTGCACCCCCAGCCGGCGCAGCGTGTCCGCGTGGGCGAGGAGCCTGCCCACAGCCGAGACGAGCGGCCCCGAGCCGGCGTCGAGGCCGTCCACGGGGGCGTTTTCGGGGTCGCCCTCGAGGTGGCGCACGACCGGTGACGGGGCCACGGGCAGCTCGCCCAGGTACACCGTCCCGGTGGTGCCGTCCACGGAGATCATGTCGCCTTCGCGGACGGTCACCGAACCGGCCCGGAACAGCCGACCTTCGGGATCGACCTCAAGGTCACCGGCACCGCAGACGCAGGTGCGGCCCATGCCTCGGGCGACGACGGCCGCGTGCGAGGTCTTGCCGCCGCGGCTGGTCAGGATGCCGCGGGCCGCGAGCATGCCGGGCAGGTCGTCGGGATTGGTCTCGCGCCGCACCAGGATGACCGGACCGGTGGCCTCGGCGGCGCGGCGAGAGTCGAACACCGCCCGGCCCGAGGCGGCCCCGGGGGAGGCGGGCACGCCGGAGGCGATCCGCTCGGGGGAGCCCGACAGGTCGAACCGGGGGAACATGAGCCGGCCGAGCTGGGCGCCGTCGACGCGCCGCAGCGCCTCGTCCAGATCGATGACCCCCTCGTCGACGAGCTGGGCGGCGATGACGAAGGCAGCCGCGGCGGTCCGCTTGCCGACCCGGGTCTGCAACATCCACAGCCTGCCGCCCTCGATGGTGAACTCGATGTCGCACAGGTCGCGATAGCGGCGCTCCAGCACGTCCATCGCCCGCACCAGCTCGTCGAAACAGCGGCGGTCCAGCCGGGCGAGCTCCTGCAAGGGCAGAGTGTCGCGGATACCGGCCACCACGTCCTCGCCCTGGGCGTCGGGCAGGTAGTCGCCGTAGACGCCGCGCGCGCCGGTCGCGGGATCGCGGGTGAAGGCCACACCGGTGCCCGACCCGGGGCCGCGGTTGCCGTACACCATGGCCATCACATTGACGGCGGTGCCCAGGTCGTCGGGAATGTGCTCGGCGCGCCGGTACAGGCGGGCACGTTCGGTGTTCCAGGAGCGGAAGACGGCCAGCACGGTGCCGGCGAGCTGCTCGGCCGGGTCCTGCGGGAAGCCGGTGCCGGTGTGCGCGCGGAAGATCTCCTTGTAGGTGCCCACCAGCTCGCGCAGGTCGGCGGCGCTCAGCTCCGGATCGCAGGCGACGCCGCGCTCGCGGCGCAACGCCGCCAGCGCGTTCTCGAACGCGGAGTCCGCGATGCCCTCGACGGTCGAGCCATACATGGAGATGAGCCGGCGGTAGCAGTCCCACGCGAAGCGTTCGCCGCCAAAGGCGGCCAGCCCGGCGACGGTCGCGTCGGTCAGACCGATGTCCAGGACGGTCTCCATCATGCCGGGCATGGAGAAGCGGCCACCGGAGCGGACCGACAGCAGCAGCGGGTCACCGGGGTCGCCGAAAGCGCGGTTCATGGTCTTCTCGATCCGCCGCAGGTGGACGGCCATCTCCTCCTCCAGCTCCGCCGGGGCCACGCCCTGCGCCAGGTAGGAGCGGCAGGCCTCGGTGGTGACGGTGAAACCGGGCGGGACGGGCAGGCCCAGCCGGGTCATCTCGGCCAGGTTGGCCCCCTTGCCGCCGAGCAGGTCCTTCATGTCCTTGTCGCCGTCGGCGAAGTCGTACACGTAGGTCCGCATCGCGTGTCGCCTCCATTCGGTTCGGGTGGTGCGCGAAGGCGGCCGGGGCGACGGCTCCGGCCGCCGGGTCCGGGTCAGCGCCTGCCGTGGTAGGCGGCGCGCATGAGGTCGCACATGTCGTCGAGCATCGGCATCCGGGGGTTGGCCGGGGCGCACTGGTCCTCGTAGGCGTTGCGGGCCTGCTGGGGGAGCGCGACCATGAACGCCGCCTCCTCGACGCCGAGGTCCCGGAAGGAGGCCGGGATGTCCACGGCCTCCCGGAGCCGTTCCACCGCGGCGGCCAGGGACTCCACGCCCTCGGCCGGGGTGGCGGCGGGCAGGCCGAGCGCCTGGGCGATCTCCTGGAACCGCTCGGGAGCCCGGTAGTGCTCGTACTTCGGCCAGCCCGACAGCTTGGCGGGAACCGTCCCGTTGTAGCGGATCACGTGGGGCAGCAGGAGCGCGTTGGTACGACCGTGCGCCACGTGGAACGTCGCGCCGAGCGTGTGCGACATGGCGTGCACGATGCCGAGGAAGGCGTTGCCGAAGGCCATCCCGGCGATGGTGCCAGCGTTGTGCATCCGCTCCCTGGCGACCGGGTCGGCGGCGCCGCGCTTGACCGCGCGCTCCAGGTGGGCGAAGACCAGCTTGATCGCGTGCAGCGCCAGGCCGTCGGTGAAGTCGCTGGCGTAGACCGACACGTACGCCTCGATGGCGTGGGTGAGGGCGTCGAAGCCGCTGTCGGCGGTGACCACGGCCGGCAGGTCCGCGGCCAGGACGGGGTCGACGATGGCGACGCTCGGGGTGAGGGCGTAGTCGGCCAGCGGGTACTTCTTGCCGGTCACGGTGTCGGTGATCACCGCGAACGGGGTGACCTCGGCGCCGGTGCCCGAGGTGGTCGGCACGCACACCAGCCGCGCCAGCCCGCCTAGCGGGGGGAAGGTGAAGGCGCGCTTGCGGACGTCGAAGAACTTCTGCCTCATGTCGTCGAAGACGACCTCGGGGTGCTCGTAGCGCAGCCACATCACCTTGGCCGCGTCCATCGCCGACCCGCCGCCGAGCGCGATGATGGTGTCGGGCCGGAACGCGCGCATCATCTCGGCGCCCCGGTCGACGGTGGCGACGCTCGGCTCGGGCTCCACGTCGTCGATGATCTGCAGGGCGACCCGCTCCGGGCGCCGGCCCAGCACGGTGAGAACGCGGTCGACGTATCCCAAGCGGGTCATCGTCGGGTCGGTCACGATGGTCACCCGGTGCACGTCGGGCATGTCGACCAGGTAGCGGATCGCGTGCGGCTCGAAGTAGACCTTCGCCGGGACCTTGAACCACTGCAGGTTGTTGGTGCGCCGGCCGATCCGCTTGATGTTGAGCAGGTCGACCGCGGAGACGTTGTGGGAGACCGAGTTGCGGCCGTAGCTGCCGCAGCCGAGGGTCAGCGACGGGACGAACGCGTTGTACATGTCGCCGATGCCGCCTTGGGAGGAGGGCGCGTTCCAGATGATCCGTACCGCCTTCACCCGACGGCCGAACTCCTCGGCCAGGTCCTCGTCGCGGGTGTGGATCGCGGCGCTGTGTCCCAGCCCGCCGAACTCCACCATCCGCTCGGCCGTCACGATCGCCTCCTCGCGGCTGCCGGCGCGCAGCACCGCCAGCACCGGGCAGAGCTTCTCCCGGGTCAGCGGCTCGGACGGGCCGACCTGCCCGGTCTCGACGAGGATGATCGACGTGCCCTCGGGCACCGTGAACCCGGCCTGCTCGGCGATCCAGCCCGCCGGCCGGCCCACGGCGTCGGCGTTGATCCTCGACTGCGCGCACGACTCGCCCTCGGCCGCCGCGCCGAACAGGAACGCCTCCAGCTTGCGCTTCTCCTCGGCGTCGGCCAGGTACGCGTGCAGGACGGCGAACTCGGCGAGCACGTCCTCGTACACCGCGTCGTCGATGATCACGGCCTGCTCCGAGGCGCAGATCATGCCGTTGTCGAAGGACTTGGACAGCACGATGTCGTTGACCGCGCGGCGCAGGTCCGCGGTGGCCTCCACGTAGGCGGGCACGTTGCCGGCGCCCACCCCGAGGGCGGGCTTGCCCGCCGAGTACGCCGCCCGCACCATGCCGTTGCCGCCGGTGGCCAGGATCGTCGCCACGCCGTCGTGACGCATCAGCGCGCTCGTCGCCGCCAGGGACGGCTGCTCGATCCACTGCACGCAGTGCTCGGGCGCGCCGGCCGCGACCGCGGCGTCCCGCACGACCCTGGCCGCGGCCGCGCTGCACTCCTGGGCGGCCGGATGGAAGGCGAACACGATCGGGTTACGCGTCTTCAGCGCGATCAGCGCCTTGAAGACGGTGGTCGAGGTCGGGTTGGTGACCGGGGTGATCCCGCAGACGACGCCCACGGGTTCGGCGATCTCCACCAGCCCGCTGATGTCGTCGCGCGAGACGACGCCGACGGTCTTGAGGCTCGCCATGCTGTGGGTCACGTGCTCGCAGGCGAAGATGTTCTTGACCGCCTTGTCCTCGAACACGCCGCGCCCGGTCTCGGCGACGGCCCGCTCGGCCAGGTCGGCGTGCCTGTCGAGCGCGGCGACGGACGCCTTCTTGACGATGTGGTCGATCCGCTCCTGGTCGAAGGCGGCATAGTCGTCCAACGCCTTCAGCGCGTTCCCCACCAGGGTGTCGATCATCTCGGTGACGGTGGTCGGGGGGGGCGGCCTGGTCGGTCATCTGGATCACCTCGGGCGTCGTTCTGCTGCGGTCATCTTCAGGATCTCCGTCACGGCTCCGGCGCGCCGGAGCCGAAAGGCACCTGCATTCGGGACCTTGGTCTCCGAAGTCGCGGCCGGGCGTCGGCCGGCCCGGAGACGGAGACGGCGACGGTCCCGGGCGTCGGCGGCCCGGAGACGACGACGGTCCCGGTCAGGGCCGTGCGACGGAAGGTCCTGACCGGGACCGTGAGGGGGCGGTGGTGCGACGGTTCACCGCGCGTTCCAGGTGTGGTCGTCCTCCTTCCACCGCACCTCGTTGATCACGTCGACGACGCCGTTGATGCGGCCGGTCATCCGGGCCGCCAGATCGGCCTCGCTGTGGCGCTCCATGGTGCCGGTCAGGGTGACGACACCGTGGTCGACCTGGACGTGGACCTGCTCGGTGTCCACCCACAGGGAGCGGGCCAGGACCTCCTTGCGGACCTCGTCGGCGATGTCGGAGTCGGGCCGCACGAAGACCCTGATCAGGTCGCGGCGGCTGACGACGCCCACCAGGCGGTCCTGGTGGTCGACGACCGGAAGTCGTTTGATCCCGTGTTCCTCCATGAGCCTGGCGGCGCCGACCACCGACATCTCCTTGGCGACGGTGACCGCGGGGGAGGTCATCAGCTCGGCGGCGACATCACCGTGCGCCTTGACCCTCAGGTCGCGGCCCTCCTGGCCCAGCCGGTGCCGCAGCCGGGTGCGCAGCGGCGGCTGGTACCCCTCGCGGTAGTACTGCTCGCGGAACTCCTCCTTGGCGAGCAGATCGGCCTCGGAGACGATGCCGATGACGCGTCCTTCCTCGTCCACGACGGGAACGGCGCTCACCGCGTGCTCGATGAGCGTCTCGGCGATGTCCTTGAACGGCGTGTCGGCGGTGACCAGCGCCACGTTCTTGGTCATGACGTTCTCTACCTTGGTGCGCATGCCATGTCCTCCATCCGTGATGGGCCGGGCCCGCTCGCCCGAGCGGGCCCGTTGGTGTGTCATTCGGTGGTGCGGGCCTTGCCGACGGGGATGCGGACACCCTCGCCCTTGCCGTCGTCGAGCTTCACGCTGATCTCCAGCAGGCCCTTGTCGTAGACCGCCGTGACGTCCTTGGGATCGGCTCCCGCGGGCAGGACGATGGAGCGGGTGAGCGCGCCGTAGCGGAACTCGGTGCGGTGCGCGTCCTTGTCCTCGTGGTGCCGTTCGGCGTGGACGGCCAGGACGCCGTCGGTGAGGGTGATCTCGAGGTCCTTGTCGGGGTCGATACCGGGGAGTTCGGCCAGCAGCACGTACCTGCCGTCCTTGACATAGTCCTCGAACCGGATCGAAGGGCCGATCGCCGGGCGGAATCCCGCCAGCGGTCCTTCCAGCCAGTCGAAGATCTCCGGAAACAGTCCCTTCGGTTCCCTGCGGACGAGTGTGGTCATCTGCCCACCTCCGTGGTCTCCTCGTGCTTCTCACCTCCATCCCACGCCCGGCCGAGCGCCGCCCATAGGGCCGGAAGTCCCGGCGCGGTCGCCATTGGTCGCTGCCGCCGGCGGATGCTTCGGGGTGGTGCCGGCCGTGTAATCCCGCCTGCTTCCCGACGGCCCCGCCGATGCGGGTCGGGGCGTCCGGCCGGCCGTCCGGGGGGCGAGCAGCATGTCGAGCACGGCGGCCAAGACGGTTTCGGCGGGACGGGGCCGCATGATCACGGGTCGTTCCGGCCGGTGACGGCCGCAGGTACCGGGACCCATGGGACGTAAGGGCCCGTAGGAGGCTGGAATGACGTCCGGGAGGAAAGGTTCAGGGCGGAGGGAGGTCAGGTCTCCCGCTCGTCGTACCGGGACGAGATGCGGCGGCCGGTGATCTGCTCGGCACGTACCACGATGTAGTGGTCACGGCTGCCCGGCACCCAGGTACGCAGGGGGAGCGCGGACAGGCGCTCGATCTCGCCCGGTTCGTGCACGGCGCGTGCGGGCCCGACGGCGGTGACCGACCAGCCGGTGCGGGCGACGGGATCGAACTCGTCGGCCTCGAAGGCGACGATCGCGTTGCCGGCCGCGGCGGCGAGCTTGGAGCCGACGCCCGTGCGGATCACGATGTCCTCGCCGTCGAGCACGAAGTTGACCGGCTGCACCGCGGGCAGGGCTTGGTCGGTGAACACGATGCGCCCGATCGAGGCCGTCGCCAGGAGGGCGACGCACTCCTGCCGGGAAAGGATCCGCAGACCCGCCGAGTCGAGCTTCATACCCTCCAGGCTGCCCGTTCGCCCTGCGAGGCCGTTAGGGACGAAAGTCCCCTCTCTCACTGACGATCTGCCCTCAAGCGGGCCGCCATGGCCGCCACCTGGGTGCGGCGCTGCATGTTGAGCTTGGCCAGCAGGTTGGAGACGTAGTTCTTGACCGTCTTCTCGGCCAGGAACATCCGCTCGCCGATCTGCCGGTTGGTCAGGCCCTCGCCGATCAGCTCCAGGATGTGGCGCTCCTGGTCCGACAGGGCCGCCAGCGGGTCCTCCTTGTGCGACCTGTCCCGCAGCCGCGACAGCATGGAGGCGGTGGTCTGCGGGTCCAGCAGCGACTGCCCTGCGGCGACCGTACGGACCGCGCCCACCAGGTCCGAGCCGTGGATCTGCTTGAGCACGTACCCCGACGCCCCGGCCATGACCGCCTCGAACAGCGCGTCGTCGTCGGCGTAGGAGGTCAGCATCAGGCACGCCAGCTCCGGCAGCCGCGAGCGCACCTCGCGGCACACGTCCACCCCGCTGCCGTCGGGCAGGCGCACGTCCAGCACGGCCACGTCGGGCTTGAGGGCCGGGATGCGGGCGATGGCGGACTCGGCGGTGCCGGCCTCGCCGATCACCTCGATGTCGTCCTCGGAGCCCAGCAGCGCGGCCACACCCCGCCGTACCACCTCGTGATCGTCCACCAGGAAAACGCGAATCATGCTCTGCACGTTAGCCTCCCTTGACGTGGGCCGGTAGGGATCGAAAACTCCGTGTGTCGTGTCGTGTCGTGTCGTGCCGGCCTCCGACCGGAACCCGGTGCGATGGCACACGATCGATCCGGACGGCATCCACTCCACGGTATTCCACCGTTAGGTGCCAGCGACTCGTGTGGCCGTCCGATCGGCGTCGCTTCGCCTCGCCCGTGGTGACGACGACCTGCTCGCTCTCCCGTTCTGTTGTACGCCGCCGTCGTGGAAGTGACGTGCTCGCCTCCTGCTGATCGCGAAGAGGCCGAAAGTCCCACTGGCGCGGTCCTTACGGCTCTGTGGTGAGGGTCGGGGGAGGCGGTGTGATGAGGGTGTCGCAAGGACCGCCGAACATCACGGATCGACAGGGAAAGGGGAGCCGTCATGGCCACCACTCACGGATACGACGTTCACACCGGGCCGGTCGGCGCCATCCCCGCCCAGCCCGTCCCCGCTGTTCCCGCACAACCCGTTCCCGCGCAGGTCGTCGAGCAGCGGGCGGTCAATCGTCCGGCCGAGCGTGCCTGGGCGATCACCCGGATCGGTCTGGGGTTCATCTTCCTGTGGGCGTTCGTGGACAAGGTCTTCGGCCTGGGGTTCGCCACCCCGGCCGAGCGGGCCTGGCTCACCGGCGCCAGCCCCACCACCGGTTTCCTGAAGGGCACCGGGGAGAACGCGCTGGGCGGGGTGTTCGGCGCGCTGGCCGGACAGGGGTGGGTGGACTGGCTGTTCATGCTCGGCCTGCTGGGCGTGGGCACCGCTCTCATCCTGGGCATCGGCCTGCGCATCGCCGCCGTCGCCGGAGGAGTGATGATGGTGCTGATGTGGGCGGCCGAGCTGCCCCTGCAGAACAACCCCTTCCTGGACGACCACCTCATCTACACCGCCGTCCTGGCTGGACTCGCCCTGGCCGGCGCCGGCACCACCTGGGGCATCGGCGCCTGGTGGGCCACCACCCCCCTGGTGCGCCGCTACCCCATCCTGCGCTGACCACCCCCGCCCATCCCACCCACAGATCAAAGACCCGCTCCCACCGCACAGGGAGCGGGTCTTTCCACGTCTCGAACACGAAATCTCCCGATGTCGCACCCGGCATCTCGCCACCTCGCGGTCGCCCACACGGAGGACGCGGGCAGGTTCCCGGTACCGACTCCCGTTGGGCCCGGCAGGTGAGGACCAAGGTCCCTGTGCGATCGACCGATCATCAAGAAGGCTGGCAGCATGAACAAACTCCAGAAGATCGATGCGTACTGGCGTGCGGCCAACTATCTGTCCATTGGCCAGATCTACCTGTTGGACAACCCGTTGCTGACCGAGCCGCTCAAGCCTGAGCACGTCAAGCCGCGCCTTTTGGGCCACTGGGGGACCACGCCGGGGCTGAACTTCTGTTTCGCGCACCTGAACCGGATCATCGCCGAACGCGACCAGGACATGATCTACATCGCCGGTCCCGGGCACGGTGGTCCGGCGGCGGTGGCACACGCCTGGCTGGAGGGCTCCTACACCGAGCGCTACCCGGCGATCTCCCAGGACGCCGAGGGCATGCGGCGGCTGTTCAGGCAGTTCTCCTTCCCCGGCGGCATCCCCAGCCATGTGGCGCCGGAGACGCCCGGCTCGATCCACGAGGGCGGCGAGCTGGGGTACGCGCTGGCGCACGCCTACGGGGCGGCGTTCGACAACCCCGCCCTGGTGGTGGCATGCGTCATCGGCGACGGTGAGGCCGAGACCGGTCCGCTGGCGGCCAGCTGGCATTCCAACAAGTTCCTCGACCGGGAGCGGGACGGGGTGGTGCTGCCGATCCTGCACCTGAACGGCTACAAGATCGCCAATCCGACGGTGCTGGCCCGCATCCCCGAAGAGGAGCTGGTCAAGCTCATGGAGGGCTACGGCCACCGCCCACACATCGTCTCCGGCGACGACCCCGAGACCGTGCATCAGATCATGGCTCAGACACTGGAGACGGTTTTCGACCAGATCACCGAGTACAAGGCCGGGCGCGCCGACCGGCTACCGATGATCATCCTGCGTACCCCGAAGGGATGGACCGGCCCCAAGGAGGTCGACGGCGTACAGGTGGAGGGCACCTGGCGCGCTCACCAGGTGCCGTTGTCGGGGATGCGTGACAATCCCGAGCATCTGGTGATGCTGGAGGAGTGGATGCGCTCCTACCGTCCCGAGGAGCTGTTCGACGAGCACGGCCGCCCGGTGGCCGAGGTGCTGGCGACGGTGCCGGCGGGGACGCGGCGGATGAGCGCCAGCCCGCACGCCAACGGCGGGGAGCTGCTGCGGCCGCTGGTGCTGCCCGACTTCCGCGCTTATGCGGTGGAGACCAAGTCGCCGGCCGCGCATTCCAGCGAGCCGACCCGGGTGCTGGGCGCGTTCCTGCGCGACGTGATCGCCGCCAACCCCGACTCGTTCCGGCTGATGGGCCCTGACGAGACCGCCTCCAACCGGCTGCAGGCGGTGTTCGAGGCCACCGACCGGGCGTGGAACGCCCAGGTGTTGGAGAGCGACGAGCATCTGGGCGCGGGCGGGCGGGTCATGGAGGTGCTGAGCGAGCACCTGTGCCAGGGCTGGCTGGAGGGCTACCTGCTGACCGGCCGCCACGGCCTGTTCAATTGCTACGAGGCGTTCATCCACATCATCGACGCGATGTTCAACCAGCACGCCAAGTGGCTGGAGTCCTCCCGCAAGATTCCCTGGCGGCCTCCGGTGGCGTCGCTGAACTACCTGCTGTCCTCCCATGTGTGGCGCCAGGACCACAACGGCTTCTCCCACCAGGACCCGGGTTTCCTGGACGTGGTGATGAACAAGAAGGCCGAGGTGGTGCGCGTCTACCTGCCGCCGGACGCCAACACGCTGCTGTCGACGGCCGATCACTGCCTGCGCTCACGCGATTATGTGAACGTGATCGTGGCGGGCAAGCAGCCGATCTTGGATGTGTTCACCATGGACGAGGCGATCGCGCACTGCACCCGCGGCCTGGGCATCATGCCCTGGGCCGGCACCGACGCCGGGGTGGAGCCGGATGTGGTGTTGGCTTGTGCGGGCGATGTGCCGACGCTGGAGACGCTGGCCGCGGCCGCGCTGCTGCGCGAGCACCTGCCCGAGCTGAAGGTCCGGGTGGTCAACGTGGTGGACCTGATGCGGCTGCAACCTCCCACCGAGCACCCGCACGGCATGTCCGACGCCGAGTTCGACACGCTGTTCACCCCCGACAAGCCGGTCATCTTCAACTTCCACGGCTACCCCTGGCTGATCCACCGCCTGACCTACCGCCGTACCGGGCACGCCAACATCCACGTGCGCGGCTACAAGGAGGAGGGCACCACCACCACGCCGTTCGACATGGCCATGCTCAACGACATCGACCGTTTCCACCTGGTGATCGACGTCATCGACCGGGTTCCCGGCCTGGCCGAGCGGGCGGCGTACCTGCGCCAGCACATGGTCGACTCCCGGCTCGCGGCCCGCGCGCACACCCGCGTGTTCGGCGAGGACCCCGCCGAGATCCGCGACTGGACCTGGCCCCAGTAAAGAGATCGAAGCTTTCAGTGCCGGTCATGCCTCCGTTCCCCGTTCCCCGCTGGGACGGAGGGGTGACCGGCTTTCGCGAGGGCGAGGTGTCGCCGTTATGGTTCGTGCCGGTTCAGGAGGCGCCGTCCTGGGCGAGACCGGGCCGTAGGCCGAGCGAATCCCCTGTCCCGCCCCACCGGACATGGTCACATCTCGAAGACCAGGCGGGCCAGGACAGCGCTGTCGAGGACCTCTTCGAAGGAGAGATTGATCTCGTCGAGCTCGCGCGTCTCGTAGATCACTTTGGTCCGGCCGGCGGCGTGCAGGCGGAAGACCTCCGCCAGGTCCCCGCGGGTGCCGACGATGGAGCCGATCACGCTGATGCCGCTCAGGACGGTCTCGAAGACCGGCAGGCTCATCGTGTTGTCCCTGGGCAGGGAGACGAGCACCAGGCGGCCACCGCGCCGCAGCGAGGCATGAGCCTGCTCCAGGACACGGGGACTGGCGGCCAGCACGATCGCCACGTCGGCCCCGCCCAGTGCCCTGATCGCGGCGACCGGGTCGGTGGTGGCGGCGTTGACCGTGTGGGCGGCCCCCAGCCGCCGAGCCAGGCGGAGCTTGTCGTCGGTGATGTCGACGGCGATGGTCTCGGCTCCGAAGATCTGCGCGTACTGCTGGGCCAGATGGCCCAGGCCGCCGACGCCGAAGATCGCGGCACGCTCGGCCGGCCGCAGGCCCGAGACCTTGACGGCCTTGTAGGTGGTCACGCCCGCGCAGGTGAGCGGGGCGGCCTCGGCGGGGGAGACGCCGTCGGGGACCGGGACGACGTAGGCGGCATGGGCGACGGCATATTCGGCGTGAGAGCCGTTGACGGTGTAGCCGGTGTTCTGCTGAGACTCGCACAGGGTCTCACGACCGCCGACGCAATACTCACAGGTTCCGCAGGCGTGACCCAGCCACGGGATGGCCACGCGCTCGCCGACCGTCCGGCCGGTCACCGCCGAACCGGTCTTCTCGATGACACCGACGCCCTCGTGCCCCGGGATGAAAGGCGGCACCGGTTTGACCGGCCAGTCACCGCGGGCGGCGTGGATGTCGGTATGGCACAAGCCACTGGCCTCGATACGGACCAGGATCTGATCGGCCGCCGGTTCGGGAACGGGGATCTCCTGGATCTCCAGGGGCCTGTCGAACGCGGTGACGACGGCGGCGTGCATGTTCATGGTCTGCTCCCTCCTCGACTTTCACCTACGAGTCTTCCGCGCGGTGGCCGGGGGAGGCAGAGCCGGAGGTCCCCGAGCGGCACGGTCGTCGGTCACGGCCGCGCGGGAGGTGCCGGCCTCGGAGCTTCGGTGTGTCCGCGTCCTCGTCGCGAGCCCTCGGTACCGGGTCTTTCGTCCTCGCCGCGCGAGCCGTCCGCCTCTTCACCGGCGAACCGCGGGACGAAATCCTGACAATGACCGGCGGAAGGTGGCGATCGGCCCTCGATCCCTGTCCTTCGCGGAGCGTCAATGGATGAAGGGGATGATCCCGATGCGTGCGCTCGTGGTCTTCGAATCGATGTTCGGCAACACCCGTGCGATCGCCGAGGCCGTCGCCGGCGGTCTGGCCACCCGGATGGAGGTGGAGGTGGTCGAGGTCGGCGACGCCCCGGTGTCGGTTCCCGCTGATGTGGATCTGCTTGTCGTCGGCGGGCCCACCCACGCCTTCGGCATGAGCCGGCCCGCCACCCGCCGGTCGGCCGCCGAGCAGGCTTCCGGTGCTCTGGTGTCCAAGGGGAGGGGGCTGCGCGAATGGCTGACCGCCCTTGGTGCCCCCTCCGGGGCTCTGGCGGCCGCGGCGTTCGACACGCGGATCAAGAACCCCTGGGTTCCGGGATCGGCCCGGCGCGGTGTCGAGAAGAACCTGCGCGGGCACGGCTTCGCGATCCTGACCGGCTCGCAGAGCTTCCACGTCTCCGGCACCCCGGGTCCGCTCCTGGACGGGGAGGTCCAAAGAGCCCATCGGTGGGGGACGGAACTGGCCTCGATGCGACAGGCCGGCGTTCACCGGATCACGTAGGGGGCAGGGCCGGTGGACGCCCGCGAGGGGCGTGTCGCCGTCCGGAGACGAGTGGTTCACGGAGTCCGTGGACGGCACAGGAGACGTTGGTCCTCGCGGCAGGTGACGTTCGGCCGGTGCCGAACCGCTCCCGAGGGTATGCGATGGAGGTGAAGGGACGGAGATTTTCCGAGAGGAAGCGGCCATGACAGGACTGATCGTCGTCGGTACCGACGGATCCGCGCCCGCGACGGCGGCGGTGGAATGGGCGGCCGAGGACGCCGCACGTGACGGCGCGGCCCTGAAGATCGTGCACGAGCCGTGGAGCACTCTCCTTTCCCTCTCCGGGAGTGAGGAGGAAAACGACCCGGTGACCGGGTACGCTGACCGCCTGCTGGCCACGGCCGCACAGCGGGCTCGGGCTCGCGCGTCCGACATCGAGATCACCACTGCTCTGGCGACCGGAGCGGTGGTCGAGCGGCTGAGGAGCGAATCCGAGCGGGCCGACGCGCTCGTGGTCGGCAGCAGGGGCGTCGGCGGGTTCGCCGGGCTGGTGCTCGGATCGGTCGGGCTCGGCCTGGCCGGCCACGCGGCCGGTCCCGTGGTCGTCGTCCGAGCGCCGGTGTCGACCGTGCACGGCGTGGTCGTCGCGGGATTCGACGGTTCGGAGCATTCACAGGCCGCGCTGGAGTACGCCTTCTCCCGGGCCCGACAGCGCGGATCGCGGCTGCGGGCCGTCTACGCCTGGCAGATGCCGATGCCCTCGCCGTACGCTCTGGGCTACAGCCCGGTGCTTGAAGGCACGTTCGCGGACGAGGCCGAGACCGCCCGACGGCTGCTGGCTCCCTACCGGGAGAGGTATCCGGACGTCGTGGTCGAGGAGTCGATCGTCTGTGATCATCCGGTGCGTGTCCTGTCCGACGCCTCACGCCAGGCGGACCTGGTCGTGGTCGGCTCACGAGGGCTGGGGGGATTCGCCTCGGCCGTGCTGGGCTCGGTGAGTCACGCCGTGCTGCATCGGGCCCACTGCCCCGTCGCCGTCGTCCGTCATCACCCGGACGAACGATGAACGCCGAGACCTTGATCGGTCAGCAGCCCAGGAGCCGTGCTCCGGGGCGGTGCGTGGTGATCGACGACGGCGGGAGACGTCGGCGTCGTCAATGCCGGGATGGAGTCGGAGTCGCCGGTGTCGACCACCTGGATGACGCCGAGCAGCGCGTAGGCGCGCCGGGGCGGGGCCGTAGGCACCGGAGCCGACGCCGGTACGACCGGTAGGATCACGACGTTCGATGCCTCCTTCCCGAGGCGGTCGTTGCCGTTCACTGCTCGCCGGATGGGCTTCCGGCCGGCCCCTTGAGTCGCCGCCAGAGGCCGCCGCGCTCCCCGGAGAGGGCGACGAGGTCCGGGGGAGGGGGCGTCGCGACCGTGATGACCGTGGCCTTGGCGTGCTTCTGGCAGTAGGCGGTGACGCCCGCGGACAAGATCGGCACGCGCCGTCTGTTTCGCCCTACGATCAGGAGGTCGGTGCTCCTGGTGAGTTCGGTGAGGGCCACGCCGGGCCTTCCCGGACGCACGCTGGCGGAAAGCTCGACGCCTTGGAGCTGGCCGTCCGCGACCTCCCTGAGCACGCGCGCGAGCATGTCGGCGGCAGCCAACCGGGCCGCCGCGTCGATGGTGGTGAACCATGGCTGGTGTTCCAGGCGGGTGGTCTCCTGGTAGGCGTGGACCAGGTGCACCGGCAGGTGGCGCAACCGCGATTCGCCGAGCGCCCAGGCCAGCGCCCACCGGGCGCCGGGCGTGTCGTTCACACCGACGATGATGCGCGGCCCGCTGGGCGGTGCTCGATGCATGACGGTCTCCCCTCTCGAGTCGTGTCTTGAGAGTGCCTTCCAGGTGCTGGGCGTCGGCAGGGGCTTTGGGCCCTTCATCCGGAGCGAAGGACCTGAGACATCTGGAGCGGGGAAGACGCACATGACCTCGTCGGGCAGGAGGGCGCGCAGGATCCGGGTCTGGGCCGCTGCGGCAGGGCGCGACTACGCCCTTTCAGTTTCCTCGAACCGCGATCGGTGGCACTCCTGTTCCCCTAAGGGTTGATATCGAACATTATTAATCTACTTTGTAAAGGCGATCAATTTTTAAAAAACAACAAAAATAAATATATAGGACTAAAGACGAGGCACAAAAAACAAGGGGAGTCCTGTCGTCTGGCACGTGTGCTCTCACGCCGGGTGTTCAGACGCGGCGGGTGCGTGATGAGTGATGCACGACGGCGACGGGCGCCTGAGTATGGTGAAGCAGGGCACGTACGGTCGGGCCGAGGAGCGGGCCGGAGGTGCCCGCGACGACCAGTTCGGCGGTTGCGGAGGCGTTGATGAGCGCTTTGGCCGGGTGCTCGTGTACGACGTGCTCGATGAGGGTCACGTCGGGGAATCGGTCTCGCCAGCCGGCGAGTGATTCGGCCAGCAGTCGGGCTTCCTCGTCGCCGATGCCCTCGACGTCGTAGAGGAGTGGCTGCATGTCGCCGGGTGCTCTGGTGGCGGGGTGGGTCCAGGCGTGTATCGCTCGCAGGGGGCGTTGGCGCAGGGTCGCTTCGTTGAAGGCGAATTCCAGGGTGGGGTCCTGGTCGGTGCGTCCGGTGACGCCGACGGCGATCTCGGTGTCGGGGGTGGTGTGCGGTGGGTTGACGATCACTACCGGGCATGGGGAGTGTGCGGCCAGGTTGGTGCTGACCGAGCCCAGGAGTAGTCCGGTGAATCCGCCCAGGCCTCGGTGGCCGACGACGATCAGCTGTGCGGTCGTGGCTGCGGTGGTGATCGCTTCGGCGGGGTTTCCGTCGAGGATTTCGGTGGTGATCTTCAGTGTGGGGGCGTCGGAGTGGGCTTGTTCGGCGGCGTGGTGAAGCAGTTCGTTGCGGGCGGCTTCCTCGGCGGGTCCCCAGTGGGCCGGTTGGGGGGCGAGGGGGACGTCGTAGGCCCAGCGGAGGGCGGCGTGTGCGATGCGCAGTGGCGCTTTTCTCAGTGTGGCTTCCTGTGCCGCCCAGGTGAGGGCGTGGAGGGAGGGGGGTGAGCCGTCGACGCCGACGATGATGGGTTGTGTCATGGTCGTCACCTTCGGTTCGTTGCCGGGGTTCGGTGGTGGGATCTTGGTTGTTGGGTCTGAGGGTGGACGAGGTTGTCCACCGTTGTCTTGTTCGGTCGTGGTCTTTTCATTGTTCGTAGTCCTTTCTTCTGCCGAATAGGGGCGAAGGTCCCTGGGCGTCGTCGCATGTCGCTCTGTTGCCCGGCCGGGTGGAGGGACTGGCGGAAGATCGTGTTTTTCTTTGTTTTGGCAGGTAGGTGCTGTGATGGGAGGGGGTAGAAGGTCCCATGGCGTTGGGACGTTGCGCTCTGCTGCTCGGGGGGTGGTTGTGGCGAGCATGGGGGAGGAGGTGAGGGTGATGGCGGGTATCTGTGAGGTCGTCGTCGGTTATGACGGTTCCGACTTCTCCATGCAGGCTCTGGAATGGGCGATGGATGAGGCCGAGCTCGGGCGGGTGCCGCTGAGGGTGGTTCATGCGTGGCGGTGGCCGTATGGGGAGGCCGATGAGGGGGCCAGGCTTCATCTGCGTAGGGCGGCTGAGCATGTGCTGTATGACGGGGCGGAGTGTGCTCGTGCGTGTAGTGCGGTGGCCGTTGTCGGGACGGATCTGTATGAGGGTGGGGCGACTGAACGGCTGGTCGAGTTGTCGGAGAGTGCGGCCGTGGTCGTGGTGGGCTCTCGTGGCATGGGTGCCTTGGCCAGGGCGGTTGTGGGGTCGGTCGCCGAGGGGGTGGCGGCGTATGCGCGCTGTCCGGTGATCGTTGTGCGCGGGCCCGGTCCGATTCCGGTGCCGAGGGAGCGGGGTGAGGTGGTGGTGGGGGTAGGTGGCGATACCCGTGATGGGGTGATCGAGTTCGCTTTTCGTGAGGCCGCCATGAGGCGGTTGGGGCTGGTGGCGGTGCGTGCTGGGCAGTTGCAGCCGTTGGTGCGCGAGGGGCGGGTCGCGATGGACGCGGCGGAGGATGTGCTGGCCGGGCGTCTGGAGCCGTGGCGGATCGCCTGTCCGGAAGTGGATGTTCGTATGTGTTTCGCCGCCACGTCCGCGAAGGATCTTCTGGTGGATGCATCGAGGGGGGCGAGTGTGGTGGTGGTCGGCGGGGGACGTGAGCACGGCAGGCTGGGTTCGGTCTGCAGGTCGGTTCTTCAGCATGGGTTTTGTCCTGTCGCGGTCGTTCCTGTCGGTTGGGAGGGTTCGCCTCGCGAGGGGGTCGCGTTGTCGGGTTCCGATGTGTTCGGTGAGGGTGAGGCCCGGGTCGTCGAGGGGTGAGCGGCCGGGGAGGGGTTCTTGGTGTGGTGTTTGGCGGGTCAGGGGCTTGTCGTCGTGGAGTAAAAGATGGTCGGTCCTGTGGGGGTGCGGGTCTGGACGGTCGGGGTCGTAGCGCGCCGACCGGTCGCTGATATGGCGGGTGTGCTAACGCTGTTCGTCGGTGGGGGTGTTGTCACGGTCCCAGGCGAGTTCGTCGATCACGTCGACGACTCCGCTGGCCTGTCGGGTCATTTCCAGCGCGATGCGAGTGTCGGTGCGCAGGGTCATCGTGCCGCTCAGCGTCACCACGCCGTCCTTGACCGTGACGTGGACGCGTGAGGTGTCCATCCACAACGATCGTGTTAGGACGTCCACGCGGACGTCGTGTTCGATGTCGCGGTCGGAGCGCATGAACACCTTCAGCAGGTCGCAGCGGCTGACGATGCCTGCCAGGCGGCCGTGCTCGTCGACCACCGGGAGCCGTTTGACGCCTTTTTCGTGCATCAGGCGGTCGGCGGCCACCAGGGAGGCGTCCTTGGGGATCGTGACCGCGGGGGTGCTCATCAGGTCACGGGCCGTTTGGGCCCCTGGGGTGTCTGTGTGCGGCTTTGGGGGGGAGGGGTGGTGTTTGCCGGGGGGCTGCTTTCGGAGTTCCTCCTTGCGCAGCAGGTCGGCCTCGGAGACGACGCCCACGACGCGGCTGTCGTCGTCCACCACCGGTAGGGCGCTCACGGTGTGGGTGAGGAGTGTGCGGGTGATGTCCTTGAAGCAGGTGTTCTCACCCGTTGAGATCACCTGCTGGGTCATCACGTCCTTGACGGTGACATGGTGCATTTTTGCCTCCGGACGGGCGGTGGCGATCGAAACGGCCGGTGATCGAGTGGTGGCCGGGGCGAATGGTGAACGATCCATGGGCTGGTGGTTCGGTCGTGTGATTCTTCGAGGCCGGTGGACGAGGCCGGGTGATGCGGCATGGCCCGGGGTGGGGGGCCGCGTTCGTCGGCCGCGATCGGTTCCATCCGCGATCGGTCATAGGGGCAGTATCGGTTGTGTTGTGAGATCTGGGCAGGTCGCACCCCCGGTAGGGGTGGGAGGTCCTCACCAGGAGGTGGGGCTGGCCATCGTTTGGCGAGCATGGCGATGCTCCTTCGACCGAATCGGCGTTCACCGTCCACGCTGGTCAAGAGCCTCGCGTGCGAACAGGGCATAAGGGCCTGACGTCCGGGGGACTTCCGTAGTGTCTGGTATGTCCGCAGGTGGGGGCGGTTGGAGGTCCGTTCTCCTCTAGGTCGGCGAAGCCTGCGGGGGAAGCATTGAGGTATGTCGACCACGTCTCACGCACAGTCGGGGCTGACGGGCGCGCAGGCGGCCCGGCGGCTCGCCGACGAGGGGCCGAACGCGCTTCCTGCGGGTAGGCGGACACCGGCGGGTGTGCTGCTGATCCGCGAGATGGTCCACTTCTTCGCGTTGCTGCTGTGGGTGGCGGCGGGACTGGCACTGGTGGCGGGCATGCCCCAGCTGGCGCTGGCCATCGCGGTGGTGGTGGTCTTGAACGGCGCGTTCGCGTTCGCCCAGGAGTATCGGGCCGACCGGGCGGGCCAGCGGCTGCGGGAGCTGATCCCGGCCGAGGTCAAGGTCGTCCGGGACGGTCGCCGCACGGTGGTGAACGCCGCGGATCTGGTTACGGGCGACCTGGTGCTGCTGGAGGCGGGGGATCGGATCTCCGCTGATCTGGAGCTGGCCGAGGTGCACGGGCTGGCGGTCAACGAGTCGATGCTGACCGGGGAGAGCCTTGCGTGCCGGCCCGGCGAGAAGGCCACGGTCTTCGCGGGGACCTTCGTCGTCGAGGGGGAGGCGGCCGCCGTCGTGACGGCCACCGGGTCACGCACCCGGCTGGCCGCCGTGGCAGCCCTGACCCGGAGCGCGACCCGGCCGCCGAGTTCCCTGGCCCGCGAGCTCGGGCGGGTCGTCAAAGTGATCGCCGCCATCGCGCTCGGCGTCGGCGTGGTGTTCTTCGGCCTGTCCCTGCTGCTCGGGATGGAGCCCTCGACGGGCTTTTTGTTCGCCATCGGGGTCACGGTCGCGCTCGTTCCCGAAGGGCTGCTGCCCACCGTCACCCTGTCGCTGGCGCGGGCGGCGCAGCGGATGGCCGGGCAGAAGGCGCTGGTGCGCCATCTGGAGGCCGTGGAGACCCTCGGCGCGACCACCTTCATCTGCACGGACAAGACCGGGACCCTCACCCGCAATGAGATGAGCGTCGTGCGGGTGTGGACTCCCGGTGGCGCGCTCGACCTGGCCGATCCGGTCTGCGCCGCCGAGATCATGCGCTCGGCCGTGCTCAGCTCGACCGGGCGGCTGGTCCGCGCGGACGGGCGGTGGAAGCCGGTGGGAGACCCGATGGAGGTGGCCCTGCACGCGCTGGCCCTGCAGGCCGGATCCAGCGAGGAGGGGGCGGTCACCAGGCGCCTGCCGTTCGATCCTGTCCGCCGCCGCTCCTCGGTGATCGTCGACGGCGTGCTCCACCTCAAGGGCGCTCCGGACGCGGTCCTGCCGCTGTGCGCGGCGGAGCAGGCGGAGCAGGCGGAGCAGGCGCTGCAGGAGATGAGCAGGGGCGGGCTTCGCGTCCTGGCCGTCGCCCGCCGGAGCGTTTCGGTGGCCTGTGCCGCCACAGGGAGCTCCACGGGAACCGCCGCGCAGAACGCCGCGGGGACCGCCGCGGACGTCGAACGGGATCTGACGTTGCTCGGTCTCGTGGGCCTTGAGGATCCGCCTCGCCCGGATGTGGCGGAGGCGATCGGGAAGTGCCGCCGGGCCGGGATCAAACTCGCCATGATCACCGGTGATCATCCCGGCACCGCGCGTGCGATCGCCGAGAAGGTCGGCCTGCTGGGGTCGGAGGAACTCGTCGTCACCGGCGCCGAGCTGCCCGTCGGCGACGAGGCCCTCGGGGAGCTGCTGGATCACGACGGGGCCGTGATCGCCCGGGCGACGCCGGAGGACAAGCTGCGTATCGCCCGCGCGCTGCGCGGGCGTGGCCACGTGGTGGCCATGACCGGCGATGGCGTCAACGACGGGCCGGCGCTGCGCGAGGCCGACATCGGGGTGGCCATGGGGGCCTCGGGCACCGACGTTGCCCGCGAGGCCGCCGACCTGGTCCTGCTCGACGACCATTTCGCCACCATTGTCGTTGCGGTCGAGCTGGGCCGGGCCACCTACGCCAATATCCGCCGCTTCTTGACCTACCACCTGACCGACAACGTCGCCGAGCTGACCCCGTTCGCCGTCTGGGCACTGTCGGGTGGCACGATTCCGCTCGCTCTCACTGTGCTGCAGGTCCTCGCCCTGGACATCGGCACTGATCTGCTGCCCGCCCTCGCCCTCGGCGCTGAACCGGCCAATCCGCGGACCATGGACGGGCCTGCCCGGACGGGTTCGCTGGTCGATCGCCGTCTGATCCGCCGGGTGTTCGGGGTGCTGGGACCGGCCGAGGCCGCCGTGGAGATGGCGGGCTTCGTCGCCGTGCTGATGTTGGGCGGCTGGACGCTGGGGGCGGAGCCGTCACCGGCCCTGCTCGCCGCGGCCTCCGGCACGGCGTTCGCCGCCGTGGTGCTGGGTCAGCTCGCCAACGCCTTCGCCTGCCGCAGTCAGACACGGCCGGTGGGGCGCGCGTGGTGGGCGGGCAACCCTCTGCTGCTCTGGGCGGTCGCGGTCGAGGCCGTGCTGCTGCTGGTCGTCGTCGGCGTGCCGGCGCTGTCGGCGCTCCTGGGAGGATCGTTCCCGCCGCCCGCGGGTTGGGCGCTCGCGGCGCTGGCCGTTCCGGCCGTTTTGGCGGCCGATGCGCTGCACAAGGCGATTCAGGACCCGAAGCGGGGCCGTCCGGGCCACTCACCCCGTACCGCGGCGCCTTGTCCGCTACCCGGTCAGGGCGAAAGGTGAAACCTGTTACTAAAGGTCGACAAATAGTAGGAGGAGGCTAAAAGTCCCTTTTGGGTGGGGTTACGGCTTGATGGGGGCGTGGGTAGCGGGTCCATCATGAGGGATATGGGCTCGGCCGATCGTTTCGACGCCTTCCGCGTCAACTTCGACCGCCGCTTCCAGTGGGCGGGTCTCGCCCCGGCCCCGCCGGGAGAGACCAGGAGCGGCTTCGCGGCCGTGCACGGCCTGGCCGCGGCATTGAGGGGGGATCTGGGGTGCCCGACACCGGCCGAGTTCGGGAGGGCGGCGCCCCTGTTCGCGGGGCCGTCCCGTGAACGTCTGGGCCGGCAGGGCGCCATGGCCTGGCCGTGTCCCGATCCCGACGGCCCCGGGCAGGCCGGGTGTCTACCGGGAGCGGTTCGCCACCCTCGACGGGCGGGCGCACTTGGCCGCCTGCCCCTACCTGCCGCCCGGGGAGAGCCCCGACGACCACTACTCACTGATCCTGGCGACAGGACGGCGCTGGACCCTCTACAACTCCGGCGGCATGAACCGTGGTGCGGCCGATCCCCGGACCCGGCACGGCCGCGCAACGGTGTCAACGACCTTCGTACGCCATCGGGCCCCCTGCGATCTCGCCTCGAGCCGACGGGCGCGACCCGGCACACCGGCCTGATCGGCATCGCCAGAGCATGAAATCGAGGTGAGGACCATGACGAGACGAAACGGGATCGTCATCGGCTATGACGGTTCGAACTCCCCCTTGCGCGACCTGGAGTGGGCGGCGGAGGAGGCGGAGCTCAGAAGGCTCCCGCTCATGATCACCCACACCTGGCGCTGGCCCTACGGCGAGGCCGACGGTGAGGCCAGGCTCCATCTGAGCAAGGCGGCCGAGCACGTGCTGCTGCACGGCGTCAAATGCGCTCACGCCCACCGCGCGGACATCGAGGTGGTCACCGATCTTCACGAGGGCTCGGCCGCGCAGCGGCTCGTCGAGCTGTCGGCCGATGCGGAACTTCTCGTGGTCGGCTCTCACGACCTGGGAGTGGCGGCCCGGCTCATGACCGGCTCCGTCGCGGCGTTCGTGGCGGCCCACGCCCGGTCTGCGGTGATCGTCGTGCGCGGAGCGGACCGGATGTCCCTCCTTTCTGAGCCGGGACCGGTCGTCGTGGGGGTCAAGGACACCACGGGCGACGCGGTGCTGGACTTCGCGTTCCGGGAGGCGGTCCTGCGGCGCCTGCCCCTGCGGGTGGTGCACGCCGGCCACCCGCGCCCGCTGGCGTGGGGCATCGCCATGGCCCCGGTGCCCGATCTGGAGGACTCGGCCCGGGCCTGCCGGGATCGGGTGGAAGAGCGGCTGGCACCGTGGCGGCACAGGTACGCCGAGGTGCCTGTCGACATCTGTTCCGCCACGACCGCACCCAGGGAGGCTCTGCTGGCGGCATCGGCTGATGCCGCCCTCGTCGTCGCCGGCAGAGGCCGGGCGGCGTCCCGCACCGGCCACCTCGGAGCGATCACCGGATCCCTGGTCAGGCACGCGTCCTGTCCGGTGGCCGTCGTGCCGGCCCAGGAGGACGGCTCCCGGACCGCGCCGCCCGCCGGCGAGGCGAAGGCGCCGTGAGGCAAGACCGCGGAAAGATCACAGGAAGGTCGCCGGGCGGCGTCACCAGGCCGTCCGGCCGATGGCGACGGCTGGTGGCGCTCTGCAGGAATGGGGCCGGAAGTCCCCGGTGAAGGGGCCTTTGGGCCGCTGCGGAAAACGTCGCCGGCCGGTCGAATGGAAGGAGAACCCGTAGGAGAGGGAGAACTCGAGGAGGTCGGCATGACAGCGCATGTGGTGGTAGGAGTGGACGGCTCGTCGTCCGCGGACGACGCGGTCCGGTGGGCCGCCGACGACGCGGTCCGGCGCGGATGCGCCGTGAAGATCGTCCACGTGGGAGACCCGTGGCCCGGTGACATCCCGCTCCAGACGCCGCCGGGCTTTCGCGACTCCGTCACCGAGTACGGCCAGGAGGTACTGCAACGAGCGGCCGCACTGGTGCGTGAGCGAGCCCCGCACCTGCAGGTGGAGACCCTGCTGGAGGCGGGCCGGGTGAGCGAGGTCCTGCGCCGCGAGGCCGAGGACGCCGAGCAGCTCGTGCTGGGCAGCCGGGGCCTGGGCGGATTCACCGGCCTGCTGCTCGGATCGGTCTCCCTGACCCTGGCCGGGCACGTGGCCACCCCCGTCGTGGTCGTCAGGGACGTCCCGGAGCGGGCACGCGGCCGGATCGTCGTGGGCTTCGACGGCGGCGATCATTCGGAGGCGGCACTGGAGTACGCCTTCGAGGAGGCCGCCCGCCGCGGCGCCGGGCTGCAGGCGATCCACACCTGGCAGATGCCCGTCGCGGGACCGGGCGCCTTCGTCTACACGCCGCTGGTCGAGGACATCCTGGCCGCCGAGCGGCACG
Organism: Streptosporangium longisporum; assembly: GCF_039534895.1. Taxonomy (NCBI): domain Bacteria; kingdom Bacillati; phylum Actinomycetota; class Actinomycetes; order Streptosporangiales; family Streptosporangiaceae; genus Streptosporangium; species Streptosporangium longisporum. Next base: position 318,798 of record NZ_BAAAWD010000002.1, on the reverse strand, counting down.
TCTGCGCCGACACGCTCACGGCGTGGCGGGAGAAGTACCCGGGGGTCGACGTCGAGCAGAGGCTGGTGTGCGGGCATCCGGTCGGTGTCCTGTGTGACGCCTCGGCCGCCGCGGACCTGGTCGTCGTCGGTTCCCGGGGGCTGGGCAGGTTCGGCTCGGCCGTGCTGGGCTCGGTCGGCCACGGGGTCCTGCACCACGCCCGCTGTCCGGTCGCCGTGGTCCGGGCCCGAGGGGAGGCGTGATGGACACCGCTCGTCTGACCGTGGGGCAGGTGATGAGCCGGACCCTGGTCGCCGTCGATCTCGACGAGTCCCCGCTCCTGGCATGGGAGATCATGCGCCGTGCGGGTGTGCACCACCTGCCGGTCGTCGACGGGCAGGGCCGTCTGCGCGGGATCCTGACGCGTGAGGACCTCACCGCCCGCTGGTCGGGGGGCCCGATGGAGCAGTCCCACGTGCGGGTCCGCGCGCTGCTGACCGACCGCCGCCGCCCGCACACCACCCCTGGCACGTCCCTGGCCGTCGCCGTCGCCGCCATGATCGACGCGGGTGTCGACGCGATCGGGGTGATCGGCGACGATCACCGGCTGGCGGGGATGATGACCGCCACCGACGTGCTGCGGGCCGTGGCCGGCCGCCTTCCCGAACCCCGGGAGGCGCCGGAGCTGATGACGGGAATGTTCCGCCTGGTCCCGGTGGTGCCCTCCCACGTCCCCGCGTGATGAGAGGGCATCCCTGCCGCGGGGCGGCTCCTGTCGCCGACCCTCGACGCGACGTCATGGTCGCCCCCAGGCGGGGGGCGCCGTGAAAGGAGAGATCATTGTCGCTTTCGACGGGTCGCCGCACAGCCGTGGCGCGGTCGAGTGGGCGGCGCTGGAGTGCAGGGCGCAACGAGCGCGGCTGACCGTCTGCCATGTCTGGGACGGTCCTCACGCCGAACGCGAGGCGGCGATCACCGAACAGCGACGCCGGCTCGCGGAGCATGTCCTGCTGGAGGGTGTGCGGCTGGCCGAGCGGCTGCTGCCGGGCCAGGAGGTGCGCTCGGTCCTGGCCCGGGGGACCCCGGGGCCGGAACTGGTCTCGCTCAGCCGGACGGCGAGGACCCTGGTGGTCGGATCCCGGGGCCTGGGCGGACTCACCGGCCTCCTGCTCGGCTCGGTGAGCGCTCACGCCGCCGCTCACGCGTTCTGCCCCGTGCTGGTCGTCCCACCGCACGCCCGCGTCCCCCACCTGATCGAAACACATTCCCGTCTCAGGGGCGAGACGGCCACCCGGGGGAGGCGTGGATGGTGAGACGTTTCGGCACCGTCGTCTTCCTCGCGGCGACCGCGTGCGGGCTGCTGGCCGGAGGCGCGCTCCACCTGGCCGGCGCGGACAGCGCCGGTGATCTTCTGTGGGCGGCGGTCACCGGTGTCGCCTTGGTGCCCGCGACCGGCTGGGTGGTCTCGGCGCTGCGAAGCGGCCGGCTGGGCGTGGACGCCATCGCCGTGCTCGCCCTGGCAGGGGCACTGGCCGTAGGCGAGTATCTCGCCGGTGCCCTGATCGGCGTGATGCTGGCCACCGGCCGGGCGCTGGAGGACTACGCCCTGCGCCGGGCCCGCCGGGATTTGACCGCCCTGTACGAACGCGCGCCGCACTCGGCCCGGCGCTATCGGGACGGGGTGGCCGGTCTCGTGGGGGTCGAACAGGTACGCCCCGGCGACCTGCTGCTGATCCCCTCCGGTGAGACGGTCCCCGTCGACGGAGTGATCGCGACGGGGCCGGCGCTGCTGGACGAGTCGGCCCTGACGGGAGAATCGATCCCGGTGAAGCGCACCACGGGGCAGAGCGCGCGCAGCGGCGTCGTGAACGCCGGCTCCGCCTTCGACCTGCGCGCCACCCGCACCGCGGCCGAGAGCACCTACGCGGCAGTGGTACGGCTGGCGCGGCAGGCCGAGGCGGACAGCGCTCCGGTGGTACGGCTCGCCGACCGGTTCGCCGCCTGGTTCCTGCCCGCCGCGCTCCTGCTGGCGGGGGCCGCCTGGCTGCTGTCCGGTCAGCCGGTACGCGCCGTCGCCGTGCTGGTCGTGGCCACCCCCTGCCCGCTGCTGCTCGCCGCGCCGGCGGCCATCGCCTCGGGGCTGTCTCGTACGGCATGCCACGGCGTGGTGGTCAAGGGCGGGGGATCGCTGGAACGGCTGGGACAGGCCCGCACGCTCATCGTGGACAAGACCGGGACGCTGACCGCCGGACGCCCCCGGGTCGTCGACGTCGTGGCCGCGCCGGGCGTCCGCGCCGACGACGTGCTGCGCTGGGCCGCCGCGGTGGATCAGATGTCCTCCCACGTCCTGGCCGCCGCGATCGTCGCTGCCGCCCGTGTCCACCGGGCCGAGTTGCCGCAGCCGACCGCGGTCGTGGAAAGACCCGGCACCGGCACCGCGGGGGTGGTGCAGGGCCACCGGATAGAGGTCGGCAAAGCGACGACCTCCTCGACCTCCTCGCCGTGGGAACGGGCCCAGCGGGCGCGGGCCGCGCTGGACGGCGCCATGACCGTCTGGGTGAGCGTGGACGGCGAGACCGCGGGGGTGATCCTGCTTCGCGACGCCGTACGGCCGGATGCGGCGCGGACCCTGCGGCGGCTGCGCACCGCCGGGATCGAGCGGGTGGTCATGCTCACCGGGGACCGGGCCGAGGTCGCCGAGAGCGTGGGCACGGTACTCGGCGTCGACCAGGTGCTGGCCGAGCAGAGCCCCGCCGACAAGGTACGGGCGGTACGGCAGGAGGCGGCCAGGGCGGTGAGCGTGATGGTGGGCGACGGGATCAACGACGCCCCGGCCCTGGCCGCCGCCGACGTCGGGGTCGCCATGGGCGCCCGCGGCTCGGCCGCCTCCACCCAGGCGGCCGACGTGGTGCTCACCACCGACCGCCTGGACCGGCTCGCCGACGCCATGGACGTCGCCCGCCGCTCCCGCCGCATCGCCGTACAGAGCGCGGGCGCGGGCATGGCCCTGTCCCTGCTGGCCATGACCGTGGCGGCGGCCGGAGCGCTGCCGCCCGCGCCCGGCGCCCTGCTGCAGGAGGTCATCGACGTGGCGGTGATCCTCAACGCGCTGCGGGCTCTGCGGCCGGCCCGGGGAACCCGGACGGTGGTCGACGCCCCCACCGAGTCCCTGCTGCGCCGCTTCGAGACGGAACACTCCTCATTGCGGCCGCCTCTGGAGATGATCCGGGAGAGCGCCGACGAGCTGGCAGGCGCTTCCCCGCAGGAGGCTCTTGGCCGCCTGCGGGAGGTTCACGCCTTCCTGACCGAACGCCTGCTCCCGCACGAGCGGGCCGAGGAACGGCGGCTCTACCCGGCGATGGAACGCGCTCTCGGCGGTCCCGAGGTCACGATGACCATGAGCAGGGCACACGCGGAGATCGAACGGCTGGTGCATCGGCTGGGGCGCCACCTCGCGCTCGCCGAGGACGACGGCGGCGTGCGCCCGGAGCGGCTCGAGGATCTGTGCGCCTGCCTCTACGGCCTGCACGCGGTCCTGCTGCTGCATTTCGATCAGGAGGAGGAGGCCTACTTCTCCCTGGCTCGGCAGTGACCGGCGGGGCGAGGCCGCCGGTCAGGAGCGCTCACCCGGAGCGGAACGGACCGTAAGTCCCTGCCGTCAGGGGACTTTCGCCACTGCCGCCTTCGGGGCCGCTTTGCGACCGTTGTAGTGAGGAGGTGCGTCATGAAGGTCAGGGAAGTCATGGCAGGCGCGGCGATCGCGGTGCGGCCGGAGGCGACGTTCATCGAGATGGTCGACGCCATGCGGCGTTTCAAGGTCGGTGCGCTCACCGTCATCGACGCCGACGATCGCCCCATCGGTGTGGTCGCCGACGATGATCTCCTGCTCAAGGAGACCGACTCCGGCACTCGCTCCGGTGGCGTCTTCGACAGTCACAAAAGGCGCCAGGAGCATCGCAAGGCCGCAGGGGGCACGGCCGGGCAGATCATGACCACCCCCGCGATCACCGTCACGAAGGACACCGCCGTCCGGGAGGCGGCGCGGCTGATGCACCGGCATCGGATCAAGCAGCTGCCGGTGATCGACGCGGTCACCGGGCGTATCACCGGCACCGTTCACCAGGGTGATCTGCTGGCGGTCTTCGCCCGCCCGGCCGAGGAGATCGAACGCGAGGTCGTCGCGGCCTGTGACCGGCTCACCGGCCCGGAGACGGTGAGTGTCGGCGTCGAGACCGGGGTGGTCACGCTGACCGGCCGGGTCGCCTTCCGGTCGCAGATCACGCGCCTGGTCGCGGCGATCCGTGAGATCGACGGCGTCCTCGACGTCGAGAACACCCTCACCTGCTCCTCCGACGACCGGGTCCCCGTTCCGCCGTTCCTGTGACAGGAGTGAGATCATGAACGCCCGTACGATCGAGGAGATCACCGCGGTGGTCCGCGCGGCGGTGCGGGCCGCCACGTGGGCACCGTCGGTGCACAACACCCAGCCCTGGTCGTTCGGCGTCGACGGCGATGAGATCGCGCTGCGCGCCGACAGCGACAGAAAGCTGCGAGTGGCCGATCCTGACGGCCGGGAGTTGCTGATCAGCTGCGGAGCGGCCCTGATGAACGTGCGGCTCACCCTGCGCGCGCTCGGCTACGAGCCGCGGGTGCGCGTGCTGCCCGACCCCGACCGTTCGGCCCTGCTGGCCACGATACGGCCGGGAGCGGCCGTGGCCGCCGACGAGAACGCCCGGTCGCTGTACGCCGAGATCGAGCATCGCCGCACCCACCGGGCCGGTTTCACGACGTTGCCCGTCCCGGAACGTCTCCTCGAGGCCCTGGTGGCCGAGGCGGGCGGCGAGGGGGTGCGGCTGACACCGGTCCGGTCCGAGGCGGCGATCCGGGTGCTCGCCGCGGTCACCTGCGCCGCCCAGGACGTGCAGTCCCAGGACCGGCTGCTGTCGCTGGAGCTGATCCGCTGGGCGCGCCCGCCGGGAAGCTCCCGCCAGGACGGGGTCCCGGCCGAAGGCTACCCGCGCGCGCCCCGGCGGACCAGCCCGCACTTCGCCCAGCGCGACTACACCCACGGCCACCCCTGGGGCAACGACAGCGACCAGTTCTTCTCCACCTCCACCGGTGTCGTGGCGGTCCTGACCACCAAGGGCGACTCCCGCCGGAACTGGCTCGCGGCCGGCCAGGCGCTGCAGCGCGTCCTGCTGCGCGCCTGCGCCCACGGGCTCGGCGCGGCCTTCCACACCCAGGCGCTGGAGATGTTCCACCTGCGGGAGTTCCTGCGCCAGGAACTGTGCTCGCAGGAGTACCCCCAGATGATCATGCGTCTGGGCGTCACCTTCGACGACGGCGGAGGAGTGCGCCGGCCGGTCGCCGAGGTGCTGGAGGAGGGCCCGTCGAAAGCGGCGTCCTCGCCGTGAGGCCACCGCTCGCCGGCCAACAGGTTACGCTCACCGGCGACGATTCACTTACCACAAGGTAATGTTTTTCGGCGCGGACGATTCTATGATCGTTCATCGAATCGGCGCGTTTGTCGGTGGCATATGTTTCCATCTCTCTGTGGCGGTCGATCCGTCGAATACATCGGTCGAGATCCGCAGGGAGGCGCCATGGCGGAAAAGTATTTCCGGCGTGGACATTGGGTCAGGAAATCCGCGCCGAAAAACAAGAAAGCATCAGGGTGGGTGATCCTGGCCGTCATCGTCGGAGCGGTATGGTTCTGGGGAACCCTGCCCGATGAGGGCCATGACGTCCCGCAGCGGCCGTCGTCGGTCTCGGAGCCCGTCGCACCGGTCCCGGATCCGATCGCCGAGCACGCAGGGGACGACATGCCTCCTCCTGAGCCGACCGGGGCACCGTGACACGCCCACGGTGGCACCATCGCCTCCCTCGTCCTCGGAAACCGGCTGGCCCGATCGAGTGGATCGCGGCCGCCTTCGTCGCGCTGGCCGCGTTTTCGGCGGTCTTTCATATGATCCGGACGGCTGTCGACTTCGTTTCCGGTCATTGGTATGTCGGTGTGGCGGCGGGAATCGTCATTGTCGCGATGGCAGTGGCTTTCGGATGGTGGAAGATCACCGCCATTCGCCGCCGGTCGGCGCGGTTACATGAGGTACGGCTGACGCTGGCGGACCTCGACGCGCTGAGCTACACCGATTTCGAGCTGGCGGTGCGTGACCTCATGGTGCGCGACGGCATCGACGCCCGGCATGTCGGCCGGCGAGGTGACAAGGCGGCCGACGTCATCGGCCGCATCCCGGGCGGTTATCGCGTCGTCGCCCAGTGCAAGCACACCACCAGCGGCTCCAAGGTCGGCGCCTCGGTGATCTACACGGTGAACGGGACGGCTGCTCCCGCCCACAGGGCCGATGTCGCCGTGGTGATCACCAACGGGTCCTTCACCCGCGGGGCCCGGGAGACGGCGGCTGACTTCCGGATCCACCTGTTCGGCCGTGAGGAACTGCGGCGGTGGGCCACCGAGGGGGTCTCCCTGCAGCAGATGCTGAGGCTCACCACCCCCTTGCGGCGCCTGCGACGCCTGCGGCACACCTCGAACCGGTTGATCCGTCACGACGGCACGCTGCTCTCGACGGCCCCCATGGACGACCAGAAACGACGCTGAAGAAACCCTCCGGCCCCGCTCATTCGAGCTCCGGCGTTCAGCGGCCTGCCGCGCGGCGTAGGCGGGGTGAGGCGGGAGAGCCCACCTCGGCCACGTCGTGACCGGAGGCCCGCGACAGCGGTGACCGGGATGATCGTCCGGGCATGCTCCGCTTCCGGTCGGAGCGGTGCGGGGGCGGTTACGGGGCCGGGGCGTCGGTGGTGGAAGGGGCCGCGGGGGCGTCGGCGTCGTGGGTGGTGCGGGTGGTGTGCATGCTCCATGCGATCGACACGGTGATGGTCACCACGATGACGCCCAGCGTCACCGGGATGGGCAGTTTCCCGACGGGGGTCTCGGACAGGATGAGCTTGACGCCGGCGAAGGCCAGCAGCACGGCGAGGCCGTAGTGCAGGTGCACGAAGCGGCGCAGCAGCCCGGCCAGGCAGAAGTACAGGCTGCGCAGGCCCAGGATGGCGAACGCGTTGGCGGTCCAGACGATGAACGTGCTGGTGGTGATGGCCAGGATCGCGGCGACGGAGTCGACGGCGAAGATCAGGTCGGTCGCCTCGACGGCGATCAGGACGACGAACAGCAGGGTGGCGACGCGCCTGCCGCCGACGCGGGCGAAGAAGGCGTCGCCGTGGTAGTTCGCGTCGGTGGGGATGACGCGGCGGACCAGGCGTACCACGGGGTTGCGGTCGGGCGGGGTCTGCTCGCCGTGGCGGAAGGCCATCGTGTAGCCGGTGTAGATGAGGAACGCGCCGAGGAGGTAGGCGGTCCAGAAGAAGGTCTCCAGCAGTTCCGCGCCGAGGAAGATGAACGCCAGCCGGAACGCCAGCGCTCCGATCACGCCCCAGAACAGCACCTTGTGCTGCACCGCCGCCGGTACGGCGAAGTGGGTGAAGATCAGTGCAAAGACGAAGACGTTGTCGATCGACAGCGCCTTCTCGATCAGGTATCCGGCGTAGTAGGTGCCGGCCACGTCGCCGCCCTGCCAGGCCCACAGGATCACGCCGAACAGCAGTCCCGCGGCGATCCAGACACCGGACCAGAGGGCGCCCTCGCGGAAGCCGATGACGTGGTTGTCGCGGTGCAGGAACAGGTCGATCGCGAGCATCGCGGCGATCGCCAGCATCAGCGCCGCCCAGACCCACCAGGAAACGGACAACGAGAACCCTTTCGACCGGCCGGGCCTCGCGCGGAGGCCGGCGCTGCTGGTCGAAGGTCTCCCCGGGCCACCGCGGAGGTGGCTGCGTCGCCGGGATCCGGATCTGCCGGGTCCGTAATGACGGTGGCGCGTCGAACGTCGGGTACTCCCCCTCGAACTACGATCGAGTATTCACGAAGTAGTTTTCGTATGTCAAGGATCCGGGGTGGGGAACCGCGATGCCGCTTTCGTGTCTTCGCGTGCGTACATTGGGGGGTGACCTGCCCCCGGCCGGACCGTACGGATGGTGATCAGATGTCTCAGACGGCTCAGGCCGGAGCGGCTCGCGGGACCAAGGAGTGGACGTTCCTGACCAATCACGCCCACGTGCTGCTGGCCATCGCCCGGGAGCCGACCGCCCGGCTGCGTGACGTCGCCGACGCCGTCGGTATCACCGAACGCGCCGCGCAGGCCATCGTCGCCGACCTCGAGGCCGCCGGTTACCTGCGCCGCGAACGCGTCGGGCGGCGCAACGAGTACACCGTCAACCCGGCCGGGCACTTCCGTCATCCCGCCGAGGCCGACCGGCGCATCGGTGACCTGCTCGCCCTGTTCACCGACTCGTTCACCGGCTCCCAGGTCACCGGGTGAGGGCCGGACCGGCCGGGAGGGAACGCTCGCGTCAACCGGATGATCACGGTATCCACGCAGGTCACGTGTGACGCAGCCGATGTCCGCGCCTTCGCCGGCCTGCCGGGAACTCGTATCACGGTCCGGGGTGCGCAAGGCGAGGCCGCCGCAGGTCACGCCATCCCGAGCAGCTTCAGGGCCGGTCGGCGCGGGGCACAGGGTACGGCGGGGCCGTACCCGAGACGGAGGATCATCTGAGGGTGCCCGGCGGGGTGGCGGGGATCGGTGCGATGGCGCATGTCGCGCAGGTCCAGCGGCTGGTTGAGGAACGACGCCGACACCCCGTGCACGGTGGCGACGAGCAGCACCCGCTGCAGCGCCTGCCCGGCGCGCAGCCAGTCCGCCGGGCCGTCGCCCGGCGTGGTCACGACGGCGAGCCGGGGATGGGCCTCGAACCGGACCCGCTCCCCGCCCGCCCGGGCGAGATCGCGCACGGGCGCGAGGTCGCCGACCGGCCGGAGACCTTGGACGTAGGGCGGCATGCCGTCGTGGTGCGAGCGGCCGGAGGTCCACCGCGCCAGCTCGGCGCGGTAGTCACGGTCACGCGTGAGCGCCTCCTCGGCCGCGGCGACCTCCTCCAGGAGTACGGCGCTCGCCGAGGCGTCCAGGAGGACCAGGTCGGCGCCTTCCATCCGGGCAGCCCTGCTCAGCTCGTCGGTGACCGCCCGGGGGACGGACCGGCCGGTGAACGGCTGGCGATTGGTGCGCCGCGTCGTGATCGCCTCGTACAGGGCGTGCTCGGCCGCCGAGGCGGGGGCGGCCGATGCGGGCCGGACGGCGGCCAGCAGGGTGGGCGAGCCGTCCCCGGCGGGCGGGACGGGCCAGGTGATCGGCCGGTGGCCGCTCACCCGCAGGGCGAGACGAAGGTTGAGCAGGGCCGCGCCGCAGCTGACGTGCAGGGAGCGGCCGCGCGGGTCGGCCACCTTCAGCCGGCGGTCGGGGTCGGCGTGGAGTTCGACGTACTCCCGGTGGCGGACGACGAAGCGCCAGGGCTGGGTGTTGTGCACCGAGGGTGCGGCGCCGGCCGCGGTGATGAGACGGCGCGCTCCGGCGTGCGTGGCGAGCGGGTTCAGCATGGCGGACCTCCTTGAGGCGAACCTCCGTGATCCGAGGATCGTCCCGCGCCAGCGGCCGGGGCAGGGGCGAAGGTCCCGGCGAGGGGGGACCTGTGGGCCACGGGCACTCGCGGGGCCGAGAAGGACGGGGTCGTCACCGGTGCCCGTCGGCGGCGCCGGGACACCGACCTCGCGCCGATGCGTGATTTTCCGCGTCTCGCCTCCGTGCCGACGGCAAAGAACAACCAGGACAGCGACATGAGAGGACAAAGGTCCCGTCGATGGAGGCCGTTCTCCCGTGACGAAGAATCGGAAAAAACGGTCGAATAGCGACAGTTTCCCGGCTACTGGACAGACGCACCACGGGCCACATGAGATCCGAGAGGCCATCACGCCGTCCACGCCGAGAAGACCACCGCCGTCCGGCAGGTGGTCACGTCATCGTCGACGGGAGGCGTCATGAACGACACAGGAGGCGGGCCACTCCCTGCAGTGGCCCTCGCCGATCGGACCGGCGCAGCAGGTGAAAGGACCGAGGACGGCACGAAGGGCGGCCGCCTGGGGTTGCCGCAGGCCGTCGCGCTGGTCGTCGGGAACATCGTGGGGACCGGGATCTTCCTGCTCCCGGCCTCGCTGGCGGCCTTCGGGACCGTGAGCATCCTGGCGTTCGGCATCGTCACCCTCGGCGCTCTCGCGCTCGCCGTCGTCTTCGGCCGGCTCGGCCGCCGCCTCCCGGCCTCCGGCGGGCCGTACGCCTACGCCCGCGAGGGCTTCGGGGAGTTCCCCGGCTTCCTCAACGCCTGGTCCTTCTGGATCACCGCCTGGGCCGGCAACGCCGGTATCGCCTTCGCCTGGGTCGGCTACGTCGTCTACTTCGCCGACGCCGCGTTCGGGCTCGACTGGAGCGGCGTCCCCGCACAGGTGGTCATCGGATTGACGGGCCTGTGGATCCCGGCGCTGATCAACCTCGCCGGTGTCACCAGGATGGGCCTGTTCCAGCTGGTCACCACCGTCGTGAAGTTCGCCCCGCTGGTCTTCGTCGCGATCGTCGGCCTGTTCTTCGTCAAGGCGGGCAACTTCGGCCCCTTCAACGCCACGGACGGCTCGTGGATCGGTGCCCTTTCGGTGTCGGCCGCGCTGGTGCTGTTCGCCTACTCCGGCGTGGAGAGTGCCGGCATCGCCGCGGAGAAGGTCTCCGACCCCGAGCGCAACATCGGCCGCGCCAGCGTCTACGGCACCCTGGCCTGCGCGGTGCTCTACATGCTCGGCACCGTCGTTGTCTTCGGGACCGTCCCCCACGACAGGCTGGTGAACTCCACGGCGCCCTTCGCCGACGCGATCAACGCGATGTTCGGCGGCGGCGTCTGGAGCGTGGTGATGGCCGCCCTCGCGATCGTCTCCGGTCTCGGGGCGCTGAACGGGTGGACCCTCCTGGTCGCCGAGATGCCGATGGCCGCCGCCTGCGACGGCCTGTTCCCGAAGATGTTCACCCGAATGAGGGGCGGCAACGTGCCGTGGGTCGGCATCGTCGTCGGCACGGCCCTGACCTCGGCGACGTTCGTGCTGGCCTTCGCCGCCGAGAACGCCTTCACCACGATCCTGCTGCTGGCCGCCTTCACCACGGTCGTCCCCTACCTGTTCTCCGCCGCCGCCCAGCTGTTCTGGCTGACGACCGACGGGCGGCGGGCGGCGGGCGGGCACCTGGCCTGGAACATGGCCCTGGCGGTCGTGGCCCTGCTGTTCAGCTTCTGGATGATCTTCGGCGCCGGTGCCGACGCCGTCTTCCAGGGAACGTTCATGCTCCTGGTGGGCATCCCCGTCTACATCTGGGTCAAGGCCTCGCGCGGCGAGTACGGCCCGAAGGAGACCACGCACATCGTCACGGGAGAACTGCGATGAGACTCCACGTCGACTCCGAGGTCGGCACGCTGCGCCAAGTCATCCTGCACAGCCCCGAGCTGTCCTTGAAGAGGCTGACCCCTTCCAACAAGAACGAGTTCCTCTTCGACGACGTGCTGTGGGTGCAGCGCGCGGTGGAGGAACACCAGGAATGGCAGCAGGTCCTGCGCGACCGCGGCATCACCGTTCACCTGCTGTCGGACCTCCTGCGGACCACGGTCGGCATCCTCGAGGCGCGCAAGCACATCCTCGACCGCAGCGTCGACGAGCGCTTCTTCGGGCCGATGGCCGCCGACGCCGTCCGCAACACCCTCGACGGCCTGGACACCGCAACGCTGGCGCGGTTCCTGACCGGTGGCATCACCAAGCGGGAGATCATGGAGCTGGGTTGCGATCCCAGGAGCCTCGCCTTCCGCGTGCTGGAGATGAACGACTTCGTCCTGCCGCCGCTGCCCAACCACCTGTTCACCCGCGACACCTCCTGCTGGATCTACGACGGCGTCTCGATCAACGCGATGCGCAAGAAGGCCCGCCGCCACGAGACGGTCAACTACGAGGCGATCTATCGCCACCATCCGATGTTCGCCTCCGGCTACGACCGGCCCGACGAGGGCGGCTACAACGTCTGGATGGCCGGCACCCCCTCGGCGCCCGCCACCGTCGAGGGCGGCGACGTCCTCGTCCTGGGCGGGGGCGTGGTGCTGGTGGGGATCAGTGAGCGCACCCAGCCGCAGGCGGTGGAGATGCTGGCGCGGAGCCTGTTCGCGCGGAGGGCGGCCACGAAGATCGTCGCGCTGAACATGCCGAAGGCCCGGGCGTTCATGCACCTGGACACGGTCATGACCAACGTGGACGCCGGCGTGTTCACCAAGTTCGCCGGGCTGGGCATGCTGCCCTCCTACACGGTCGAGCCCGGGGACAACGAGAAGGAACTCAAGATCACCGACCACCCCGCCGAGGACATGCACCGGGCCATCGCGCGGGCGCTGGACCTGGACGACATCAAGGTCCTGACCGCCGTCCAGGACGTGTACGCCTCCGAGCGCGAGCAGTGGGACGACGGCTGCAACGTGCTGGCCCTGCGGCCTGGCGTGGTCGTGGCCTACGAGCGCAACACCACCACCAACAACCACCTGCGCGCCAACGGGATCGAGGTGATCACGATCCGGGGCAGCGAGCTGGGCCGGGGCCGCGGCGGCCCGCGCTGCATGAGCTGCCCGATCGAGCGCGAGGGCATCTGACCCGTGGCGCCCTCCCCGCCCCCTTCGGCCGGGCCACCCCGGCAGGAGCCCCCGACCCGCCCATCTCGCAGCGATCCTGACCAGATCCCCGCAATGGAGACCCCCATGACAATCGACCTGCGCAACCGCAGCTTCCTCAAGGAACTCGACTTCACCCCCGAGGAATTCCGCCACCTGATCGAGCTGGCCGCCGACCTCAAGGCCGCCAAGCGCGCCGGCACCGAGCGGCAGCGGCTCGCCGGCAAGAACATCGTCCTCATCTTCGAGAAGACCTCCACCCGCACCCGCTGCGCCTTCGAGGCCGCCGCCCACGACCAGGGCGCCCACGTCACCTACCTCGACCCGGCCGGCTCGCAGATGGGCCACAAGGAGTCGGTCAGGGACACCGCCCGCGTGCTCGGCCGGATGTACGACGGCATCGAATTCCGCGGGCGTGAGCAGGCCCACGTCGAGGAACTGGCCGCCTGCTCCGGCGTGCCGGTCTGGAACGGCCTCACCGACGAGTGGCACCCCACCCAGATGCTGGCCGACATGCTCACCATGGGTGAGCACGGCGGCAAGCCCCTGCACCAGGTGTCCTACGCCTACCTCGGTGACGCCCGCAACAACGTGGGCAACTCGCTGCTGGTCACCGGCGCCATGCTCGGCATGGACGTGCGTCTGGTCGCCCCCCGCTCGCTCTGGCCCGACGAGAGCGCGGCCGTCGGGCCCGCCCGGGAACTCGCCGGGCGGACCGGCGCCAGGATCACCCTCACCGAGGACGTGGCCGAGGGGGTGCGGGGGGTCGACTTCCTCTACACCGACGTGTGGGTCTCCATGGGAGAGCCCAAGGAGGTGTGGGACGAGCGCATCGAACTGCTCCTGCCCTACCAGGTGAACACCGCTCTGGTGGAGGCGACCGGCAACCCCGGGGTGAAGTTCATGCACTGCCTGCCGGCCTTCCACAACCGCCAGACCGCGATCGGCGAGGAGCTGTTCGCCAAGACCGGCCTGGAGGCGCTGGAGGTGACCGAGGAGGTCTTCGAGTCGCCCCGGTCCATCGTCTTCGACCAGGCCGAGAACCGGCTGCACACCATCAAGGCCGTCATGGTCGCCACCCTGGGGGCCTGAGCCATGCGCGTACTGGTCGCCCTCGGAGGCAACGCGCTGCTGCGGCGGGGACAGAAGCCCGACGCCGACCTCCAGCAGGACAACGTCCGCGTCGCCGCGACGTCGCTGGCCGAACTGGCCCGCGAGCACGAGCTCGTCATCACCCACGGCAACGGCCCCCAGGTAGGGGTCCTGGCGCTGGAGAGCGCCGACGACCCCAACCTCACCCGGCCCTATCCGCTCGACACGCTCGGCGCGCAGACCCAGGGCATGATCGGTTACTGGATGCTCCAGGCGCTGCAGAACGCCCTGCCCGGACGCCAGGTCATCTGCATGATCAACCAGACGCTCGTCTCCGCGGTGGATCCGGCCCTCGCCGACCCGACCAAGTTCGTCGGCCAGGTCTACGACCGGGCCGAGGGCGAGAGGCTGGCCGAGGAGAACGGCTGGACGGTCAAACCTGATGGACCGTACTGGCGCCGGGTCGTGCCCTCACCCGCCCCGCAGCGGGTGGTGGAGACCCGGCTGATCCGAAACCTGGTCCGCGACGGCATCGTGGTCGTCTGCGCGGGCGGCGGTGGCGTCCCCGTCATCCGTGACGACAAGGGCCGGCTGCGGGGCATCGAGGCGGTCGTCGACAAGGACCTGACCGGATCGATCCTCGCCGAGACGCTGGAGTGCGACGCCTTCCTGATCCTGACCGACGTGCCGCGGGTCATGAGGAACTTCGGCACCCCGGAGCAGCAGGAGATCGGCCACACCACGCCGCACGAGCTGCGCGAGCTGGACTTCCCCGCCGGATCGATGGGACCCAAGGTCGAGGCGGCCTGCCGGTTCGTGGAGACCACCGGCGACATGGCCGCCATCGGCCGACTCGACCAAGCCTCGGACATCCTGCAGGGCACGGCGGGCACCATCGTCACCCCCAACGCCACCTGGCCCCTGGCCAGCACACTGTGACATCCCGCCCCCGGCCTGCCCGGTCCAGGACACCCGGATCGGGCAGAGCGGGGGTGGTGGGGAACGGTCAACGGTCATTCGTGCTCAAGAGCCCGGGGAAGGACCTCCCCGTCGCGGCCGTCGCGTTCGACCTCCACGGACCACTCCGCGGCGAGAGCGGCCAGCGCTCCCACCGCGGTCACGGCCGGAGCGGCGATGAACGCCACCACCCCGACGGTGACCGGAACCTCCAGCACGGTATGCCCGTGGGCGTTCTTCACGATGATCCGGCGGACGTTGCCCTCGTGGATGAACTCCCCGATCCTCTCGGCGAGTTCCGCTCCACGGACCCGTACCTCTTGCCTGGTGACGGTCATCTCCCGGCCTCCTCATCCTCCTGCGGTCCCTGGATCTCCAGCATGTCCGTCCACCGCCACGAGGACCGGAGACCAAGGTCCCCCGGTGGTCACCGTTGGTCCCTACCATCGCCGGACGGCCGGCCGGGTGCCCGCCGGTAAGGCCCAAAGACCCTGCGGCCAGGCGTCCTATGACTCTGCCCGGCCTCGGCACGGCGGCGGATCATCAAAGTCCCGAGGTGAGGAGCCGACATGACCGCGGTGATCGTCGATGGGTTGTGCAAGAACTACGGACCGGTACGCGCGCTCGACGCGGTGAGTTTCACCGTCGCCGAAGGCGAGGTGTTCGCCCTGCTGGGGCCGAACGGCGCCGGCAAGACCACCGCGGTGGAGATCCTGGAAGGTCACCGCGACCGCGACGGCGGCACGGTCTCGGTGCTCGGGTTTGACCCGGCCACCGGCGGGCGGGCCTACCGTGAACGCATCGGGATCGTGCTGCAGGAGGCGGGATTCGAGGAGGAGTTCACCGTCGCCGAGCTGGTCCGGCTGTACGCGGGCTTCTACCCGCACCCGCGCCGCCCGGACGAGGTGATCGAGCAGGTCGGGCTGGCGGACAAGAAGGACGCCCGGGTCCGGACCCTGTCCGGCGGGCAGAGACGCCGCCTGGACCTGGCGTTGGGGCTGGTGGGCCGGCCCGATCTGCTGTTCCTGGACGAGCCGACCACCGGGTTCGACCCCTCGGCCCGGCACCGCGCCTGGGAACTGGTCGAGGGCCTGCGCGCCCTGGGCACCACGATCCTGCTCACCACCCACTACATGGACGAGGCCCAGCACCTGGCCGACCGGGTCGCCGTGCTGCGCGCGGGACGGCTGGTGGCCGTCGGCGCGCCGGACACCCTCGGCGGGAGCACCCGGGGCAGCACACTGTCCTTCCACCTGCCCGAGGATGCGACTCTGGCCGACCTGCCCGTGCTCACGGGGGCGATCGAGCCACGCGGCGCGGTCGTGGCCCTACGGACCACCGAGCCCGCCCGCGACATGCACGCCCTGACCGGGTGGGCCCTGGAGCGAGGATCGGAGCTGACCTCGCTGACGCTGTCGCGGCCGGGCCTGGAGGAGGTCTATCTCGACCTCGTCGAAGAGGCCGGTGAACGCTCCGACGACCCACGCCCCACGCCCGAGGCGGCCCTCGGGCCCGCGACGGGAAGGGACCCGGCCGCCGAGGACGAGCCCGCGCACGGGAGGCGGTCATGAACGTCACACTGGTCGCCCGCCTGGCCCGGCACGAGGCGCTCTCCTTCCTGCGCACACCGGTCGCGGCGTTCTTCACCGTCGCGATGCCGCTGCTGATGACGGTGATCGTCGGCGCGGCGGTGGGCAACGAGACCGTCGCCCCCGGCTCCGGCGTGCACGTGATGCAGTTCGTCGTCCCGGTCATGACCGTGTTCGGCATCGCCCAGGGCTGCTTCGGCGCCCTGGCCATCCACCTGGCCGACCTGCGCGACCGTGGCTGGCTCAAGCGCGTGCGCGGCACCCCGGTGCCGGCCTGGGCGCTGATGACCGGGCTGGCCGGCGCCTCTCTGGTGATCGCGCTGGCGACGGTCGTCGTGATGCTCGGAGCGGGACTGATCTTCTACGACGTGCAGCCGGTGTGGCGCACGATGCCGGCGCTGCTGCTCACCCTGCTGCTGGGCGCGCTGTGCTTCACCGCCATCGGCTTCGCCGTCGTCGCGCTGGTGCGCAACGCGGCGGCGGTGCAGCTGATCGGCACCGGCCTGCTGCTGGCGCTGGCGTTCATCTCCGACATCATCCTGGTCGGTGCCCGGATGCCCGCCTGGCTGGAGACCGTCGGCCGGCTCTTCCCGCTGCGTCACTTCGCCGACGCCGTACGCGATGACTTCAACCCCTTCCTGCCCGGGGCTGGCCTGCACGGTGATCATCTGGCCGTCCTGGCGGCCTGGGGACTGGGAGCCGGGGCGGTGGCGGTGTGGCGCTTCCGCTGGGAACGGCCCCAGGCGAGGGGAAGGGCGGGGGCGGCGCGGACGGCACCCGCCCCGGGAGCGGCGCGGACGGTGTCCGGTCACCTGCCGCGTCCCGGAGGCCGCCCCGCGGCCTGGCGGCTGATCACCGGCCAGGCCGCGCACGCCACGCTCCGGCTGCGCCGGGACCTGTCCACGGCGTTCTTCACCGTGCTGCTGCCGGTGCTGCTGCTGGTGCTCATCTCGGTGGTCTTCGGCGACGTACAAGTGGAAGGGGTGCGGCTGCCGCTGTTCATGCTGGCCGCGATGATCACTTACACGGTCGGGGTGTCGGGCTATGTCAACCTCACCGAGGCCGTCACCGGTGACCGGGAACGGGGCGTGCTCAAGCGGCTGGCCGGCACACCGCTGCCGGACTGGGCCTACTACGCGGGCTGGATCGCCTGCGCACTGTGGGTCACTCTGGCCACCGCCGTCGTGCTGGCGCTGGTCGCGGCAGCCGGCTACGGCGTCCGGATCGGGCCCGGGGCGGTGCCCGCGATCCTGGCGACGGTGCTGCTCGGCGTGGCGTGCTTCGCCGCCCTGGGAACGCTGGTGGCGGCGCTGGTGTCCCGCGCTGCGGCCGCGAACGCGATCACCTTGGGCACCTTCCTGCCGATGGCCTTCGTTTCGGACGTGTTCGTCGTCGGCGGGCCGCTGCCCGATGTGCTGGAGCGGGCCGGGGACGTGCTGCCGCTCAAGCACGTCTCGCACGCGCTGCTGGCCGCGCTGGACCCGGCGGGCCACCCCTGGCCGTGGGCGGACCTGGCGGTCGTGGCCGCCTGGACGCTGGGAGGAGTTCTGGCCGTCGCCGTCGTGAACGGCCGCAAGATGAGAGGTGGTGCGTCGTCATGACAGAGACCGGCCGCACGACGGGCGCAGAAGGAAGAGCACCCGCGGCTCCGCCCGCCACGCCCCCGCCCGCCCGGCACCCGCTCCGGGGCGCCGGCCGGGTGCAAAGGCACCTGGTCGACCCGCTGGTACGTCGGCTGCTGCGCACCCCGTGGCATCGCCTGATCTCCCGGTGGGTCGTCCTGCTGACCATCACCGGCCGGCGCAGCGGCGCCACCGTCCTGGTCCCGGCGCAGTACGCCCAGGACGGCCAGAGCCTGACGCTGGTCAGCAGGCGGTCGCGGGTGTGGTGGCGCAACCTGGAGGGCGGAGCCTCGCTGCGGCTCACCCTGCGGGGCGTCGAGCGCACCGGGCGGGCCGATGTCAGCCGTGACCCCGAGCGGGTGCGCGCCGCACTGCTGGCGGTCGGGCGGACCGTCGGCCGCGACGAGCTGCTCATGCCGGTACAGGATGCCGTCGCCGTCACCGTACGGCTCGATCCCCTCGATCCCGCGCCCGTCTCCGGTGATCGGTGCGGAGCCCCGGTGGAAAAGGACCGAAAGCCCCCTGACCCGGCAACGGAAGGCTCCGCGAGCGGGAGACGGCGCACGACCATGAAGGTGACACCGCGCAGGCGGGGGCCGAGAGCCCGGCACGGGGACGCGGGAGGGGAAACGATGACCGGCCCGCGGCAGGTGATCGAGCGTGCCGGTCCCACGGATCTGATGATGCTGGCGATGGGCGCGTCCGGGCCGATGCCCCAGCAGATGGGAGCGCTGCTGGTGCTGGCGGCGGAGCCCGGATTCGACCCGGCGGCCGCGCGGGAACTGCTCGCCGAACGGATCCGATCCGTCCCGCGGCTGCGGCAGCGCCTGCTGCGGGTGCCGCCGGGATGCGGCCGTCCGGTGTGGGCCGACGATCCGGCCTTCGACATCGGATCGCACGTGCGGAGCGTGCGCTGCCCGGCACCGGGGGATGAGCGGGCGCTGCTGGACGCGGCCACCGCCGTGGTGTGCGAGCGGCTGCCGGCGAACCGGCCGCTGTGGGCGGCGGTGTTCGTCACGGGCCTGGCCGACGGCGCGACCGGGCTGGTCATGGTCGTGGACCACGTGCTGGCCGACGGCATCGGCGGGCTTGCCGTACTCGCCGAACTGGTGGACGAGACGGCCACACCGGTACGGACGACGGCCACACCGGCGTCTTCCGCCTTTCCCCGGCGCAGGCCCTCGCTTCCCGCGCTCGCCGCCGACGCCCTCCGGGAACGGCTGCGGGCGCTGCCCCGGCCGTCGCTGTTGTGGCGTGCCGTACGGACGGTCACCTCGGCCGGGGGCGAACTGCATCCCGTGCCCGCCGCCCGGTGCTCGCTGCTGCGGCCGACCGGGCCCCGGCGCCGGGTGGAGGTGGTCCGCACCGACCTGGCCGAGCTGCGGGCGGCGGCCCACCGTCGCGGCGGCACCGTCAACGATGCCCTGCTGACCGCGATCACCGGTGCGCTGCGTACGCTGCTGGCCCACCGGGGCGAGGTCGCCGACACCCTCACTGTGGGGATCATGGTCGCCGGCCGTCGCGTCACCGCCACCGACCAGCTGGGCAATCAGGCCCGCCCGCTGGTGGTGACCCTTCCCACCGCGGGCGACCCGCCGGAACGGCTGGAGAAAGTCGCCGCCGTCCTGACGGCGCGCAAGGAACGGATATCAGGGCCTCCCGTCATCGCCTTGCTGCTCCCGCCGCTGCGCGGCGCGATCCGGCTCGGGCTTTACCGCTGGTTCATGCGGCGTCAGCGCCGCATCCACACACTGGTGAGCAACGTGCGCGGTCCCGACCGGCCGCTGACCTTCGCAGGCGCCGCGATCCGCGCGATCGTCCCGCTCGCGGTCTCCGAGAGCGGCAACATGCCGGTGAGCTTCGACATCCTGTCCTACGCCGGGACGCTCACGATCGCGCTCATCGCCGACCCCGACCACATACCCGACCTGCCCGTCCTGGTCGCCGCCCTGCGGAGCGAACTCGCCGCCCTCGGCCCGCGTCACATTCTCCCCGCAGACGAGGCATCTCCTCTCCCGTCGCCGGCCCCACCGCCTGCGCAGGGCCGTAAGTCCTGCGCCGCCGGGTCATCAGGCCGTCTGGCCGGGCCCTTGGCCCCTACAGCGACCGGCCCTCGCGCCGGACGATGAGATCGGAACCCAACGTCGGAAGGAACCACCATGAGGATCGGCATCAACGGATTCGGCCGCATCGGCAGAGCCTTCCTGCGACGCGCGCTGCCCGCGGGACTGGAGGTCGTCGCGATCAACGACCTCGCCGACGCCCCCGCCCTGGCGCACCTGCTGGCGTTCGACTCCACCTACGGCCCCCTCGGCCTTCCGGTCACCTCCTCGGTGACCTCGATCGACGTCGACGGCCGCGACATCCCGGTCACCGCGCACCGCGACCCGGCCGACATCGACTGGGCCGCCCGCGGAGCCGACCTGGTCATCGAGGCCACCGGCAGGTTCCGCACCCGTGACCAGGCGGCCGTCCACCTCAAGGGCGGCGCCCGCCGGGTGCTCATTTCCGCGCCGGGCAAGAACGTCGACGCCACCATCGTGCCCGGCGTCAACGACGCTGCCTACGACCCGGCCCGCCACGAGATCGTCTCCCTGGCCTCCTGCACCACCAACTGCGTCGCGCCGATGGTCAAGGTGCTGCACGAGAGGTTCGGCCTGGTCAAGGGATTCATGACGACGGTGCACGCCTACACCGGCGACCAACGGCTGCTGGACGCCCCCCACAAGGACCCGCGCCGGGCCCGCTCCGCCGCGGTCAACATCATCCCCACCACCACCGGCGCGGCCCGCATGGTGGGCGAGGTCCTGCCCGAGCTGGCCGGACGGCTGGACGGCGTCGCCCTGCGGGTGCCGGTGGAGGACGGCTCACTGACCGACCTGTCGGCGCTGCTGACCCGGCCGGTCACCGCCGAGGAGGTCAACCAGGCCTTCGCCGAGGCGGCCGGGGGAGAGCTGCAGGGCATCCTGCGCTACAGCACCGCCCCGCTGGTCTCCCGCGACATCATCGGCGACCCCGCCTCCTGCGTCTTCGACTCCGCCCTCACCCAGGCCGGTGGCGAGCTGGTCAAGGTTTTCGGCTGGTACGACAACGAGGGCGCCTACGCCGGCCGGCTGGTGGAGATGGCCGCCCGCATGGCCGCGCAGCGGTAGCCGCGGTCCGTGATGCACCCGTCGGCGGCGGGTCACCGACCCGCCGCCGAGGGGAACACGCGGTCGACCGGCGAGCTCATCCGATGCGCGCCAGGCGTTCGGCCCGCTCTTTTATGCCCAGGAGCATTTTGCGCTCCATGATCAGGCTGTCCGGCTCCATGATGAGCAGGGTGACCAGCCGCCCGAGCGGGCCGGCGTCAGGGGCTGCGATCCGGTTGCGGCTGATGAGCCTGGTCGTCTCGCCTTCGGGACGCAAGATGAAGGCCCACACCCAGTTGCCGTCCTCGGACTGGAACACCAGTGCCTGTTGCGCCTCCACGACCTGCGCGCGCATCCGCGGGCCGGTCGCCCCCAGAGGCAGGACGTCGCCGGCCTTGAGGCCCTGGAACTGCGGCAGGATCTCATCGGCGCTGTGCATGTCCAGGCCGAAGAGGTTCTCGATCCAGTCGTAGGTGTAGGCGCCCCCGCGACCGCTGCCCATCTGCACCAGCCACGGCCAGATGGCACCGGGCGGCGCGTCGACGGTGACGGCGCGGGTGGCGACCAAGCAGGGCCCGGGCAACAACTCGTCCCCGGGCAACACACTTCCCGCCTCGTCGTGGGTCGCTCCCCAGGTCAGGCACCGTCTGCGGAGCAACAGCGGGTAGGTTGCCGCGGCGATGCCCGCGGCCAGTAACCCCATCCGGGCGGACGACTTCAGCACAGTGTTCATCACGGCCTCCTGTGGCGTTTCTCTTCGACGCCATGCCTATGGCGACGGGTCGTTTCGGGGCTGGAGGGCCTGGAGTGCGGGGCTGAAGGACCGTCAACGCTCAGGGCGGTCGACACCGGCAGTGCCGTCGGCCGGCGCGTCGAGCAGACGGATCGTCCCCGCGGCGGTCCCCGCCTTGCCCTCCGTTCCGGGCTCCGGCGAGCCCCTCCGGTCAAGAGCGGGTCGTGGGTTCTTGTGTCAGCGCCTCGACCAGCTCCGTGAGATGGGCGACCTGAATCTCCAGATTGTGGATGCGGGCCTCGAGACCTGCCGCGGAGGGGGGCCGGTAGGTCATGGCGATCTGGCGGGCCATCGTCGCTCCTTTTCCTCTTGACGATTCGAGACGTGCCAGAACACACGATGACTGCATCCGGCTCTATCCCGTCGTCGCGCACGGACGGATCGTCCATGCCTTCAGTGTCCGCGCCGACCCGGCCGCCGACCACGGCCGATGGGCCCGCGGGCGTGGGCCGACCGGCCCTGGTGCGTCCTTACGGAGGAACGCGGAGACGGGAGGCGGTGGTCCTGCGCGACCAGGCCGCCGACGCCACCGAGATCACGGTCGGCAGCAGGGGCCTGGCGCCACGCGGCGCCACGCCGCAGGCGCTCCCACCGTGTGGCGGCAGGCATACCCGCAGGTGAAAGTCGTTCTAGCGCGCGACGCCCGGATCCGAGCCGTCGAAACCGGCAGGACACGAAGTGGCCGGGAACACCGGTGGAAGGCGCGGGACCAAAGTCCCTCCGGGCAGAGGCCGCTGGGCTCTACGCGGCGGAGCGGCTGTCCTCCAGCCTGGCGGCATGGATGTGCTCGACCTCTCGCGCTGGCAGTTCGGTATCACGACCGTTTACCACTTCTTGTTCGTGCCGCTCACGATCGGCTTGTCAATCATCGTGGCCGGGCTGCAGACGGCCTGGTACCGGACGAAGAAGCCGGAGTATCTGCGGCTGACCCGGTTCTGGGGGCGCCTGTTTCTGATCAACTTTGCGATGGGCGTGGTGACGGGGATCGTGCAGGAGTTCCAGTTCGGAATGAACTGGAGTGACTACTCACGCTTCGTCGGGGACGTGTTCGGGGCGCCGCTGGCCATGGAAGGGCTGATGGCGTTCTTCCTGGAGTCCACGTTCCTCGGATTGTGGATCTTCGGGTGGGACAAGCTGCCGTCCCGGCTGCACCTGGCCACCATCTGGCTGGCCGCGATCGGCACCAACATCTCGGCCTATTTCATCCTGGCGGCCAACTCCTGGATGCAACATCCGGTCGGCTACCGCATCAACAACGACCGTGCCGAGCTGACCGATATCTGGGCGGTACTCACCAACTCGACCACCCTGGTCACCTTCCCGCACGTCATCTTCGGCGCGTTTCTGACGGCCGGGGCGTTCGTGCTGGGCATCAGCGCGTGGTTCCTGCTGCGCAAGCGCGATGTGCCGCTGTTTCGCACGTCGGCGCGGTTGGCGCTGGCCGTCAGCGCGGTGGCGGCGATCGGGGTGTCGATGTCCGGCCACTGGCAGGCGCAGATCATGACCGAGCAGCAGCCGATGAAGATGGCCGCCGCCGAGGCCCTGTGGGAGGACGAGAGCGCGGCCGGTTTCTCGCTGTTCGCCGTCGGCGACGTCGAGAACGGCCGCAACCACATCAACGTGCAGATCCCGTACGGGCTGAGCCTGCTGTCCACCAACACCCTGGACGGGAAGGTCGAAGGCGTCAACGACATCCAGGCCCGCTACCAGGCCCTGTACGGGCCGGGCGACTACCGGCCGGTGGTGGGGCTGGCGTACTGGTCGTTCCGGCTGATGATCGGCTTCGGGGCGTTGTCGGCGCTGCTGGCACTGGCCGGTCTGTGGCTGACCCGGCGCGGCCGGCTGCCGTCGAGCCGCTGGGTCTACCGGCTGGCCATCGCCGGGATCGGGCTGCCGTTCCTGGCCAACAGCCTGGGCTGGATCTTCACCGAGATGGGCCGCCAGCCGTGGGCCGTCTTCGGCTTGATGCGCACCGCCGCGGCCGTGTCGCCGAGCGTGGACGTCACCTCCGCGGCGATCACGCTGACCGGCTTCACCCTCGTCTACGCCGTGCTGGCGGTGATCGAGGTGCGGCTGCTGATCAAGTTCATCCGCATCGGGCCGCACGAGGATTCCGCCTCGGAAGCCCCCGTGCCCGCGCTGAGCTACTGAGGGATCCCCGCCATGGAACTCACCACTGTCTGGTTCGTACTGATCGCCGTGCTGTGGACCGGCTACTTCGTTCTCGAGGGCTTCGACTTCGGCGTCGGCATCCTGCTGCCCTTCCTCGGCGGAGGGGAGGCCGATCGGCGCACCATCGTCGCGACGATCGGTCCGGTGTGGGACGGCAACGAGGTGTGGCTCCTGGTGGCCGGCGGCGCCACGTTCGCCGCGTTCCCCGAGTGGTACGCCACCTTGTTCAGCGGTTTCTACCTGCCGTTGTTCCTCATTCTGCTGGCCTTGATCGCGCGCGGGGTGGCGCTGGAGTACCGCGGCAAATCCGACAGCACGCGTGGCTGGGACCGGGCCTTCTTCTGGGGCTCCCTCGGCCCGGCCTTTCTGTGGGGTGTCGCCTTCGCCAACATCCTGCGTGGCGTCCCCTTGGACGCCGACCACGAATACACCGGCACCCTGCTGACCCTTCTCAACCCGTTCGCGCTGCTCGGCGGGCTGGCCACGTTACTGCTGTTCACCCTGCACGGCGCGATCTTCCTGACCTTGCGCACCACGGGGGAGCTGCGCCAGGGCGCCTCCCGCATGACCAAGCGCCTGGCCCCGGCGGCAGTCGTGGTGGTGATGGCGTTCCTGCTGGCCGCAGGCGGTGACAGGCCGATCTGGTGGGCCGCGGTGGCGCTGGTCGCGCTCGGTCTGACCGGCGCCGTGGCCGCGACGTTGCGCGGCCGCGACGGGTGGGCGTTCACGGCCAGCGCGATCGCCGTGATCGCGCTCGTGGCCGCCCTGTTCGGCGGCCTGTGGCCCAACGTGCTGCCCGCCCTGGATCCGGCCAACAGCCTCACCGTGACCAACGCCGCCTCCTCGCCGTACACGCTGACGGTGATGACCTGGGTCGCGGCCCTCTTCACACCTGTGGTGCTGGCCTATCAGGCGTGGACGTACTGGGTGTTTCGCCGCCGTCTCACCGGCGCGACCTGACGATCTCGGCCACGGCCTCACGGCCTGCCTCAGCACGAGGCCGACCTGCTCACCGCTCACGGGCCGGAGCGGGCCACCATCCGCCTCCTGGCCATCACCTTGCCGCAACCCAGCCCAGAGCCGGCATCGCCATACCACCGGCAACGGGAACTCCGGCCTCCACCGGCGCCATGGCACCACCCGGGTCTTCTCGGACACCCACCCCGCGATTCCCACGCGCCGGCCCGGCGCAGACTACGGCCGATAGGCCCGCGGTCATGGGCCGACCGGCCCTGGTACGTCCTCGCGGGGAAACGCTGAGATGGGAGAAAGACAAGGAAACACGAAGGAGAACGACCATGTCCGATCCCGTGATCGTGGGCACCGATGGTTCGGCCGCCGCTTCCGCCGCCGTGGAATGGGCCGCCGACGACGCGGCGCGCATGCGCGCTCCGCTGCGCATCGTCTTCGCCCTGGAGCGCTCGCCGTACGACATCCCGAGGTTCTCCGCCCCGGAGTGGGGCGATGCCCTGACCCGCAACGCGGAGCGGGTCCTGGCCGAAGCCGAGGCCCTCGTCCGCGAACGCCGGCCCGGGATCGAGGTCACCACCCGCACGATCGAGGGCGCGCCCGCGCTGGTCCTTCGTGACCAGGCCGCCGAGGCCGCCGAGGTCGTGGTCGGCAGCAGGGGGCTGGGCGGGTTCTCCGGAGCCGTGCTCGGCTCGGTGAGCACGCACGTGGCCGGGCACGCCCGCGGGCCGGTGGTCGTCGTCCACCCCGGGCCCCGGACCGCTCACGGGGAGATCGTCGTCGGCATCGACGACTCCCCGCAGTGCGACCCTGCCCTGGCTTACGCCTTCGAGCAGGCCGCGCTGCGCGGCGCCACCTTGCGGGCCCTCTACGCCTGGCAGGCGCCGGTACACGCCTACGCCCCGGAGATCGTCTACGACATGGACGAGATCCGCCGCGCACAGCACCAGGTCGCAGCTGACAAGCTCGCCTCATGGCGGCAGACGTACCCGCAGGTGAAGGTCGTCGAGGATGTCCGGTCGGGGCATCCGGTCGAGGTATTGACCGCAGCCTCGGAGAGGGCGGACCTGGTCGTCGTGGGTTCCCACGGCCGGGGAGCCCTGGGATCGCTGGTGCTGGGCTCGGTCAGCCGGGGCGTTCTGCACCACGCCCGCGGCACCGTGGCCGTGGTCCGCTCACCCCGTGTCTGAGACCGCAGGTGGGCGTCGTCTGGAGGTCGGTCGAGCAGCAGCATCGCGGTGAACAGACAGACGGTGGTGGAGACCGGATCCTGGACGGCCGTGGTCGGCCCCGAGCCGAAGGCGGGGTCGCGGCCGACTTCACAGGAGGTCCCGCGGGTGTGCTCAGGGTCCTTGAGCGGTGCGGCCGGTGGACGGTTTGGGTCCTGTCCGGCCGCACCGTAGGTCTTCACCTCGCCGAGCGGAGATGATCGTGCGGGCTCGATCCTGGGAAGGGCCGGCCGGTGGCCCTCAGACGGATCCGCTGACGACCGGTGGGGCGGGGGCGGGGAGGGGCGGGAGCGGGACCGCGGCCAAGCGGACGCCCAGCATGATCAGCCCACCGCCGGCCAGGAACAGGACGGCCGCGGCGGCGAACGCCCCCGCGATCAAAGTTCCCGTCCAGGCCAGGGGAGCGCCCAGCCGGACGTCGGCGGACACCCGCGCGGAGGCGTCGGCGTTCATGACGACCAGGGTCCACTCGCCCGGCCGGATGTCCCAGGTGAGGGTCTGCCGCCCCATCCCCTCGGCCTGCGCGGTCCAGAACGGCTGCGCACCGGGACGGGTGGCGGGCACCCGGCCCGGAACGCGAACGGGACGGGCGCCGTCATCCGGACCGGGGGAGAAGGTCAGATGCGTCACCCGGTCATGAGCTACGCCGTCCAGGTAGGCGGCGACCTCGCCGTGCGGGGCGATCCCGACGAACACGGGCCCGTCCGCCCCGGCGACCTGGACGCGGAGCGGGCCGACGGCGTCGCTGACGAACCCGACGCCCTGCCCCTCGATCTCGACGTCCTCGACGGTGAGCGCGTACGTGGACGTGTTCACCCGCTCGATGCCGGTGTCGACGAAGCCGTCGGGCCCGCGCGCGGAACCGAGCACGAGGGCACCGGTCCCGGCGATGGCGGCGCCCAGCGCGCAGAACGCGAGCAGGGAGCCCAGCACGGCCGCGGTGGCCGCCCCGGCCGACCACACGTGGGACCGCTCCCTGGGCGGGGCGACGGGGGCCGCTCCTGTTCCTGCGGGCAGGGGGTTCCCCGCAGGGGGAAGGCCGGCCCCTCCGGGCGGAGGCTGAGGTCCTCCTGCGGGTTCGTCCTCGCCCGTGTCGAGACGGAAGGGTGGGTAGACGTCGGTCATCAGGGTGGCGTAGGCGGCCACCCGCAGCGTCCACCGGTTCATGCCCAGCACGAAGTCGAAGATCGAACGCGGGTAGCGGCCGCGCAACAGCAGAACGACGGCGGAGACGACGACCAGCAGGCCGGTGAGTCCGCCGAAGCCGAGGCTGTGCACGGGGCCGCCGGAGCTCGGCAGGTCGTCTCGCCACAGGACCACGGCGGCGCTGGTGAAGAGCGCGACGACGAGGTAGTGGGGGATGGCCAGCAGCCACCACTTCACCAGCACCAGGCCGCGCGAGAGCCGTACCGGGTAGTCGATCTCCAGCGTGGCCGGGTAGTCCGGGGCCGGGCCGAGGGTGAAGGGCGGGTAGCGGTCGGTGCCCAGCGCCGCGTAGCCGTAGAAGGCGACCCGCCACGTCCAGCGGAGCACGCCTGCGTTGAACTCGAAGATCGGCCGGGGGTAGCGGCCGGTGAACAGGATCGCGAAGAAGGCGATCACCGTCAGGACGGCGAAGGCGATCCACAACAACCCCAGGACGAGGTAGTGCGGGAGGGCCAGCAGCCACTTGACCAGCCACAGGCCCCGGCTCAGCGGCTCGTCCAGGTGGCCGCGCACGCGTACGGGATAGGCGCTCATGGTCCGGGCTCCTTCCGGGAGACACCGATGAGAACGGCTTACCCCACCAGCCCACCACCCGGCCGCGCTCACGCCACCTGCTGAAAGTCCCGAACCGCGCGCCGATGGCCTCGAATCCCGGGTGTTCCGCACGGCCGGCGGTCCCATGACGGTGGAGACCGCACGACGATGAGGCGTTTCACGGCCTGTGCGGTTTTTCTGCGCGATGGCGAGCGGAGGACGGCCGGCGCGGTGGCCCAGGACGATGGTCCTCGCGGCAGGTGACGTCCGGCCGGTGCCGCAACTCTCCCGCGGGTGTGTGATGAAGGGGAAGGAGGCGGTCGTGGCCGGTCGCACCGCCGTCACCGGGAAGCCGCAGGCACCGGCCGCCTCGTTCCGCGTCGAACCCGTGCCGCTCACCACCGAGGAGCCACTCATGAGACGTTCACACAAGCGCTGGAGTGACCTCTCCGCCCGGCAGCAGACGGCGATCCTGACGCTGGCCTCCGTAGAGCTGTCGCTCACCGCCACGGCGGCCACCGACCTGTGGTGCAGGCCCGCCGAGCAGGTCAGAGGGTCCAAGGCGTTGTGGTGGCCGCTGCTGTTGGTCCAGCCGGTCGGCCCGATCGCCTACCTCACGCTGGGACGCGTCCCCTCCACCGGCTGACCCACCTATCAGGCACCGCGACCCGCGGCAGGTGACCGATCGCCGATACGCAGGACGGCTGCGCCGGTGACACGGTCGGCGGCCAGGTCCGCCAGCGCCTGGTCGGCCCGCTCGATATCGTAGGCGGTGGTGGTGACACGCAGCGGACGGCGGGCGGCGTGCTCCAGCAGGGCACGGCCGTCGGCGCGGGTGTTGGCGGCGACACTGCGCAGCGTGCGCTCCTGGAACAGATGGTCGGAGTAGTTCAGTGGCGGGATGTCGCTGAGATGGATTCCGGCGACGGCCAGGGTGCCGCCGCGGTCCAGGGCGGCCAGCGCCACCGGGACCAGGTCACCGACCGGGGCGAACAGGACGGCGGCGTCCAGCGGCTCGGGAGGAGCGTCGTAGGCGCCGCGCGCCGAGGCGGCCCCCAGCTCCAGCGCGAGCGCGCGGGCGGCCGCCGAACGGGTCAGCACGTGCACCGTGGCGCCCTGGGCGAGGGCGACCTGGGCGGTGAGGTGGGCCGAGGCGCCGAACCCGTAGACGCCCAGCCGCCCGCCCGGCGGCAGCTCGGCGCGGAGCAACGCCCGGTAGCCGATGATGCCCGCGCACAGCAGCGGGGCCAGCTTCTCGGCGGGCTGGTCCTCGGGCAGAGGGTAGGCGAAGTCCTGCGGCACGGTCAGGTACTCGGCGTAGCCGCCGTTGGCGTCCCAGCCGGTGTAGCGCGAGTACGGGCAGAGGTTCTCCGAGCCCCGGACACAGTAGCGGCACTCACCGCAGGTCGAGCGGAGCCAGGCCACGCCGATCCGGGTGCCGACGGAGAGCCGATCGGCCCCCTGACCGAGGGCCGCGACACGCCCGACCACCTCGTGCCCGGGCACCGTGCCGGACCGCCGGGGAGCCAGGTCCCCCTCGGCCAGGTGCAGGTCGGTGCGGCAGACCGCGCACACCTCGACCCGGACGAGCACCTCGCCCGAGGCGGGCTCGGGCACGGGCAGCCGTACCCGCTCCAGCGGGCGGGTGGCCACGGGGCCGGGACGGCGGACCACCCAGGCGGTCATCGTCTGCGTCACCCTCCCATCGTCACACGCGCTACCGCCTCCCCCCTTCACTGACCTGGGACGGCATACCCGATCACGACCTGGGGCGATCGAAGATCATGGATACCTCCACGACGCCTGCTCCATCCATTGCCGCCCGTTAAAAGGAGATGCCACGGCCCAGGGCGGCTTTTGAGGATCTCGACCGTGGCGGTGATCGGCTCGGCCTGGCGCCAGGCGGGATCGACCACAACCGCCACTTTCGCGCTCTTCCCGTCCAGTGATTCCTATCGTGTGATCGTTACACCACAGCCGGATTCGAGGGGCAAGAGGTCCCCCGGTCACGGGACGTTCCGCCCTGTCCCGCGGCAAGGCTCGCGACGGACGATGAGACAGAGGCGAGCGTCGCCAAGGCGGCCCGCATCCAGGTACCACCCCGGCGGCCGACGTCAGGTGGTGGCCACCGCGGGCCGCGTGAAGTGAGAGGAGAACACCATGCCGATCGAAATCAAGGACGTGATGGGCCGGGTGGCGATCGCGGTGCAGCCGGATACCTCTTTCGCGGGGATTCTCGCGACGATGAAGCGTTTCGCCGTCAGTGCGGTCGCGGTGCTCGATGCGGACCGGCGTCCGGTGGGCGTGGTGTCGCAAGACGATTTGCTGCTCAAAGAAGTCGTCGAGGCACGGCACGGCGCCGGAATCCTCAAGGGCGAAAAACGCCGGCAGGAGCAGCGAAAGGCGGCAGGCGTCAACGCCGCCGAGCTGATGACCAGCCCGGCGATCACGGTGACTCCGGGAACGCCGGTCCGCGAGGCGGCTCGGCTGATGCACGAGCGGCGGATCAAGCAACTGCCGGTGATCGATCCGGTCACCGGCCGAATCATCGGCACGGTGCACCAGCGGGATCTGCTGCGGGTCTTCACCCGTCCGGCGGAGGAGATGCGTGCCGAGATCGAGGCGGTCGTGCGCGGTGCGGCCGGACTCGATCCATCGACGGTGTCGATCGGCGTTCGGGACGGGGTGGTGACGGTCGGCGGCGTCGTCGAGCGCACGTCCCAGATCACCCGTCTGGTGGAGGCGATCGGCCGGGTGGAGGGCGTCATCAAGGTCGTGCCCGAGTTCACCTTCGCTCACGACGACAGCGTCGGCATCGTCACCCCGCCTTTGTACTAACAACTAGAAGATCTTGATCGCATCAGAAGGCGTACCTACCGGCGCGCTCACATACGTGATCGCGCCGTTGCGGTAGTCGTGTTGGGGGATGTGGCCTACCCCCTAAGGTGCGGTCGCTGTCTGGCTCTGCTGTGGTGGATGGGCTTCGCTGGCCTGGCCGGCGAGGAGCTGGCTGATTGTCTGCTGGGCGGTAGCCTCGCGTTGTTCGGCGGTCGTGGCGCGGTGACTGGCCTGCTCCAACGCCTGCTGCAGGGTTTCCAGCTGGGCGGTGGCCACTGCGGCGGCGGTACGGGCCTCGTCGCGTTGATCACGGATCTGTTGCAGAGCCTGAGCTTGGGCGGCGAGTTCCTCGCGGACCCGGCTGGCCTCGGCACGAGCCGTCTCGACTTCCTGGTGCATCTGATCACGGACGGCCTCAGCGCGCTCGGCGCGGCCACCAACGGCTATCAGGTCGGTACGCACCTGATCAAGGGTGGTGGCCTGGTCGGCCAGCGCGGATTCCAATGTGATGATCTGCCGGTCGTATTCGGCGGCCGCGGCGGCGGCTTGTCGGCGTTCGGCGTCCAGAACGCCCTGCAAGGCGTCACGCTCAGAGGTGGTCCGCCGGACCATGCGCTCAGCGGTGATGACGCGCTCAGCGGCTGCTTCGGCGTCCTGCCGGGCGCGAGTGCGTTCGGATTCATGCTCACCGGCCGTGCGCCAAGCCGTCCGTTCGGACTCTTCAGCACGCTGCTGCGCTGCGGCGGCCTGCTGGATGGCCTTCTCGGCTGCAGCGATCGCAGCCTCGGCCTTGTCTTGGGCGGTGGCGGCACGCCGTTCGGCGGCGGTGATGTATTCAGCGGCGCGCTGTTCGGCGGTCGCGGCGGCGGCCCGGGCCTCTTCGGCGGCCTGCTCGGCGGCATCGATCTGGGTGAGCGCACCAGTGGTGGCCGCGGTCAGTGCTTCGGTGAAGGCGGTCAGCTGCGCCGTCCACTGCTCGCCTGCGCTCAGCAGTTCACCGTTTAACGCACCGGCTCGCCGTAGTGCTTCGGTGACCAGCGGGGTGTGCGCGGCGGTGCGAGCGCGGTGCGCGGCGGCGCGGCAGGCATCCCCGCAATACAGGGCCGGGCGACCAATGCGGCGACCACTGCGATTGGAAGGCTCCAGCCGGTTGACACACCCAGAGCGGGCGCACATCTGCCCTGTGGCAGGGGTGTCGCTGCTCATGTCGAGGTTCACGAGGTGCTTGGACGTGCCAGAAGGGTCATCGATCACCCGACGAGACTAACAACGTATCGTTCTGCAACGATAAAAGTTTCGTACTTAACGAAACAAAATAGAGGCGCTGCGGTGACTCTCTCTGACCCGCGATAACATCACTTATCGCGGGTCAGAACAGCGAAGCAGGGGTAAGACCCAAAATGGATGATCATCTATTTTCCGGTTGAACTGTGACGAAGGCGGCAGATTGTGACAAACCGTATCGACTGTGGTACTGAGCGCGAGCATCCCGGATACGGTCCAGCCAATGCCTGCTCCTGAGTACAGCCGGTCACCGCGATCCCTATCGCTGCCGCATCCACTGCCGCGGAGAATCATTCCCTACCCTGATGAGACTCTCGACTCTTACCTGCAGCGGCTTGCCGCAGCCAACCGGCTTGACGCCCAAGCGCTGCGCAACTACCTCACCAACGACCACCGCAAGACGGTGCCGGTTCCCCTCAACCGGCTCGCAGCACTCAGCGGCCTACCGCCCCGCACGCTGTGTCACGCCATTCCAGCCCTGTGGTCTCAGGTAGACCCATCCCACAGGGTCATCACCGATGGCCTCCCACCCGGAACCAACAGTGCAATAGCCTGCCGGTTCTGCACACTGGCCCGTGGACACCAGGAAACAGTGTGGTGCTGGCGACACCACGAGATCGTAGTCTGCTTCCGGCACCGCCGCTGGATCGGCCCCGGCACCCTCGCCTTCCGCTCCTTTCAGCCTGACCTCACCC
Organism: Streptosporangium longisporum; assembly: GCF_039534895.1. Classification (NCBI taxonomy): domain Bacteria; kingdom Bacillati; phylum Actinomycetota; class Actinomycetes; order Streptosporangiales; family Streptosporangiaceae; genus Streptosporangium; species Streptosporangium longisporum. Next base: position 286,063 of record NZ_BAAAWD010000002.1, on the reverse strand, counting down.
ACCAGCCCGACATTCTGCAAGCCGCTAAACGGCATCGCCGTCTCCTTCGCCGCCATGGCAGGAAACGCGTGGATAGTGCTTACTTGAAAGCAAAAAATATCTGTCATCAATGGATTGATGAGTATTCCCATGATGGGGGATTCGAGCGCAGACTGGATATATTTCATGGTACGGACTGGAGGATCAAGCGGGACGATCCAACATTCTACGCTGCGGCATACCCGGAGATCATTGCTCTAACCCGACTTCTGGCCTCACCCTATTGGCAAGCCTTGGCTTTTGAAAACCTTTCCTACCCACACCGCTTCATCGAAGAAGTTCGCCGCACTGTTGCCCCGCATTATCAATGGCCTCTTGGTGTTTATCGCGAACGCTATGAACCACTCGCCGACTGGATCTACGATCAGGTAATGATAGAACGCGGCCCAAGTCTTCTCGACTAGAGAATCCCCGAACGCCTCCAGCGTTCAGACCCTCTGGACACTCAAAAAGCCTCGCACCTAACCGCTTGAAGGCACCTCTATGCGCAGATGCCTCAACTGCCCAGCCCGTCGCGTTCACCGACTCCCCGGAACCCTACAGGTCAGAGCGAAAATTAACACCAATGAACAATGCTGATGCTCCTCCCGCCCAAGGAGACGACCAATCGCTGATTCATCACATGCAGCAGAAAATCTCTCAGGACAGCAAAGCTGCAGATCTCACGTCCAAGGAAACGATGTAACGGCGGTAATCCGTAACGGTCACATCATTCAAGCAGAGAATCACCCCCTTGCTTTTCAGGAGATCCCAACCGTCGGCGAGCATACGGCGGCGGACTACGCTCTCAGCAATGCCACCCGAGCGCGCATCGCTGACGGCGTCCCTGCCAATACCCGACGCGCGTATGAACGCCAATGGACCGCTTTCTTCGCATGGTGCGCCGAGCACGGCCGCGTTGATTTGCCCGCCACCAGCCACACCCTGGCTGAATACGTTGAAACGCTGTGCGCGGCCAATCGAGCTCCAGCCAGCATTGAGCAAGCTATCGCCTGTGTGCGCACCATGCACCGCCTGGCCGGCCACACCAACCAACCCACTACCGACGCCGCCCGCTTAGCGCTGCGCGCCTATAAACGTGCCCGCGCCGAAGCCGGCGCCCGCGGCCAGCGCGAAGCCCCACCCGTGAGCATCGACACCCTGCGCGCCATGATCAGCGCCTGTGACCTGAACACTCGCATCGGCATCCGCGACCGACTCCTGCTGGTGCTGGGTCTGGCCCTGATGGGTCGCCGCTCCGAATTAGTCGCCCTGACCTGCGATGACATCTTAGAAGTCAGTGATGGCCTGGAGGTCACCATTCGCACTTCCAAAACCGACAAAGACAGCCGTGGGGAGACCATCGCCATCCCGCGCGGCAGCCATCCCCTGACCGACCCCGTCGCCGTCTGGAGCGATTGGACCGCCGTGCTCACCGAGGCGGGACAGACCTCTGGTCGGCTGCTGCGCCGCATCGACCGCCACGGCAACCTCGGCCCCCGCCTGGGCGCCGACGCCGTCAACGTCATTGTCCGCGACCTCGCCATCCGCGCCGCCGTCCCTGGCGCGGAAACCTTTACCGCCCACAGCCTGCGGGCCGGCGGCGCCACCGTCGCCTATGCCGCAGGCGTCCCCGTCTCCGTCATCGCCAAGCACGGCCGCTGGGCCCCTGCCTCCCCAGTCGTCCTGCGCTACATCCGTGCCGTCGACCGCTGGCGCGACAACGCCATGCGTAACGTCGGACTGTAAACCCACCCCCAAAACACACGACACCAGCACAGACCAACCCAGTGACAACGCTCTGAGCAGCGCTGATGCCTCTACACAGGCTGCTCACGGCGAAGCAAAAATGACGATCATGCCTCAGATAGGTGAGACAAAACACCAGATGCCTCAGATCGAATGAGACGCTCAGGCCAATACGGAGGGCGGAGAGGGCCACCGCAGGAACGGCCACAGAGAAGCCGCAACCCCAGCCTGGCCCTTCGCGGGCCGTCCACCTGCCAAGAAAACCCCTCCTGAAGTGGGGCGATGCTGCACACGGCACGGCTACCGTAAGCGATCATGCCTCAGGTAGGTTGAGACAAAACACCAGATACCTCAGATTGGATGAGACGAGTCTCGGCTCGATGCAGGAGGACGCTACTTTTGTCCGGCTGCAGAGCCATCTACGAGACCTAACGGATCTTCGGGAAGTGCCTTCACCGAAGTCTCGCCTCGGTTTGGCCCCTCATCTGGTTGCCATCGTTGCCTGGGACCCCTCTGAGCTGGGCTTTTGGCTTGTCGTGCGAGGCCAACGGTACGGTTGAGCCCATGATGATCATGCCTCAGATAGGTGAGACAAAACGCCGAATACCTCAGGTTGAGTGAGACTGCCTCAGATTGAGTGAGACGGGACAGCCGACGAAGGCACCACTGACATCCCATGACGACTCTCACTGTCCTGTCTCATTCAATCTGAGGCACCGCAGGTCAGAGGCTTCCGATGCCTCAGATTGAATGAGACGGGACAGCAGCCGGAGCGCTCGCAGGACTACGCGGGAGCAACTTGCGGGAATTTACATTCCCGGTAGTTACTTCCAGCAGGGTCAGACGCAACAGATCTCGTTTATTGATTTCTAATTTCCAGAAAATCAGTCCTGCTACGCTGGGAGCATGCCGGAGCAGGGGACGATGACGCCGTGTCAGCACTGCGGGACGCCGATCGAGCAGCGGCAGGGGCGGGGGAGACCGCGCGCCTACTGCGCGCAGGGGGACTGCCAGGCGGTGGCCAAGCGGGAACGCGAGATGCGGCGGGCGACCCCGGGCCTGGAGGGGGCGCTGGCCAGGGCCGAGGAGTTCTACGAACGCATGGAGAAGGGCATGATCGCGGCGATAGAGCCGCTGGCGCAGGTGCTCTCCCAGGAGCTGAGCCCGGCCGGGGTGGAGGCCAAGGTGAGCGCGGTGCAGGCCGAGGCCCACACCCGGGTGGCGATCGCGCGTACCGAGCGCGAGCAGGCCTTCGAGCAGGTACGGCTGGCGCGGGAGGCCTCCGAGCACGCCCGGCGCGAGCGTGACGCGATGGCGGCGCGGGTACGGGAGGCCGACGCCGAGCGCGACACCGCGTTGGCCGACGCCGAGACCGCCAGGCAGCAGGCCCTGGCCGCGCTGCACGAGGCCGCCAGCACCGAGCGCCGGGCCAGGCAGGCCGAGCAGGAGGCCACCCGCAGGGCGCAGCGGGCCGAGGCGGCCAGGGACGCGGCGCTGCGGGAGATGGCCGAGCGGGTGGAGGCGGCCGAGGGCGAGGCCGGCCGGGCCAGGGAGCAGGTGCTGGCCGAGCAGGAGCAGGCCCGGCAGGCGCTGGCCGAACGCGACCGCGCACTGCACGAGGCCGCCACCGCCGCCAAGGCGGTGCGGCAGGCCGAGCAGGCGGTCGCCGCCGCGTCGGCGCGCGCCCAGGCGGCCGAGGCCGAACGCGACCGCGCGCTGGCGCGCGCCGACGCCGACGCCGAGGGACGCGCCCAGGCCGTGGCCGAGGCCGCCGAAGCGCGTACCCGGGCCGAGCGGTTGGAAAAGCACGTGGCCGAGGTGGAGAAACGGACCGCGCGCCGCCTGGCCAAGGCCGAGGAGCGGGCCTTGGAGAAGGTCGCCCAGGCCCAGGAGCGCGCCGCGGCCACGGCGGCCGAGGCGCAGGCCGAGCGCGACGAGGCGCGGATGCGTCTGGCCATGGAGCAGATGCGCCTGTCGGATCTGCGCGAGCAGATGGAGGCGTTGCGCGCCGAGGCGGCGCTCCTGCGGGAACGCGCGGTCACCGCGGAACTGCGGGCCGACCCTGGCTGAGAGGCGACCTTCGCGGCGCGGGAAGACGGTCGCGGCCGGCGGCTCGCAGATCGACACCTGGGAGAACAACCTGCCGACCGAAACGTCGATCCGGTACGGCGGATACGGCGGCATCGCCTGCCGGTACGTCTCCAACACCTGCATCGCCCTGTTCAGCCGCTTCATCCCGTGAAGAAGGCCGTGGTGGCCCGCGCACGGCGTTCTTCACCACGGCCACAGCCGCGCCAGGAGCCGATCCGGCAGCACGTCGTCGTGCCCGACGAACCCCCGCCTGACGGTGGTGATCACCAAGAAGACGGTGCGCCGCCGGGCCCCTGTGCCGGGTCTCGCGCGCGGATCGGTGAGCGGCTCAGTTCCGATGCGTGGGGAGTTCCGGGCGGTCGTCGGTCCAGCCGATCGCCTGGAACGAGGTGGAGAGACGCAGCTCCGCCTGCCGCCCGTTCGCGAGCTCGGTGGTGTTCGTCCTCACCTCGGCAAGAAGCAGGCCGGTACTGGGATCGACCACGAGCTGAACCCGGGTGAACAGGCCCGGCTCTGTCTCCTCCTGATAGCCGAGCGTCTGCCCGCGCCGTCCCAGCGGATCGGTCATCTCCCCCTCGGCCCGTATGCCGGGCAGAGACGCAAGGATCCGGTACGCGGATGCCCGAACCTCGGGCGAGGCCGGCAGCCCACTGATGAGGCCCACACACTCTCGCAGAAGGATGTGTGCCCTCGCCTCCTCCACGTCCATCCCGGATCCGGCCGGCTCCAGCCGGCCGATGCGCTCTTCCAGGTAGCTCCGGAGCTTGCCGGGCTCGCCCGGGATCGCGCGCACTTCCTTCCAGGTCATCGAGTCCCCCGCCAGGTCGCCGGCCGAGCCCTTCCACGTGCCGTGAAGCCGTTCGGCGGTTCGCTCACCTGCCGCCGCCCGCAGTGGCTTGAACGGGACGGAGAACAGCTGATCCGTCTTCATGTCCTTGGGGTACCGCCAGCTGGTGGGCGCCCCCGCGGCCCGCCAGGCCGCCTCGTCCTGCGGGGTCGCGGGCTTGACGCCGAGATCCTGCCGGATGCGCCAGTACTGCAGATCCGGCCGCTTCGCCAGCCACGTCTCAAGGGACCGCCTGCCCTCGAGCACATAGCTGCGGGTGGGGTCGGTCAGCATCCACCGGGCGACGATCGCGGTGCGCCAGTAGTCGCCGCTCGCGGGGGCCTTCTCCACGGCGACGGCAGCGGCGAGCAGGATTTGCCGGGCGGTCGGTTCGGCCGCCGCGGATGCCGACGTGCTGGGCTGAGGTGCCACGGAGATCGTGCTGTCAGACTGCATCGCAGGGCCGATGACCGCTACCGCGGCCGCCGCGGCCAGGCCGAGCAGAGCGCGGCCGGCCATCTTCCTGCGAGAGGGGAGGAGCCGCCGCCGGGCCGGGACGCGCTCCAGCGCGACAATCTCGGCCAGCAGCGCGTCCGCCCCCGCGGTGGACGCCCGGCCGGCCAGGTCCTCATCCAGCACCCTCGCCCGGTCCTTGAAGATCTGGTCGTTGTTCACCGTGACTCCCTTTCGATGAGCGGCCGTGACGCGAAACGAGCGGCCGACGGGCGGGTCTTCTCCAGGGCCTTGGCGAAGCGTTTCCGGGCCCGGTGCAGGCGGATACGGGCGGCGTTGCGCGAGCAGTCCAGCACTGTGGCGATCTCGCCGGGGTCGAGCCCCTCCCACAGAGTCAGGGCCAGCAGTTCACGATCGCTGTCGGAGAGCATGCCCATGGCTTCATCCACGCCGTCCTGCTCACCGTGGTGGGAGGGAGTGGTGTAGAGGTGTTCGACCTCGCCGGTGAGTTCGGTGTGCCGGGTGAGCCTGCGCCGCTCGCTACGGCGGTGGTTGGCCAGGACCCGACGGGCCACGCCGTACAGCCACAGCTTGCCGGCCTCACCGTCAGGGAGATCGGTCATCCGCCGCCAGGCGATCACATAGGTCTCGGCCACGACATCGGCGGCGTCCTCGGGCGAGGAACACCGCCGCACGGCATATCCGAGGATCTGTTCATAGGTTCGCCGGTACACCGCCTCGAACCGGGACCGGTCGTCTCGTTCACTCACGCGTCATCCTCGTCAGGCCTTTCGAACGCTGCGGGCTTTCAATTGCTACGTGTCCGCGGCCGGCGGCAGAATTTCAGCCCCGGGTGTGAGATTCCGAGCCGATCGGAGCGAGCCGTGGCCTGATACGCGGAGACCCGGGGCGCGCCGCCAGAGCACGCCCTCCGCCATCCACCAGACACGAGACAGAATGCGCATCATCTGTCACTCGTGCCTGGCGCGGGCCGCGTCCGCCCAGCTCGGCGCCGCCCGGGCCGTGCGCCACCGCCTCCGGTGAGCTCGACCCACACGGCGACGGCCGTCCCCCTTCACCACCCGCTCCATGGACGCCGCGATCACCGAGCTCAGGGCGGACGGCTTCGACGTACGGGACGAGGACGTCGCCCGCCTCTCGCCGTTCGTCGGCCATCACGTCAACGTCCTGGGCCGCTGCTCCTTCAACCTCTCCGAGCTGCGCGGGAAGGACGCGGTCGACGACGAGTAGCCCGACGGCGGGGGAGAGGGGGCGCGGACCCAGGCCGGCGGGGCCCGGCAATCGGGTTTCCCGTTCGGGGTGGGTCTCGTCGTCGCCGAGGTCGGTCAGGGCCAGGACCGCGCACCCTCTGCTCCGGGAGCTGGTCGGGCGTTCCGCAGGCCGACCTGTGCGGTGCCGCCGATGCGGTGCCGAGATATTAGTATTGACTTATATAAGTGTAAACCGGTATTATTGTCGCCGTGCACGCGTTCGACATCCTCGGCGACCCCGTGCGCCGGCGCATCCTGGAGCTGCTCGCCGACGGCGAGCAGACCTCCGGGGCGATCACGGACGTCATCCGGGCCGAGTTCGCCATCTCCCAGCCGGCCGTCTCCCAGCATCTGCGCGTGCTGCGTGACAGCGGGTTCGCGTCGGTGCGGGCCGAGGGCGCCCGGCGGTTCTACGCCGTCGAGCTCGCGCCGCTGAGCGAGATCGACGCGTGGCTGGACCGGTTTCGCCGGTCCTGGGAACAACGCCTCGACGCCCTGGGGACCGAGCTGACCCGGGGCAGACGCGCACGTCTGCCCCGGGCCGGTGGGGAACCCGCCCGGCAGGCCGGGTCCGGCACCGATACGGGCGGAATCGATCCACCACCGACGGAGGCATGACATGAAAGACGTACTGGACGAGCTGGCCGCCGTGCGCCGGACGATGGGCAGCGGCACGGTGCCCGCCGGCGAGGCGTACACCGTGGAGCTGCGGCGTCGATACGACGCGGAGATCGACGACGTCTGGGATGCCATCACCGACCCCGAGCGGCTGCGCCGCTGGTTGAAGCCGGTCACCGGGGACCTTCGGCCCGGCGGGAAGTTCGAGTTGGACGGTGGTGAGCACGGCGACATCCTGCGGTGCGAGCCGCCGCGTCTGCTCAAGGTGTCCTGGCTCTACGGGCCGGACGCCGACGCCTGGCCCGGCACGAGCGAGATGGAGGTGCGCCTGGTCCCGGGTCCCGCCGGCGACACGGAGCTCGAACTGATCCACGCGGCGTTCGTCGAGGAGCCCTCCTTCCCCACCTACGGCCCGGGCGCCGGTGGCGTCGGCTGGGACCTGGCCCTGCTCACCCTGGCCCGGTTCCTGGCCGACGGTGAGATCGCCGGCCACGAGGAGTTCGAGACGTCGCCCGAAGGACGCGAGTTCATCCGGCGCAGCGCCGCGGCCTGGGGCCGGGCTCACCTGGCCGCCGGTGGCGAACCGGAGCACGTCGCGGCCGCGGTCGAGGCCACCACCACGTTCTACGCACCCGGCCCGGCCTGAGGTTCCCGCTGCGGCGGGCCGACCGGCCCCCGGCCGAGGAGCACGAGGAGCACGACGAAAGCACGTCGTCCCACATCCAGGAGGAAGAGAATGACGCGCCCATGAAGTACACCGTGTCCATCGAGATCGCCCTGCCGCGGGAGAAGGCGGTCCGGCTGCTCGCCGACCCGGCGCACCTGCCGAAATGGCTGCGGGGCCTGGTGCTGCACGAGCCGCTGAACGGGGAGCACGGGCGGCTCGGCACCACGTCGCGGGTCGTGATGCGGACGGGCCGGCAAACGTTCGAGTACACCGAGACCATCACACGCCGGGAACCGGCGGACCTGCGCGAGATCCCGGGAACGAGCGTCGTTCACTTCGCCCGCGAGGTCGTCGGTGAGGGCATGTGGAGCGCCGTGCACGACCGGCTGACCGAAGCCGGCCCGGAAACGACGCTCTGGGAGAGCGAGAACGAGTACCGGTTCGGCGGCCTTGTGATGAAGCTGGTGGGACTTGTGATGCCCGGCGCCTTCCGCAGGCAGTCGCACCGGCACATGCAGGACTTCAAGGCGTTCGCCGAGCAGGGGAAGGACGTCCGCGAAGCGACGGACTGAACGGGCTGATCTGCCGTAACCGGTCAGGGCGTCGGACGGCGCACCGCTTCCGCCGGGAGGTCCATGGTGCCGCTGCCGACGACGACGGCGTTTCCCCCGACGACGACCTGCGTCAGCAGGCCGTTCTCCTTGTGCGCGGTGCCCTGCAGGGTGCTGGGGCGGCCCATGGCCACGCCCTGGCTGATCCGCAGGCGGTAGGTTCCGTGCCGGCCGGGCGACCGCCGGGCGAGGCCGGCGACCAGGGAGGCGGCTGCCGAGCCGGTGGCGGGATCCTCGTGGACACCCACCGCCGGCGCGAAGAAGCGGGAGTACACGTGGGCGCCGTCGCGGAGGTCGCCGGCGAAGACGTACAGGTGGGGTGACCAGCGTTCGGCGATCCCGGCTTCCCACGCCGCCCGGTCGAGCCGGGCCTGGTCGACCAGCTCCGGGCCGGCCAGCCGGATGAAACAGAACCTCAGACCGATGCCGGCGTACCAGCTGTCGACGATGGCGTCCTCGGGCAATGTGAGGGCCCTGGCCACGGCCGTGGCCGGTGGCGCTTCGTCGGTGCTCTCGTACACCGGGTCCTGCAGATGCAGCCGGATCAGCCCGCCTTCGACGGTGACGGTGACCGGGCCGACACCTTCCTCGAAGACGAACGTCTGCCGGGACGGCCCGGAGCCGGCCAGAACGGCGGCCGTGCCGACGGTCGGATGGCCGGCGAACGGCAGTTCCTGGTTCGGCGTGAAGATTCTGATCCGGAAGCTGCGGGTGGGGTCGCGAGGCGGCAGAACGAAGGTGGTTTCGGAGAAGTTGAACTCCCGCGCCAGTTGCTGCATGGTCTGCTCGCCGATGCCCTCGGCGTCCGGGAACACCGCCAGCTGATTTCCGCCGAACGGCCGATCGCTGAACACGTCCACCAGGGCGAAGTCGTAAGCCATGCTTCAGGCCACCACCACGTCGATCTCGACCGCGGCACCGAGGGGCAGAGCCGCGACGCCGATGGTGGTGCGGGCGGGATAGGGGGCGGTGAAGTGCCTGCCGTACACGTCGTTCATCGCGGCGAAGCCGGCCATGTCCGTCAGATAGACGCCGACGCGGACCACGTCCCCGAGGTTCTTGCCGGCAGCTGCCAATGCGACCGTGAGGTTGGCCAGGATCTGCTCGGTCTGCCGGCCGGTGTCGCCGTCGATCAGCTTGCCCGTGGCCGGGTCCTGGGCCACCTGCCCGCTGACGAACAGGAGGTTGTCACCGTACACGGCCACCGAGAACGGGCCTACCGGTGCAGGGAGCTCGTCGGTGGTGATCGCGTTGCGTGTCATGGTCGTGGATTCCTTCCGATGGGTCGACGGACCTGTTTCCTCCCGCACACCGGACGGTCGACCCGGCCGGTGCGCGGTGGTTCGCGGCGGCACCGTTCCGATGTCATCCGATGTCATCCGATGTCATCCGATGTCATCCGATGTCACCGGACGGCGGGGCGGCGGATCAGGGCTGGGACAGGCGGTTGCTGCTGGCCTGCAACCGACGCAGCCGCTCGAGCAGGGCGGTGATGTCGGTGTCACCGAAGTCGTCGGCGAGCCTTCTTTGCACCCCTTCCCACAGCGGATACGCCTCTGCGCGTTTCCGTGCTCCGGACTCGGTCAATCGAAGGATCCGGACACGCCGATCAGAGCCCGTGGTCGTTTCGACCAGCCCGGCGTCCAGGAGAGGCGCCACCTCGCGGGTGCAGGTGGTGCGCTCCATCGCCAGCCGGCCGGCCAGCCGGCTGATGGGCAACGGCCCCTCCTCCGCCAGGCGGGACAGGATGCTGTAGCCGGTCACCCGTATCCCGACCTCGGAGAGCGCGTGGTCGTACAACCGGTTGACCGACCTGGTGACCATCCGCAGCGAGGTGCACACACATGAGGACTCTGCTGGTTCCACCAGAAGAGTGTATATACACGTGTTGGGTCCGGGGAACCCCGCGGGCACAGCGGATACGTGCGGACGGGCCGCGACGGACGGCCGAGGCGGTTCGACGAGTGGTCACGCGAGGAGCAGGAGCGCGCTGATCACCAGCATCACCGCCGCGGTGGCGGCGTGGACGCCGTAGGCGGTCGCCTTGGGCCCGCCGCTGCGCAGCACGATCACCGCGTCGCCGACGGGTATGAAGCTGGCGGCCAGCACGACCCAGCCCAGCAGGTGGGTCGTCCCGCCGGCCGGCACGACGAGGATGAGAAGCCCTGCGGCGATGTCGCGCACGGCCTTGACGGCCAGCCAGGCGCGGAAGGTCCGGTCCTCGGTCGGCGTGCCGGGGATGCCGAAGCCGGCCGCGGCCTGCGGTGCCCACAAGGCGCGGGCGCCCATGACGATGACGCCCGCGCCGATCAGTCCGGCGAGCGCGGTGGCGATGGTGCTGAGCATGAGATCTCCCTCGACAGGAACGCCGTTTTCTAGCGGCGCTAGTTATTGAAGCGAGGATATTCCTATCATGGACATGATGTCTATCGTTGCTATAATGCTGTCATGTCCGTCACCACCAAACGCCGCGAACGCGAACGCGCCCAACGTCATCAGCTGATCATCACGGCCGCCCGCGAACTGGCCGAGGCCGAGGGCTGGGAGGCGGTCACGACGCGAAGGCTGGCCGAACGCGTCGAGTACAGCCAGCCCGTGCTCTACAGCCACTTCGACGGGAAGGACGCCATCCTGCGCGCCGTCGCCATCGAGGGCTTCGGTGAACTCGCGGACCGTCTGCGCCGTGCCCGGCCGGCCACCCCCGAGCCGTCTCGGGCACTGCACGCCGTCTGCGGCGCCTACCTGGAGTTCGCGGCCGAGCAGCCCGCCCTCTACCAGGCCATGTTCGTCCTGCCGACCGATGTGAAGTTCGGGCACGCCGAGACGCCGCCCCCGCTGCGTACCGCCTTCAACGAGTTCGTCAGCTGCTTCGACCCGGACGACCCGCGACGCGAGCTGTTCGCCGAGGTCACCTGGAGCGCGCTGCACGGCATGGTCGCCCTGTCGGACAGCGGCCGCATCCCCCCGAACGGCCACACCGAGCGGCTCGACCTCCTCGTCACCCAGATCACCGCCACACCGGGTGGACCGGCCACGCCGCAAGGGGGAGGTGAAGGGCCGAGGACCTGAGCAGTGGCAGGGCCGCCCGGTGGAGTGATTCCCGGGTGCTCCCGGGTCCGTACCTGCCGTGAGCTGTCAGGTACGGGTGCCATGCTGTCGCCCATGACGCGTGTTTACCTGGAGATCGGCCCGAAGAGGGTTTTCGCCTGCTCGGCGGAGTGGCCGGGATGGTGCCGGATCGGACGGTCCGAGGAGGAGGCGCTCGAGGCGCTGATGACGTACGCGCCGCGCTACCGGGTGGTCGCGGAGCGGGCGGGGCTGACCTTCGAACCGGGGGACCCGGTGGTGGTGGAGCGGGCCGAGGGCGGCACCACCACGGACTTCGGGGCCATCGAGGCGATTCCCTCGCTCGACGCCGCGCCGGTGGACGAGACCGAGGCGGGCCGGACCGTCGCGCTGCTCGGGGCTGCCTGGGAACTCTTCGGCGAGGCCACCGCCACCTCGCCGGAGGAGTTGCGCAAGGGCCCGCGCGGCGGTGGCAGGGACCGCGACAAGATGGCCGCCCACGTCGTCAACGCCGAGCGCGCCTACGCTCGCAAGATCGGTGTCCGCCACAAGCCCATCCGTGAGCCCTCGGCCCTGGTGGCGATGCGCGCCGATCTCGCCGAGGTGCTGTCCCGGCCCTCCGACGGAGGCCCGCCGGTCCCCGGCGGCTGGCCCGTCCGCTACGCAGCCCGCCGCATCGCCTGGCACGTCGCCGACCACCTGTGGGAGATGGAGGACCGCCGCGCCTGACCGTGCGACCGCGTCCTTTCACCGGCTCGCCCGCCACCGCCGGGCACGGTGGCGGGCGCGGTGGCGGGCCGGGTTCAGCAGGCCAGGAACAGCGCGTCCGGCACCTCGTTCTTGACGATCGTCGAGAAGCGGTCGGCGCGCGCGGAGGGGCAGACCCGCGCCGCCACCTTCGCCGGGGTGTTCACGCCCTCGCTCTTCCAGACGTCGACGTACTCGGTCTGGAAGACGGCCTTGCCCGCCTCGATGAACGGCGTGGTCGTGTCGCACTCCTCGTAGTAGTAGCACTCCTCGTTCAGTGCCCAGTCGAAGGCGGCCACGGTGTCGTCGTCGATGACCTCGACGCCGTTCTTCATGCCGACCGACAGGCCGCGCTCGTGCGCCTGGCGGGCCACCTCCAGGTACCAGGCCTTCTGGTGCGCCGCCGTGATCGGGAAGCCGGGGTTGTTGCCCAGCGGGTTGTTCTGGTCCGGCTCGACGCCGTCACAGCCGATCTCCTTGGCCACGTCCAGCCGCGACCACATGATCGGCGCGAAGGCGCTCCACGAGGAGGGACGGATGTCCAGCCAGTTCTCCTCCTCCCAGCCGGTGTTGTTGCCGATGACCGCGCGCGGGAACAGCCTCGCGTCCGGCCGGTAGGCCTCGTACGCGCCGGTGTCCAGGTAGCAGATCACGATCTTCCCGGCGGCGTGCAGCCGGTCGACGATCCCGGCGTTGTCGCCCTTGGGCCAGGTGACGGTGCCGAAACCGGGGATCGTCCTGGTGCGCGCCGAGGGTACGGCGTCCTGCAGGTCGATGTCGTACATGGTGACGTTCTTGAAGGGCGCGGTCACCTCGTCGGTGATCTGCCACTGCCAGGTCGTCCCGGGCGCGGGACGCCACACGTCCGCGGCCTTCCCGGTCTTCCCGGTCTTCGTGCTCTTCGTCGCCGGGGTCCTGTCGGCGTTCGCGGACGCGCTCGCCGGGGTGACCGGTGTGAGCGTCATCGTGGCCGCGACCAGGACGGCCGCCCATGAGGCCCACCCGGATCGCGCCGGCCGGCCGCTGTGTGTTCTCATCGCTCGTGCTCCTGTCCACAGGGGACGCGGTCGGCGCCCCCTGTTTCCCCTCGTGTGGATCCGGATTCGAACGGGCCGGGCGCCCGGCCGTCCCTCGTCCCGGGCGTCTGCCCGGAGCGCGGGCGGCGCGGCTTCCGGCGGGCCGGTCGCGCCCCACGCGACCGCCGGTGCCGTCCCGGCCGTGTTGATCACGACGAAGGTAGCCGCTGCGGGAACACTCCAAGGGACATATGCCGCAATAATGATCAACCACTACTCACCGCCACGGTTCGCCTCTGCCGTCCTCCTCCGGTTGTGGTGCCACGGCTCGGCGGGTGACCGGTTCCGGTCCCCGGGGACCGGCTAAGGCGCGCGCCGGTTCCCGGGAACCGGGAGGACGGGTGCCGGTCAGGGGGTCGCGGGCCGGTCGCCGGGCGGGACGGCGAGCCGGTCGCCCAGGGGAGTGCGCCGGTACAGGACGTGCCGTCCGTCGCGGGCCCGGGCGACCAGGCCGGTGGCGTACAGCACGCGCAGGTGCTGGGAGACGGCACTGGGGGTCACCCCCAGGCGGCGGGCGAGCTCCACCGTCGGCGCCGGTTCCGCCAGCAGGGCGAGCAGCGCCGCGCGCGGCGCGCCGAGCAGCGCGGTCAGGGCCGTCGCGTCCGGGACCGGGGCCGGGCTCCACAGGGTGGCGACCGCGCGGCTGGGGTAGGTCAGCAGGGGCGGCTCCTCGGGGCTGACCGGCGGCGCGGGCTTGTGGGCGAACACCGAGGGCATCAGCAGCAGTCCCCGCCCGGCCGCGGCCACCCGGTGCCGGCCGATCATCTTGTCGATGTGCAGCACCCCCTCGTGCCAGCGCAGGTTCGGGTGCATGTCGGCGAACAGCAGCCGGGCGCCGCCCAGGGCCAGCCGCCGCGCCCGGTAGGTCATGTCGGCCTCCAGCACCAGCCGCATCCGCGGCCACACCGGTTCGACGGCCAGCTCCCAGTAGCGCTGCAGCAGGTCGCAGGTGTCGTCGCGGAACCGGGCGGCGGAGGCGTCGTCGGCGGGGATCGGCCCCTCGACCAGCGCGGCCTCCAGATCCCGGCGGACGATCCGCGGGGGTGTGCCGCGTACCACGGACAACTCCTCGGGCAGGGGGGTGGCGAAGGCCGTGGGCCGGGGGGTGAGGAAGTCCGGGAGGGCGAGCCGCCTTCCCACCAGGGCGACCAGCCGGTCGGCGTCACGCGGGTCGAGGCGGTGCAGAACGGACCCGCGCCAGGGCAGGTGCAGCGCGTGCAGACCGGGGTCGCGCAGCACCCGCAGGCTGTACACCGTCTCGTTCAGGCAGGACAGGGCGAACCGCGTGTCCGCGAGGTCCTCGACGCCGAGCTCGAAACTGATCATTAAGCTCCACGCTACATCGATTGGCCGCCGGGCCCGGCGGGCGTGGACTTGCCGGTATGGAACACACGGCTTCTGAACGGCGTGCGACGATCGTCACGCGCGCGGCACGGTCCTCACCCGCGGGTCACGGGACGCCCTTCTCCTTCGCGGCCGGGTCCCTCGCGTCGCCGGCGGGCCGGGGGGCGGGACCTTGCCGGTGATCTTCCTGCTGGCCCTCACCTGCGGGGTGGCGGTCGGCAACGTCTACTTCCCCCAGGCGGTCGTCCCCTCCCTGGCCTCCGGCCTGGACGTCACCGCCCAGGCCGCGGCACAGGTGGTGACCGCGACACAGGCCGGGTACGCCGCCGGGATCTTCCTGCTGGTGCCGCTCGGCGACCGGCTCCCGCACCGCCGGTTGATCGTCACCCTGCTGGTCCTGACCGGGGCGGGCCTGCTGGCCGCGGGCACGGCGCCCACGCTGGGGGTACTGCTCGCGGTGAGCGTGGCGGTCGGCCTCACGACCGTCGTCGCGCCGATCATCGGCCCGATGGCGGCCGGTCTGGTGGACGCGGACCGGCGCGGGATGGTCACCGGCACACTGCTGAGCGGGTCGATCGGCGGCATGCTGCTCTCGCGCGCGCTCGGCGGGGTCCTGGGGGAGTGGCTGGGATGGCGCGCACCGTACCTGGTGTCCGCGGGCCTGGTCCTGGGCATGGCGTTCCTGCTGGCGCGGGTGCTGCCGGAGACGGTCCCGCCGTCGGCGCAGCGGTACCCGGCGCTGGTGGCCGAGTCACTGCGCCTGCTGCGCGCCGAGCCGGAGCTGCGCCGCTCCTGCCTGTACCAGGCCGCGGTCTTCGGGGCCTTCTCGGCGGTCTGGACGGCGGTCGCGCTGCTGCTGAGCGGTCCGGTGTACGGCCTGGGAGCCTCGGCGGCCGGGGCGCTCGCCCTGGTCAACGCGGGCACGATGCTGTGCACGCCGTTCGCCGGGCGCCAGGTGGATCGCCGGGGGCCCGACGCGGTCAACCTCGTCTGCCTCGCGGGGGCGGTCGTCTCGGCGCTCGTGCTGGCGGCCGGTGGTCTCGGCGGGGCGGCGGGCCTGGCGGGGCTGGTGCTGGGGACCCTGCTGCTGGACGTGGCCATGCAGTCCGGGATGGTGGCCAACCAGGTCCGCGTCTACGGCCTGCGTCCCGAGGCGCGCAGCAGGCTCAACACCGCGTACATGACGTGCGCCTACGCCGGTGGTGCCGCGGGGTCGTGGCTGGGGGCGGGTGCCTACGGGCACGCCGGCTGGCCGGGGGTGTGCGCGCTGGCGGCCCTGTTCTCCGGCCTGGCCCTGGCCCGGCACCTGGGGCGTACGAGGTCGGCCCCGCCCTCGGTCCCGGTCGCGTGAGGAGGGTCGTCCCCGGCCCTCCGCGCCCGTGAATGGTTAAGCGATTACTTGACCATTCGGGTGGTTAGCCTCATAGTTAAGTACATGCCTAACAATGGGGCGTCGCTGGACCGGGTCTTCCAGGCGCTGGCGGACGCGACCCGGCGGGCCATGGTCGAGCGGCTGGTCCGCGGGCCCGCCTCGGTGAGCGATCTCGCCCACCCCCTGCCCATGTCCCTGCCGGCGGTCATGCAGCACCTTCAGGTGCTGGAGGCGTGCGGCCTGGTCCGGTCGGAGAAGGCCGGCCGGGTCCGCACCTGCCACATCGAGCCGGAGGTGCTGAGGGCGGCCGAGGACTGGATCGTGCGTCAGCGCACGCCCTGGGAGAAGCGCCTCGACCGGCTCGGCGACCAGCTGACCGCACCCCCCGCCACACCCGAGCAAAGGAGCACGTCATGACCGGTCGTTCCGTCACCCATGCCACGTTCGGCGTCGAGCGCCTCTTCCCGGTCCCGCTGGCGCGCGTGTTCGCCGCCTGGGCCGACCCCGGCGCCAAGGCCGGCTGGTTCGCCGCCTCCGCCACCGAGTACGAGCTCGACTTCCACATCGGAGGCCGGGAGGTCAACCGCGGGCGTCACGAGGAGGGACACGTCCTGACGTTCGCCTCGGTCTACCACGACATCGTCCCGGACGAGCGGATCGTCTACGCCTCCACCCTGCACGCCGGGGAGGACCTGTCGACCGTCTCGCTCACCACCGTGGAGTTCGGCCCGGCCGAGGGCGGCACCCGGCTGCTGCTCACCGAGCAGGCGACGTTCCTCGACGGCCGGGAGGAGCCCGCCTGGCGCGAGCAGGGCACCGCCTGCTGGCTCGACGCGCTGGGCACCGAACTGCTGCGCACCGCCGGGAAGGCGTAGCCGGGCGCGGGAGACCGGCCGTGACGCCCGCGCCCGTACGGGACCCGGGCGCCGGCCGGAGAGCCCCGTTCCGGTGGGCCCGCCCCCGGGGTGGGGCCCACCGGCCGCGGTTCACTTCGAGGTGTAGAGGACCTTCCAGGTGCCCGCGTACAGGCAGTTCAGCGAGGGCTTGGAGGCCTTCGGCTCCGAGCAGACCTTCAGCTGGACCTGGTAGAGGTCGTGCTGGGTGAAGGTGAACGCCTTCGGGGTGCCGTAGGAGCAGTCGATGACGCTGCGGTGCTTGAACGGCAGGTTCTTGCCGTCGGCGGTGCGGTAGGTGAGGCGGAAGACCGCCCAGCCGCAGGAGGAGGCGCTGCGGGTCAGGTCGTAGACCTTGCCGGTAATCCTGCTGTTCGCGGCGACCGGGAGGACCGCGTGGTCCTCGCCCGAGACCGTCAGGGAGCCGTGCGTCCTGGCCCTGTGGCCGGGGGCGTAGTAGGTGCCCCACCGGATGGTGCCCTGGGTGGCGCTCTGCCCGGCCGCGGGGTCCGCGGCGGCTGGAGCGGTGGCCGGAACAGCGGCCGGAGCGGTGGCCGCCTGTGCGGTCGCCGGGGCGATCGCGACGAGGGCGGCGGCGAGAGCGAGTCCTGTGAGGGAGCGGGTCGTCGTCATGGGAGGGGGTTCCTTTCCGGCTGCTGTGCCCACAGTCTGTGAGGCACCGCTTTCAACCGGGTTGATCGCCCACTGCAAACGAGTATCAACCGCTTGCGGCCGTCGCCCGTCACGCTGTGGCCGACGGCCGCACGCGGGTGGTCGCGTGTTCAGCCCAGGTCGGGGGGCGGGGGCATGCGGTCGCCCTTGACCTGGGCCGCGAGGGGTTCGAGGTCGGCGAGCTCGTCGCCGGTCAGCACGATGTCGAGGGCACCGGCGTTCTCCGCCACCCGGTCCGGGTCGCGGGTGCCGGGGATCGGCACGACGGTGATGCCGTGCGCCTCCGAGCGCGCCAGCACCCAGGCGAGGGCGACCTGCGCCGCCGTCACGCCACGGGCGCCGGCGATGCGCCGGATCGGGGCGAGCAGCGAGGCGTTGTGCCCGGCGTTGGCGGGGGCGAACCGGGGCAGGCCGCGCCGGATGTCGTCCTCGGCCAGTCCTTCGGCGGAGGTGATCCGCCCGGTGAGGAAGCCGCGGCCGAGCGGCGAGTAGGCGACGAAGCCGATGCCGAGGGCGGCGCAGACCGGCACCACCGAGTCCTCGTCCTCGCGGGTGAACAGCGACCACTCGTTCTGCACCGCGGTGATCGGGTGGACCGCGTGCCCGGCCCGCAGCTGCCCGGCGGTCACGTTGGACAGGCCGAGGTACCGGACCTTGCCCGCGGCCACCAGCTCCGCCATCGCCCCGACGGTGTCCTCGATCGGGGTCGTACCGTCGGGGTGGTGCAGGTAGTACAGGTCGAGGTGGTCGACGCCCAGCCGGCGCAGGCTGGCCTCGCAGGCGTCGCGGACGTACTCCGGATCGCTGCGCACGCCCACCAGCTCTCCGGTTCCGGGCCTGCGGATCGCGGCGAACTTGGTGGCCACGGTGACGCCGTCGCGCCCGTTCCCGGCCAGGAAGTCGCCGATCAGGCGCTCGTTGGCGAAGTCGACGCCGTAGTAGTCGGACGTGTCCAGCAGGGTCACGCCGAGCTCGGCCGCCCTTCGCAGGGTGGCCAGGGAGCGGTCGCGGTCGGTCGGGCCGAGGAACTCGCTCAGCCCCATGCAGCCCAGACCGAGTGCCGGCACCTTCATACCGGTGCCGCCGAGTGTGACGGTGCGCATGGCGAAGCCTTTCGTCCGAGGAGGGGTAGAATCCGGGATAGCCGTCCCGGTTAGTTGGAGAATATACGGGACGGCCGTCCCGGTTGTCCATCGATCCAGGAGCGCACCCACGTGAGCAGGCCACTGCGCGCCGACGCCCAGCGCAACAGGGCACAGGTCCTACAGGTCGCGGCACGGACCTTCGCCGAGGAGGGGCTGTCGGTGCCGGTGCACGAGATCGCGCGGCGGGCGGGTGTGGGGACCGGCACCGTCAGCCGTCACTTCCCCACCAAGGAGTCGCTGTTCGCGGCGGTCCTGCTGGACCGCATGGAACAGCTCGTGCGCACGGCGGGCGAACTGGCCGACGACGGGGAGCCGGGCGAGGCGTTCTTCGCCTTCTTCGCCCTCATGGTCGAGGAGGGCTCGGCCAACAAGGGGATCGTCGACGCGCTCGCGGGCGCCGGGTTCGACTTCCAGGCCGTCGCCGACGACGACTCCCACGACGTCATGGGCGCCTGGGAGAAGCTGCTCCGGTGCGCCCAGGACGCGGGCGCCGTCCGCGCCGACGCCGACATCTCCGACGTCAAGGCACTGCTCACCGGATGCCTCGACCGTGAGCGCCAGGCCCCCGACCCGGACGCGCGCGCCCGCATGCTCGCCATCGTCGGCGAAGGGCTCCGGACCTGACGGGGTGACGCCCCGGCCGGCCCGCGAACAATGACCACGCTCGCGGGCCGTGCCCTCCGGGCGTCCGTCCCCGCGGTCACCGGGGACCGGACGGAGCCGAGCCCGGCCGCCGGGTGAACAGGCGGGTGAACGACGACGGGTGAACGGCGCCGGGCCTCAGGACCGGCCGCACGCCGCGGGGCAGAACCCGACCTCGGGGTGGCGCGGTGACGGCTTCTCCAGGAGGGGTTGTGGCCGCGACCTCAGGTGCCGGTCGAGGAAGGCCGCCACGTACGTGCGGGTGAGCTCGGCCGCACGCGCCGCGGGCATGACGCCGCGAACGGGCTTGATGCCGAGGGCGCCCGCCAGCAGCGGCAGGTCGGTGAAGGACTGGTGTTCGGCGTCCGACAGCACCAGCCAGCGCTTCCACCCGGTCAGCAGCCTCCAGTCGCGGTCCCAGGAGCCGTCGCGGCCACCGGGAACGTGCGCCGGCGACCCCATGAACATGAACGGCCGGGAGAGGCCCCCCTTGGGGATGCGGGCGTAGGTGGTGCCGTCCATGTCGATCCCGGCGCGCACGCGCGCGTCCTTCACCATGGCCGCCACGGCGGCGGCCCCGCCGATCGACTGGCCCACCATCGCGACCCTGGAGCGGTCGATCATGGTGGAACCGTCCCACTCCGACGGCAGCCGGTCCAGCACGAAGGAGACGTCGGCCGCCCGGCCCTGGACCACTCCCGCGCCGAAGCCCGGGTCACTGTCGCTGTCGCAGGCGATGCACTCGGCGACCCGCCCACCGGGGAAGGTGGTGGCGTGGTTCTCGTGGGTGTGGTCGATCCCGGCCACGACGTACCCGCGACCGGCCAGGTCCTCGGCCAGGGAGGTGAGGCTGCTCACCGGCTTGGTGAAACCGGGGGAGAGCACCACCAGCGGCAGCCTCCTCCCCGCGGGCTCGGCGTTCTCGACGGCGTTGGTCCGGGTCCTGCTCAGCGTGTCGTACGGCGCGCTCGCGATCCCGGAGCCCTTCAGGAGCAGCTCCGACTCCTTCGGCGTCATGTACGGCGCCCGCGGCCCGTCCCGCCGCCCGGCCGGATACCACAGGGTGACCTTGAGCCGCCGGGCACCGGCGTCGGGGTCCCAGGGGTCGGGACGGGAGGTGTCCTCGAGGTACAGGGCGGTGGTGCCGACCGGATGGGGGCCGGTGGGGGCGGGCAGGGCTGCGGGGCCGGCCGGCGTGGGCGACGGCGCGGCGGACCGGGGCGGTGCGGGTGCGGAGCAGGCGGACACGGCCAGGACGGCCGTTCCCGCGGCGACCGCCAGGAGCTGTCTCATGGAGGGGGTCCGTTCACGTGCGCAGCAGGGTCAGGGCCTTGGCCAGTGCGGGATCGCGTCCGGCGGCCGCGTCCTTCGCGGTCAGCGGCACGTGGTGGTCGGGCGGCACGCCGATCCGATCGATCACCTCGCGGTTCGGCCCGAGGTGGTGCCTGGTGGGAAGGCTCAGGAAGGTGTTGTTGGCGAGCAGGTACCCCCGCGCCGGGCCGGAGATCATACCGGCGGTCCTGGTGCCGACCAGCCGGCCGGCGCGCAGATCCTTGATCGCGGAGCTGAAGTGCTCGCACGCCGAGGCGCAGTCACCGTCGATGAGCACCACCAGCGGCAGGCCGAGCGGCTCGACGGTCCCGTCGGTCCGCATGGCCTCGCACCTGCCGTCGGCGGTGCACTGGTAGGCGGTGACCTGGCCGCGGGCGAACGCGCTCACCAGCCGGGTCGCCTCCGCGGGGCTGCCGCCGCCGTTGCCGCGCAGGTCCAGCACGAGGCCGGAGAGCGTCCGGCCGGTGCGCAGCCTGGAGACGGCCTTGAAGACCCGGTTCGCGGAGTCGGGCGCGAATCCGGTCATCCGCACGTAGGCGACACCGCCGCCAGCGCCGCCGTCGTCCAGCAGTTCCGATCGCACCACCCGCAGGTCGGCCGGGTCCTGCGGGAAGAGGCCGGGCCTGAGCGTGACGCTCCAGCGGCGGCCGGTGGCCTGCCGCAGCAGCCGCAGCCGGACCGGCCGCGCCTCCGGATAGCGCGGACGGAGGGCGGCGATGGCCGGGGCGGCCCTGTCGTCGACGAAGGGCACGGAGCCGTTGATCGATTCGATGACGTCGCCCGGGCGCAGGCCCGCGGCCCGCGCGGCGCCGCCCTGCACGGCGGTGACGAACAGCGGGGGACGGGCCGCGCCGGGGGCGCCGCTCGCCTGCGGGCCGGTGACGTTCACCTGCAGGCCCAGGCCGTAGTCGTCGCCGTCGTAGTGGCCGGGTGGCCGCCTGATGTCGTGCGCCCAGCGGGCGTGGTTGTCACCGAGACCGGCCACGATGGCCTCGAGGGTGACGACGGCCAGCCTGTCGCGCAGGTCGGGCACCCGATCGACGATCTTCCGGTAGGCCGCCTCGAAGGCGGCCCAGTCGGTTCCGCGGTCACCGGTCAGCGCGGGCATGACCGCCTCGGGCACCTCGCGTCCGCTGCGGTTGAGCTCCCGTGTCAGGGCGGCGAATCCGGTGGTCAGCAGCGAGCGGGCGTCCAGCGTCGCGCCGCTGTAGTACCTGCCGAGGATGCAGAGGTACGCCTGTTCGACGACGTCGATCGTGGTGGCCGTCTCCGCCTCGGCAGGACCCTGAGGGGGCGTGCAGACCGTAGCTGCGGTGCTCGCCTGGGCCCGCGGCGGCGCCGGCGCCGTGCAGGCCGCCACCGTCAGGAGGGCGAGGCCGGCGGCCGCGGTCCTGACGGCGACTCCGGCGGCGGTCCTGACGGCGACCCCGGCGGCCCTGGCGGCGGTCATGACAGGCGCCTTCGGATCCACCGGAAGCACAGCCACGTGAGGACGGCGGTGAGCAGCGCGTAGATGCCGGTCTCGGTCCACTGGAAGGGCCAGAAGCGCTCCAGGGGATGGTAGGTCACCCGCTGCCGGTAGCCGAGGCCGCTGATCTCGGCCAGACACGCGTCCATCCTCGCCGGCCCCGCCGCCGGTGCGCAGGAGCCCGACGTGGTGGAGACCTTGACGGCGCCCTCCTCGCCGACGCCGGCGATCGTGCGCCCGGAGGGGTCGAGGAGCTCGTGGGACAGGGCCCAGGCACCGGCGTGTCCGGGAACGGCCGCCCTGAGCATGACGTGCGCGGCCCCTGTGTCCCCGCTTATGCCGATGCCGCCCACGTTCGCCTCGCTGATCTCGAAGGTGCCGGTGACCGGGGGCATCAGGTGGGGGCGGACCAGCAGCGGCACGGCGAGCTGGATCGCGACGAAGACGGCCAGGGTCAGGGCCATGGCCGGCAGGGTGCGGCGCACCAGCATGCCCACGGTCACGCCCAGCACGAAGGCGAAGGCCGCGTACCCCATCGGGGCGATGCCGCGCGCGCCGAACACCAGGGGGGCCATCATCGCCAGCTCCGTTACGGCCGACCTGTCCAGCGGGTCGGACCACCAGGTCACCAGCAGACCGCACGCGCCGGCGGCGGCCACGGCGGTCAGGCCGATGAGCCCGAGCTTGACCGCCAGCCAGCGGCCGCGGGTGACGCTCTGGTTCCACACCAGCAGGTGCGTGCCCGCCTCCAGCTCACGGGTGATCAGTGGCGCCCCCCAGAAGAGCCCGATCAGCGCCGGCAGGACCAGCACGACGAGGGTGACGGCCAGGAAGGGCAGCTGATGGTCGTCGAAGAAGCGGTCGTAGAAGCGTGCGCAGGTGTCGTCCCTGGTGCAGGCGGTGATCCCGGTGGCGTAGCGGGAGGCCAGGTCCGGGCCGGTCAGGGCCAGGACGGTGGTGAGAACGACGAGGACGGCGGCCGTCATCGCGGCCGAGCCGCGGAACTGGCGCCAGGTCAGCCAGATCATCGCTGCACCTCCAGGGTGACGCGCCGGCCCTCGGCGGGGCGCTTGTCCATGTAGGCCAGGACGAGGTCCTCCAGGGCGAGGGGAGTGACCGTCCAGGCGGGGTCGTGGATCGGGGAATCGGTGCGGACCACGTACGTGCTCTGCCGGTCGGTGTGACGGGCGGAGATCACATGCTGGTCGGCGGGGAGCCGGTCGGGGTCGCGGCGCGGGCCGGTGAGCCGGTGGTGGGTGGCCAGCAACCGGTCGACCTCCCCGGCGACCTGCACGCGCGAGTCGACGAGGACGATCAGGAAGTCGCAGATCCGTTCCAGGTCGGAGATCAGGTGGGAGGAGAGCACGACGCTGAGCTCGTGCTCGGCGACGGCCTCCATCAGCCCCTGCATGAACTCGCGGCGGGCCAGCGGGTCGAGCGAGGCGACGGGCTCGTCCAGGATCAGCAGCTCGGGCCGCTTGGCCACGCCGAGAGTGAGGGCGAGCTGAGCGCGCTGCCCGCCCGACAACCGGCCCGCCCGATGAGCGGGATCGAGATCGAGCCGCGCGATCCGGTCCCGCGCCATGACCTCGTCCCAGCCGGGGTTGAGCCGGGCCCCCAGCCGCAGGTGCTCGGCCACGGTCAGCGCCGGGTAGAGGGGGGTGTCCTGGGCGACGAAACCGACCCGGGCCAGCTGCGCGGACGTGCTCCCCGGCCGGCCGCCGAGCACGGTGATACCGCCCGCCGTCGGCTCCAGCTGACCACCGGCGAGCTTCAGCAACGTGGTCTTGCCGGCCCCGTTCGGACCCACCAATCCCACGACGCGACCCGCCGGGATGTCGATCGTGCACTCGCTCAGCGCCCAGCGCCTGCCGTACCTCTTGCCCAGTGCCTGGGCCTCCACAACAGCGGTCACGCTATGTCCTCCTGAGCGGTGGTCCGAAAGGTGGTGGTGAAGAGGGCCTCGATGCTCTCGTCGTCGAGACCGGCCCGGCGGGCCTTGGCCAGCCAGCGCCGCAGCTCCAGCCGCAGCGGGCCGTGCGCGGCCAGCGAGGTGTCGGTGAGGGTCGCCGTCACGAACGTCCCCACCCCGGGCCGTGCGGCGGCCAGGCCCTCGTGCTCGAGTTCCCGGTAGGCCTTCAGGACGGTGTTGGGGTTGATCGCCAACTGCGCCACCACCTCCTTGACGGTCGGCAGCTGATCGCCCTCACGCAGCAGGCCGAGCCTCAGCGCGTGCCGTACCTGCTGGACCAGCTGCAGGTACGGCGACACGCCGGACTTCGCGTCCAGATGGAACTCGATCACCGGTTCTCCCATACATCTAGTGTCCTAGTACTTTAGATCATTACATGTATGGGATTGATAAGGAACCTGTCAGGAGCGGCCCCGGCGTTCGAAGTCCTCCGCGGCGACGCCGCCGGGCAGCCGGGTCTGGAAGTCCAGGACCCCCACCCACGCGGGACGGACGGCGATGCGGGCCATCCTGGTGCCGGGACGGTCCACCGCGGCCACATTGGCGGCACCCTGTTCCGCGCCGGCGTAGCGGTGCTGGGCCAGGACGTACTCGGGTACGATCCCCTCGACGTCGGTGACCGACGCCCGGCCGCGGATGAGAAGGACCTCGGGGGGCGTCGAGGCGGCGTCGACGGTGATGGCGACATCGGGCCTGGCCCGCAGAGCGGCGATCTTGCGCGCTCCGGCGAACGTGGACAGCACCATCTCGGTGCCCGTCCAGTGGAACAGCATCGGGAACACGCGCGGCGTGCCGTCGGCGGCCACGTACGCCAGCCGCGCCAGTTCCCTGGAGGCGAGCAGCCGCAGGGCCACGTCGCTCTCCAGCAGGCGGACGTCGCCCTGCGGCAGCGCCATCACATCTTCGCGATCGTTGATCGTCATCGTCACTCCCGGAACGGGCGGCCCCGCTCGCCGGGGCCGGTCACCGTTGGGACGGGTACGGGCCCGCGAAGGGGTCACCCGGGTGACGCGGGGCCGCCACGGGCCGCCACGGGCCGCCACGGGGCGGGAGGTCCGGTGGAGCCGGTCGGGCCGGCTCCACCGGACGCGGTCACGGCGACAGCCGGTGCAGGTCCCGGGGGAACAGCGTGACCTGGCGGATGTTCGGCACGTCCAGCAGGCGCGCCAGGAACCGCTCCAGCCCGAAGGCGAAACCCCCGTGCGGAGGCATGCCGTGACGCATCGCGTCGAGGTATCCCGCGTACGCCGACAGGTCGCTCTCGCCCCGCGCGGTCAGTGCCCGCACGTAGTCGCCGTACCGGTGCAGCCGCTGGCCGCCGCTGACCAGTTCCAGGCCGCGGAATATCAGGTCGATGGCGCGCGAGTACCCGGGCCGCGCGGGGTCGGGATGGGTGTAGAACGCGCGGTGCGCGGTCGGGTACCCCTCGACGAACACGAAGTCCGAGCCGTGCTCGCGCAGGGCCCACTCCCCGAGCCAGCGCTCGTGCGCGGGAGCCAGGTCGGGTTCGGCGCTCACGTCCTGCCCGGTCGCCGTGCCGATCATCTCCAGGACGTCGGAGAAGTGCACCACCAGCGGCTCGCGCGGCAGCGCGGGCATGGTGACGCCCAGCAGGTCCAGCGAGGGGCCGGCCAGGTCCCGGATGGCGGCCAGCATCCCCCCGACCGTGGCGTGGCAGGCGGCGACGACGTCGCGGTGGTCGTCGACGAAGCCCATCTCGGCGTCCAGCGAGGTGTAGGAGGCCAGGTGACGGGCGGTGTCGCTGGGTTCGGCGCGGAAGACCGGGCCGACCTCGTAGACCCGTTCGAACACCCCGACCATGATCTGTTTGTAGAGCTGGGGCGACTGCGCCAGGTAGGCCGGGCGGCCGAAGTAGTCGAGCTCGAAGACGTTCGCGCCGCTCTCGGTGGCCGTGCCCACGATCTTCGGGGTGTGGATCTCGACGAACGACATCTCCTCCAGCGCCGTACGGAACCCGGCGACCGCGGCCGCCCCGACGCGGTGGACGGCGGCGAGCTTCGGGTGACGCAACGCGACAGGCGCGTGGTCGAGCAGCACCGGCAGGCTCACGTTCAGGTCGGGCCGGTACAGGTCGAACGGGGGTGGTTCGGCCGGGTCGCCCAGTGCCTCGATCACCGGTGAGGTGACCTCGACGCCGCCCGGTGCGGACGGGTTGGCGGTGACCGTGCCGACGACGCGGACCGTGGTCTCCTCCGGCAGTTCCTCCAGGCGGGCGCGGGCCGCCTGCTCGGACACGACGACCTGGGCCAGTCCGGCGGCGTCGCGCAGGATCAGGAAGGCGACCGATTTCAGCGATCGGCGGCGATGGACCCAGCCCGCGAGCCGTACGGTCTCGCCGATGTGCGCGGGCAGGGCTGTGGACAGGATGCGTTGCACGGTGGTGACCTCCTCTGGTTCGCAACGCGTCCCCTGAGAGGTGCGGGCGAGCGGGATCCTCGCGGTGCCACCACACCTTCACCGTGCCGTCACGGGGACGGCACGGCCTTCGTGAACCCGTGACGTGGGCGAGACGGCGGGACTCTACTTGACCCGGAGGCCGTTCTTCCCCGCAGCTCAGGAGGGTCTTCACGCCCCGGCCGGAGTCCGCCTTCGCAGCTTCCGGCGGCTCTCTCCGACTCCGGTGGTCGAGGCGCTACTCGGCTCCGTCGTCGCTGTTGCGCGAAATCCTATACCGCCCGTCCGGAACGCCGGGGCGGTCACCGGGTCTTCGGTGACGCCCCTCGGTCATCGTCCCCGGGCACCGGCCTCGCCCACCCGCACCGCTCACGGTCCCCGGCACGGCCCTCGCTCACGGTCTCCGGCACGGCCCTCGCTACGGTCCCCGGCACGGCCCTCGCTCACGGCTCGCCGGGCGGGGTGAGCGCGCGCAGGATCCTGGCCTGCTCGACCCCGGTGCCCTCCTCGCGGAGCCGGGCCGCCTCCTCCGCGTCGAAACCCGCCCCGCACCAGGCCGCGACCTCTCCCGGCGGGACTCCGGCCTCCCACCAGCGGGTCATCACCGAGATCGCGTCCTGCCCGCGCCCGATGAGGTCCGCGGCCTCGGTGGGGGTGAGCCCCAGGGCGTGGAAGACCTTGGCGTCGGCCGGCTCGACCCCGCGCCGTGCCCAGTCGAGCGCGTCACGGCCGCTCCAACCGGCCTCGACGAACCCCCGCGCGGTGGCGGCGGGCACCCCGCCTCGCAGCAGCTCCCGCATGGCCTCGGACCCGGCCGGGTCGTCGGTCGTGCCGGCCCGCCTGCGCGCGCGGCCGAACAGGCGGCCGAGCCGGCTCACGGGCCAGGGGCGCTCCCCGGCCAGATGCCGTTCGGCGGCCTCCTGCGGGGAGTGGCCCATCTCCCGCCAGCGCACCGCGTCACGCGGCGTCATCCCGGCCCGGAGCCAGACGTCCACCGTGTACGGGGTGGCCCCGGCCGTACGCCACTCGCGGGCCGCCCCGGGGGTGTACACGCCGGAGGTGCGCCAGCGCTCGGCGTCGAAGGCCAGGAAACCGGCCTCGATCCACCGCCGTGCCTCGGCGACGGTGAACCCGCGCGTCCGCCACTCGTGCAGGGGCTCGGGCGAGGGATCGCCGGTGGCACCGATGTCCCACCGCCCGTTCCCACCGCTCCCGCCCCCACCAGGGGGTGGCGGGCCGCCGGATCCGTGGCCGTCCTTCCGGGATTCGGGTGGTTCGGGTGGTTCGGCGAACATCGCGGTCATCACTCCTCCTTCTCCGGTTTCTCCGGCTTCTCCGGAACGCGTACCGTGGCCGCCCACGCCGGGGCGTGCCCGTCCTCGCCGACCAGGCACACGACCACCTGGGCGGGCGGGCGCCGCTCGGGCCAGGGGGTCAGCCCGTCGGTCATCACGATCACCAGGTCGGGCCGGGGACGCAGCGCCACCGCCGCCGCGATCCCGGCCCGCATGTCGGTGCCGCCCCCGCCGGTCAGCACCATGTCACCGGCACGCCTGATCTCCTGGGCCGGATGGGCCACCAGGTCGCAGCAGATCACCCGGATCCGCCTGCGCGGCCCGGCCGCCCGGTTCAGGATCCCGGTGATCTCGGCGACGAGCCCGTCCAGCACGGGCCGGAGGATGCTGCCGGAGGTGTCGACCACGACGGCGACGGAAGGGGCCGGGCTCACCATGGCGGGCATGACGATGCCGGGGGTCGCCCCGGCCCGGCGGGAGGGGCGGCGGCGGTCGAAGTCGACGCGCCCGGCCGCCGAGCTCACGCCGCGCCGAATCAGCGAGCCGAGCAGCGCGCGCCAGTCGACCGTGGGCCGCAGGCGCTCCTCGGCCCACCGGCGCCAGCCCAGCGGCACGTCGCTGCGGGCCGCGGCCCGCTCCTGGATGCCCGCGGCGATGGATCTCTCCAGCAGCTCGCGTTCCAGTTCGCCGATCCCGCCGTCCGAGCCGGGGGAGTGGTATCCGCGATCCAGCCCGTCGGTGGCGCTGCCGCAGTCGACGGCCTCCGCCAACGCCACGCCGCCCCTGCCGAGCGCCTCGTCGAGCACGTCGAGCATCGGCACGTACTCCTCGGCCGTCCGGTTGGGGGGCAGTCCCAGCAGGGCGGGGGAGACGACCCCGGCGGGCCCGTGCAGGCCCTCGGCCTCCAGGTCGTCGTTGATCTCCGCGTCGGCGGCCTGGTTCCAGCGGCGCGCCTGCGCGGACCCGGCCTCACCTGCGGCGTGGGTGTTCGCGTGGGCGGACCGTACCGGGGAACGGGCGGCGTGCGCGCGTACCAGATGACCGATCTGGTGCAGCAGCCACCAGCCGATCTCCTCGACCGGGGTGGCCAGCGCGGTCGCGGTCTCCACGTGCACGTTCCACCGGGTGTCGGCGGGAAAGGCACGGAACTCCGAGTCGGGCACGGGCTCGCCGGTGGCGTCGTCGAAGGAGGGTTCCAGCACGACGGGGGTCAGCGCGAACAGGGCACCGGCCAGGTAGGGGGCCCGGTGCGCGGCCCACAGCCTGGCCGCCGCGAACCGGGCCGCCACCTGCTCGGTCAGGGCCGGTGCGGCCCCGGCAGGACCGGCAGGACCGGTGGGCTCGGCAGGACCGGCGTGACCGGTGGAATCGGCAGGACCGGCAGGATTGGTGGGACTGGCAGGATTGGTGGGATCGGTCACTGCAGCAGTCCCGCGGCGCGCAGCACCGGTGCGAGGTCGAGCATGGCGTGCGGGAGCGTGGCTCCGGCGGGCCTGGCCGCGGCCAGGGACCGGGCCGCGGAGGCCGCCACGTCCGGTGCGGTACGGGAGGCCCTGGCCACCACCGTCCACGCCCGTTCCCAGGGCTCCCGGCCACCGTCGGCGAGCACGTGCGCGACGACGGCACCGAGCACCGCGTGCAGCCGGTCGACGCGTCCGGGCAGCGGGACGTCGTCGCCCGCGAGCAGGCTCCGCGGGTCGGGCAGGTCGAGGTTGCGCAGCCAGGACAGCAGTTCGAACCCGGCGGCCTCGCCCACCGCGCCCAGGACGAGCTCGGCCAGCACCTCGTCGCGGACGCCGCCGTGCTCGCAGGCGGCGACGGCCCTGGCGGCCATCTCCCAGGTCCTGGGACTCGGCCAGGCACGCCCCGCCTGGTCGGGTCCGGCCGGCACGGCGAGCACCAGCTCCGGCCGTACCCGCAGGAAGGCGCCCACCAGCGCCCTGGCGCGGGCGACCTCGGCCGCGCCCGGCGGATCCTTGCGTCCCAGGTCCGGCACGGCGAAGCCGGTGGTGAAACCGTCGGCGACGTCGGCGGCCCGTACCTGCCAGTTCAGGTGGACGAGCCGGTTGGCCAGCGGCGCCGACAGGTTCCAGCCGTCGGCGGCCTGCTGCGGGGGGTTGGCCGCGGCGACGATCCGCACCTCGGGCGGCAGTGCCAGGTCACCGACGGTCCGCTCCAGCACCACCCTGAGCATGGCGGCCTGTACGGCCGGTGGCGCGGTGGTGAGCTCGTCCAGGAAGAGCAGGCCGGTGCCGTGGCGGGCCAGCCGCTCGGCCCAGCGGGGCGGGGCGAACCAGGTGCCGCCCTCACGCAGCACCGGCAGCCCGGAGAAGTCGGTGGGTTCGCGGATGGAACCCACGACGATCTCGACGGGCAGGCCCAATGCCTCTCCCAGGGCGAGTACCGAGGAGGTCTTCCCGGTGCCGGGTGCTCCCCACAGCAGGACGGGCAGATTGGCCGAGACCGCCACGGCCATGGCCTCCGGCACCGCGGAGGGGGGACTCGTCGTCACGCTGGCTCCTTCGTCTGTCACGGGTTCCTGCCGGTCACGGGTACGGGGTTCTCATCGGTCACGAGTACGGGTTCTGTCTGGGCACGAGTACGAGTTCTGCCTGGTCACGGGGATGGGTCCTGCCTGGTCACGGGGACGGGGTCGCCCTCACCCCGCGGGGCGGGCACGCGCGGCACCGTCACGTGAACGGCCCGCGGCGAACCGACGGTGGGCCCGCTGTGAGCCCGTCGTGGCCCGCTGTGGGTCCGTCGTAGCCCGCGACGGGCCGCGAGAGGAGGGAGGGCCACCGGTGGAAGAGCACCGGAACCGTGCCGCCGTACCGTGCCGGTCGTGCGACACGGTGGTGCGGCGTCAGTCCTCGGAACGGAACAGCCTGCGTCCGCCGTGTTTCTTGTGCACGGCCTGCCTGCTGATGCCGAGCACTTCGGCGATCTCGGCCCAGGACCGCCCTCGCGTGCGGGCCCTGCGCACGAGCACGGCCTCCAGGCGTTCCATCTCCCGCCGTATGTCGAGGGTGAGCGCGAGGCCCACCATGGGGTCCTTGTCGATCACCTGGTCGAGCGTCGCGAGCCGGTCCTGCTCCATGCCGTCATCTTAGGTTGACACCTCGTCTAAGTCAACCAGAGTTGACGCCTGCGGCGCGGGAGCGCGTCCTCACCTCCGATCGGGACGTCACCGCGCTGGAGGGGCGGGGAACCGGAGTGCCGGGCGGTGACGGCACGGGCAGGCGGACAATCGTGGTCGACTGGACGGATGATCCGGACCTTCCCGGGCATCACCGGGCCGCGGTGCCGTGGCGCCATGCCCGGCGAGCCGGATTCGTGTTCTCATCTTCGGAGAAGGAGAAGAGGTCGCCGATGCGTCTTCATCCAGGCGAGACCGAGGCCGTCGGCCGGCGGGTGGTGAGCGTGCCCGACGCCGTCCAGCTGCTGCGCGACGCCTCACCCGGCGTCACCGGACGTCCACGGGTGATCGCGATCGACGGCCGGGGCGGCGCCGGCAAGACGACCCTGGCCGAGCGGCTGCGCGCGGCGGTGCCCGGCTCCGCCGTCGTGCACACCGACGACGTCGCCTGGAACCACGCCTACTTCGACTGGGGCGCCGTGCTCGTCGAGAACGTCCTGCGGCCCCTGCGCCGGGGTGAGGCGGTGGACTTCCGCCCCGATGCCTGGATCGCGCACGACCGGCCGGGATCGATCACCGTCCCCGCCGGTGCCGAGGTCGTCTGGGTCGAGGGCACCGGCGTCGCCCGCGAAGAGCTCGCCCCGTGGCTGGACGCCTCGGTGTGGGTGCAGGGGGACCTCGACGAGCAGGAGCGCCTGCTGCTCGCCCGCGACGGCGACTCGCCCGAGCAGCGGGAACACGTGGCGAACTGGCTGCGCGAGGAGCTGCCGTTCCTGCTGCGGGAACGGCCGTGGGCTCGCGCCACCATGATCGTCGCAGGTCCTCCGTACGCCGGCCACGACCCGGACACCGAGATGGTCGTCGCCCCGCCGACCGGTCCCCGGAAGTGACGATCTCGACATCGCCGTCCGCGGGATCGTCCGGACCTGACACCGGCTCGCAGTAGGGTCCCTTTCCGGAACGACGGTGACAGGAGGGTGGGACGGCATGGCGCGGGCCGGCTACGAGCTGGAGTTCGAGGACACCTTCGAGGGGGATCGCCTCGACGAGGATCGCTGGGTTCCCCGGTACCTGCCCCAGTGGAGCGACCGCACGGCCTCCGCCGCCCGGTACGAGCTGGACGGCCGGTACCTGCACCTGCTGATCGAGCAGGACCAGCCGCCCTGGTCGCCCGAGCTGGAGGGGTCGCTCCGCGTGTCGTCGCTGCAGACCGGCGTCTTCGCCGGTCCGGTGGGAAGCGCGATCGGACAGCACGGGCGCGGCTCCGGGGCCGTCGTGCGCGAGGCCCAGCGCAACGTCCGGCTCTACACCCCGAGGTACGGGCTGATCGAGATGCGGGCCAGGGCGACCGACGACCCGGGGTGCATGGTCGCGCTGTGGATGATCGGCTACGAGGACTCCCCGGAGCGCTCCGCCGAGATATGCGTGTGCGAGATCTTCGGCCGGGACGTCGGACCGGACGGCACGAAGGTGGGGATGGGGCTTCACCCGTTCGGGGACCCGGAGATCACCGACGACTTCACGGTGGAGACCCTGCCCATCGACGCACGGGAGTTCCACGTCTACGCCGCCGAGTGGACTCCCGAGCACGTCGCCTTCTTCGTCGACGGGCGTCACGTCCGGACGGTCCACCAGTCGCCGGGCTATCCGATGCAGCTGATGCTGAACATCTACGAGTTCCCCGGGCCGGACGGGTCACCGGGACTCGGAGGCGACTATCCCAAGCGGTTCACGGTCGACTACGTCAGGGGCTACCGTCCCGTCGCCTCCGGCTGAGCGAGCCGGTCCGCGGGGCGGGCACCGGCGGACACCAGCTGGCACGGTCTCCCGGTCGGGGGACAAGCCGCCTCGCCGGTGCCCGCGTGCGCCGCGGTGCGGCCGCGGGTTCACCCGTCCGGGGCCGGCGTGCCGAGCGCGTCGAAGGCGCGCCGGAGGGCGGGGAGCAGCGCGCCGGCGTCACCGCCGGCCGTCCTGCGGGCCGCCTCGAAGCAGGCGATGCCGAGGCGGGCGGCGAGCGCGGCGGTCTCGGTGCCGGCGCCGCGCTCGGCGAGCAGTTCCTCCAGCTCGCCGACGAGGCGGTCGTGCTTGCGGTGCATCCGGTCGCGCAGCTCAGGGTGTCGTTCGACGAGCCGGTCGTGCGCGGCGTACCGGCCGGCGTCGGCGACGACCTCGCCGCTGATCGCGCACACGATCGTGCGCACGAGGACCATCGCGGCGGGCAAGGTCGCGGCGGACCCGGTGGCGGCCTCCCGCAGCGCGCCGAGCCGGTCGGCGTGCCGCTGCTCGTCGGCGAACGCGACCTCCTGCTTGTCGCCGAAGTAGCGGAAGAACGTGGTGCGGCCGACCTCGGCGCGCTCGGCGATGTCGGCGACGGTCACCGCGTCGAAGCCGCGCTCGGCGAACAGGTCGTAGGCCGCCTCGACGATGCGCTCCCGGGCCCGCCGCTGCTTGCGCTCGCGCAGTGACATGCGTTCACCCTAGCGGTTCCGGTGCGAGTTCCATATGGTACTCAGTACCAAATGGTTTTGAGTTCCAGGAGGACGCGTGTCCCGCACCGTACTGATGACCGGCGCCAGCCGTGGGATCGGCCGCCACGCGGCCGAACGGATGCTCCGCGACGACCCGCGGCTGCACCTGCTGGTGATCGCCCGCGGCGCCGCCGCCGAGACCCTGCCCCGGGAGCTGGCGCGCGCGTCGGGCAACCCGAACGTCTCCGCGGTGCGCGCCGACCTCGCCTCGCTCGCCGACGTCCGCCGCGCCGCGGCCGAGGCGGGCACCGCGACGGGCACCGGCGACCTCCCCCCGCTGTACGGGATCGTGGCCAACGCCGGCGTGCAGCTCACCTCGACCACCGGCGCCACCGCCGACGGCTTCGAGACCACGTTCGCCGTCAACGTGCTCTCCCCCTACCTGCTCATCCGTTCGCTCGCCGACCGGCTCACCGTCCCGGGCCGCATCGTCGTGACGAGCAGCGACACCCACGCCGGCGCCGGCGCCCCGCTCGTGCCCCGGCCGCACTGGACCGGCGTGCGCACACTGGCCACGCCGGGCACCGGCGAGGCCGCGTCGACCGCGCGCGCCGGCCGCCGTGCGTACTCGACCAGCAAGCTGGCGGTCGTCCACCTCGTCCACGAACTGGCCCGGCGGCTGCCGCAGGGCGTCGACGCGTACGCGTTCAACCCCGGGCTGGTCCCGGACACGGACCTGGTCCGCGACGCCGGACCGGCCCTGCGGCGCGCGTTCGGGCTGCTCGCCCCGGCGCTGAGCCTGCTGCCCTTCGCCCAGCGAGCCCGCCCGGCCGGAGCGCAGCTCGCGACGATCATGCTCGGCCCGCGCCCGGGGGCGTCCGGCGACTACATCGACCGCGACCGCGTCGGCCGCTCGTCACCGGAGTCGTTCGACCCGGCCCGGGAGGAGGCCCTGTGGAGGGACTGCGCCGAGCTGGTCGGCCTGCCGGCCGTCACACCGTGACGGCACGCGGACGCTCACTCCCCGACCGAGACCGGGTCTTTCCGGACGCGGGTGCCGGCCCGGTCCGGCTCCCGGGGCGGCCCGTCACCACGTCGCCCGGGGCGTTCGCGTCGTAGCTGCAGGACGGCCACGGACGACAGCACCAGCAGCCCGCCCGCCCACTGGACGGGGCCGAGGATCTCGCCGAGCGTGAGCGCCGCCAGCGCCGTGGTGACGACCGGCTCGAACGTCGACAGGATGGCCGCCGTCGACGGCCCCGTGCGCCGCAGGCCCGCGAAGAAGGTCAGCATCGCCAGGACGGTGGACACGACGGCGATGCACCCGAGCCAGAACCACCCCTGCCATCCGAAGCCGAGGTCCGTCCCGCCCGTCACCAGCGCGCGGACGGTCATGGTCAGGGCCGCCCCGGTCATCACCAGCGCGGCCAGCGTCACCGGTGGCAGCCGGTGCACGACGGTGTCCGAGACGAGGATGTAGACGGTGTAGGTGGCTGCGGCACCGAACGCCAGGGCCGCGCCGAGCGGGTGAAAGGTCGCCTCACCGCTGCCCAGCAGGACGAGCAGCGTCCCGCAGGAGGCGACCACCAGCGCCGCGCAGCGTCCGGCCGTCAGACGGTCCCGGCCGAGCAGCACGGCGGCGAGGGTGACCAGCAGCGGGTAGGTGTAGAAGACCAGGGACAGCAGCGAGGCGTCCATGAGCTCCAGCGCGGAGAAGTACAGGCCGGCCTGGGCGGCGTAGCCGACGGCGCCCAGGCCCAGGGCGGTCACCAGCACCGCCGGGGTGACGCGTGCCGCCGTCCGGCCGGGCACCACCGGGGTACGGCGCAGGCCCGGCCGCAGGAGCAGCAGCGTCACCAGCAACGCGGCGCCCAGGACGAAGCGCACCAGCAGCAGCGCACCGGGGGAGACGCCCGAGGCGTACGCGAGTTTCCCGAAGATCGCCATGGCGCCGAAGCACGCGGCGGACACAAGACACAGAACCGGACCCATGCCCCCAGCATCGAGGCCCTGGACACTTCGGGTCCAGTGATGATTCCTGGGCGTCATTCGTTAGTATTTCCGAATGGTCACGCTGGATCTGCGCCGTCTTCGCCTGCTTCGCGAGCTTGAGGAACGCGGCACCCTGGGGGCGGTGGCCGCCGCCCTGGACTACAGCCCCTCCTCGGTGTCGCAGCAGCTGGCCGTCCTGGAGAAGGAGGCCGGCGCACGCCTGCTGGAGAAGGCCGGGCGTGGGGTGCGGCTCACCGACGCCGGCCGGCTGCTCGCGCAGCACGCCGGCGTCCTGCTGGCCGCGGCCGAGGCCGCGGCGGCGGACCTGGCCGCCCTGGGCGGTGAGGTGCGGGGGACCGTGCGCGCCGGCGGCCTGCAGTCGGCGACCCGCCGGCTGCTGGTCCCCGCGGTGGCGCACATGCTGGCCCGGCACCCCCGGGTACGCACCGAGATCACCGAGATCGAGCTCGAACAGGCCCTGCCCGAACTACGCCTCGGGACGATCGACCTGGTGATCAGCGACGAGTACGACGGCCACCCGCGCCCCCGGCCGGCCGGGCTGCGGTTCGCGCTGCTGCACGAGGAACCGCTGAGGCTGGTCCTGCCGGCCGGCCACCGGCTGGCCGGGCCCGGGGGACCGGTCGCCCTGCCCGAGCTTCGGGACGAGGTCTGGGCGGCCTCGGACCGGGGGACCGGCCATCACGACATGGTCGTGGGAAGCTGCCGGTCCATCGGCGGCTACGAACCCGACGTACGGCACCGGTCCAGTGACGCGGACGTCCAGCTCGAACTCGTCCGCACCACCGGAGCCGTGGCGCTGCTGCCGGCCCTGACCCTGCCGGCCGCACAGGACCCGGCCCTGGCGATCCGGGACGTCGCCGGGCAACGGCTCGGACGGCGGCTGGTCGTCGTCCGCCGGGACGGCCCCTCACCCCCCGCGCTCACCGGCTTCCTGACCGTCGTGACCGGCCAGGCGCACCACCTCGGGACGGCCGGGAGCGGCGGGCGGACGTGATGCGACCGCCGGGGCGCCACCGGCCCGTGAGATCACGGGCACCTCGACCGGCCTGCTCGTCGCCACGGCGCGTCGGATCGACGCCCGCACCGGCACCGACGTGACCGGCGGTCTCGTGGCGGAGCCGGACCGTACCGGCGCGTGATGCCGGTGGGACGTCGGCGATACTGTGGGCGTGGAGTACGTGTCCAGAGTGCCGCGACCGCCGCTGGACGGGCTGATCGACGACCTCTACTACCTGGAGGGTGCGCCGCCGTACGCCCGGCTGACGCTGCCGCCGAGTCCGTCGGCGTTGCTCATCGTCAACCTCGGGGCGCCGTTCCGCATCCGCGCCGGCACCGACATCGAGACGGCCGAGTACGCCGACGGCTGCGTGATCACCATGCCCACCCGCGCCTTCGAGTTCGGCTATCCGCCGGAGACCCGGTCCGTCGGCGTGCACGTCAAGCCGTGGGGGCTGGCGCCGTTCCTGCCGATGCCCGCGGCCGAGCTGTGCGACCGGCCGGTGACGATGGAGCAGATCTGGGGCCGGCCCGCCGTCGCCGAGCTGCGGGACCGGCTGGCCACCGCGGCCGGGCCGCAGGCGATGCTGACGCTGCT
The DNA here is from genome assembly GCF_039534895.1 of Streptosporangium longisporum. Classification (NCBI taxonomy): domain Bacteria; kingdom Bacillati; phylum Actinomycetota; class Actinomycetes; order Streptosporangiales; family Streptosporangiaceae; genus Streptosporangium; species Streptosporangium longisporum. Next base: position 249,109 of record NZ_BAAAWD010000002.1, on the reverse strand, counting down.
GGAGGAGGAGCTGATGCGGCGGCTGTGCGAGATCGCCGGTCTGGGGCTGGTCCGCCGTACGAGCGGCGTCATCGCGGCGACCGGCGGGGCGGTGGCGATCGGCGACCTGAGCGTGGCGGCCGGTGTCAGCAGCACTCATCTGGCGCAGCGGTTCAAGGAGCTCATCGGCGTCACGCCGAAGCGGCTGGCCCGCACCCACCGCTTCACCGCCACCGTGTTCGCGATCGACCCCGCCGGGCCGATCGACTGGGGCGACCTGGCCGGTGGCGCGGGCTACTTCGACCAGGCCCACTTCGGCCACGAGTTCCGGGCGTTCACCGGGCTCACGCCGACCCGGTACGTCGAGGTCCGGCGGCGGTTCCTGCGCGAACATCCCGGCCACACGCTGGACGGCTGGCCGCTGCCGGCCGATTGATTTCCTACAAGAGCGACAGCTCACGACCCGCTAATTTGAGGGCACCCCAAAGCGAATCGGGGACACCCCGAAGTAGAGGAGAGCCCCGTGGGCACGGTGGTCATGTACGGCTCGGTGTCGGTGGACGGTTTCGTCGCGGACGAGAACGACCAGCCCGGACCGCTGTTCGACTGGTTGACCAGCGGTGACGTCCCGTTGGACGAGAGCGGCCGGCTGAAGGTGTCGCAGGCCTCCTACGACTACGTCCGGCCGTACTGGGACCGGATCGGGGTCACGATCGTCGGCCGCCACGTCTTCGACATGACGGACGGCTGGGACGGGAAGCCTCCGAGCGGGATCGACCACGTGGTCGTCGTGACACACCGGCCGGAGCCCGAGGGCTGGGACCCCGAGGCGCCGTTCCACTTCGTCGACGGCGTCGAGGCGGCCATGGCCAAGGCGCAGGAGCTCGCGGGTGACCGCCTGGTCGAGGTCGCCGCCGGCGACGTCGGTGGCCAGATGCTCGCCGCGGGCCTGGTCGACGAGGTGCGCATGGACGTCGTCCCCGTGGTGTTCGGGTCCGGCAAGCGCTACTTCGGGTCGGTCGACGCGCAGCACCTGCTGGAGGATCCCGACGTGGTCGTCCAGGGCGACCGGGTGCTCCACCTGCACTGTCGGGTACGCCGCTGACGCCGTCAGCCACCTTCCCGCCGACCGGCAGGACCACCGCCGGCCTGGGGGACTCAACCGCGTGTACCTGGACGCCGGCCACCGGGACGACGGAGACGCGGGTGCCGGCCGTGTGGGGATCGTCGGCGGGCATCACGCCCTCCGGGGTGACGACGCGCTGTTTTTGACGGTGTCCGAGGGTAGGGTCGGGAACCGGTGGCCGTCGCGTGCCCACCCGAATCCGAGCGGTCCCGGGCCCACGTCCCGGCCGCGAAGAGGACAAGAGTGCTGTCGCCTCCGTGCGCGAGACGGGTTCCGCCCGGCCGATCGTGCTGATCCGGCGGGGTGACGTGGGCACCTGCGCCATGAGGGAGCCGATCGTGGACAAGCGTGAGCGGGAGATCCGCGCCTACATGGACGAGCACGGTGTCCGGCGGGCCAGGGCGGTCCGGGAGCTGGACACCCGGCGGGCCGCCGCGACCGTGGACGAGAACGTCGTCCCGGAGCCGGTTCCTCCGCAGGACCCGCCCGCCACCCCGTCGGCCGCGGTACGCCCGGACGACCACCCGATGACCGACTTCGCCGAACGGGCCGAGCGGCACCGGGGTGAGCTGCGGGTGCACTGCTACCGGATGCTCGGGTCGTTCGACGAGGCGGAGGACCTGGTCCAGGAGGTGTTCCTGCGGGCGTGGCGCGGCCGGGAAGGCTTCGAGGGCCGTTCCTCGCTGCGCGCCTGGCTGTACCGGATCGCCACCAACGCCTGCCTGGACTTCCTCGACGGCAGAAGCCGCCGGACACTGCCCGACCAGGCCGATTCACCGGCCGGTCCGTGGCTTCAGCCCTTCCCCGACCAGCTGTGGGAGCCGGTCGCGCCGGGCGCCGACGACCCGGAGAGCGCGGTGATCGCGAAGGAGACCCTGGAGCTGGCGTTCCTGGCCGCCATCCAGCACCTGCCGCCGAGGCAGCGCGCCGCGACGATCCTGTGCGACGTGCTGGGCTGGCCGGTCCGCCGTACGGCCGAGGTCCTCGACGGCAGTGTCGCCTCGGTCAACAGCGCGCTGCAGCGGGCCAGGGCCACCCTGCGCACCCACCTGCCGCCCGGCCGGTCGGACTGGGCCCCGTCCGCCCCGCCCTCCGACGAGGACCGCAGGATCCTGCGGTCCTACATGTCCGCGGTGGAGCGCGGCGACCTGACCGCGGTCGCCGAGCTGCTGGCGCGGGACGTACGGGCGACGATGCCGCCCTACCCGGAGTGGTTCGCCGACCGCGACAGCGTGCTGGCGGCGCTGTCGGAGAGCTGGGACACCGGCTCGCCCCACTACGTCGGGACGCTGCGCATGCTGCCGGCGAGTGCCAACGGCCAGCCGGCCGCGGCGACGTACCGGTGCCCGCCGGGCGGGCACGCCTACGAGCCGTTCGGCATCGGTGTGCTGCGGATCCGCGACGGCCGGATAACCGAGATCGTCGCGTTCCACGAGCCGGCCCTGTTCCCGTCGTTCGGCCTCCCGCTCACCCTGGACCGATGAGGTTCCGCGGTGGACGCCGTCTCAACAGGTACAAGGTGATCGGCCGACAGAGGAGACAGCGATGAGCGACATCGAACCGCAGACCGCGAACGGCAAGGTGCTCTGGCACTTCACCATGTCCCTGGACGGGTTCGTGGCCGGGCCGGACCACGACATGGACTGGATGATGACCGGCATCTCGTTCCAGCCGGGCCTGGTCGAGCAGTACGTCGAGACCACCGGCGCGGTCCTGGGCGGCCGGAGCGGCTGGGACCGCTTCCCGGATCCCCGCGGCGTCTACGGCGGCGCCTGGACCGGGCCGGTCTTCGTGCTCACCCACCATCCCGAGGACGCCGAGCCCGCCGACGGCGTCACGTTCCTGAACTGCGACGTGGCCGAGGCGGTACGGATCGCGCTGGCCGCGGCCAATGGCAAGAACGTCGAGGTGCTCTCGCCGACGATCGGCGGCCAGCTTCTCGAACGCGGGCTGCTCGACGAGATCGACCTGCACATCGCGCCCGTGCTGCTCGGCGACGGCATCCGGCTGCTGGACCTCCCCGGTGCCCGGCCGCACTACCTCCACCGGATGGGCGCCGCCGACCCCACGGCCGAGCTGAGCGTGCGGTACCGGCCGGTCAGGTCGTGACCGCGAACGTCACCACGGCGACGCCGGGTGCACCCGGCACGGTCGCCCCCCGCCGGACCGGACGGCGGGGGGCGACCCGGGGCCCGGCTGACGCTCACCGCCGTGCCGGGGCATGCCGAGGCCATGAACGATGACGAGCCTGCCGCCGCCGTCCGGGCGTCGAGCAACCGCTACGCCCGCGGGTGTGCCGTCTGAAGCGTGCGGATTCGATCCGGCTCGAATCGTTGGGAGCCGACGCGGGGGCGGTGTACTGCTGTGGATACCGCCTTCACACCACCCTGCCGGTCGATGCCGGGAAGGGACGGGCGGGATGATCGTCTGATGTGAGGAGATCGCGTGCTCGTCGTCAAGCGCGTCCTGGGAGCGCTGCTCCTGGCCGGCGGGGTCCTGGCCGGAGCGCTCAGCCCGGCCACCGCCGCCTCGGGTGCCGGCACCTCGGGTGCCGGTGCCGCGGCGCCCAACTGCCAGCACAGCGGTGGCGGCGGGAAACCACGTTCGGCCGCGTACCTTCTCCCGGGGAAAGCCGGTTCGATACAGCTGTGCAAGGACAGACGAAACCGGTTCTGGGCATATGTGATCTTCTACCGCCCGCTCGCGTCCAACCGGTCCGCGCAGGCCGCCATCGTGACGTACAGGAACGGTAACTGGTGGTCGGCCGACACCTGTGACCAGGGCGGCAACGGATACGTCCGGCCGGGACAGACCCGCTGCTGGACCAAGAAGATCTCCGCGAAAAGCGGCGCCTACTCTTTCGCGGCCGGAGCCGTGCTCTACGACACGTCCGATGCGAAGGGACCCGGGATCGCCCGCAACCTCACGCTCAGGTGCCCGAGGGTGGGTAACTGCTTCCCGGACTAGAGCCCTGTTCCAAAGGCAGGTGAGCCAGTCGTCGATGGCGGCGATGTGGGCGTGGCATTCCCCTTCCACGGCGGGCACGGCGGCCGGCACCGCGTGGAAGTTTCACGGCGGGGCGGGGCGTCCGGTCACCGGGCGGAAGTGGTCTTCGCAGGAGACGAGCGGGGGCGGTCCGGCACGGAAGGATAATGCCGTGGTAACCGGTTGCCCGGATTTTGCGGTTATATAAGGATTCCCGGGTGACTGATCGCGCGCCCGCCGGGCCGGTGGAGACAGCCGAGCCGGAACCGGCCGACACGGAACCCGGCGCACGTCCCGCCGGGACTTCCGGCAAGACGACCGGCGAGCCGACCGGTGAGGTGGCCGGGCGACGGTGGGTGCCCAGGTTCCTGACCGATCCCGGCGACCGGCTGGCCCTGCTCCTCTGGGCGCTGTCGCACGTCGGTGTGCTGATCTACGCCTACCTGGCCGGCCCTGGCCGGACCACCGACCCCTTCCTCAACCGGTTCACCCGCTGGGACGCCGAGAACTTCATCGCCATCGCCCAGTTCGGCTACGACGGCCCTCCGGGCATGCATGACGCCGGGAAGCTGCCGGCGTTCTTCCCCGGCATGGCGATACTGATCAGGGTGATGCGGCCGGTCGTCGAGGACGGGCGGCTGGCCACGATGATCATCTCGCTGGTGGCCAGCGCGGTGCTCGCGGTGGCGCTGTCGCGGCTCGCCGAGACGTACGCGGCAGGCAGCGGCCGGTACGCGGTGGCGGCGCTGTTCCTCAGCCCGTTCGCCGTGTTCCTGTACTCCGGCTACTCGGAGGCGCTGTTCCTCGCCCTGGCCGTCCCGGCGTGGCTGCTCGCCAGGAACGGCCGCTGGGAGGACGCCGCGCTGTGCGCCACCGGAGCCGCCGCGGTGCGCATCTCCGGCCTGTTCCTGGCCTTCGGGCTGCTCGTCATGTTCATGGTGGCGGAGAACGGCCGCAAACGCCCGGGCGGGTGGCGCCTGCTGCCCTGGCTCGCGCTCCCCGGTGTGCCGCTCGTGCTGTACAGCGTCTACCAGTGGACCCGCACCGGCGACTGGCTGGCCTACAACTCGGTGCAGGACCGGTTCTGGGGCCGGCACGCCGTCTGGCCGTGGGAGGCGCTCGCCAACACCTGGAACATGTCCGACGACGTCGCCACGCTCACCACGGCCTACCACGAGGAGATCATCTCGGCCGCGGTGCTGCTGGTGCTGGCCGGCTGCCTCGCGGTACGGCGCAAGTGGCCGGAGCTCGCGTACATCACCCCCCAGGTGCTGTCCTTCCTCACCCTGTCGTCGTTCTACATGTCGATCGGCCGGGGGTCGCTGACCTGGTTCCCCCTGTGGATCGCCATCGGCGTCGCGGGGGTGCGAAGACCGTGGGTGTGGCTGGTGAGCATGGCCATCATGATCCCGGTCATGGCGATAAACACCGGGAACTTCACCACCGGCGCGTGGATCGGCTGACACCGCCCGCGTCCGGCGGCCTGCAGGCCGTACCCGATCTGCCGCCAGGCACCTGAGCGCCGCCACCGGCGAAACAGGGAGTACACCGCCTGTCAGGAGCCATGGCGTTCGGGCACGTCCCGCCATGGCGCCCCGGCCCGTACCCGCCGGCGGATCCCGTCGATCAGCTGTCGTCTGGTCCACCGCGACGGTCGTCCTGGCTTCTCGGCCGCCGGCAGCAGCGGCTCAGCGGCTCCAGGGCCGCCCACCGCTCATCGGTCAGGTCGAACCGCCGGGTCGTGCCCGTCAGGGCGTGATCCCGGGGGGCCACGCTCCATCCCCGCGTTCCAGGACTTCACGCCTCCCACCTGGGAAAACTTGCGTACATCATCTCCGTGGACGCAACCGGGCGGGTCGACGCGGCCGAACATACCCCGAGGAGACGGGATGAGGCGACGGCCGAAACGGTTCGCCGGCCGGAGCCGACCGACCGAAGGGGACCGAAGATGGCAGAACCCGATTTCGCCGCGTTCTTCCACGCCACACCGGCCGCGTTGGCGCTGTTGTCGCCGGATCTGGTCTACACCACGGTCAATCAGACCTTCGAGCGGCTGACGGGCCGCTCACGCCGCGAGATCGTCGGCCGTCATCTGCTGGAGATCTTTCCCGGCAGCCCGTCGACGAACCAGGGAGAAGCGCTGCAGCTCTCGATGCAACGGGTCCTGGCCGAAGCCACGATCGACATCATGCCGCTGCAGCGCTACGACCTGGAGATTCCCGGTGAACCGGGACATGTGCAGGAGCGGTACTGGAACATCACCAACGCTCCCTTGCTGGACGAGCACGGCGACACCTGCGGTGTGGTCAACCTGCCACAGGAGGTGACCGCCTTCGTCCGGCAGATGAACACCAGGGGACTGACGGTCACCGCCGAGACCGCCCTGGCGCCCATGGCCGCGATCGAGGCTCAGCTGTTCGCCCAGGCCGGCAGGCTGCAGGAGATCACCCAGCGGCTGCGCCAAGGCGAGGCGAGGGAACGCCGGATGGCACAGGAACTACGCGCGGCGATGCAACACCAGCAACAGGCCGTCGCCGACACCTCCCACGACCTGCGCGGCCCGATCACCGGCCTGCAGACCCTGCTGCAGGTCGCCCTCGCCGACCCCACGGTCGACGCCCGCCAGATCCTGCTGACCGCCCTCGACGACGCCGAGCGCCTGGGCGCCATCGTCGGCGACCTGCTGGAACTGGCCAGGCTGGAGGCCGGCGCACCCGCCGACGCCGACCCGGTCGACCTGGCCCACCTGGTGAGAAGAGAACTGCTCCACCGCCAGGCAACGATCGCCACGATCACCACTGCCACGTGCCTGGACGCCGGGGTGCTGGTCCGGGGCTCGGCGGTCCGGCTGGGCCGCCTGGTGGGCAACCTGCTGGCCAACGGTGAACGCCACGCCCGCTCTCGCCTGGAGGTGATCGTGGGCGCCCAGGGCGACCAGGCGGTCGTGGAGGTGACCGACGACGGACCCGGCATCCCCCACGCCGACAGGGAAGCGGTCTTCCGCCGATTCTTCCGCCGCTCCGACGCCCGCCACAGCGACCCGGGCGGAACCGGCCTGGGGTTGCCCATCGCCCGTCAGATCGCACAGGCGCACGGCGGCACCCTGCAGGCCACCGATCCCACCGGCTCCCGCCCCGGAGCGCGACTGCTGTTGCGCCTTCCCCTGCTGCGCACCTGATACGGGATCCCGAACCGACGACATGATCGGCCGCTGCCCGCCGGTCACCGTAGACGCGGGTGGGCGGGGATACTTTCATCGTGGTGGTCGTCCTTTGCCCCGCTGTGCCCCGTACGATCACGTGAGCCCATCACCCGGTCGATACCGCGTCCGGGTTCCGGCGCTATGGTGACGTCGTGGTCGGCAAGCCCCCCGGGTGGTGCTATCACGCCGCCGTCGTGATCACCGCCCTCGTCGTCGCCTGGTGGGTGAGCATCCCCTTCCCCTACGCCGAGTCCGGCGTGCTGGTGATCCTTGTCCTCGTGCCGCTGGTGTCGTACTGGATCATCCGCCTCATCGTGGCGCTGACACGGGACGCTGAGGCAGTACGGCACCGCTTTCTCGGCTGGCTCGCGTTACCCGTGATCGTCGGGGGGTTGTGGCTCGCCGTCAGCGCCGACCTCCCCTTCACGGCGCGCTTTGCGGTCTCCCAGGCCAGCATGGAGCGCCTCGCCCAGAACGTCCTGCGTGGTGGGCCGCGAGACGTTCCCACCTGCGCGGGGGCAGGACTCTTCCCGATGTGCGGCCACATCGCCGGCGAGGACGAGAACGCCCCTATCGGCGTCGAACTGCAGATCATCGACTGGCCCATCACGGGATCGAGATGCTTCGTATGGGCGCCTCACGGGCAACCCCGCGCCGAGGACTACGAGTACGGGCTCAGGCATCTGACCGGCCCGTGGTGGGGCTGCAGAGGGTGGGACGGCTGGTGACCGGCTGACGTGACCGGGCGCCGGTTACCGGCTTTCGCGCGCGAGCGTCTCCTCGACGCGATCCATCAGGGCGGCCCGGTCGACGCCGGCCAGGGCGAGCGCGCGCAGCACGGTGCCGACGGCGGCACTCAGAACGCCGAGCAGCAGATGGGCGGGACGCAGGTCCTTCTTCCCTTGGCGGCGGCGAAGCCGCGTTCGAGCGCGATCCGGGCGGAGGCGCCGCAGGACCGATGAACCGATCGCTTCCCCGATCTCCTGCCCGACCTGCGGTTTCAGGCAGGATCGACCGGTTTCCTCTTGTGTTCCGGTGGCCTCGCCGCATCGGCCTTCGGCTGGCAGGATGGCCGCCATGGCCTACGCCCCCGCCCGCGAGGAGTTCCTTGACCTCCTGGAGCACCTCGGTCTCACGGATCACTCCCGCGCCGGAGACCTTCCCGGCCCGCCCCCCGGTCGCATCCGCCCCGGCGTGCGCGGCGGCACCCGCGAACACGAGATCACCGAAACCGTCGACACCCTCAAGGCACTCGCTGTGCGGCTGGAGATCCCCATCGTCGTCTCCGCCGATCTCGACCGTCTGCCCGGGGCGAGGAGCGACCGACTGCCGGACCTGCACACCGATCTGTGTGACCCCATCGCCCGCACCGCCGACCTCGTCGTCCTGGTGCACCGCGAGGACGCCGCCGAGCGCGACTCCTCCCGCGCGGGAGAGGCCGACCTGATCGTGGCCAAGCACCGCAACGGCCCCACCGCCACGATCACCGTGGCCTTCCAGGGCCACTACGGCCGCTTCGTCGACATGCCACCGGACTGAGAATCCAGACAGACGAGGTGTGAGGAACATCGAAACCGGATCCTGCGCTTGCACGCGCGATGACGACCCACCGCGGACAACCGCCGAGTATCCGCAGGAGCCACGACGGGTCCCGCCGCAGGGCGGGCCGCAGGGCGGGAAGGCGCTCCTCCACCCGGGTCAGGCCGCCTCGTCCTCCTTCCCGGGCTTGGGAGCCGGAGCCGGTCGCACGCGGCCGGGGTGGACCTCCTCGTCGGGGAAGACCCACTTCCGGAACGCCCAGAAACGGAAGACCATGGCGATCAGCGTGCCGATTACCTGCGCGCTCACGAAGTCGGCGACCTCCTGGGCGACCAGGCTCACGTTCGGGGTCTCCAGCAGGAGGACGTACCGGGAGATCCACAGCGGCACGGAGCTGAGCACCAGGCCGACGCCACTGACCAGGAAGAACAACGCCGCCTCGTGGTGGCGTTCGCGACCGCCCCTGGTCCGGAACGACCATTCGCGGTTCAGCACGTAGGACACGATCGTCGCCACGAGCACCGCGATGACCTTCGCGGTCACCGGCTTCGGCTCCAGGACGGTCAGCTTCAGCCCGTAGAACACCGCGTTGTCCACCAGGAACGCCGTTCCGCCCACCACCGCGAACTTCAGCAGCTCACGGTGCTTCAGGGCAAGGGCGTGCAGCGGTCCCGGCAGTCGTACGAGTACCGCGTTCACCGTTTCGAAGCGTTCCGCTCTTCTCACCATCCGGGCATCCTGGTCTCGGGTCTCACTGACACGGCCTTTCCGGCTCGGGCGGCCGGAGCCGCGTCTGTCGAAATGTGGTGCCGATCCTCACTCATCTCACGGTCGGGCACTTCGCGGTGAAGCGCCCGTCGGGAGCCGGACCTTCCCGGTGACCGGACGAGCCGCCGGGAGAACTCCGGACCGGACACGACATCGGGACGCCCCTCCGCCGAAAGCGAAGGACCGTCCAATGCTCGACCGGCTCGTCGATGTACACCGGGGGTGTTTCACGACCGCCCAGCATTGACCATGCGAGTCACAGCACAATAAACGCCGTTGTGGGGTTCACGACACTTTCTCGGCGGAACCCCGGTTTCGCCGGGGGTGAAGCGAACGGATTCGTACGGCGTGCGGGCGACGGACACGACGAGCCGGCCTCGGGGGAGTATCGGTGCGGAAATCAGCGACAGGAACGCTTCTCGCGATGTTCGCGGCTCCTTGGCCGGGAGTCCCGTATTTCCTGCCGAGGCTCACCGCTCCTGAGCTGCCGGAACGACGGCGTTTCCCGCTCTCCCGCCGGAATTCTTGGTGATCCTCCCCGGAGGCCGGCATACCGGTTGCGTCATCAACGGCGACCGTCGTCTTCCGTCAAGGCCGGGTGCGCTGGAGACTGAACGGTATGGCAGAAGCCGTGATGCTGTTCCTTCTGGGAAAGTTCGCCGAAGCGGCGGGTACGCGAACGGTCGAGATGATCGCCCAGAACATGCTCGATCTCCAGAACGCCGAGATGAAACTCCTCACCGCCGTCCACGAGAGCATCGACAGCCTGATGGCCGGCCCGCTCAACAGCGGGCTCATCAAGCTGGAGGCCGCGGTGGCGGCGCATCGTCCGCCCAAGGAACGTCAACGCCTGCTCAGGGAGGCACGCAGCAGTTTCATGGACGCCCTCGGTCAGGAGACGCGTCCTTTGAACCGGTCGCTGGCCCATTTCAACCTGGCGATCGTCTGGTATCTGCTCGACTCCCCGCGCGACGTTCCGGAAAGCCTGCGCCATGCTCACGTGGAGGCGGCCAAGGGCGGCGTCCACGTCCCGGGCAGTGGCGAGCGACGTTCCCGTTTCTCATCACCGTCGTCTCCGACGCTGGATGTCGAGCGCCTGAACTACCTGAACCACATCGCGTACGCTCGTCGCTGCTGGGGGAGCTGCAGCGTGGGAGCCCCGCACTTCTCCCCCATGGTGGACACGTTCGCCGACATGAATTTCGGCAGGATCACCACTGATCCGGCCCAGCTCGCCCGGACGGCGCAGCTCCATGCCCATCAGGGCCTGTCGTTCGACCACATCCCTTTCTTCTCCACGAACTCGAACCCGTGCCAGGTCTCCCCGCAAACTCTCCGATGCGCCACGCACCCCCACGGAGTCGTCGAAGCGGTTCCTCCACGGTGAGCGGCCGGGACACGGCAGAAGGGCACGGGACCGGCCGGAGGTGAGCCGGGCCCCGGTCTCGTCCGCCGGTTCACCGACAGCGCGCCTGCCCCGAGAGGCCGGTCACGCCGGTCACGGGAGCGGGCCGGACGGCGACCCGGATCCGCCCGTCGGCCCCTGATGTACGCCGGTCACCCGGTCCCGGCCGGGTTCGCCTCCTTCGCGCCCCGGACGGCGTAGCGATGCATCGTGACGCCCCGCTCGAACGATCGCTGCTCGAGCAGGTCGAGCTCGATCGGCATGTCGTAGTCGTCGAACAGCGGCCTGCCGAAGCCGAGGATGTCCGGGTGGGTGAAGAGCAGCAGCTCGTCGAGCAGCCCGGCCCGGAGCAGCTGCGTCGCGATCGCCGCGCCGCCGACCCCGATGGCGCCGTCGGTCTCGGCCCGGAGGGCGGCCAGCTGCTCGATCGCGTCGTCCCCGCCGATGATCCGGGTGTTGTGACCGGCGCTGTGGCGGGTGCGGGAGACGAGCACCTTGGGCGCGGTGGTCCAGATCTCGCCGTACTCACGCAGGACGTCCGGCAGCGACGCGTCCCCGCGCGCCCGCGGCCAGTACTCCTCCATCGTCTCGTACATGGTCCGGCCCTGGACCATCAGGGCGAGGCCCCGTGCCCGGGCGTTGAACTCGCGGTGCAGCTCCTCGCCGATGCGCAGCCACTCGCCGGCACCGTCGTCCCCGGGGACCTGCTCGATCCGCAGGTCGAGGGACACGTTCATCCAGTACACGAAGTGGCCCATCGTCTCCTCTTCCCCTATAGTGGTTGTGTTCTGCAATCACTATAGTGAGGACGACATACCTGTCAAGGAGGAATCGTGGAACCACGGTCCGGCTGTCCGATCAACGCGGCCGTCGAGCTGCTCGGAGATCGCTGGTCGTTGCTCGTGCTGCGCGACGTCATCTTCGGCGACCGCCGGTACTTCCGGATGCTGCTCACCGGGTCGATGGAGGGCATCGCCTCGAACATCCTCGCCGACCGCCTCGTACGGCTCGTCGAGGCGGGGCTCCTCACCCGCGGCACCGCGGCGCGGGGGCAGCGCGCCCGCTACAGCCTCACCGAAGCCGGTATCCAGACCCTTCCGATCATCTACGCCCTCGGCAACTGGGGCCTCGACTGGCGCGAGGGCGGCGACGAGCTGCGGATCCGCCAGCGGCTCATGCGCGACGAAGGGCCGGCGTTCATCGAGGAGCTTATGGACGACCTCCGCGTCCGCCACCTCGGCGCCGCGCCGAAGCCGCACGACGGCCCGGGCCCGTTCGAGCGCCTCGACGCCGCCTACGCCGCGGCCGCCAAGCAGGAACACGCCGGTTGACGGCGACGCGGCCGGTGTCGGGAGCGGCCGCACGGGCCCGTCCGAGTTCGTGACCGCGCGGCCGGAAAAGCGCTGGACGCCGTGACGCCCGGGCTTGTAGCTTGCAGTCGATCGTGACACGGCCCGAGGAGGTGAGCCCCATGAACGCTGTATCGATGTGGGTGCTCCTCCCCGCCGTCACGGTCGGGCGATCGGCGTAGGTGTCGCCGGGAGCGCCTCGATGACAAGGCACTCCCGAAAGGCAACACCCATGCACTCTCAGCAGGTCACCGCCGAGCCGCCGTCGAACGACGAAGGCGGGCGCGACTCCACGGCGAGCGAGGTCCCCGCAGCTCTCCGGTCGCCGGCCTCCGGCGCCGATCGCGTGCCCCTCGCGTTCGATGTGATCATCGTCGGGTGCGGGCCGACCGGTGCGATGCTGGCCGCCGAACTGCGGCTGCACGATGTACGGGTCCTCGTCCTGGAGAAGGACACCGAGCCCGCGTCGTTCGTCCGCATCGTCGGTCTGCACATCCGCAGCCTCGAACTGATGGCGATGCGCGGACTGCTCGATCGCGTCCTCCCGCATGGAAGACGGCGTCCGGCCGGCGGTTTCTTCGCCGCCATCCCCAAACCCGCGCCCGAGGGCCTGGACTCCGCGTACGCCTACCTGCTGGGCATCCCGCAGCCGGTCATCGTGCGCCTGCTCGAGGAACACGCGATCGAACAAGGCGCGCAGGTCCGGCGCGGTCATGCGGTCACCGGTCTCGAACAGGACGACGAGGGCGTGACGGTCGAGCTGTCCGGCGGACAGCGGCTGCGTTCGCGCTACCTGGTCGGCTGTGACGGCGCGCGCAGCACGGTGCGCAGGCTGCTCGGCGTCGGCTTCCCCGGCGAGCCCTCACGGAACGACACGCTCATGGGCGAGCTGAAGTCGGACATGCCGGGCGAGGAGATCGCCGCCAGGGTGGCCGAGATCGGCCAGGCCCACCGGCCGTTCTGGCTGCGGCCCTTCGGCGAAGGGGTCTACAGCGTCGTGGTCCCCGCCGCGGAAGTCGGCGACCGCGCGGAACCGCCCACCCTGGAGGACTTCAGGCGACGGCTGCGCGCCGTCGCCGGAACCGATTTCGGCGTGCACTCCCCGCGCTGGTTGTCCCGCTTCGGTGATGCCACCCGGCTGGCCGACCGTTACCGCGTCGGGCGGGTGCTGCTGGCCGGTGACGCGGCGCACATCCATCCGCCCATCGGCGGCCAGGGCCTCAACCTGGGCGTTCAGGACGCGTTCAACCTCGGCTGGAAACTGGCCGCGCAGATCCGCGGCCGGGCGCCGGAGACACTGCTGGACACCTACCACGCCGAACGTCATCCGGTCGCCGAGGAGGTGCTGGACAACACCCGCGCGCAGATGGAACTGACGTCCCCCGAGCCGGGCCCGCAGGCCGTGCGCAGGCTGCTCACCGAACTGATGGACTTCGACGAGGTGAACCGCCACCTGATCGAGAAGATCACCGCGATCGGCGTCCGCTACGACGTCGGCGAAGGCCCCGACCTGCTCGGCCGCCGCCTGCGCGACATCGAGGTGGGACAGGGCCGCCTCTACGACCTGCTGCATCGCGGCCGCGGCCTGCTGCTGGACCGCACCCGACGCCTGACCACCGGCGGCTGGTCCGACCGGGTCGACCACCTCGCGGATCCCACCGCGGAACTGGACGTCCCGTGCGTCCTGATGCGTCCCGACGGCCACGTCGCCTGGATCGGCGACGACCAGCGGGACCTGGACGACCACCTCTCCCGCTGGTTCGGCAGGCCCACCGGCTGATCCGGCCCGGGCGGCGGCCGTCCCGCGGACCCGCGGCGCTCCCGGCCGGTCGGCCGGCCGGGAGCGAAGTCGTCGATCCCGCACCCCCCGCCACCGGCCGTCCGGTTACGGCGTCGTGTAGCCCAGCGTGTAGGAGCCGCTGCCCTTGAAGGAGAGCAGCAGGTAACGGTAGACGCCGGGCGGGCCCACGTAGCCGAGCTCCTCGAAGGGGCGGGGGGTCTCGGAGACCGCGACGGTGCTCCACGTGAGACCGTCCAGTTTTTGCAGGTGGAGGTCGAAGTCGCCGTTGGAGTCGGCCTCGACGCAGCCGAAGTGGCTGCCGGTGACCGTCGTACGGTAGTGCAGGCCGTTGGGCTGGTAGATGGACTGGCCGCTGCTCAGCGCACCGGTGGCGGAGTTGGGGTAGCCGCTGCAGGAACCGGTGCTCGCCTGAACTTTTACGTAGGTCATCAGGGTCAGGCCGTAGGCGGTGAGGATGTCGCCGAGCGGCTGGACGTAGGTGAAGCCGCCGGTGGCGCAGTCGCCGGAGCCGCCCGAGACGATGCCCTGGGCCTGACCGATCGAGAGCATGGACGCGCCCGCGTTGCCCGGGTGAGCGCAGGCACTGGTGCGCATCATGTGCGTGACGACGCCCTCGGGGTAGGTGACGTCGGCCTCGCGCTGGGTGATGGTGCCGCAGTGCCAGTCGAGACCGCCGGCGGAGGAACCGGCCAGGCAGACCGAGCTGCCCTCGATGGCCTCCTTGGCGCCGTAGACGTACATGATGCCGCCGCTGTCGTTGCCCACCAGCGGCCGGGGTGTCCAGGTGTCGTCGAGCGCGACCCAGGAGTGGTCGCCGCCGGGGAAGGTCGAGGCCCGCACGCTGCCCTGGGTGAGCCGGTTGAAGCCGACGGTGGCGGTGCCCGGGGTGCCGCAGTGCCCGGCGCTGATGAAGCCCTTCTGGGTTCCCCTGGTCACGGCGAAACCGACCGAGCAGCGGGTCGTGGCGCCGGAGTAGTAGGCCTGGCCGCCCACCAGATCGGTGGGCGGGGCGCCGGGCGGGTAGGGCTGCGGGTCGACGGGCATGCCGGCCTGCAGGAGCCGGGGCTGCTCGGCCGAAAGGACCACGCGCACCGCGGCGGGGGAGACCCCGGCGGCCTTGATCGAGCTCGTGGCCGCCCTGGGCGTGCTCGACGAGATGACGACCTTGTTGGCTCTGACGTCGATGTAGCGCACGCTGCTCACCTCCGAGAGGGCGGGTCTGGCGGTGGCGAGCTTCTCCTTGACCGCCCGCAGTCTCGTCAGCGATCGGGCGACGATGAGGGGCCGGGCGCCCGCGGCGGTGATCTGGGCGGCGTCGGCGCGGCCGGTGGTGGCCACCACCAGCGTCTGCCCGGCGACCCCCCGCAGCCAGGAGCCGGCGAAGCGATCACCGAGCCTCTCGCGCAGCTGCGCCGCGATCGAGGTCAGCCGGGATTCGTTGAGCAGGCGGCTCTGGGCCTGGTCCTCGGTGAGCCCCAGGTCCCGCCGAATGGCCTTCAGCATGCCCATCGGGGGTTTCCGCGCCGGCAGGACCCGCTCGGGGACCTCCACCCCCGAAACGGCCGGGAGCGCCCGAGCCGGACGGGAGGCGGTGGCCGGGGGCGTCGAGGTGAGGACGGTGACCGCCAGGAGACATCCCATGGCGGCGGCACACGTGCGGAACATGACGATCTCCTTGACCTCGGCTCTGTGAGCGCGGGGGGACATCGCCGTGCGGCGCCGGTCGATCCGGTACACCAGCGAACACCACCTTAACCAGGCCATCGCCGCTCACCGCTCCGGAAGCTCCACGCCACACCGACGGCGACCTCCGGGCCCCGGGCCGGGGCGGCCGCGCCGCACGCGGTCCGGCCAGCGAGGCGCGCGGTCCGGCCAGCGAGGCGCGCGGGAAATGAGGCGCCGAGCCGACAGGATGGCGGCATGGGGGAACACGGCAGGCGATGGCTCTTCGCCGATCAGCTCGGGGACCACTTCCTCGACTCCGACGACCAGCCGGTGCTGCTGGTCGAGGCCGGGTCGGCGCTGCGGCGGCGGCGCTATCACCGGCAGAAGGCGCACCTGGTGCTCTCGGCGCTGCGGCACCGGGCGGCCGAGCTGGGCGACCGCGCGCTGTTCCTGCGCACGGCCACCTTCGGCGAGGCGCTCGGCCGCGCCGGTGGCAAGGTCACCGTCTGCGGGCCCACCAGTCACGCGGCCGACGCGTTCGTCCGGGGCCTCGCCGGGGTGACCGTCCTGCCCTCGCGCGGCTTCACCAGCACCGCGGAGGAGTTCACCGCCTGGGCCGAGGGCAGGGACGGTCACCGATTGCTCATGGAGGACTTCTACCGCGACGCCCGGCGCCGCCTGGACGTGCTCATGGACGGCGACGAGCCCGCCGGCGGCCGGTGGAACCTCGACGCCGACAACCGCGAGCCGCCGCCCGCCGGAGGGCTGGACGTGCCCGGCCCGTGGACGGCCGAGGAGGACGAGATCGACGAGCGGGTGCGCCACGACCTCGACCGGTGGGAACGCGACGGCGAGGTGTCCTTCGTCGGGCGCGACGGCCCGCGCACGTTCCCCGCGACCGTCGCGGAGGCGCGCAGCGCGCTGCGGCACTTCATCGACCACCGGCTGCCCGCCTTCGGCCCGCACCAGGACGCGATGCTCGCCGGCGACCCGTTCATGGCGCACAGCATGCTCTCGCCCGCCATCAACCTCGGGCTGCTCGACCCCATGACGTGCGTGCGGGCCGCCGAGGCCGCCTACCGGGCGGGACACGCCCCGCTCGCGAGCGTCGAGGGGTACGTGCGGCAGCTCATCGGCTGGCGCGACTACATCTGGCACCTGTACTGGTACTTCGGCGAGGACTACCGCGACCTCAGCCGATTGTCGGCCCGTACGGCGCCGCCCGCCTGGTTCGAGGAGCTGGACGCCGACGCCGTCGAGGCGCGCTGCCTGTCGTGGGCGCTCGCCCAGGTGCGCGACACCGGGTTCACCCACCACATCGTCCGGCTGATGGTGCTCGGGAACTTCGCGCTCCAGCGGGGGTACGACCCCGCGCGGCTGACCGACTGGTTCCACCGCTGCTTCGTCGACGGGTACGACTGGGTGATGGTGCCCAACGTGATCGGCATGTCGCAGCACGCCGACGGCGGCATGCTGGCGACCAAACCGTACGCGGCCGGGGGCGCGTACATCAACCGCATGAGCGACTTCTGCGGGCCCTGCCGTTACCGGCCCGCCCGGCGGGCCGGCGAGGACGCCTGCCCGTTCACCGCGGGGTACTGGTGGTTCTTCGCCCGCAACCAGGAGTGGCTGGCCGCCAACCCGCGTACCGCCCGCGGCGTGCACGGCATGCGGCGGCTCGACGACCTGGACGAGGTGTGCGCCCAGGAGGCCGCACGCGGCGACGCGCCCCTCTGACCCCGGATCACCACCGGCGGCATCGTCCGGCGCGTCGCCCGCGGCCCGGTCCCCGCCGTCTCACCTCTCCGCATGGGCTCCTTCCTGCAGGCGTCCGGACGTGAGCCGTCCCGGCGGGGTCGCCCTGCCGGGGCGTCGCGCGCTCGATCGTCCCGGGCGGCGACAGGCCCGGGGTCAGGCCGGTCCCGCCCGCCTCGCCGGTCTTGCGGACGGTGTCGCCGGCCTCACAGGGCGACGGATGCGCCTGCCGGGATCCGGGCGTAGCCGGTCTCCCTCTCGAGCCACCCGTCCACGTACTCCAGGCCGATCGTGCTGAGGTGGACGTCGTGGATCGGGAACGCCCGGGCAGGCCGGACGCCCCGGATGAACGTGACGGCCTCGCCGGTCTTCACCCACGGCCCGGACGCCGGGACCAGCAGGGTGTCGACCTCGTCGGAGGGCACGAAGAAGGAGTCCCCCGGGTGGTAGAGGCCGTCCACGAGGAACCCGAGGTTCGGACAGCCGGGCAGGCCGTCGATGATCTCGGCGTGCTCGCCGCCGACGGCCTTCACGGTGAAGCCCGCGGCGTCGAAGGTCTCACCCGCCGCGACCGCGACCGCTCCCTCGCCGAGCTCCGCGGCCAGCGCCGCATGGGTGTGCACGGTCAGCGCGGGGTTGCCCGCCCTGGCCGCCTTGAGCGCCTCGACGTCGACGTGGTCGGCGTGCTCGTGCGAGACGAGCACGGCCGTGGCGCCGGACAGTGCGGCCTCCGCCTCGGAGAAGATACCCGGATCGATCACCAGCACCCGGTCGCCGTCCTGGAGGCGTACACAGGCGTGCCCGAATTTCGTGAACATCACCGGATCACCCTATCGACTCCTCCCGAACGGGCGCTTCCCCGAAGGAACGGTCGTTCCCCTGGCGAAGGCCACCGATCGGCCATGCCGCCGGGATGCTCGTGGCCGCGGTGACCGCCTCCGCGCAAGGCTCCGGTGCACTCGCCGGCCGCCGGGTCCGGGGTGTGCACCGGAGCCTTGCGCGTGCGGTGTCCCGGCCGGGAGCGCGGCACGGACCGCGCCGGAGAGGTCACTCCAGCGCGGCCGCCTTGCGCAGCAGCACCGAGCGTTCGCTCCGGTTGGCGCACAGCCGGGCGGCCAGCTCCAGCTCGGCGCGCGCCTCCTGCCGCCTGCCGAGGCGGGCCAGCAGCTCCCCGCGTACGGTCGGGACCAGATGCGAACCGGGGAGCCGGTCCGAGGCGACCAGCTCGTCCACGATGGCCAGCGCCCGCGCCGGGCCCAAGGCCATGGCCACGGCGACGGCCCGGTTGAGCTCGACCACCGGCGAGGGGGCGACCCGGCCGAGCGCCTCGTAGAGCAGCACGATCCGGTCCCAGTCGGTCGCCTCGACCGAGGACGCCGACGCGTGGGCGGCGGCGATCGCGGCCTGCAGGCCGTAGGGGCCCAGGCTCCGGGCCGGTGTCCTCGGTGTCCTCGGTGTCCCCGATGTCCCCGATGCCCCCGATGCCCCCGATGGCCCTGGTGCCCTCGATGCCTTCGATGCCCTGGCCAGCGCGGCCAGTCCCCGGTGGATCGCCGCGACGTCCCACAGCCGCCGGTCCTGGTCCCCGAGCAGGACCGGCGTGCCGTCCGGGGCGGTCCTGGCCGGGAAGCGCGCGGCCGTCAGCTCGCACAACGCGAGCAGGCCGTGCACCTCGGGCTCGTCCGGCTGCAGCGCGGCCAGCGTGCGGGCCAGCCGGATCGCCTCGTACGCGACGTCGGGGCGCAGCAGCCGGTCGCCCGACGTGGCCGTGGACCCCTCGGTGAAGATCACGTAGAGGACGCTGAGCACGCCGCCCAGCCGTTCCCGGCGCTCACCGGCCGGTGGCAGCTCGAACGGCACCCCGGCCGCCGCGATCGTCTTCTTGCCCCGGGTGATGCGGGCCTGCACGGTCGGCACGGGTACCAGGAACGCGCGGGCGATCTCCTCGGTGGACAGGCCGCCGACCACGCGCAAGGTCAGCGCCACCCGGGACTCGCGGGAGAGCACCGGGTGGCAGCTGACGAACATCAGCGCCAGGACGTCGTCGTCGATCCCGTCCGGGTCGACCTCCTGCTCGACCGCGGGATCGGCCGCCAGCAGGGCGTACCGGTCCTGGAGGGCGGCCCGGCGGCGGATCGCGTCGATCGCCCGCCGCCGGGCCGTGGCCATCAGCCATCCGGCCGGATTGGCCGGACAGGCACGCGGCCACGACACCAGCGCCTCGGCCACCGCCTCCTGGGCCGCGTCCTCGGCCAGCCCGAAATCGCCGGTGAACCGGGTCAGCGCGGCGACGATCCGGGCCGACTCGATCCGCCAGACGGCCTCGACGTCGGCCGTGCCCATCAGGTCCGGCCGTCGCTCTCGCCGCCCTGCGGGGCCTCGTCGGCCTCGGCCACCCGCCGGACCTCGATCTTGGACCCGCGGACCGCCGGGACCCGCCTGGCCCACTCGACCGCCTCCTGTTTCGTGGCGACGTCGAGCATGAAGTAGCCGCCGAACAGTTCCCTGGTCTCGCCGTACG
Source organism: Streptosporangium longisporum (assembly GCF_039534895.1). NCBI lineage: Bacteria > Bacillati > Actinomycetota > Actinomycetes > Streptosporangiales > Streptosporangiaceae > Streptosporangium > Streptosporangium longisporum. Next base: position 229,014 of record NZ_BAAAWD010000002.1, on the reverse strand, counting down.
GCCCGTCGGTGACCACCGGCGCCTCGCCGCCGAAGTCGACCACGACGCCCTGGCCCGGATCGTCCAGCCCCTCGGCCGCGACGAGGACCTCGGCCTTCATCATCTCCTCGATGAACCGGTGGGTCGCGGCCATCATCTGGTCGAGATCGGCCATCATGGCCGCGTTCGTCTCGTCGGTGCCCCGCATGATCAGCAGATATTTCGACATCGCGTTCTCCTCGTCCGGCGGGGCCGCCCCTCGGCCCTCGCCCCCACACGTCGAACGGGCGGCCCGCCGATCGACACGGTCCCGGAGAAATCTCTCGCCGCGACACGGCCGATCCTGTCAGATGGGCCTCTGACGACGGCCGACGCGGTCGCCCCGCCGATCGGCCCGGCGGCACCACCGGCCGGGACGCGTCCGTCGCGTGCCCGCGGCGGGAGCGCAGGACGCCGGGATGCGGGGATGCGGGGATGCCGGGATGCGGGGCCCTGGTCCTGGTCCACCACGAGCCGTTCACCCGGATGACGCCTTCCCGTACGCCGCCGTCCCTATTCTCTCGTCCCGTGGCCGTGGATTTCGAGAGTTTCGACCGGTTCCTGGACGAGGACAGGCGCGGGCTCGGCGCGCTGGGAAAGGAGCCACCGCCGGAGCGGGAACCCTCCGGTGGCGAGGGGGACGGCCGCGGACGGGCGGGTGTCGGCGAGGATCTCCCCGGAGTGCCGGCTCACGTCGCTGGAGGTCGATCCGCGGATCATGCGGATGGGCTCGCACGAGCTGTGCGACCTGGTCATGGCCGCCGTCAACGCCGCCCTGGACGACCTGCGCGCGAACGTCGAGGCCAGGCGCGAGCACGTCGACGCGGCGGGGCTGGCCCGGGCACTGGAGGGCGTCCAGGACGAGTCCATGAGGACGATGAACGCCATCGTGCAGGAGATCGGCGATCTCGCCCACCGGATCGAGAACCGCGGATGAAGCCCCTGGACGTCCGCCCGTCCACCCTGCGGACGGCGTCCGGCGGGCTCGGCGAGGTGCGGGACGACCTCGCCGCGCACGGCCGCGACATCGGCGGCTCCCCGGCCATGTTCGGCACCGGGCCCATCGGCGGGCCGGTCGGCGGGGTCTTCGCGCAGACGGTCGGCGCGATCCTGGAGTCGCTGGAGTCGGTCGTGACCGACCTGGGGGACGCCGAGCAGGCGCTGGGCCTGATGGACGCCGGGTACCGCCGGGCCGAGCGGCTCGGCAAGGAGGCCGTCAGTCAGGCAGTGCGCGGGGATTCTCCAGCCAGTCGCCCACCGTCATCTCCCCCTGCCGGGACATCAGGTACGGCCGGGCCCGGGTGATGTGGTCCGGGGCGACGCCACCGGGGAAGACGACCTCGTCGTAGCTCGAGCCCGGCAGCCGGATGCCGGTGCCGCCCGGCGTGCTGACCTCGTACACCCAGCCCTGTCGCCCGTACTCGTGCCACCACCGGTGGATGTCGCGGTTGTAGCTGGTACCGACGAAGGCGGAGCTCCGTGCCCGCTCGTCCAGGAAGGCGACGTACCCGTTCAGGTCGGTGTTGGCGGGATTCCTCGGCTGAAGGCCCTGGGAGAAGATCTCGTCGGGGTGGCGGGTGTCGGACCGGTAGAGCGGCCGGTCGTCCCGGCGCCACACCGGCCGCGTATCGGTGAAGGGGGAGTCGCGAAAACGCGGCCGGGGCCGGATCGCGGACAGGTCGACGTCGCGGTTCGCGGCGACCCTGAGAGGGTCCCAGTTCGCCGGGCGGCCCCGCAGCCGTCCGGCGCCGCCGCGCAGGAGCATGACCGCGCGCTTCAGCGGGTCGACCACCCCGCGCGAGAACAAGCGGGCGATGTCGTCCAGCAGCCTGCGCAGGGCGGCGCGGGTCACGGCCGTACGCGCGGCGACGGCCGCCAGCGAGGCCGCCGGGGAGACCACCGCCGTGGCCGCGGCACGGACGACGGCGATCAGCAGCGCGACGAGCTGGGCGATCACCCCGAGCTTCCACAGCAGCACGATCAGCGCCGCGGTCAGCAGGGCCATGCCGACCAGTTCGAGGGCGTCGGCCAGCCGGTTCGCCCGGTCGACCGGCGCGCTCCGCTCCGCCCACGAGCGGTAGGCGTCCACGCCGTCGCCGGAGTTGCGCTCCCACACCTGGCGCTGATGCGCCTCCATGTCCTGCGCGGACCGCCTCAGCCGCGCCGCGAGCATCACGTACCGCGTGCCCTCGGCGCGGATCGCGTCCTCGTCGGAGTCCGGCCAGACGACCAGGCCGGTCCAGGCCAGCGGGACGGCCAGTTCCTGCGGCAGCTGAAGGGACATGGCCGGTCAGTGCCCGTCCGGGCGGGGGACGCGGACGCCCGCGTGCCCCTCCGCGTTGAGCGCGAGATCGACGCCCTGGGGCATGAGGCCCACCAGGTCGGAGCCGCGCAGCACCTGCCAGCCCGACACCCCGGCCGGAAGGTCCCCCGGCAGATGGGCCCGCGAGGTGTAGGCCAGGACGACTCCCGGGTCGTACACCGGGATCCTCCCCTCGGCGTCGGTGCCGGTGAGGACCTCCGACTCCAGCAGGAGCGGTACGAGGTCCCCGCCGTCCGAGTAGCCGGTCACCGCCAGCTGGACGGCGGCGTCGAGCGGGTCGGCCGGCTCACCGAAGCCCAGTGACACGGGCGAGGGCCGGTGGCCGGGGTTGGGGGTGAACTCCTCGCTCACCTCGCCGTGCTCGTCGACCCGCCACGCGCCGATCACACCGTACGGGGGGACCGCGCCGTCCGGGTCGAAGAACGGGTCGACGGCGTACAGCCACCGACCGGGCATCGAACGCGCCTCGGCACGCATGCGGTCGGTGAGCGGGGGAGGGGCGGACACGGTCGGCAGCCTACGTGATCGATATGTCCCGCTGTGAAGGAGTTCACCTCACCCCGCCCCGTGCCCCGCCGCCCCGCCCGCCCACCCGACGCGAGAGTCGGGCCTTCGGCCTGATGTGCTGCTGAAAAACAGCAGTTGGCGGGGTTGTCACGCGACACCACCACCATCACGAAACATCGGGGCCGGATGCGACATCGAGATCATCTACCATTTTGGTAGATAACCGACCATTTCGGTCGGACCAGGTGCTACGGTGACGCCATGCCTCGACAAACAACCGGTGAGATCGACTCCGAGATCGTGGATCGGGCGGCATCCCTGTTCTCACGGCACGGCTTCGGCCGCACTTCCCTGCAGCAGGTCGCCGACGCCGTCGGGTACACCAAGGCGGGCCTGCTGCACCACTTTCCGAGCAAACAGGCCATCTACGACGCTGTCGTCGCTGTCGTGACCCAGCAGCTTTCGAACCTTGCCGACTCGGTCGAAGCTCTCCCCGTCGGCTACGCACGCGATCTGACGGTCGTCACCTCCATGGTGAACCTCGCGACGGATTGGCCTGGCGTCTCCGAATTCGCAAACTCCTTGGTTCATGACGGGCATGACCTCGGTGCCGAACTCGCGCAAGGAGGACTCGCACTTCTCGGCGCGTTCGGGGTCGACCTCGAAAACCCTGACGACGAGAGACTCATCCGGATCGTGAGCACCTGCACCGGCCTGACAATGACGACTCTGCAGGCATCGAGAGCCGGCCTGACCCGCGAGTGGCGCGAGCTCGTCATCACGGTGTCCATGGACACTCTCGGCCACTCGGCGCGTCCTTCCGGCTAGTTCTCCCGACTCGACGTCCCAGGGAGTCTCACCATGTCTCTTGTCCGTGATGCGTTCACCGTCATCAAAGAACACAGACGTACGTTCATCGTCTTCAACGTTGTTTTCTACGGCCTTTTCGTGGCGACTATGATCGTCACCGCCGCCGTGTACCCCGAAGCTCAGGTGTCTGCGGTGAAGGGGGTCCAGGGAGACCTGAACCAGCCAGGACTGGGCTCGGCGGTCGCGGCCGGCTACGACAGCGGAAACATCCTGTGGGCGGCAGGAGTCACCCTCTTCGTGAACTTTTTCATCGGCGCACTTCTGACCACCACGCTGCCATCGCTCATCATCCCGTTTTTCGGAATCGCGTTCACCGTCTACCGGGTCACCCAGTGGGGCATCCTCTTCGTACCCCTCGACGGGAACTACGCCGCCTTCATCCCCCACCTCGTCACCCTCATCGTCGAGGGACAGGCGTACCTCATCGCGGCTTTCGCCGTCTGGATTCACGGCCGCAAATTCCTGCGGCCCGGCCGCTTCAGCCTGCCGACGAGACGGGCGGGGTACAAGGCGGGACTCAAAGACACCCTGCGCCTTTATCCCCTGGTCGTCATGCTTCTCATCATCGGCGCGATCTACGAAGCAATCGAGGTCATCCATCTCATTCCCCTCTTCTCTGAGAGCGCCTGACGGAATGGGCTCGGCCGGGCCTGATCTCTCGCGGTGGCGACGGCGAGAGGGGTGACGACTCGGGTATGACCCGCCGACGGTGGCTGACCGCCCCCATCTGACGCCGGCGGCCGCGGACGGCTGCCGCCCGACGCACCGGCCCGGCGCACGGTGCCCGCGTCCGGTGTGACGAGTCCGGCCGGCAGGTGCAGCAGCGTCATCTTGCACGGTCGTTCTCGCCGACGACGGCGATCCGCGACCGGGCGGAGACGATGATCGAGACGTCGTTCACCGGTGAGCACGACCGGCCGTCCGGCCGGGCACGGGCGAACCGGTCAGGAATCGAGAAGCGCCATCCGGAAGGCCGCGCCTAGCGTTACCTGCATGAACACCACCGTTCGCCCAAGCCTCCTCCCGTACGGGAGCCACGCATGACCCTCACGCTCGACGTCATCACCCTCGGAGTGCCCGAGGTGCGGTCCGCGGGCAGGTTCTACGCCACCGCGCTCTCCTGCGCCGTCACCGGCGACCGTGACGACGGGGACGACAGTGACGCCGGTGATGCCGGGGACGTCGGGGACCCGGTGAACCTCGACCTGCACGGGACCGGGCGGCTCGCCCTGTCCGCAACCGGGAGGCTCGCAGCGGAACCGGCGGCGCCGGGATTCCGCGGTTACCTGCTGACCTACGTCCTCGACCGGCCGGCCGAGGTCAGGGCACTGATGGACGCCGCCGTCCGCGGCGGGGCGGAGGTCCTCAAGCCCGCGAGGAAGGCCCTCTTCGGTTCGTTCTCCGGGGTGTTCCGGGCACCGGACGGCTCCGTCTGGAAGCCGGTGGCGGCCACCGGCAAGGACACCGGTTCCGCGGCGGAGAGGCCGCTGCCGACCGAGACCACGCTCATCCTCGGCGTTTCCGCGCCGAAGGCGTCCAAGGCCTTCTACGAGGCCCTGGGCATGACGGCCGACCGGGACTACGGCAACAAGTACATCGACTTCCACCCTGCCAGGGCCGCGGCCAGGCTGTGCCTGATGGAACGCGGGGTACTGGCGAAGGACGCGGGTATCACCGAAGGCGGGGGCGGTCTCTCGTCGACGGTCCTCACCCACGCGGCCGGGTCCCGCCAGGAGGTCGACGCCCTCCTGGCGTCCGCGGCCGCCGCCGGGGGCCGGATCACCGGCGGTGCCGCGGAGACGGCCGGGGGATACTCCGGCTCCTTCAGCGACCCGGACGGCTTCCTGTGGAAGGTGACGTACTGAGCCCCGCGAGGGCCGTACGCCTGCCCGGATCCGGACCCGGACCCGGGCACGTCCCGTCCCGGACGGACCGTGCGGAAGACGACCACGACCACGACCATCGGCAGAAGGAGCAGCACCTCCATGAGCGCAGCATCGAGAACCGGCCGGAGGAACGAGCGGGACGAGCCCTCGGAGGAGGGGTTGTCCGAGAAGGAGCGCGCCGCCGTCAAGGAGCGCGCGGCAGAGCTGAGGGCGGGCGCGCGCCGCGGCCGGAGCGCGGACAAGGCCGCGGCCGACGAGCGAGACGTGCTCGCGAAGATCGCCGAGATGGCGCCGCAGGACCGCGCGCTGGCCGAGCGCGTGCACGCCGTCGTCACGACCGCCGCTCCGGAGCTGGCGCCGAAGCTGTGGTACGGCCAGCCTGCCTACGCCAGGGCCGGGAAGGTGGTGTGCTTCTTCCGCAGCGGGCAGGTGGACAAGGAGCGCTACTCGTCGTTCGGGTTCACCGTGGAGGCGAATCTCGACGACGACGACGGCATGTGGCCGACGGCCTACGCCCTGACGGAGTTGAGCGAGGCCGGTGAGGCGGCGCTGAGGAGGCTCGTCACGAAGGCCGTGGGGTGAGGTCCCGGTGAGCGTGGGCGATCTCCGGCGCGCTACCTCGAAGTGGGGTTCCTGACGCTCACCTGCCGGGTCCGGCCGGGTGCCCCTGATGAGGACGGCGGAGACGGCGCGGCGGGTGACCGGCGCGAGAGCAGGTATCCCGTCAGGGCGGCGAGCAGGCCGATCAGGCCGGCGGCCACGAAGCCGCTCGCCGGAACGGAGGCGTCGATCGCCGTTCCCACGACCGGGGCGCCGAGCGCGAACCCCGCGCTCGCCGCCGAGGACTGCAGGCCGGTCGCCTCACCTCGCGCACCGGCCGGCGCCAGCCGGCTCACCTCGCCGGAGACCATGGAAAGGGTCGGGGCGGTGAGCAGCCCGGCACCGACGACGGCCGCGCACAGCCAGGGCCAGTCATGGGCGAGCCCGGCCGGAATCGTCACCAGCCCGAGCAGGCCGAGCAGCAGCCAGGTGGGCATCGGCCAGGGCAGCGCCCCGTACACCAGGCCGCCCACGACGGACGTCACCCCGAACACGGCGACGACCAGGGCCGCCCACGAGACCTGACCGGCCTCCCGGAGGGTGGCGACGATGGCCAGGTCGATGCCGCTGAGCAGCATCGCGACGCCGAACCCCATCGTCAGGACGGCGACCATGGGCGCTCGCAGCCACTCCCGGCGCCGGGGCCGGCCTGCCGCCTGGACACCCGCCTCACCGCCCGCCCCGGCCTCGTCCTCGGCCCGCAGCGGCGGGTCGAGCAGGGCGATCCCCGCCCCACCGGCGACGATCGCGGCGCCCACCCCCCAGGCCACCACGCCGGGGGAGACCTGCGCCGCGCACAGGATCACCAGCGTCGGCCCCACGATGTACGACACCTCGCCCGTCACCGACTCCAGCGCGAACGCCGCCCGCCGCTGTTCCTCCGTCGTCATCGCGGCGATCGCCTGCCTGGTGACCGCCTGGATCGGCACCATCAGCAGACCGGCGGCGAAGGAGGCGCCCAGCAGGGCCACGTACGGCAGCACGGGGACGGTCAGCCAGAACACGAACTGCGGCACGACCGTGGCCGACAGCACGGTACGCAGGCCCCGCCGGTCGATCATCCGGCCCAGCAGCGGCCCGCCCAGCGCGACACCGGCGGTGAGCGCCGCCACCACGGCTCCCGCCGCCGCGTAACTCATGTCGAGGGCGAGCACGACGTACATCGTCAACGCCATCGCGTCCGCCGTGATCGCGGCACGGGCGAGCAGCGAGACGGCCAGCAGTGGCGTCATCCCCGGCACCGCGAGCACCCGCCGAAATTCGATCACCGGTGTGACGCTAGGACACCGGGGAGGCCATAGGAAGTCGTCAATTCGTTGGACGGGACATAATGAACGCTTATGGCCCGTGATCTCGACATCGCGCTGCTGCGGTCGTTCGTCACCGCCGTGCGGGCGGGCAGCATCAGCCGTGCGGCGACGGCGCTCGGCCGCACCCAGCCCGCGCTCAGCCAGCAGTTGCGCAGGCTGGAGAGGGACGTGGGCAGTCCGCTGCTGCACCGGGCGCCGTCCGGTGTCTCGCCGACCCGGGCGGGCGAGGAACTACTGCCCTACGCCGAGCGGATTCTCGCGCTGTCGGCCCAGGCGCTCGCCGGGACGGGGCGTGCGCTCACCGGGCGCTGCGGGGTGGGACTCCTCGAGGACCTCGCCGCCTCCCGTCTGTCCCAGGTGCTCGCCGACCTCGCGCGGCCGCACCCCGAGGCGAGGCTGGAGGTGCTCAGCCTCTCCGGTTCGGCGATGCGGGAGGCCTACGACACGGGCCGTGTCCAGCTCGTGCTCGACGAGGTCCCGCATCTTCCCTGGCCATCGCGCTGGACGGTGCGTCTGCCGCTGGTCTGGGCGGTCGGGCAGGGAGTCGACACCGGCGCCGATCCGCTGCCGGTGGTGCTGTTCTCGAACACGTGCGCCTGGCGGACGTCGGTGCTGGAGACGATGGAGGCCACGGGGCGCCGCTGGCGGGTGGCGTTCGAGAGCAACAGTCTCGCCGGGGTGCTCGCCGCGCTGCGGGCCGGGCTCGGTGTCGCGGCGCTCCTGCCCGCCAACCTCGAACCGGCCATGGCCTGCCACGACGCCGCGTTGCCCGCCCTGCCGGACGTCGAGCTGGGTCTCACCCGCCACCCGGCCACCGAGGGCGACGCGCTCGTCGACGCCGTGGAGACCGCGCTGCGGCGGATGATCTGAGCCGCACCCCTGCCCGCCTGCCTTGCCGGCCGCCCGGGGGAAGGTCCCGGTCGTCCCGGGGTGCCGCGGGCGTGAGGTGATCACCGTGCGCGCAGGTCGTAGCTCATGTGGGTGACCCGGTCGCTCTGCACGACGCGGGGGTCGTCCAGAAGGGTGGTCGGGATCTTGTGCTCGCCGAAGAACCGGATCCCGTCGCCGAACAGGACGGGGACGACGTACATGTCGATCCGGTCCACCAGCCCGGCGCAGACCGCCTGCCCGCCGAGGTCACCGGCGGGTACGGAGACGTCGCGGTGGCCGGCCGCCTGCCTGGCGCGGGCCACGGCCTCCTCCAGGCCGGTGATGAAATGGAAGGGGGCGCCGGGGTGGCGGTCCGGCCAGTCGCCGGGGGAGCGGTGGGTGACGACGAAGACGTGGTCGCCCACGGCGGGCCTGCCGCCCCAGCCGTCGGTGAGGTCGAACAGGCGGCGTCCCATGAGGGTGGCGCCGATGTTCGCCCAGGTGTCGCGGAGGAGGTCGGCGCTGGCGGCGGCCGGCCGGTAGCCGTCCTTCGGGCGGTACCGGTGCGGGGCGACCGGCAGTTCCCGCGGGCCGTTGAAGTACCAGTCGAACAGTGGTCCCACTCCGTCGTTGCGGTCGGCGATGAAACCGTCCGCGGACACGGTCGCTCCGATGATCACCTTGCTCATGTGCCTTCTCCTGTGTCTGCTCGGTCGTGGGGCGGCCGGAGTCCTGGGCCGGCAGGGCCGGCGCGCGTCGCGGGGGTGGCGGGGGTGGCTACGCTGCCATCGCCGGCCTGTCGGGGGTGCGGCTTGAGATCTGGTACGGGTGGTCGGTGAGGGAGGCCGGACGGTGCCCTGTAAGAGGCTTTCCGGGGGATGCGGGTGTCGCCGGGGGAGAGATGGTGCTCGCTTCCAGCATGGGGCGGAGGAGGCCGGCGGGCACCCGTACCGGCCACGTGCTCACCACCTGGGGACCACGTGAGCGGCCCCGAGGTCTCGGCGCGGGAGGCCGAGGTGCTGGCGGCACTCGGCGCCGGGATGTCCAACGCGCAGATCGCCCGGCGGATGCACATCTCGGTCCGTACGGTGGAGGGGCACGTCTCGTCGCTGCTGCGCACGTACGGGGTGACCGGCCGGGCGGCGCTGGCCGCGCGGGCCCCGGCCGCCGATGAGGCGGTCACGCCACCCGGGACGGTCGTCGGGCTGCCGCGCTCGCGTACCCGCTTCGTGGGCCGGCGGGACGACCTGGACGCCGTGCTGACGCGCCTGGCAGGCGGGGGACAGGTGACGCTGACCGGGCCGGGCGGGGTGGGCAAGACCCGGCTCGCCTCGGTGGCCGCGGAGGCGGCGGCCTCGCGGTACCGGTACGCCGCGGCGTTCGTCGATCTGGTGCCGGTGCGGGACGGCCTGGTCGGGCAGGCGGTCGCCGCGGTGCTGGGCGTGTCCGAGCATGCCGGGCAGCCGGTGGAGCAGGCCGTGCTGGCCCGGTTGCGGCGCGGCCCGTCGCTGCTGGTGCTGGACAACTGCGAGCACCTGCCCGATGCGGTGGCCGAGTTCGCCGAGCAGGTCCTGGCCACGTGCCCCACCACGATCCTGGCCACCAGCAGGGAGCGGCTCGGCATTCCCGGCGAGCGGGTGCAGCCGGTCGCGCCGCTGCCGCTCGGCTCCGACGCCGAGGAGCTGTTCCGGGACCGCGCCGAGCTGGCACACCCCGGCCACCGGCTCGATGCGGCGGCGGTGACGGAGCTGTGCTCCCGGCTGGACGGGCTGCCGCTGGCGATCGAGCTGGCCGCCGCCCGGAGCCCTTCGCTGGGCGCGGCCGGGCTGCTCAGCGGCCTGGATGATCATCTGCGGCTGCTGGTGGGCGGTCGTGGCCCGGTGGTGAGGCATCGCTCGGTGCGGGCGGTGATCGGCTGGAGTCACGACCTGCTGGACGAGGACGAGCGGGCCGCCTTCCGGCGGATGAGCGTGTTCACCGGCGACTTCGACGTACCGGCGGCCGCCGCCGTCACCGGCCTGCCGGTGGCCCGCGCGGCCGACCTGCTGGGCCGGCTCGTCGACAAGAGCCTGGTGCGGCGCCGCGACGGTGGCTGGCACCTGCTGGAGACGATCCGCGCGTTCGCCGCCGAGCAGCTCGGGGGTGATCCCGAGCGGGACGCGGTGCGGCGGCGCCTCCTGAACTGGGCCGCCGACACCGCGGCCGGCCTCGCCGACCGGCTGGACGAGGACCGGCAGGGCGAGGATCGGCTGGACCAGGACCGGCTGGGCGAGGACCGGCAGGACCAGGACCGGCGGGGCGAGGACTGGCGGGGCGACTTCGACCGCGTGGCCGGCGACCTGCGCGCCGCCGCGGCGATGACGCCCGAGGGCCCGGACGCCTCGACGCATCGGCTTCTTCGCCTGCTGGCCCGGCTCACCTTCGCGCGGGGATTCCTGCGGGCCTCCGCCGACGCGCACGAGTGCGCCGCACGGTACGCGCCGACGCCGTCGCAGGCGAGCCGCGACCTCGGCCACGCGGCCGAGGGCGCGCAGGTCATCAACGATTCGGACCGGGCCTGCGAGCTGTGGCTGGCCGCGGCCGAGCGGGCCCGCACGGCGGGAGACGGCAACGGGCACGCCGTCGCGCTGGCCCGGGTCGTCGAGATGGCCGGCCGGTTCCCGGTCACCTTCCGCAGCCCGATCTCGTACGAGCGGCGCCTCGAGCTCCTGGAGGAGGCGACGGCGGCGGGGGACCACGGCGATCCGGTCGTCGCGGCCCGGCTGGCCTGCGCGGCCGCCTGGACGGCCGGCCCGGCGGTGCTGCGGCCCGATCCGGTCCTGGCCGCGGCCGCCGTCGAGGCGGCGCGCGCCACCGGCGACCCGGTCCTGACCAGTGCCGCCCTGGACGCCGTACGCACCGTCGCCCTCAACGAGGGCCGCGCCCGCGACGGGCACCGGATCGCCGCCGAGCGCCTGGCGTTGCTGTCCGGGCTGGACCCCTGCAGTCCCGCGTACGTCGCCGAGATCGACGACGCCCAGGCGCTGGCCTGCCTGGACGCGGTGGCCGCGGGCGACCTGCCGGCCGCCCGCGCGGTGCCGATCCCGGACGGACGGCCGTCCGGCGGCACCGAGCCGTACGGCGACAGCGCGTACCTGGCCGTCAGCAAGACCATCCCGGCGGTCGTGCTCGGCGGCGACCTCGACGAGGCCGTCCACCTCGCCGGCGTCATGTGGGACGGCTGGCGGCGCGCCGGACGTCCACGGGTGTTCTGGATGCAGGTCACCATGCCGTTCGTGGTGCTCGCCCACGGCCTGCGCGAGGACCGGGACGGCCTGGCGCGGTGGCGGGCTCGCGCCGCGGAGAACGACGCGCTCCACCGGGGCGGTTCCTTCCAGGCCCGGCTGGCCCCGTTGTCCACGTTCGTCGAGGCGAGGATCGCGCTGCACCTCGGCGAGCTCGACCGGGCGGCGGAGCTGGCCGAGCGCGCCCGGCACCATCACCCGCCCGCCCGCTACGTGCCGTTCGCGCGTGCCGCGGCCGCCGAGCTGGCGGTGGCCGCCGGGCTGTCGCGCGCGGGCGCGGACCTGGCCGCGGCCGTCGCGGACACCGGCGACAACGACTGGGCGGCGGCCACCGCGCTGCGGGCCACCGGCCGCCACGACGGGGACCCTGACGCGCTGGCCCGCGCGGCCGGGCTGTGGGACCGGATGGGCGCCCGCTTCGAGCACGCCTGCACGGTGAGGCTCCTCACCTGAGCCTTCCGTCCGTGACCGTCACGCGATGTCCGCACCCTTGCCCGGAGGCCGGTCCGCGTGACGGGCGCCGGTGACCGTGGCCGCGCGCCTCACCTGCCCGTCCGGTGGCGGCTGGGGGACACGCCGCGTACCCGTTTGAAGGCCACGCTCAGCGCGAAGGCGTTGGCGTAGCCGACGTGGCGGGCGACCGAGTCGATCGTGGTGTCGGAGGAGCGCAGCAGGTCGGCGGCGAGCGCCATCCGCCAGCCGACGAGGTACGCCATGGGGGGTTCCCCCACGAGGGTGGTGAACCGGCGCGCGAAGGCCGCGCGTGAGGCGCCGACCTTCTGCGCCAGCGAGGCCACCGTCCACGGGCGGGCCGGGTCGTCGTGGATCAGCCGCAGCGCCGGGCCGATCAGCGGATCGCTCTGCGCGCGGTACCAGCCGGGTGCCTGAGCCTCGGGGCGGGCGAACCAGGCGCGCAGGGTCGCGAGCAGCGCCAGATCCAGGAGCCGGTCGAGGACGACCTGCTGGCCGGGCCCTTCGTTGTCGACCTCCCGGGCGAGCAGTTCCATGATCGGGGACTGCTCGCCCGACCGCGGCACGAGCACGACCTGCGGCAGGGCGTTCAGGAGCCGCTCGCTCACGTCCCCGGTGACCTGGTAGGTCCCGCTGGCCACGATCGCCGACCCGTCGGGGCCGTACCCGCTCGTGCGCGGTCCGAGCCGCATCCTCTCGGTGATGTCGACGCCGTCCATGGTGGTCAGCCGGTTGCCCGGGTGGACGACGATCTCCGGAGGGGTCGCCGGGTCGTCGCTGATCGTGTACGGCTCCGGGCCCTTGACGATGGCCACGTCCCCGGTGCGCATCGGCACCGGCTCACCGTCGCCGAGCATGATCCAGGCGTGCCCGCGCAGCGTGGTGGCCAGGGCGAGCGGGGCGCCGTCGGAGATCCGCAGCGACCACGGTGGTTCCAAGATCGCCTGGCAGAACGCCGCACTTCGGGCACGAACACCGTCGAGCAGGTCAGCGAGCGGATCCACGGTTCCAGTGTAGACGGACAGAAATGGAAGTGAGCGTACGGAATATGGATCGTCTCTCCCGGTGCCTGTTCACTGGGAGTGACCCACCCGACGACCCACCTCGACGACCCACCGGAGGCATCCGATGTACGCGATCACAGGAGTGACAGGCCACGTAGGCGGGGCGGCGGCCCGGGACCTCCTCGCCAGGGGGGAACCGGTGCGGGCCGTGGTCCGCGACGCGGCCAGGGGCGCGGGCTGGACCGCGGCCGGAGCCGAGCTCTTCGTCGCCGATCTCGGTGACAGGGCGGCGCTGGCGGAGGCGTTCCGCGGCTGCCGCGGGGTGTTCGTCCTGCTGCCGACGGATCCGGTGGCGGCCGACCCCGACGCCTACCACCGCGGGCTGGCCGACTCGATCGCCGGGGCCGTCCTGGACGGCGGTGTCCCGCACGTGGTGATGCTGTCCTCGATCGGGGCCGAGCTGGCCGAGGGCACCGGCCCCATCCGCTGGCTCCACCACATGGAGAACCGGCTGCGCGAGACGGGCGTGCCCCTGACCGCGGTTCGCGCGTCGCACTTCCAGGAGAAGGTCGAAACGGTGCTCGACGCCGCTCTCGGGGCCGGCGTCTACCCGGTCTTCGGCGCGTCGGCCGACGTGCCCGTCCCGATGATCGCGACGCGCGACATCGGCGGGGTGGTCGCCGACTCCCTCACGACGCCCGCCCCGGCCGGCGAGATCGTCGACCTGGACGGCCCCGAGTACTCGGAACGGCAGGTGGCCGAGGAACTGGCGGCCGTTCTCGGCAAGCCGCTCACGGTGGTGACCGTCCCGCGGCCCGCGTGGGTCACCACGATGGTGGAGGCGGGCGTTCCGCTCCCGCTCGCCGAGGAACTGACCGGCCTGTACGACGCCGAGCAGCGAGGCGTCCTGCGGCCCGGGGGCGGCAGGCGGCACACGTGTGCGACCGAGCTCGGCGAGACGCTGCGCCACCTGGTGAAGAGCATCTCCTGAGGCGGGCCGCAGGTCCGCCGGGGCATCGGCGGACACCGCCCGCACCGCCCGCACGGCCGGGAGCGCGGAAGGCGGGGGACCGCCGTCACCCCGGGCAGCTCCGGGGACCGACGCTCTGCCCGGCACCGACGACCGTGACGCGGGAGGGGCTCTCGGGCGCCGTGGCGGCGGCCGTGCACACGATCTGGTCGACGGCCGGTGCGGACAGCTCACCGGCCGGAGTGGACAGGGTGATCACCACGTGGCCCGCGGACCTGCCGGTCACCGAGAACGGGCCGGCCTCGGGCGGAACCTCGCTGGTGAGCCCGTGCGCCTGCTCCCTCGCGGTGGGACCGGCCGCCAGCAGCGCGAGCGTGTCCGCCTCGAACAGCGGGCGGCCACCGGGACGGGGCCGCGTCACCGCGGTGAGCCGGCCGTCCTTCACCAGGTAGAGGGTGATCGTCGTGGCCGGTACGACGCCTCCGCTCGGCGGGCCGCCGACGGGGATGACGTCGCTGGGCTGCACGCCGCAGCCGGTCACGAGGGCGAGCGACACGAGGCCTGCGGCGAGCACGCGGCGGGCGGGCCCGTTCCTCACTCGGGGCCCCCGTCCGGGTCGGACTCCGGTCCGGGTGCCCGGCGTGGCAGGCTCAGCGTGAAGACGGCGCCGCCGTCCGGGGCGTTGGCGACGGTGAGGTCGCCCCGGTGCAGGCGCGCGTTCTCCCGCGCGATGGCCAGGCCCAGGCCGCTGCCCTCGGACCTGGCCCTGGCCGCGCCGGCCTTGTAGAACCGGTCGAACACGTGCGGCAGCACCGCCTCGTCCAGCCCCGGTCCGTGGTCGCGGACCTCCAGGACGATCCGGTGCGGGCCGGCGGAGAGCCGTACCGACACCGGTGGCTCGCCGTGCCGCAGGGCGTTGCCGACCAGGTTCGCGAGGACGACGTCCACCCGGCGCGGGTCCAGCCGTGCCGTCACCGCGGGGGGGGAGCTCGGCGTGCACCTGCTCCGACCAGCCCCGCACCCGCAGGGTCGAGCGCACCAGCTCGGCCACGTCGACCTCGTTCGGCACGAGGGCCGCGACGCCGGAGTCGAACCTGCTGATCTCGATGAGGTCGTTCACCAGCGCGGTGAGGTTGAGCGTCTCCTGGCTGACCAGCCTGGCGGCCCTGCCGGCGGGCTCGGGCAGACCGGCCGCCTCCTCGTCGAGGACGTCGGCGACCGCGGTGAGCGCGGCCAGCGGGGTGCGCAGCTCGTGGGACACGTCGGCCACGAACCGGCGGGCGTCGGCCTCCATCTCGCGCAGCTGCGTGACGTGCCGTTCCAGCTCCGCGGCGGTGTGGTTGAACGTGCGTGCCACCTCGGCCAGCTCGTCGGAGCCGCGGACCACGATCCTGGTCCGCAGCTCGCCCTCGCCCAGCAGGCGTGCCGCCCGGCCGAGCTCGCGCACCGGGCCCAGCACGCTCCGGGTGGCCAGCAGCGCGAGGACGACCGCGAACCCCAGGGCCGCCCCGCCGATGAGCCAGGCGCGGGCGGCGAGCTGGTCGATGCTGCGCTGTTCGGCGAGCAGGCTGCGCGCGGCGTAGACCTCGATACCCGACACCCGCGCCGTGCCGTCCGGCTCGGTGATCAGCAACGGCGTGCCGATGATCAGCCAGGGCACGCCCTGCGGCACCACGCGTTGCCACGCGGTCTCGCCGCCGGCCACCGTCCGCCGCAACTCCGGGGAGACCACCCCGAGATCCGTGGTCAGTACCCTCCCGCCCGACCTTCCGGGCTCCGGCGGGGCCTGCGGGAGCGGCATCCTCCCGTCCGGCCTGCCGGGCTCCGCCGGAGCCAGCACCCTCCGGCCCGGCCTTCCGGGCCCCGGCGGGGCGACCGGCGAGTGCATCCCGCCGTAGACGGCGATCGCGTACTCCACGCTGTCCTGGTCGGGCACGGCGGCGGCGATGTCGCCGAGCTCGGCCGGGCCCGGCGTCGCGCTCCGCAACGGGTAGAGCGCCTGCAGGCGGCTCCTGACCGCCTGGACCGTGGAGTCCTGGGTCCGCTGCAGGATGTCGTTGCGGGCCTGGATGTAGATCCCTCCGGCCACCGCCGCCACGGTGACCACGCACAGCAGCATGAACGCGAACAGCAGCCGGGCGCGCAGCCCCGGGTTCGGCCAGGATGCCACCGGAGGATCACACCGGCCCGAACCGGTACCCGAAGCCCCGTACCGTCTGCACGTAGACGGGCGCCGCCGAGTCGTCCTCGATCTTCGCGCGCAACCGCTGCACGCACGCGTCCACCAGCCGCGAGTCGCCGAAGTACCCGTGCTCCCAGACCGACTCCAGCAGCTGCTGGCGGCTGTGCACCCGGCCCGGCGTGCCGGAGAGCTCCAGCAGCAGGCGCAGCTCGGTCGGGGCGAGGCCGACCGGCACGCCGCGGCTGGAGACCGTCAGCCCGGCCCGGTCGATGATCAGGTCCCCGTGCCGCTCCAGCTCCGCCTGGTCCCGGCCGATCCGCCGCAGCACCGCGCGGATGCGCGCCTCCAGCACCCTGGGCTGCACCGGCTTGACCACGTAGTCGTCGGCGCCCGCCTCCAGCCCGGCCACCACGTCCATGTCGTCGCCGCGCGCGGTCACCATGATGATCGGCACGTCCCCGGCGGCCCGGATGCGGCGGCAGACCTCGAACCCGTCCATGCCGGGCAGCATCAGGTCGAGCACGACGACGTCGGGAAGGTCCGCGCGCAGCCGCTCCAGCCCCTGCTCGCCGGACTCCACCGCGCGCACCCGGTGCCCGTGCCGGGTCAGGGCCAGCTCCAGGCCCTCCCGCACGGCGGGGTCATCCTCGATCAACAACACTCGTGACACGCCACCGAGTATCAACAGCACGCTCCGTACCTCGCCGCCGGCCGACTCCATCCACTGTCGACCGGCCGTGTCCCCGCCCCGTCCGCGCCGTGTCATGGTCGTGTCACGGTCGCGCCGGCGATCCACCGGCGATCACCGGCGATCCACCGGGTGGCCGCCGTCGGGAAACGGTGACATGCGGCGGACAACGCACGCACATTCGATGCCAATCGTAGTTCGTCATGGACGAATCACGCACGATCCCACCCCGGCCCCGTGACCGGCTTTACGCCGTGGTGACGCTGGTGCTCGCCGTGCTCCTGCTGCCCGTGGCGTTCGCCCGGCATCCAGGCCGGGCCCTGGAGGTGGCCTGCCGCTGGGCGTTGCGGACGCGATTTCCCGCCGAGGACCTGACCGGGCTCACCGACGGTGCCCTGACGGCGTTCACCGCGGCGCGTACCCGGGCGCTCTGGCGTCACGGCCAGCTGATCGGCCTCACCTCGGGATACCGCGATCCCCTCCTCCAGCAGCGGATGTTCGACGAGGAGGTGCGCCGCTCCGGCTCCCCGGCCTCGGCACGCATGCTCGTGCTGCCACCGGCGGAATCCGGCCACGTCAAGGGCATCGCGCTGGATGTACGCCCCCACGAGGGCGCCCGCTGGCTCGAGGAACACGGCGCCCGCCACGACCTGTACCGCATGTACGACAACGAGTGGTGGCACTTCGAGTACCGCCCGGAATGCGGCGGGGTGCCGCCGCGACGGCTGCCTCACCCCGGCGTGGGTCGCGCGGGCGGGGTCGGCGAGGGCGGGGCCCGGATCGAGCCCTGGCCCGGTTTTCCCCACGGGGGCGATCCGGGGGAGGTGACGGGCCGGTACCCGGGAGCCGGGCCGATGATCCGGCCGGCGCACCGAAGGGCCCGGCCCGGGCGTCCGGAAGCGGTGGCGGCCGGGCCGCGGGCCCGTCCCGCCGCCCAGGTCACCGACCACGGCCGACACGCCGAACACGGCTGACCCGGTCACGGGTCCTCGAGCCTCAGACGGCGAACAGGAGGGCGGCGTCGACGAGCACGATCACGGCCGTGGCGAAGTGGATGCCGAACGCGACCGCCCTGGTGCCGCCGTGGCGCAGGACGATGACGGTGTCGCCGAGAGGGACGAGGGCGACGACGAGCATGAACCAGGCCTCGGCGCGGGCACCCGCGAAGGCGAGCAGGACGAGGCCGAGGACGCCGTAGGCGAGGTCGCGCAGGCCTTTGACGGCCAGGTAGGCGGCGTCGCCGTCCTTCCTGGCGGGGACGCCGTAACCGGCGGCCGAGGCGTGGGGCGCCAGGAGGAACCGCAGGCCGATGAAGATGATGAACAGGTTCAGCAGGACGGCCAGGCCGTAGGCGACGGGGGTGAGCATGATCTTTCCTTTTGCTAGCAGCGCTAGAATCTAGAGCGAAACTAACATATCAATGACAGGAAAACCAGCGGCGATAGAATCAGGGTCGTGCCGGGGGCGCGGGAAACGACCGCGCGGGAAACGATCATGAGGGAAACGGTCGCGCGGGAAGCTCGGGACCCCGGGGCACGGTGACCATGCGACGGGTCGCCGAGGAGATCGTGTACGGCCGGCCGGTCCTCCACGGCCACTTCACCGGCAAGACGGAAGGCCCCGGCACGAGGACCACGGACGCCCTGCCCGATGGCGGGGTGCGGCGCCGGGGACGCGTACTACCCGGCCCCGTCCGTCCTGTCCGTATCGGCCCGGCCGGGGACGGCGCGATCAGGCTCGGCGGTGGTCACCGGGAACAGCTCCAGCTGCTCGTCGCCGGGTTCCGAGGTCGTCAGCTTCAGGCAGCGCCGGCAGGTGACCGCACCCCGGTCCGGATGCGCCGCACCCGGATCCCACCCGCTCACCCCGACCATGCACGCCGGACCGGGCATCCGCTCCCCGCCCAGCCAGCGCGTCATCACCACCGCGTGCACGATGCCCGACGAACGCACCCGCAGGTTCGAACCGTCGGCATAGGCCGACCGCGCCGACGCGGCGAACACGGCCAGCGCCTCGTACAGCTCCGGCGGCTCCTCCGTGGCCATCAGCCCTCCCCACCGCGGGCGACCGGCGACTCCCCGGTGCCCTCGCCCGCAGCCTGCAGCCCGTCGTCACCCATGGACCCAACCTAAGCGCTCGGCCCCTTCGTCCGAAGACGCGGATGTTCCCCGGCACCTGCCCGGGGCTCACCGCCCTCCGGCCGCCGGGGAGAGGTCCGGTCGCGAAAGGCGCGGTCAGACGGTGTCGCCCAGCTGTTCGGTCAGCCGCTCCAGGCCCCCCTTGATGATCTTCCCGTACTCGTCGTCGCCCAGTGCGCCGATCCGGGCCCGCGCCTGCCGCAGGTGCTCGCGGGCGCGGTCGAGGTCGCCCAGCTTGCGGTAGCAGTCGCTCAGGTTGAGGTGCAGCGACGGATACAGGCCGGCCACCGAGAGCGGCACCCCGGCCTGCGCCACCCGCTCATCGGTGACCAGCGCGACGGCGTCGAGCGCCCGCAGGTCCCACATCAGCTCCTGCCGTACGTCGTCCTGCACGTCGGCCATCGAGTGGGCAAGGACGCAGACGTGCAGCGGGTCGCCCTGCTCGCCGCCGATGTCGTCCCAGATCTGCGCGAACAGCTCGCGCGCGGCTTCACGCCGGCCCTGGTGGTGATGCAACTCCACCCCCTGGCCGATCCGAGTCATCGTCGGGTCGGCGATCGTCGGGTCGGTGGTCATGAGCGGCTCCTTCACCGTCGGCCTGTTGCCCGGTACAGCTCAACGATCTTCGAGTCTCCGGCCGGCCGGTCCGCCCGGCGGATCCCGGACGACGACCGCGGTGCCGGACCGGGTCCGAGGCCCGGGGGGCGGGTCCGGCGGCCGGGGTGGCCGTGCCGGAGGTCAGCGGGGGGTGAGGACGTCGAACTCGTTGCCCTCGGGGTCGGCCAGGCACGTCCACGGCACGTCGCCCTGGCCGAGGTCGACGTCGGTGGCGCCCAGGGCTCGCAGCCGGGCCACCTCCGCAGCCTGGTCGTCGCCGGGGTAGGGACGGAGGTCGAGATGGACGCGGTTCTTCACGGTCTTGACGCCGGGCGTGCGGAGGAACTCCAGGTACGGGCCGACGCCCCTGGCCGAGCGCATCCTCGCGTGGTCGTCGGTGACCTCGTGCAGGGTCCAGTCGATCGCCTCGTCCCAGAACCGGGCCATGGCCCGCGGGTCCGCGCAGTCGACGACCACCGCGGCGATCGGCCCGGTGTCCCGGTAGATCTCCCGCGGCTCCAGCACACAGAACTCGTTGCCCTCCGGGTCGGCCAGGACCGTCCACGGCACGTCACCCTGGCCTATGTCGGCGGGCGTCGCGCCGAGCCCCTTCAGGCGCTCGACCAGCTCCGCCTGATGGGCCGCGGAGGTGGTGGCCAGGTCGACGTGCACCCGGTTCTTCACCGTCTTGGGTTCCGGGACGGCGATGACGTCGATGCAGACGGCGACGGGGTCGGGGTAGGCGAAACCCACAGGCTCGAGGTTGGTCACGCCGGGTTCCTCGCTGTCGACACCCCAGCCGAGCGCCTCCGCCCAGAACCGGCCGACCGCGGAGTCGTCCCGGGCGTTCATCGCAATCTGAACAAGCCGCATCGCCATGCCGCCGATGCTATACCCGCGTGGATCAAGGAATCGCGGGGAACGGCACGCCTGCGGCCCGACCGGCGGCACCGGGCGGGCGCAGGGCCGTCGACGAGGAGCCCGACCAGGCGGCGCGCGTCGTAGCGGGGGTCGCTGTCCGCGCCGATGCAGAGGTTCCCGACCCCGCGCATGAGCTCGGGTGAAGTGCCGCTCGATCGCCGTGGTGTACGTCGTCGGCCGGCCGCTGGTGCTCAGTCCTGCGTGGAGATGCAAAAGGGGTGGCCCGCGGGGTCCAGCAGGACCCTGCGCTCATCGGGGTGCGGCTGGACAGGGGGTTCCACGGCTCCCAGTGCCAGCATCCGCGCATGGGCGGCGTCCAGATCGTCGACGCCCAGCTCCATGTGAGCCTGCTTGCCCTGGGACGGGTCCGGCCAGGTCGGACGCCGGTAGTCGGCCACCCGGATGAAGCCCAGCCCGGACGACCCCTCCCGGCCGAGCAGGACGAAATCGTCGCTGGAGTAGACGACGGGCAAACCCAGCGCCTCACCGTAGAAGCGGGCCAGCTCGGCGGGGTCCGGGCAGTCGAAATCGACGGACAGCAAACGGATCGCAGGCCCGGACGTGGGTTCGGTACTCATGAACAGGACGCTACGACGCGACCAGGACAGTTACGGTCCTGGTCATGGGGAACACTTCGAAGTGTGATCAGCACCTCAGCCCGCCTGCTGCGACTGGTCTCGCTGCTGTCCACCCGACCGGCGTGGACCTGCCGCGAGCTGGCCGGGCAAATGACGGTCACCGACCGCACGGTCCGGCGAGACATCGCCCGGCTGAGAGAACTCGGCTACGGCATCGAGTCCGACCCCGGACCCTGGGGCGGCTACCGCCTCAGCGGTGGCACCCGGATGCCACCACTGATCCTCGACGACCAGGAAGCACTCGCCGTGGCCGTCGCACTACGAGAGGCCGCGCTCAGCGGCGTCCTGGGCACAGACCAGGCCGCACTGTCGGCGCTGCTGAAACTACAACAGGTCCTGCCGCCCCGGATCGCAGACCGGCTGGCGGAGATGGACGCCACCTTCGTCCACACCCCCAGACCCGAGGAACCTCAGATCTCGCCCGGCATGCTGCTGGAACTGGCCGCCGCCTGCCGCCATGGCGAGCGCACCCGGCTTTCCTACCGCGACCATGCGGGAAAGACCACCGTCCGAGACATCGACCCCTACCGCCTGGTGCACACAGGCAGCCGCTGGTACTTCGTCGCCCGAGACGTGGCCCGGGACCAGTGGCGGACATTCCGGGCCGACCGGGTGGTACGGGTACAGCCGACCGGACATGTCGTCGAACTCGTCGACCCGCCCGACCCGGCGCGGCCGGGGTTCTACCGGTCGACGGCGGCCATGTTGGTCTCGTCGTGGCGTTCGCCGGCGGCGGGGGTGAGGTTGTCGAGCCGCTCCAGCTGGCCGGGGGTGAGGTCGACGGTGTCGGCGGCGGTGTTCTCCTCGACGCGGGCGACGCGGCGGGTGCCGGGAATGGGTGCGATGTCGTCGCCTCGGGTGAGCAGCCAGGCCAGCGCGATCTGCGCCGGGGTCGCGCCGGCCTCGGCGGCGATGGCCTCGACCTCCTCGACGACGCGGAGGTTGCGCCGGAAGTTCTCGCCGGTGAAGCGGGGGTTGGTCTTGCGCCAGTCGTCGTCGGGGATGTCGTCCGGGGTGCGGATCCGGCCGGTGAGGAACCCGTGGCCCAGCGGCGAGTAGGGCACGAAGCCCACGCCCAGTTCCCGCAGCAGCGGCAGGAGCTCGTCCTCGGGGTCGCGGGTCCACAGCGAGTACTCGGTCTGCAGCGCGGCGAGGGGGTGGACGGCGTGGGCTCGGCGGATCGTGGCCGGGCCGGCCTCGGACAGGCCGATATGCACGACCTTGCCCTCGGCGACCAGGTCGGCCAGCGCGCCGACGGTCTCCTCGATCGGGGTGTTCGGGTCGACGCGGTGCTGGTAGTACAGGTCGATGCGGTCGGTGCCCAGCCGCCTCAACGAGCCCTCGACGGCGGCGCGGACGTTGGCGGCGCTGCTGTCGGTCACCCCCGGCCCGCCCCCGGAGTGGGAGACGAGGCCGAACTTGGTGGCCACCACGACCTGGTCACGGCGGCCCTTGATCGCTCGGCCGACGACCTCCTCGCTGTGGAAGGGCCCGTAGATCTCGGCGGTGTCGATGTGGGTGACGCCCAGCTCGAGCGCACGGTGGACGGTGCGGATCGACTCGGCGTCGTCCAGCCCTCCACCGCTGGTGTAGGTGCCGGCCATGGTCATGGCGCCCAGCCCGATCCGGGACACCTCCAGCCCGCCCAGGGACACATGCCTCATCAGCTGACTCCTTCGTCGTGGTCTCATCCTCGCGGCCGAACACGGCTCCCCTTCGGACCGTGCCCGCTCGATGCCAGGCGCTCGCCACGGCTTGACCGGGCGCGAGGAAAGGGTGGCCGGTGGCATCTGCGGACCATGCAACCCGCTGCCCGAACCGGGGAGAAGTCACCACCGGAAGGTGTGCCACCAGCCCACCCCTCGGCCTGCGGCACTCGCCTAACCTGGGAAGAGTGGACAACCGCGAAGAGGTCAAGACCTTCCTCACCTCCCGCCGCGCCAAGATCGGTCCCGGGGAGGCCGGGCTGATCGACTCCGGGCGCCGCAGGGTGCCCGGCCTGCGCCGCAGCGAGGTCGCCGACCTGGCCGGGGTCAGCGTGGAGTACTACGCCCAGCTGGAACGCGGAGACCTGGCCGGGGTCTCCGGCAGCGTCCTGGACGCCGTGGCCCGCGCATTGCGCCTGGACGAGGCCGAACGCGCCCACCTGGCCGACCTCGCCCGTACCGCCGGCCCCGCGGCCCGCCCGCACCGCCGCAGGCCCGCCCAGCAGATCCGCCCCGGCCTCACCCGCATCCTGGACGGCATGACCGCGATCCCGGCCATGGTCAACAACGGCCGCCTGGACGCCCTGGCCGCCAACCCCCTCGGCATGGCCCTGTTCGCCCCCGTGTTCGCCGACCCCGCCCGGCCCGCCGGTCAGATCGCCAATCACGCCCGCTTCACCTTCCTGCACCCGCGCGCCCACGCCTTCTGGCCCGACTGGGACCGTGCCGCCGACGACGCCGTCGCCACCCTGCGCACCGAGGCCGGCCGCGACCCCTACGACAAGCAGCTCAGCGACCTGGTCGGTGAGCTGTCCACCCGCAGCGACGCCTTCCGCACCCGCTGGGCCGCCCACGACGTCCGCCTGCACCGCACCGGCACCAAACACCTCCACCACCCCGTCGTCGGCGACCTTCACCTGACCTACGAGGTCCTCGACCTGGCCGCCGACCCCGGCCTGTCCCTCATCGCCTTCACCGCGCCTCCCGGCACCCCCGACGCCGACGCCCTCGAACTCCTCGCGAGCTGGGCCGCCACCCACACCCCCGCCGACGCCCTCACCCCACCCGGCCGCACCGCGACGTAGGCGGTGCCCCGCGTTCTCCCCGGGGGTCTCCGGAAGCCCGCGGATGACACGGTGGACGGTGGGGCACCCGGCCCGGGCTCCGATCGGCCGCGGGAAGGACCGGGTCTGGGCAGGGACGGGGCCGGCGGGTGATGATGCCCGTGTCCCGAGTGACCGTCGACGGCGGGAGGTACGAGGATGCGGCATGCCGACTGGGGCGCACGGTCACCCCGGTGGGCCGGGATCCGCAGCGAGGAGACCGAGGTCTGCGGCACGGCCGTCCACTACCTGAGCGCCGGTTCCGGCCGGGAGGGGCCCACCCACCTGCTGGTCCATCCCATGGCGGCCGGCGCGTCGATGTTCCTCGACCTCATCGGCCCGTTGAGCGCCCTCGGGCCCGTCGTCGTCCCCGACCTGCCGGGCACCCTCTTCGGGCGGACCGGCCTGCCGCATCCGCGGGCGGCCCGAGCCGGGCCGAACGCGCGTTTCCTGCGGGCGTTCACCGCCCGGCTCGGCATCGAGGACGCGGTCGTCCACGGCTGGTCCATGGGCGGGCTGGTGGCGCTGCTGTTCGCCGACGCGGCCCCGGACCGGGTCGCACGGCTCGTGCTCACCTGCCCCACGCTGCCCGGCCCGCTGCCCGCCGACGAGGTGCTGTTCTGGCGCCTCCTGGGCGGGCCGCTGCTCGCGGCCGTACCACCGCTCGCGCGGGCCGCGCTGCGGCTGACCGGCAGGCGGCTGCTCGACCTCAAGCTGAGCCGGTACGCCGACCCCGGCGCCCGGCCGGCCGGAATGGCGGGCGACGTGTCGCGGCTGTCACCGGACATGACCGCGTTGCTGGCCGACGAGTTGCGGCACGCCCGGCCCGGCGGGCTGGACGCGGCCGTCACGGCCTTCGCCTCGGTCCTGTCGGCCCTGTTCGTCGACCGGAGCCCCGTCCACCGGGCGATCGCCCGGGTGGGGGCGCCGACGTTGCTCCTCTGGGGCGACCGGGACGGCCTGATCACCCGGAGCGCGATCGACGACCTCGCCGCCCGTCGCCCCGACTGGGAACGGCGGATCTTCCCGGGCGCCGGGCATCTGCTGCCACTGGAGACACCGCACGGCTACACCGAGACGGTCGGCCGATGGCTGGCCTCCCCGGGTCGTCTCGATCGTCGGCCGTGAACGTGACGGAAGCGGGAGGCCACGGCATCCCGGAACGACCGCCGTACGGGCGGCTCACCGCTCACGCCGCTTTCTGTACCTACTAGTATGTACGATTACGGTCATGGACACGAGCGCGGACTCGGGCCTCGTGCACGCCCCGGGCGTGGACGGTGCCCCTGCTCACGTGCGCCGTCCCCCGTACCCCGCAGCATCCGTCAGGAGGATCCGACCGACATGCCACTTGTTCGCATCGACGCCCTGCGTGCCGACCGTGACCGGCTCGAGGCGCTCGGCCGCGCCGTGCACGACGCCCTGGTCCAGACGATCGAGATCCCGCCCGGCGACCTGTTCCAGATCCTGAACGGCCACGACGGCCCCACCGGCATGCTGCGCTACGGCGACCATCTCGGGCCGCACCGTGACGACGGCGTCGTGATCGTCACGATCACGATGCGCTCCGGGCGCACGCCCGACCGGAAACGGGCCCTGTACCGGCGGATCGCCGAGCTCGCCCAGGAGTACGCGGGGACCGAGCCGCGGAACATGGTCGTCGTCCTGAACGAGAACGAGCCGGTCGACTGGTCCTTCAGCGACGGCGTCGCGCAGTATCTCGACCCCCCGATCGGCGCGTGACGGGCACCGCCACGCCGGGAAGACCTCGAAGGCGATGTCGAGAACGGCCCGGCGGCTCCGTCCCGGGGGCCGACGCGGCCACCGTGGCCGCATCGCACGAAGGAGACCCGGAATGACGATCCAGCGGATGGACAACGTCCTCATCGTCGTCGACGACCTTGACGCCGCCGTCTCGTTCTTCGTCGAACTCGGCATGGAACCAGAGGGCAGGGCGCCCATCGAGGGGGCCTGGGTGGAGAGCGTCATCGGGATCTCCGGCGTCCGGCAGGAGGTCGCGATGCTGCGGACCCCGGACGGCCACGGCCGGATCGAGCTGGCGATGTTCCACACGCCCAAGGCGATCGCCGCCGAGCCGAGGGACGCCCCCGCGAACACGCTGGGCATCCGCCGCGTCATGTTCGCCGTCGACGACATCGAGGACGTCGTCGCCCGCCTGCGCGCGCACGGCGCCGAACTCGTCGGCGAGCTGGCGCGGTACGAGGACAGCTACCGGCTCTGCTACGTCCGCGGCCCCGAGGGCATCGTCGTCGGGCTGGCCGAACAGCTCGGCTGAGGACCGCCGGAGGCGTCCCGGGTCATTCCGTGATCGCGTCGTGGACGGCCCGTACGGCGGCGCGGACCGCGGGGATCCGGTCCGCCTCGCGGTGGTGGATCAGGTGCAGGGCACGGGGCCGCAGGCCGGGCACCTCGCGGACGGTGACGCCAGGGTCGCGGAACGCCCGGAGCGCGAGCCGGGGGAGCATCCCGATCCCGAGGCCGCGGGCGATCAGCGACTGGGCGACCACGTAGTCGTCGCTGCCGTGCCGGATGTCCGGCGTGAAACCGGCGGCCAGGCAGAGCCGTTCCAGGTGGGCGGTGCACCGCTCGCAACCGGCGATCCACCTGTCGGCGGCCAGGTCACGCAGGTCCACCGTGGCGGCCCCGGCCTGCGCGTGCCCGTTCGGCAGGACCAGCCGCACCGGGTCCTGTCCCACGGGGACGCCCAGCAGCCCGGAAGGCACGGTGAACGGCTGCCCGTCGTGGGCGAAGGTCATGGCCAGGTCCGCCTCCCCGGCGGTGACCAGCTCCAGCGCCTCGGGCGGCTCGGCCTGCAGCAGCCGCACGTCCAGCGCGGGATGACGCGCGGCCAGCAGGCTCATCGCCGCCGGGACGACGGTGGCGGCGGCCGAGGGGAAGGCGGCCAGGCGCACGGTGCCGCCCTCCAGCCGGGCCAGCGCGTTCATCTCGTCGGCCGCGGCGTGCAGGCGGGTGGCAAGGGCGTCGGCGTGCTCCAGCAGCGCCCGGCCCGCCTCGGTGAGCTGGATCCCCCGGGGGCGCCGCAGCACCAGCGGCAACCCGGCCTGCCGTTCCAGATGACGCAGGTGCTGGCTGACGGCCGGCTGGGTCCAGCCCAGAACACGGGCCGCGCCCGCGATCGACCCCGAGCGGGCGACCTGGCGGAAGACGAGCAGTCGGTGGGCGTCCACGACATAAGTATTTCTTGGGTCAGGACCAACATGTTCACGTCTACCTATGAGGCCGGACACGCGGGAGGCTGGTGCCATGACACGAACCATCGGCCTCATCGGCGGGATGAGCTGGGAATCCTCCGCCGAGTACTACCGCCTGCTGAACGAGGAGACCCGGCGCCGCCTCGGCGGCCACCACTGCGCCCGGAGCC
This sequence comes from Streptosporangium longisporum, assembly GCF_039534895.1. Classification (NCBI taxonomy): domain Bacteria; kingdom Bacillati; phylum Actinomycetota; class Actinomycetes; order Streptosporangiales; family Streptosporangiaceae; genus Streptosporangium; species Streptosporangium longisporum. The sequence goes on along the minus strand of NZ_BAAAWD010000002.1, from coordinate 201,525 downwards.
TGCTGCTGACCGTCGACTTCGCCGAGATCGAGGCCATGCAGCGGGCCGGCGACTGGGCCGCCGCGGGCCGGACGCTCGCGGCGGCGGCCCGGACCCTGGAGAGGGCGGGCGCCGACATGGTGCTGCTGTGCACCAACACCATGCACCGGGTGGCCGACGTCGTCGAGGCGGAGATCGGCGTGCCGTTCCTGCACATCGTCGACGCCACGGCGAGCCGGATCGCCTCCGCGGGGATCACCACCGTGGGACTGCTGGCCACCCGCTACACCATGGAGATGGACTTCTACCGCGACCGGATGCGCGCCCACGGCCTGGAGGTGATCGTCCCCGGCGAGGAGGACCGCGCGCTCGTCCACGACGTCATCTACCGCGAACTCACCATGAACCGGGTCGAGGACGCCTCACGCAGGAGCTACCGGCGGATCATCTCCACCCTCGCGGACCGCGGCGCCCAGGCGGTGATCCTCGGCTGCACCGAGATCACGCTGCTCATCGGCCCCGATGACAGCCCGATCCCGGTCTTCGACTCCACCAGGATCCACGTCGAGCGGGCGGTCGACATGGCACTGGCGCCCGGTACGGGCCGTGCGGCGGCGCCCGCGGCCGGGGCGGGCCGGTAGCGCGGCCCGGGCCGCACACGTCAGGCGCCGGCGGACGGTGGCGCGAGCCCGGCCGCGACCTCGGCGGCGATGTCGATCGCCCGGCGGGCGAGGGGCGAGCGGGTACGCCCGGCCCGCCAGTGCAGGTAGATCTCCCGTGGCGGCAGGGACGGCCGTAGCTCGTGGACGCTGAGCCCGCCGTCGGACGGCACGCCGGCGCCGCGGACGGCGAGCCAGGGCAGCACCGCCGAGCCCAGGCCGGCGCGCACCATCGACAGCAGGGTGTCGTTGACCGCGGTGCGGAACACGATCCGCGGGCGGGCGCCGCCGCGGGTGACCGCCTGTTCCATCCAGGGCTGGGAGCAGGTCAGCGGCCAGGCCACCATTGGCGCGCCGTCGAGCCGCTCCAGCGGGACCGGGCCGTCCGGGAAGGTGCCGGCGCGGGCCACCAGCAGGTACGGGTCGTCGAGCAGCTTGAGGTGCTCGACGTCGTCGTCGACACGGCCGTCGTAGAACAGCAGGTCGAGGTCGCCGATCCGCGGCTGATCCGGCTCCTCCTCGGACAGCCTGATGTCGCAGCCGGGGTGCTCGTCCCGCAGCCGCCGGACGACCGACGGCAGGATCACGTTGGACACGCTCTGGAAGGTGCCGATGTCGATCCGGCCGTCCCCGGCCTTGAACCGGTCCACGGCGTCGGCCAGCGCCTCCGCCCGCGCCAGCAGGTCGCGGCCCTGGCCGAGGACCACGGAGCCGAGCGGGGTGAGCCGTACCGGCCTGGGACCGCCCGGCCGATCGAACACCTGGCCGCCGACGGCCCTCTCCAGCGCGGCGATCTGCTGGCTGATCGTCGACTGGGTGTATCCCAGGCGGGCGGCGGCCCGGCCGAACGTGCCCTCCTCGGCGACGGCGGCCATCGCCGCCAGGTGGCGCAGCTCGATGTCGGTCACGAGACCCAGCGTAACAACGCACATCGCCACGAACGATCGATCCGATCGGAAATCATCGCTTTTCACGATGTAGCCGCGGACCCTAGCGTGCCGGACATGACGACTCACCGATCTCATGGCGAGCGGCTCCTCCCGGTCGGCGGGGTCGAGCTCTGCGTCGAGACCTTCGGCGACCGCGCCACCTCGGCGATCGTGCTGGTGGCCGGGGCGGGAGCCTCGATGCTGTGGTGGGACGCCGGCCTGTGCGAACGGATCGCCGCCCACGGCAGGTTCGTGATCCGGTACGACCATCGGGACACCGGCCGGTCGACCTGCTACCCGCCGCGACGGCCGGCGTACTCGTTCACCGACCTGGCCCTGGACGTGCTCGGCATCCAGGACGCCCTGGGCGTCGAGCGCGCCCATCTGGTCTGCCAGTCGATGTTCGGCGGGATCGGGCTCATCCTCGGCGTGGACCATCCGGGCCGGGTCGCGTCGCTGACGTTCGTCTCCAGCTCGACCGGGGCCAGCGACCTGCCACCGCCGTCGGACGACCTGGCCGTGCCGCCCGAACCGGACCCCTCCGACGCGGCCGCGGTCGTCGAGAGCGTGGTCGCCGGCGCGAGGGCGTACGCCGGTGACTCGCCGTACTTCGACCGGGCCGCGACGCGGTCGCTGGCCGAACGGGACGTGGCGCGCGCCAGGGACTACCGCTCGACCCTGGTCAACCACTACGCCGTCGGGTTCGACGGTCCGGCCCGAGGCGGGTTCGGCGACATCGCGGTGCCGACGCTCGTGGTCCACGGCGACCGCGACCCGGTCCTGCCGCTGCCGCACGGCCGGGCGTTGCGCGACGCGATCCCCGGCGCGGAGCTGCTGGTCCTGGAGGGGGCCGGGCACGACCTGCCCGCCGGGGTGTGGGACGCCTTCGTGCCGGCCCTGGTACGGCACACCGGGAAGGACCGCTCGTGAACCGGCTGCGGTCGGCACTGTGGCTGCCGCTCTTCGACGACCTCGCCGATCCGCGGACGGTCGCGCGCCTCGCCGCCGACGCGGAGGAGGCCGGGTGGGACGGCTGCTTCGTGTGGGACCAGATGTACTGGCGGGGACCGGCCCGGCCGGTCGCCGACCCGTGGATCACGCTGGCGGCGGTCGCGTCCGCGACCGAGCGGCTGCGGATCGGCCCGATGGTGTCGCCGCTTCCCCGGAGGCGGCCGGCCAAGGTCGCGCGGGAGACCGCGACGCTGGACCGGCTCAGCGAGGGCCGCCTCATCCTGGGTGTCGGCCTCGGCAGCGACCGGTTCGGCGGCGAGCTGTCCAGGACCGGCGAGCAGCTCGACGACCGGCGGCGCGGGCGGATGCTCGACGAGTCCCTGGCGATCCTGGCCGCGGCCTGGTCCGGCGAGCCGGTACGCCATCGCGGCGAGCACTACACCGCCGACGACATCGCGTTCCTCCCGCGGCCGGTTCAGCGGCCCGGCGTGCCGGTGTGGGCCGCCGGGTTCCCGGGCAACGTCAGGCCGGTCCGCCGGGCCGCCCGGCTCGACGGCTTCTTCCCGGCCAATCTCGACCACCCCGATCGGCTCGCCGAGGTGGTCGGCGTCCTCACCGAACTGCGCCACGGCGAGATGGGCTCGTACGACATCGCCGTCGGCCTGCCGGCCGGTGCCGATCCCGGGCCCTACGCGAGGGCCGGCGCGACCTGGTGGCTGCCGGAGTTCGAACCGGGCGTACGGCTCGACACCGTCCGTGGCGTGCTCCGCGACGGCCCGGCCGCGTGAGGACGTCACCGGGGAAGACCGGAACGCGTCCCGGAACCGGACGACTCCCGAAGTCGCGACGTCCGATCGGCGATCACGCCCGCCGGGGCGGAAACCGCGGTCCGGGCCGGCGGGGTCTGGAGGTCGTGCGCATGGTCGAGCAGGACGACGTCGTCATGGCGGAGATCAACGGGACGGTGAAGCGGGTCGCGGGCGGCGAGGTGCGCCTGTCCATGGCGGAGGTGTTCGTCATGCGCGACGGCAGGATCGCCGAGCGCCGCGCCTGGGTCGTCGAGCTGAAGGAGAACGACCACCGCTGACCCGGGGGACCCGGACGGCGCGGGCCCGTGCCCGTACGGCGGCGCGTGCCGGTGACCCGCGTGCACGGGTGCGGGTGCCGCCGGACCACGGGACCGTGGCCCGGCGGCACCCACCCGGTGCGGATCTCACCCGGACGAGCCGCCCGGGGGGACGCCCACCGGGGTCAGCGGGCGGGGGAGGACGCGACCGGGCCGGCCGCCCAGTGGTCCGGGCCGGTCGGCCACGTCCGCGACGGCGCCTGCTGCCTGAGCGTTCTCTCCTCGCCGGTGCCCACGGCGCAGCGCGTGCCGTGCGGCGGCACCTTCAGCGAGATCAGGTACTCGTCGAAGATGTCCGTCTGGCACTTGTCCTTGCCGTAGATGCGGTGCCCCCAGCCCTCGTACGTGAGCAGCACCGCCTTGGGCCCGAGCTGGCGGGCCGCGTTGGCGGACCACATCCACGGGGTGGCCGGGTCGTGCAGGGAGTTCCCGAGCAGCAGCGGGGCGTCACCCGTGTACCGCAGCGCGTGCGGCGGGTTGGTGGTCGGGTGGTTCATGCAGATCGGCAGGTCGTCGATCGGGTACGGGTGGTACCGCGTGTCGGGCGCGAGGTGGTTGGAGACGCGCATGAGCGCCGCGTACTCCCGGTAGTTCCGCAGCCGCAGGTTGTAGTCCTGGCACAGGACCAGGGTCGGCAGGTGCGCGACGTCGCCCTCCACGGGCTGCCGTCCGGGCAGCGGGGGAGTCCACTCCGGTGTCGGCCCGCCGTTCAGCCAGTGGATCAGCTCGGCCAGCAGCCGCCAGGCCGGCCCCTCGGTGCCCAGCGCGGCGTTGTAGATGACCTGCAGCTCGGTCATCGTCCGGTCCGTGCCCGGGTACGTCAGCTCACCGCGCCGCGCCTTCTCCCGCAGGTCCTTCCAGATCGCGCGGATGTCGCGTCCGTGCAGGACACAGCCGGTGTCCTGCTCGCACCAGCCGACGAACTGGTCGAACGCGTCCTCGATGGCGATCGCCTCGGTGGCCAGGAAACCCGCGACGCCGAGGCTGTGGTCCATGTTGCTGTCGAGCCCGAGGGCCCGGACGCGGCCGGGGAACAGCTCCGCGTACATCTGGCCGATCAGCGTGCCGTACGAGATGCCGTAGTAGGTGAGCTTCTCCTCGCCCAGGGCGGCGCGCAGCGCGTCCAGGTCGCGGGCGACGTCGGCGGAGTCGACGTGGTCGTACAGCGGGCCGGTACGGGCGCGGCAGTCGGCGTGCAGTTCCCTGGTGAACGCGTCCCAGGCGTCGAAGTCGGCCTGGCTTCTCATGACGGTGTGCGGCATCCGGTTGTACACCGACGCCGAGCAGATCACCGGGTTGCTGCGTCCCACGCCGCGGGGGTCGAACCCGACGATGTCGAACCGCCGTTGCAGTTCCTCGGTGTAGGACCCGGGGGCGCCGTACACGGCCTCCACCCCCGACCCGCCCGGACCACCGGGGTTGATCACCAGCGAGCCGATCCGCGCGGCCGGGTCCGTGGCCGTGCGCCGCGCGACGGCGATGCCGACCTTCGCCCCGCCCGGCTTCGCCCAGTCGACGGGCACGCTCAGCGTGCCGCACTCGGCGGCGGGCTCCTCCTCGCAGGGCGTCCAGGTGATGGTCTGCGGGGCCACCACCTCGGCGTCCGCGCCGGCCGTCGAGGTCGGTAAAACCGTCGACATCACCAGCAAGGCGGTGAACCATAAGGCTCTTTTTCGCACAATGCTCCAGTCTCTTGACGATCCTCCGTAAGAGCGTGTGACTGTAGCCGATCACCACATATGTGAAAGCAGAAATCGCCAAGAGTAATGATATTTGCTCTATATGCGGTTATAGGGATCCGTCCGCGTCGCTCGGGCGGCACCGTGGGGGAGGGCGGCGTGACCCCGTGGACACCGGGCGATTTCCGGCTCTCGGCGTCGGCCTCCGGGACGAGAGCGCGGTCGCCGCACCACTGCGCCGCTTCGCGGTCTCCCGGGGTCCGACGCCCACGCCCACGCCGAGGGCAGACTCGAAGCCCTCAGGGCCGGCCCACGGTCGTCCGGCCTTTTGCCGAACCGGCAACAAGGTTTGCCGTACGGCGACAGGGAGGCGCAGTATCTCCACCGGATGGAGGTACGTCTCATGACCGAACAGGAAACGCACGCCGGGACCGCCGGGAGCGGACGACGGGACTACGACGTGGTGGTGGTGGGCGGCGGGGCCGCCGGGCTGAGCGGGGCGCTCGCCCTGAGCCGGGCCCGGCGCTCGGTGCTGGTGATCGACGCCGGTGCCCCGCGCAACGCCCCGGCCGCGCACGCGCACAACTACCTGACACGCGACGGGACACCACCCCTGGAGCTGCTGGCAGCGGGTCGGGAGGAGGTGACCGGCTACGGCGGCCGGATCACGCGGGGCGAGGTCGTCGCGGCCGAGCGGCTGGAGAGCGGGGAGTTCCGCGTCGCCCTCGGGGACGGGTCCGCGGTCACGGCGCGCCGGTTGCTGGTGACCACCGGCCTGGTCGACGAGCTGCCGCAGGTGGCGGGGGTGGCCGAGCGGTGGGGACGGGAGGTGGTGCACTGCCCGTACTGCCACGGCTGGGAGGTCCGCGACCGGCCGATCGCCGTCCTGGGCACCGGGCCGTTCGCGGTGCACCAGGCCCTGATGTGGCGGCAGTGGAGCTCGCAGGTGACGCTGCTGCTGCACACCGCGCCCGAGCCGGGCCCCGAGGAGAACGAGCAGCTGGCCGCCCGTGACATCGCCGTGGTGCGGGGGAAGGCCGAGGCCCTGGAGGTGACCGACGACCGGCTCACCGGGGTGAGCATGGCCGACGGGCGGACGATCCCCTGCCGGGCCGTGGTGGTCGCGCCCTACTTCACCGCCCGCGCGGGTGTCCTGACGAGCCTGGGGCTGGAGGCCACCGCCCAGGAGATGGGCGGGCACGTGATCGGCACCTACATCGCCTCCGACCCGACCGGGGCGACCACGGTGCCGGGGGTGTGGGTGGCTGGCAACGTCGCCCTGCTGAACGAGATGGTGATCGGGGCCGCCGCCGCGGGCCTGCGCGCCGGCGTGGCGATCAACACCGACCTGATCGCCGAGGACACCAGGCTGGCCGTCGCCGCCCACAGGGGCGACCGATGACCCCGTCCGGCACGGGACCACGAGGAGGGAACGACCGATGACCCACGACACGCACGACACGCATGGCGCCCATGGCACGCACGGCACTGGCACCGCCTCCGAGGAGGAGTTCTGGGACGGCCGCTACGGCGAGAGCGAGCGAATCTGGAGCGGCGACCCGAACGCGGCCCTGGTCCGGGAGGTCTCCGGCCTGGAGCCGGGCAGCGCCCTGGACCTGGGCTGCGGCGAGGGAGGCGACGCGATCTGGCTGGCCCGGCAGGGCTGGCGTGTCACCGCCGTCGACATCTCCGGGGTCGCCCTGGAGCGCGCGGCCCGGCACGCGGCCGCCACCGCCGGGGACGTCGCCGGTCGCATCGACTGGCGACGACACGACCTGGCGGCGTCCTTCCCCGAAGGGACCTTCGACCTCGTCTCCGCGCAGTTCCTGCACTCTCCCGGGGACATGCCCAGGGAGCGGATCCTGCGGGCCGCGGCCTCGGCGGTCGCGCCGGGCGGGGTGCTTCTGATCGTCGGGCACGCCGGGCCCCCGCCGTGGGAGGAGTCCGGCCCGCACCGGTCGCTCCCCACCCCGCGGGAGGTGCTCGACTCCCTCGAACTGCCCGGCGGCGAGTGGGAGGTGCTGGTCAGCGAGGAGCACCCGCGCACCCAGATCGGCCCCGACGGGCGACCGCACGTCCGTACGGACAACACCCTCAAGCTCCGGCGTCTGACCGGCTGAGCCCGCCGCACTGCACCGCCCGCCCGGCCGACGCCGCCCGCGCCTACGCAACCGCGGCCCGCGAGCTCGGCGTCGACGCGGCCCTCACCGACGTGGTGGGCTATCGAGCGTGCCGGGAGGGGATGAAGGATCGACGTCAGGGGCTCCCATTATGAGAGGCCCATGGTGGGGTGAGGACGTCCGGTTCATCCGCTCGGCCGGCAACTCACGGGAAGCGCGAGCGCGTTTTTCACAAGTTGCCTGGTTGCCAGTCAGCGGCGGCGGGTCGCGTCCGGCCTGCTGGCGGGCGAGGGCTTCGAAGGAGAGGCAGGCGTAGCGGGCAAGGGAGGCGACCGAGGTGTGCCCGGAGTAGGCGGACAGCGTGGAGGTGTTGACGCCGTCCTCGGCGGCGTGCGTCAAGGCAGAGTGGCGCAGCTGATGCAGGGTCCAGCTGATGCAGGGTCCGCGGCCCGTTCGGCAAGCCAGCTGTGGCGTTGTCGAACAGCTCGGCGGCGCGGCGGTAAGACAGTCGGGCCCGGCCGGAGAGCCGGTCGAGGTCGCAAGGTGGCAACTCGACACGGACGTGGCAGTCGGCGAGGAACACCGGCCCGGTACGGCGCCCGTCCAGCAGGCGGGCGGTGGCGGTGCGCCAGACGATGATGTCGACCGTGCCGCCCTGCCGCCGTACCTTGGCGCACCGGTTGGGCAGGGGGAATTCCTCGGTGTCCAGGGCGAGGACTTCTTGTCCGGGCGGCGAACTTGTACAAGAGCCAGAACGCCCCGGAGATGAGGTCGAATCGTATCTGCAGGACGACAGCCGACACCCAGGTGTATCACTCAAAACGTCCGGATTCGATTCAACTCGAATCATTAGGACGCGGCGCAGGAGCAGTGTTCGCTGTGAATACCGCTTTTACGCCGCCCTGCCGGTCGGTGGCGAGATGATCCTCTGACGTGAGGGGATCGCATGTTCGCTGTCAAGCCCGTCTTAGGCGCCCTGCTCCTAGTCGGCGGGATCCCGGCTGGAGCGCTCGGCCCGGTCACCACTGCGCCTACAGGGAACTCCGAAACTAGGATCATCGCAACGTACAAGGGTAAGAAGATCGACCTTGGCAAGGGATGGCAGGGGGCCCAGGCGTGCGCCGAGTTCGCCGTCGGCGACGTTCGCTGCTATGACACCGCCACGGAAGCGGATCTGGCCACCCAGCCCGCGAGCGAGGTGGGCACCCTAGGCAGACCCGACTGTCCCAGCAGGTGGGTGTGCCTGTGGCAGGACGAGAACTTCACCGGTAGGCGACTGTAGTGGTCGGCGGCAGGTACCAAGGAGCTGAAGGATTGGGATTTCCGCGACAAAACAACCAGCGTGTTTGTGAACCGGATTCAGAACGGCATGACAGCCACCAACTTCCGGCCTCTCCTGGACGAGCGCTCCTTCTACTGCGCGGGTTGCTCCTACAGCAACCTCACCAGCTCTGGGTGGAACGACAAGATAGACAGATAAAGATTTAGAGAATGCCCGAGAGTACCTTAGGTCGCTTAGCGACCTGTGGTGAAGTACGGGAGGCCCCCAGCCGTAGAGGTCCCAGCCCTTGGAGCCGCCCACCACGCTGGTCAGGCCACGCTCGATGAGGTCTCCGATGTCGGCGGCGGTCACCGGCGGATCGGTCAGTACCTCACAACGTGGAGGTCAGCGCCCTCCACACTCCCCAGAGCGCGTTGCTCATCAGTACTTCCCTTACCTGCGGGATGAAGTATCAGTAGTCGAGGGCGCGGTCGACGAGATCGGCGATTTCGGTGGGGGAGGCACGGAAGTAGCGGGCGGTGGTTTCGATGGAGGTGTGGCCGAAGAGGGCTTGGATCTGGGCGTGATCGGCGCCGGCTTCGCGCAGCCGGGTGGCGTAGGTGTGGCGCAGCCGGTGCGGGCGCAGGGCCGGCAGGCCCGCGTCCTTGCCGACGGCGCGGACCACGTCGGTGACGCCGTCGACCGACAACCGTCCTGACCGACCCACAGCCCGTCCCCGACCTGCTCCGCCAGGTTGGGCCGCGCGGCCAGCAGTTCGGCGCGCGCCTGCAGCCAGGCGGTCAGCCGTTCGCGGGCCGGGACCGGTAGGGGGACGGTGCGGACTTCGTCGCCTTTGCCGTGCAGGCGGGCGGTGCCGCTGCGGGCGGTGAAGGGGATGTCGCCGGTGCGCAGGCGTTGGCATTCCTCGGCGCGGGCGCCGGCGCCGAGCAGGAGGGCGATGAGGGCGGCGTCGCGGGGGCCGCGGCGGTCGGCGGCGCGGCGGACCGCGTTCTCCTGCGCCCGCGACAACGCATCCGGAGCTCCAGGCTTGGGCACGCGGGCGCGTTTGACGGCCAGGCGCAAGCTAGGTCCGTGTTCATACAACAACGTCACCGCAGCCAAGGCCTGGTTCACCGTCGCCGGCGAGGCGCCCGCGGCGAGGAGGTGGCGGCGCCAGGCGGTGACGGCGGCCTCGGCGCCGACCAGGTCGACGAACGCATCCGCGTGCTCGGCCGCCCGGGTGAGCAGCCAGTCGCGGTAGGCGATGGCTTGGCGCCGGTAGGCGGTCACCGTGTTGGCCGCGAGCGCGCACCGATCGAGATGCGCACCGAACGCGGCCAATGCCGCCTCCGCCGCGGCCGCCACCGATCCCGGCTCGAGACCCGGCCGGAGCGCCACCACGTTGCCGGCTCCGGAGCCACCTCGGTTGGCAACGTGGTTGTCGACCCGGCCGCCCTCCCACTCGCCGCCGTGATTGTCAACCGGGTTGCCGGTTCCGGCGTCGCCACCATTGTTGATCTTGCCGTCGGCGCTCGCGGTCATCCTCCGGACCCCTCTCCTTCTTATCCGGGGAGTTTTTCCGGCGTTAGCTCAGGCCCCGCCCGGAGGTTATCCGGGGAGATCATACTCACACTCCCCGGATAATTTCACTTATCCAGGGAGTGCCGGTATGAATCGGAGACTCAGGCTCACAGGCCAAACGTCGGCGTGCCCCGTCCCGGTAAACCCTCCACCTCCAGAGCCAGAACCGAGTAGGCGCTCGATAAGATCATCTCTAATTCTCGAGACGACATGTAGCTCACACTCGGCGCATGGACCGGAGAGGAACGAGAAAGACAGGTGAGCACTCGACGGGCGAGTGCTCAATATTTCAGATCTTCTACGGTAACGGCGATCTGATACGAGATTCTCGATGGCCTTATTCATCCGATCGACTCCGTTCCAAAGGCCCTACTAGTTCATGTCGAGTCCTCGGCTCTTGGCGTCGTCGATCGTCGCCCAGGCGCACAATCCGTCGAATCCTCGAAACTACTGTTTTGCACTCTGACCGGAAATACGAGGGTCAAGTGTCTTATTGGCCTGTCCGGCCGAAACGACAACCCGTCCCTTCCGCATCGTTGAGCGTGCGGGTGGGCAAATTCCTCAGTCGCGCATTGCATCGTTGATCCGCTGAGCTGGCCATCTAAGGGTCCGATATTTACCTTATGAACCCATTGGTACCCTAATTGACAATATGTCTTTTTCGCATGTTTTGCGTTAAATGAACCCGTAACATTTTTATCTCACCATAGAGAGGGAGTAGCGGTTCGCTACCGACACAGTACTGTTGCTTCAGAGTGCGGCAAATCTTGTGCAAAGGGAGGATGAAGTTGCCTAAATGGGTTATATCGGTCAGAAGTTTTTTTCGGCGAGTTCTGCTGACTTCCCCAACGGTGGTGTTATTAGCGGTAGCCGTCTCTCTATGTGGGGCGCTGACTGGAATAAATTCTGGCCCGGTTCGATGGGCCCTCATTGCCGCCACGACGATCTGTGCGGCGCTTGTAGCAATAGCAAACCGGCTTAATCACTCCCTTGCGGAAGAGTATAAAAAAGAACTCGAACAGAGTCGAAAAGAATCAGATAGATACAGAAAAGATTCTAAGGGGTACCAAGGGGTCGCATCGAGGATGGCGAAGATGCTCGCAGGCGGGCCTCTTCCGGTGATCTTGGCTCTGGGACATGCCTGCAGAAAAAGACCGGACGATTCACGAAGCGCCATCACGAATCTCACGCTAAAGATCTTGGGTACGGCGCGTAAGCTGTGCGGACAGGTAGAGGATCGCGACACCGTGCATGCCGCGTTCTACCTGCTGAACGGCGACAGAAGACTTCACCTTGCCCAAAACACATGGGACGAGGCGGGACTAAATGCACCACGAAAGGTGATCGGCGACAGTGGACCTCAAGACGTAGAGTTGGTCCAATTCGCGCTCAATGAGCTAAGCCACCCGCTACGGTTTCAGTACTCAGAAGACATCAACAAGTTCCACAGATTTTTAGGCGCGTTCGAGGTTAACGCTACCTACCGTAGCTGCGTGGTGGCAACAGTCGGGCTGGGTGACGGGGCCAGCGCGCTGAGGCAGGGTCTCCTTGTTTTGGTATCACACGAAGTTGGAGCTTTCGGACGTTCGGACGCAGAGGCTCTGCGTCTCTTGGCCGGCTTGCTGGCTGCAGCCCTGGCGCATGGCAACGATGTGTGAGACTGTCGTAACAACAGGTAAGTCATCACCTGGAAGGGATCGCTTAATGACTGACAAAGATCAAGAGCAAAAGCCGCGCGATTTAGCCTTAGAAGATGACATGGTCCAGTCTGCCGAACGCGTTGTATCTGACGAAATCGGCGAGGATGAGTATTTTCGGGCGGTTGAAGAACACGCTCAACGACTCGCCGATACAGAGGCCAAGCGGGCTCGCGCTCGCTACGAGACCAGGTCAAGAAGTGCTAGCAGCACCACCTCCGCCTCGCGGTGATCTGCCGATCGTCACCTGCCTGCTGCTGGTGTAAACGGTGCCAGCCCTCCCGGACAAAAGACCTTAGTGACAGGCATGTCGGTCAATGAGTTCATACATGTAGCTGGCTTAAGCGCTCTGTGCCCCATCACTGCCCTCCCACGCCGCGTCGCTTCAGAAGGCGTTTTAGGCGATGTCGACGGCCGCACGGTAGGTCGCAGGTGCCACGTGCCGCGCGCCGGTCCGCCGCCGAAATTCCACTTCCCAGGCCCGCTGCCTGACCTGCGGTTTCAGGAAAAAGCGACCGCTTTGCTCCGTGGTCCGGCGACCTCGCTGCATTGGTCTTCGGCTGGCAGAATGGCCGCCATGGCCTACGCCCCCGCCCCCGCCCCGGCCCGCGAGGAGTTCCTTGGCCTCCTGGAGCACCTCGGCCTCACGGATCACTCCGGCACCGGAGACCTTCCCGGCCCGCCCCCCGGCCGCATCCTCACCGGCATCACCGATCTCGACGCCGTTCTCATTGACCTGCCCGCCGGCGGCACCCTGACCGCCGTGGCCTCTCGCCCCGGTGTGGGAAGCACGACCCTGCTGCTGGCCTTCTGCTGAGGCGCCGCCTTCGCCCGCACCACCCCCACCCTGCTGGTCAGCTACGAGTCCTCCCGCCGTCACCTGATCACCCGTCTCACCTCGGCCGAAGCTCACGTCGTCGGTCACGCGCTGCGCTCCGGCGCCCTGCGCGACGACGACCGGGACAGGCTCGCCCGGGAGCCTCCTCTCATCCGCCACCGCTCTGCGTAAACCCGTCGTGGCCAGGACCGTCAGGTTGAAAAGAGCTCACGTAGAGAAAGTTCTCATCCGAGGGTTGTCGTTGCGGTCCGTCTCGGCGATGTCCCTTGCCTGCTTGTCGTCATGCGCAGAAGCGATCCAAGTGCGGGCGTAGGTCCTGACATGGTGCCGAGTACGGCGGCGATCTCGTCCACGCCGAGCGTGGCGGTCTTGGTGAGGACCGGCTCACCGTCGAGGGGCCGGATGCCGTCCCTCAGGCGGACGAATCCGCGGGCTGAAGGCGTCGGCTGGTCGGCCTCCGGGCCGATCCGGTCGGTCCCGGACGAGCGGGGAGATCCAGGACCTGGTGGTGCGCCCGGCGGAGAATCCGGCCGGTGGAGGAGCGGAACGCGGCGGAGCCGCGCGGGACCCTCAGCGGAAGGAGCGGCGATAGGCGGCCGGGGTAGTGCGCAGGGCGGTGTGGAAGCGGCGGCGGAGGTTGACCGCTGAGGAGAGGCCGACGCGGGCGGCGATGGTCTCGACGGGCAGGTCGGTCTCCTCCAGCAGGGCGCGGGCGGCGGCCAGGCGGCGCTCCAGCAGCCAGCGGGCGGGCGGGACGCCGAGCTGGTCGGTGAACTGGCGGGTCAGGGTGCGGGAGGAGACGCCCGAGTAGGCGGCCATGTCCTCGACGGCGATCTGGTCGGGCAGGCGCGACAGGAGCCATTCGAGCAGGGGGGCCAGGGAGTCCGGCATGGGGCCGGTGGTGGGGAGGGGAGGGTACTGGCGCTGGCAGCCCTCGCGGTACGGGCCGGCGGCGAGCTGGCGGCCGATGCGCATGGCGTGCGCCGCGCCGTGCTCCTGGAGGACCTGGTGAAGGCAGAGGTCGAGGGTGGCGGCCGAGGCTCCGGCGGTGGCGACGTCGCCGTGATCGACGTAGATGACGGTGTCGTCGGGGATGACGCGGGGGTGGCGGGCGGCGAGTTCGCCGGAGAGTTCCCAGTGGACGGAGGCGCGGCGTCCGTCCAGGAGGCCGAGGGCTGCGGGAACGAAGATTCCGGCGCAGACGGCGACGATGCGGGCGCCTCGGGCGTGGGCGTGGGAGACCGCGTGCAATACGGCGGGCGAGGGGGTGAGGACCCAGCTTGCGATCACCACGGTGTCGGCGTCGTCGAGGGCTTCGAGGCCGCTGTCCACCTGGATGGGGGTGCCGAGGGTGGTGGGGAGGGAGCCGGGGTGTTCGGCGCACAGGCTGAAGCTGTAGTGCTGGGTGATGTCGGGGCCGTGGTAGCCGAAGACGGCCGAGGCGGAGGTGACCGGGTAGAGCTCCTGGTTCGGGGCGACCACAGCGACCACGCGATGCGGGCTGGGAGGCGTCGGGGGCGTTTCCGGGCAGTCCAGAGGCATGGCGTAAATATACTCAATGATGTCATTTGAGACACCGGTGCTGTGATCTGGAAAAATAAAGAATCAGGGCTCATGTGGACAAGGAGCTTCACCCTCTACTTCGGAGCCCGCACGATCTCGCTGCTCGGTGACGCGATGATGCCCGTCGCCTCGGCGCTGGCCATCGGGAGGATCTACGGGATCGCGGGCGTCGGCTACGTGCTGGCACTCTGGACCGCGTCTGCCGTGCTGGTCATGTTGTTCGGCGGGGTCGTCGCCGACCGGATCGGCGCCCGGCGTTTGATGATCGGCGCGGACGCGGTCAGGGTCGTCACCCAGGGGGTCGTGGCCATCGCCTTCCTGGACGGCGCCCCGCCGTACCCCCTGCTGCTGGTGACGGCGTTCGTGTCAGGCATGGCCGCCGGGATGTTCGAACCGGGCGTCAACGGCATGGTTCCCCTGGTCGCCGGAGATCCGCAGCGGGCCAACGCGACACTGAAGATCGCCGAGGCGGTCACCCATCTCGCGGGTCCCGCACTGGCCGGAGTCCTCATCTCCGCCGCCGGGCCGGTCGTCGTCTACACGGTGGACGCCGCGACGTTCCTGGTCAGCGGGGTGTGCTTACTGCTGCTCCGGGTCGCCGTCCCCAGGACGGAGCCCTCCGACGTGCTGAGCGACCTGCGCAGGGGCTGGGAGGAGTTCACGGCCATGAACTGGATGTGGTCGGTCATCCTGGTCTGGGTGTTCTGGGGAGTCCTGGTGATCGGGCCGTACGTACCGCTGTCGTCACAGGTCATCGGGGCCGAATACGGCTGGGTGATGATGGCGCTCGGCCTCGGCACCGTGCTGGGCGGGCTGGTGGCGATCAGGCTCAGGCCGCGCAGGCCGCTGGCGGCCGGGGCGGTGGCGTTGAGCGGGTACGCGGCGGTGCCGCTGACGGTCGCGCTCGGGCTGCCGCTGCCGCTGCTGATGGGCGGGCACCTGCTCGGGGGGTGCGCGTTGGCGTTCTGGTCGGTGATGTGGTCGACCAGCGTGCAGACGCAGGTGGCGCCGGACGTGGTGAACCGGGTCAACGCCTACCAGGTGGCCGGGTCGGTCGCGGGCATGGCGGCCGGGCAGGCGCTGGCCGGTCCGGTCACCGCGCTGGTCGAACCGCGCACCTTCATGCTGGGGTCGGCTCTGGTGACGGTCGGCGTGGTGGCGGCACTGCTGGCGATCAAGCCGGTCAGGCAACTGGGCCGGGAGCCCCGGGAGGCCGCAGACCGGTCGATCCCGGTCGTGGCCGGCGTGGCGCCGTAGCCGGTCATCACGGTCGCGCAGGACGGCCTTGGCCAGTCCCTCGCTGTCGAGGACGAGGGTGCCGCCGGGAACAGCGGGAGAACGGGTCACGTGGCCGTCCCACCGTCGGCCTGTCCCCGCCGGACCTGGTGGAGTTGGTCGCGCAGTGCTTGGACCTCGTCGTCGGTGATGGGGCCGTGCTCGGCCTCGGCGACGTGGATGAGTTCGGAGGCCGTTGACCCTCGAAGCACTCGCCAAGGCCGTCGATCGGCCGGGTTCGGATGAAAGGCGCCGGAAAGGCCACCTTGACTGGGAAAATCTTGTGTCGCCATGGCTTCGGACGTGTCGCGCATGCGCACCGCCGGCTTTCCCGTCAGCCGAATTTGAGCCGATATCGTTGCGGAAGCGTCGTCGCCTGAGGCCGTGCCCGGCCGGAGGTCCATCAGCGAAGTCGGCGGAAGAACGCGCGGACGTCGTGGGTGAACAGATCCGGTTTTTCCATGGCGGCGAAGTGGCCGCCTCGGTCGAATTCGGACCAGTGGACGATGTTGTTGTCTCGTTCGGCGAGCCGCCGGACGGGGCTGGCCAGGTCGGCGGCGAAGACCGCCACTCCGGTGGGCGTTGCCGATGGCTCGGTGCGCGGGGGGTGGGAGGGATGGAAGGCTTCCCAGTAGTGGCGGGCTGATGAGCCTGCGGTCGCGGTGAGCCAGTAGAGCATCACGTTGGTCAGGAGCCGGTCGCGGGAAACCGCGTCTTCGGGCACGTTGGTGGAGTCGGTCCACTCTTTGAACTTCTCGACGATCCAGGCGAGCTGTCCGACCGGGGAGTCGGTGAGTGCGTAGGCCAGTGTCTGCGGCCGGGTGCCTTGGATCTTTGCGTAGCCCGACATCTCGGGTTCCGCGCTGATCATCCGTTCAAGCCGTGCTTTGTCGTCCTCGGTGAGCTCGGCTGCCTCGGCCGGGTCGCTGGGAGGCAGCGTCAGCAGGGTGTTGAGGTGAATTCCGATGACGTGGCCGGTATCGATGACGCCGAGTTCCCGGGTGATCGCGTGTCCCCAGTCGCCGCCTTGCGCGCCGTAGCGGTGGTAGCCCAGGCGTCGCATCAGCTCGGCCCAGGCCCCGGCGACGCGGCGCACATCCCAGCCGCCTTCGCGGGTCGGCCCGGACAACCCGTAGCCAGGGATGGAGGGGATCACCAGGTGAAAGGCGTCGGCGGGGTCGCCCCCGTGAGTGCGGGGGTCGGTCAGCGGCCCGATGATGTCGAGGAACTCGATGATGGATCCGGGCCATCCGTGGGTGATCAGCAGCGGTAGCGCATCGGGTTCGGCGGAGCGGATGTGTAGGAAGTGGACATTGGTGTTTTCGATCGTGGTCGTGAACTGGGGGATCCGGTTGAGGTTTGCCTCATGTTCCCGCCAGTCGTAGACAGTGCGCCAGTACTCGGCCAGCTCTTTGAGGTAGGCCAGCGGCACTCCGCGGGACCAGCCGGCACCGGCTATCTCGTCCGGCCACCGGGTCGCGGCCAGGCGGCCGGCCAAGTCGTCCAGATCCGCTTGCGAGATGTCGAGGGTGAAAGGGCGGATGGTGGTCTCGCCACGCTCGCTCATTCTGTTTCCTCACTTTCGGGTTCGCCGGCGACTGCGCGTGCGGCCGCCGCATCGTTCTTGTCCAAGCCCTCGTAGCCATTGCGCCGGTGCTGCTCGGCTTGGTCGTCGATCCACCGGCCGTGCGTCTCCCACGCGGCTTGCTTGCTGGTCCCCAGGGCCGCACCGATCTGCGACCACGAAGCGCCGACTCTCCGGGCGGACCGCACGGAGAGTTGACGTCCATAGCCGGCCTTCCGTGCGATCACCTCGCCCAGCGCAAGGAGTTCCAACGCCTCATCACGCGTCAGGGGCGCTGTGCTGGGATCAGGGGGTGTGAGCTGGGGGTCGTCGTCATCAACCGCTGATGCGAGAGCATCACGGGCACGCAGTTCGTCATAGCGTGCGACGGCGGTCAGCAGCGTGAACCGGCCCTCAAGGTCGTCGGGAGTGGACATGACCCCAGCATTGCGTCAAGTTGATCTGACGTCAAGTTGATCTGACGTCGAAACGGGATTCCAGGCAAGTTGATGGCGTGACAGTGAGGAATCCGGGTCAGGTGCCTGGGCTGGATCGTCCGACTGAACGGCGGGCCTCGGGCATGGCGAGGTGGACGGTGGCGCTGCGGACGGTGAGCTCGCGCATGGCTTCCAGCTTCTGCGCGGCAGCGGCAAGGGTGGTCTCGATCGCGGCGATGTGCGGGGGCAGCCCGGACCGCAGAGCGTCCGTGACAAGATCATAAAAGTACTCAGTGGATAATGTGAGTTATCCACTAACTGACGGTTTCAGAATGAGGTTCGGAGTCGGCGCAGGCAGATGAGGCTGCATGCCAGATCGAGCAGACCTTGATGGAGATCGGCGCGGTGTTCGTAGCGGATGCGCAGCCGTTTGAACTGGTGTAGCCAGGCGAAGGTCCGCTCGACCACCCACCGGATGGTTCCCAGTCCTGAGCCGTGCGGGCTACCGCGTCGGGCGATGACCGGTTTGATCCCGCGTTTCCACAGGTGGCGGCGGTGGCTGGGGTAGTCGTAGCCGCGGTCGGCGTACAGCCGCCGGGGTTTGCGCCGAGGTCGGCCTCGTACACCGCGGATGGGCGGGATCGCCGCCAGCAAGGGGAGCATCTGGGTGACGTCGTGGCGGTTGCCGCCGGTCACCGACACTGCCAGCGGCGTGCCGTGCGCGTCGACGATCAGGTGGTGCTTGGAGCCGGGCCGGCCTCGGTCGACCGGCGACGGGCCGACGTGGTCCCCCCTTTGAGGGCGCGCACGTGCGATCCGTCGATGGCGGCATCATTCAGGTCGAGCAGGCCCGCGGCCCGCAATTCGTCCAGTAGTAGCTGGTGCAGGCGTGGCCACACGCCGGCCTCGGTCCAGTCGCGTAGTCGCCGCCAGCAGGTCACTCCCGAGCAGCCGATGGTCGAGGCCGGGACATCGCGCCAGGCCACGCCGGTGCGCAGCACGTAGACGATGTCGGCCAAGGCCATGCGGTCGTCGATCGGCCGCCGTCCTGGATGGTGTCGGCGGCGTGGTGGATGGGGCGGCAGGAGCGGAGCTATGCGCTCCCATAGATCATTTGGAACGAGGTCGGGGGAAGACACGCGGTTGAGTTTGTCCGCTTGAGTCTGCCGTCACCAGCCGACACACCGCTCATTTTGAAACGAGCTGTAAGACGAACCTCACCAGCGCAAACCTCACCAAGACGAACCTCACTAAGGCGAACCTCACCAGCGCAGAACTCCTCCTCGCGAACTTGGCTGGCGCGAATTTCACCGACGCGAATTTCACCGGCGCGGACCTCACTGACGCGGTAGGGCTACCCAAATACGAGAGGGAGGGGGTCGCCGGTCGGCTCGAGCGGAACTGACGCTAGGCAGAAGAGCCCGCTGGAGGGACCTGAGACGAAAGAGGCGCCAGATCCGCTCAGTTTCCGACAACTCACGGGAATTAGGGATTCCCGGAACCTATGACCTTCCGGCGGCCCCCGCTGCGCCGAGTCCCTCATCGCGGTCAGCCTTTTCGGCCACCTCCGGCCGGACCCGAGGAAGGCCCGCCGATCGCTTCCGCCCTCGCCGAACTCGGGCGGGCCACACCCGGTGGCGCCTCCCGCGAGGGGCGCCAAGACCCCCGCGACGTGTTGTCGGAACAATCGGTTTGACTCTCCAGCGGCTGGAGGGTTGATGCTGGTGCTGTGGTGAACGATCGCGACGACCTGCTCACCATCGGACAGCTCGCTGACCGCACGGGCCTGCCGGTGCGTACGATCCGCTTCTGGTCTGACATCGGTGTCATCCCGCCGACGTGCCGGTCGGCCGGTGGCTACCGTCTGTACGACGCGCAGGCCGCCGTCCGACTCGACCTGGTGCGAACGCTACGCGAACTGGGACTGGACCTCGACACCGTCCAGAAGATCCTGACGAGGCAGTGCACAGTGGTCGAGGTCGCGCGGGCCCACCTGGGAGCGCTGGACACCCAGATCCGCTCTCTCCAGCTGCGCCGGGCGGTGCTGCGGTCGATCACCCGTCAGGAAAGCACGACCGAGGAGATGATGCTCATGCACAAGTTGGCCCGCCTGTCCGCCCAGGAGCGGCAGCGAATGATCGACGAGTTCGTCGACCGCGTGGTCGACGGCATAGACCCGCAGGCACCGGGAGCGCACATCGCGACCCATATGCGCCGGCTCCCGGCAGAGCTGCCGGGCGACCCCACCCCGGAACAGGCGCAGGCCTGGCTGGAGCTCGCCGAACTCGTGAGTGACACCGGCTTCCAGGAACGCGTACGTCAGATGGCGGTGGCCGGCGCCGCGCCCGGGAACGAGTCCGGGCCGCAGCCCTACGACTCCGGCCTGGTCCTCGAGCACGCCGGAAGAGCCGTGGCCGCCGGCATCGACCCCGGGTCGGCCGAGGGCAGGGCGATCCTGGACCAGCTGGTGGATCCGGCGCTGCCCGCCGAAGACCGTGACCGGGTGGCCGACGAGATGGAGATGTTCACCGATCGCCGGGTGGAGCGGTACTGGCAGCTCCTGGGTGTGCTCAACGGCCATGCGCCGTTCCCGCCCGGTGTCCCCGCCTTCGAATGGTTCATCGCCGCGTTGCGCGCATCCCTGAGCTGATCCCGGTGTTGCCCCTTTTCCACAGGGAGCCGAAGGCCTCACGGCCGGTGTTCGACAGCGGGCGAGCCCGGCCGAGCGTGGTGGGGTTGTGGCTGGGGCATTGGTGTGGCTCGCCCCAGCAGCGTGGGCCGCTGAGCTGCCGTTGACACGGCCGGCGTAGCGATGCGGTACCGGCCCGAGGGAAGGATCGGCGTGGATCGTGATCGCGCCGCTCACCTTGCTTCAGGCCGCCACCGCGCTGGACGGGCCGGCTCAGACGGACGGAGGAACGGCATCCCTGGCGTGGGACTCCTCCTCCCGCACCACCAGATCGCATAGTCGTTTGCGGACGTCGGCTCCGCTCCAGGTGCCCAGGTAGTGTGGTTCGCCGCCCTCGATGGCCATTGCGAGGGCGTAGCCCGCGCGGAGTGGATCGCCGGCAGGCGGCACGGTGCTGCGCTGGTCGTAGCCCGTGGCGGGGACGTCCCATACCAGGATGCGCCAGTCGGTGTCGTGCTCGGGATGCTCCCCCTGCAGGAAGTACCTCACCACCTCAGATGCCTCAGTGACCAGATGCTCGAGGTAGGCGCGGAAGGTAGCGCGGCCGAACACGCGGGGGCTGCCTGTGGCATCGTCGACGACCCCGCGCCCGGCCGTCTGCCGCTCCTTGTCGCCGTAGCTCGCCCACGACCATGAGGGGCGGCCGGGTTCGCGCGTCTGGATCACGTAGGCGTATTGGCGACCGGAGGTCATGCCTTCGATGATGAGCGGCCTGTACCCGATGCGCCACCGGAACCGTGGCGACACGTTTCGGGCCTCGAAGATCGAATAGGTGGCTTTGCGCGTAAGGGCCGACTCTGTCTGCGGCGACAAGAAGCGTCGATCTCGTGTTGACGACTGCCCGGGTCGTCACTGCGTGTTCAAAAAAGCGGTTCCGTCTCCGGGGGCTTTTTAGGTGCCAGCCGGATCACTTTGTCTGAGCTCAGCTGGCCGCGAGCAGGCTCGCGCTCCACAAGACCACGTCCTAGGAGGTCCTTGACGACGATCGTTGCCTGAGGAGGGCGATACACGGTCTCCAGGAGCGTGAAGTCCCTGAGCTGCGCGAGGGTGCGTTCCCCTTTGGACAGCTCTTCAAGGATGGCTCGACGTAGTGGGCCCGTGTCCGGATCGAAGCTGAGCTCAAGAGAGAGCTGGTCTGGGTCGCGGGGGTCGCGGTAGTTCACGCCGCGGATCGGATCCACCTTCCACATGGCCTCCTTCATCTTCTGTAGTCCCAGGGGATTTGTTGTTCCATAGACGAGATGCAGGTCATGGCCGCCATCGCCGAGCATCTCGAAGGAGAGGACGTAGCGAAAGCCTGCCGCTTTGAGCGACTCGCGGTAGGTGCTGACGAGGAAGCTCTTCTTCTTGCTGGAGGGAAGGTCCCAGACTTTGCGCCAGGAAGGCCCCCCGAAGGCTTGATCACCAGAGGCTTGATGTGCCTCAGCCTTGCCGAATTGCATGAGGAAACGCGTGCCGAACGTGACGAGGACCTCACTGGAGGGAGCGCTCGCGATAGCTCGTGCGACGTCGAGGGGAATGTCCGGCCCGCCCCAGCTGTCCAGGAAGGCGAAGATTGGCGTTTTCATCGCTCCGACAGCGTGTAAGGCAGAGAGCAGGGCGTCGGCGCACCTGTCGTTGCGGTACTCGATCCTCATGCCATCAGGAACGTTCCCGTACGGGGCGGTGGCGTCGTTGATCTCCTTTTGCAACCGCTGCAGCCGGTCCGCTCGCTCTTCGATCAACACGACGTTCGTCTTCTTACCCGCGTCAAGGAGGCGACGCTGACGAAGGAAGACCTGCAAAGCGACGATGGGCGATCCGGGTTCACCGGCCTCGTAGATGCCCGGACCAGCGAACCCTTCCACGTATGTCACGCATTCACGCGCGCGAGGACCCTGAAGAAGGATGGGAAACCATGCTTCCAGGTATCGGCGCAGGAGTTCGTGTTTGGCTCTTGTATGGGGCGCGCAGTGCCAAAGAAGGGGCCGGGGGGTAGGCATGCATGACTTCTTACCCATCTTCGCGAAGCGACCCACCCGGTTTTTCCGGCCGAAACCGGTCAAGCGGTTACGACATGAGGATTTTTCGAGTGAGACGGTTGCGCCTGGAGAGGAAGTTCGTCCCACGTGCGCCCATCGAGCAGCCGGCCACCTGCTTTGGGTGTGCGCCCTCCCCACTGCTTGAAGAAGAATGGCGTTTGGCTTTCTTGACACAGATCGCGGATTTCTCTCACCCAGTCAGGATCAACGGGGCGGTGCGTCGGTCCGCTTTCGCCACCAGCGATGACCCAGTCCAGGCCCGCGATCTTCAGGTCAGACAGTGGCCCCAGCAGAGGTTCGCAGGACAGAAACTTGATCTGAGCTGGCACTTTTCGTAGATCATCTGCTCGGTGGAGGGCGTCGCGGTCTTCGACGGAGACCCCCATCCATAAATTGGCTGGCCATTCGAGCAAATGTGCGACTTTACGCAGCCTCGACGAA
This sequence comes from Streptosporangium longisporum, assembly GCF_039534895.1. Lineage (NCBI taxonomy): Bacteria > Bacillati > Actinomycetota > Actinomycetes > Streptosporangiales > Streptosporangiaceae > Streptosporangium > Streptosporangium longisporum. The sequence goes on along the minus strand of NZ_BAAAWD010000002.1, from coordinate 178,715 downwards.
CGCTTAGTGAGGATCTGGTAGGTGTGCTGGGGAGTGTCCGAAATAACCTTGAAGACCTCGCGGACGAAGTCGAGCGGGACCCGGGCGTGAAACAGGTCGCTCATGGAGTTGACGAAGACCACTTGAGGAGTGCGCCAGGAGTACGGCTGAGCTAGCGCCGAAGGGTGAACCGTGAGCCCGAAGCCTGGTCCCGAAGTACGGGCATCGCCGTCACGCTGGTATTTCTGGGCACCCATGGCCTTGAGCCGCTTGGCAAGCGTAAGCGCGTAGCAGTTGTCGCAACCAGCAGAAATCTGGTCACAGCCTGTCGTGGGATTCCACGTGACCTCTGTCCACTCGATCGTCGTTCGTCTGGCCATGACGGTGCCTTCCTTGGTCTCAGCGTGCCGAGGAGTGTGCTTCGCGTCGTAGTAGTGATAAATTTTGAGCGGTATTAATTTATCACTACACGTGGTGGTGCGGTGGCTTCGGGGCGAAGAAAACGAGCTGATAGCAGGTATGCCTCACAGGCGGCACGCCTGGGACCGAGACTGAAAGAACTTCGCGTTCAGAAGGGCTACACCCAGCAACAGCTGGCTGCCAGCGCCGAGGTCGCGCTGTCGACTCTCAGGAAAATCGAAACGGCGACGGTAGTAGAGCCGGGGTATTTCACGATTTTGAGTCTTCTCAGGGTATTAGGGGCCAAAAGCGAAGACCTTTTGGTGTGACCCATAGTCGGGAATTTCCGGATCCGCGAGCTGGAGGCTTTGGGCGACATTGTGGCCGTCCTTCCACTGAGAAGGTGCGGTTCTCAGTGGGCAATGTGAGTCACCCACTGAGGTCGAGTACGCAGTCAGGAGCAGCAAAGGGGCCTGGAGCGCGATCGCCATGACGTAAACCCGAAGGGTTGCCTCGCTTGCCGGACGGCACCGACCGTGATGCGGTTAGCTCGATGCCGAAGATGATCGCGACCGCCATCTTGTCGCGAAGGGGAGGCCTCGATGAGTGAGACGTCGCCGATCGAGTCAGCGTGGCTCCGACGAGTACGGCTGACCGCTCAGGTTGCAGTCCTCGTGCTGGGAGCGGTGCTGATGGTGTGGCTCTCGCTCACCGACCTGCTGGTGTGGACACAGTCGCCACAAGGGCTCGACCAGTCAGGTTTCTGGGCGTGGCTGGTGCCGCTTTGGCTGACCCTCTCTCCCGTCGTGCTGGCACTGCAGGCCGGAGTGGACGGGAGACGCGGCCACAGCGCGCGCCGGATCCTTATCGCCGCATGGGCTCTGATCGCTCTTTCCACCGTCATCCAATGGGATGCCGGCAGCTCCTGGTTCGAGATCATCTCCAGGCCCATCGTGCTGGCCATCATGCTTTTGATGCTGCGGCCCGTTGACCCCGTCGAAACCAGCCCTGAACATGGCAGCAGCGATGGGTGAGTTCCGAGCTCGCACCGGGGCAGCTTCGAACTACCGGGGAGGCCTCGTCGTACGTTGTCGTTGAGCATCAGGGCAACGTCGTGGCTCAGTGGCACGCCGACGATGAAGGAGTTGGCGTGGCGTCGATCGCCATCGCCCGTCACGGCGAGCACCGAAGTGGCGATCGCAAATGGCCTCACACCTTGCATCGGCCCCCTCTGGCTTTGTAGGTGAGATCCGGAGTCACATGTTCGCGAGCGGAGAGCGTGTCATCTCACGCGCCGCCACCGGCGAGGCCGTCATCGGCAAGGGGTTTCTACCCATGGGCTCCGCAGTGTTCTACGCGCTCCCCGACAGGTCCCCAGGCGCCTGGCATCGGCAAGGTGTCATCACCAGCGTGCGGGTGCTCTCATCCAGGTGCGCCACGGTCTTGGAGCCCAAGCAATAGCGGCATCCCAGGACAGCGGCGGCCGCGGAGTCGGACCAGATGCGGTGCTCCCACGCCGGTGGCCGTTCAGCGGGCGGCGGGGAGGGCTCGGCGGGCTCGTGCTCGGCACCGACCCAGCCCCGGCCATGGCAGAACCGGCACACGATGCGCAGCCGGCCCAACCGCTGACCGCCCACGCCCTCACACTCGGGGCAGGTAATCGGGTCGCTCATCGCCGCCCTGTCCCGGCGCACGCGGTACACGCCACCCAGACGCTCTGCTTCTTGCTGCTGCCGTTGCGGTCGATCCATTCACCGCCCGCGCCCAAGCAGGTATCGCAGATGGGCGGGTCCTGTTGCTCCTCGGCCATACCCCGACGCTACGCCGCTCCGATCGGACCGCGTGGTCGTCGTGGTGGCCCGTAAGGCGGTCGGTGATTGCGGCGGTCAAGGCCATGGGGCGAGCGCAGCGAGGCCCAGTGGCCTTGAGGGCCGCGGAGCCGACCGCCACGCTTCGGGCAGCGGCGAACAAAAGTAGCGATATCGCACTGCGGCTGAGCTTCAGCACTGCGGGTTTCTCTGACGTGATTGCAGTCGCCTAGGACTTCCCGCAAGCTGACCCTGCTGAAATCAGGCGAACCCGGGCGCGGCTCCGACGTCAGCCGACCGTCCCCGGCGCCCTGTCCTCACCACCCCCGGCATCCGGTGCGAGAGCGCCGCCGGCCGCACCGGGCCCGGGCGCCTCCGGTTCCGGTTCCGCCTCCTGCCGCAGCAGCTCGGTGCCTTCCGGCGGCACAACCGTCCACTTCGGTGGCCAGCACTGCCCACCACCCGGCCGCAGCACTCGACCATCTCCACTCCAGAAGCCCGCGGCGAAGGTCGCCTCGCCGAACAGGGCCTTCCCGGCGAAGGTCGCCCTGTTGAACCGGGCGTCCTCGAAGAAGGAAGCCTTAACGAACCAGGCGTCCCCGATGAAGGTCGCCTCGGCGAATGCGGCGTTCCCGGTGAAGGTTGCCTCGGCGAATGCGGTGTTCCCGGTGAAGGTCGCGTCGGTGAACCAGGCGTTCCCGGTGAAGGTTGTCCCACCGAACCGGGCGTTCCCGGTGAAGGACGCTCTGCTGAACATGGTTTCCCCGGTGAAGGTCGTTCCACCGAACGCGGCGTCCCCGATGAAGGTCGTTCGGTCGAATCGGGTGTTGGTGATGTGGCAGTGCTGGAGGTTGAGGTCGATGAGGGTGGCGCCGCTCAGGTCGAGGCGCATGCCGTCCCAGAAGCGGGTATCGGCCGGGTGGCCGCTGTCGCGTTCTTGGGGAGTGCGCTGATCGCGTAGGTGGTCGCCGAGGATGCGCTGGGCGGTCAGGCGGACCTGGCGCTCGCCTTCGGCGTCGGTGTCGTTGATGTCGGCCGAGGGCGGGCCGGCGGGCAGGGCCGTCCCGCCGCCGCGGGTGGCCTGGTATCGGCGCCGGGCCGCGCGCAGCGCCTCCTGCCGCTGCTGTGCGGGGTCCGGGGCGGGCGCAGGCGGGGTGTAGGGCATGCGCAGGTAGGCGCAGATGACGTTGACAATGGTCTGGCGGTGGCCGGGGTTGTCCTGGGCCAGGCGCTCCAGGGCGTACAGGCCACCTAGACGCACGGCGGCCTTGGCGTGGCCGAGCTGTTCGACGGCCTTGGTGTACAGGTCGGTGACCCGGCGCTCGGTGGCGTCGCGCTCGGTGTGCTCGGCCGTTCGTTCGGCGTAGTGGCTGGTGATGAGCGTGGTGAGTTCCTGGTGGCGCTGACGCCGAAAGGCCAAGGCCAAGGTGATGGCGGCGCCGACTCCGGCACCGGCGGCCAGCGCGGTGCGCAGCATCTCACCGCGCGCACCGATCGTCCCGCCAAAGGCGGCCGGCAGAGCGGTCGGCGGGGCACCGGGCGGGGCAGGTACGGCAACGACGGCCAGGTCGGCCAGCAGCCACCACAGGGTGCCGCCCACCGCGGCACCGACCAGCAGCACGGCCAGCGCGATCCACCAAGCCGCAGCCCGGGGCGTGGGCAGTGTGGGCGGCACAGTCCCTGGGACGGCCGGGGTGGGGTCAGGGGCAGGACGACGGCGTGGAAGAAGCGGCACATCCGCTATTGCACTGCTTTACACCGCGGCGCGCAGGCTTTCCCGATCCCCGGGCACGACCCGGCCCCGACCAGCCGCCCGCCGGCGATGCCCGCCCTCCTGCGGGAGGACGAACCAGCGGATCCGTCGCTAGTCCTCGCCCTCCCGCACCAGCACCCCACTGCCATCGGACCGCCCGCTGACCCACCACCCGGCAGGCCAGACATGCCAGCCATCCGAAGCCGTGGCGATCGCCTCGTTGAACTCGACCCCCTTGGCGAAGGTCACCTCGATGAACTGGGCCTGCCCGGTGAAAGTTGCCCCGCCGAACGAGGCGAGCCCGGTGAAGATCGCCTTGCCGAACCATGCCCGCTCGGTAAAGGTCGCCTTGTTGAATCCGGCGCCTTCAGTGAAGGTCGCCTCACCGAAGAAGGCGCCTTCGGCGAAGGTCACCTGGTCGAACCAGACATGACCGGTGAAGGTCGCTCCGCCGAACCAGGTGAACCCGATATGGGGTGCCTCACCGAAGAAGGCGTCCCGGGGGAAGGCCGCCTTGTCGGGCCAGGTCTGCGCGGCGAAGGTCGCTCCGCCGAAGTGGGCATACCGGGTGAAGGTCACCTTGCCGAAGTGGGCGCGCCCGCTGAAGAACGTCTCGCGGAACCAAGCGTCCCCAGCGAAGGTCGCTTCGCCGAACTCGGCGTCCCCGGTGAAGGTCACCTTGCTGAACCTGGCGTCCCCGGTGAAGGTCGCTTTGGTGAAGGTGGCCTCGGCGATGTGGCAGTGACTGAAGTCGAGGTCGATGAGGGTGGCGCCGGTCAGGTCGATGCGCATGCCGGGCCAAAAGCGCGGGCCGGGTGAGGTGGTGTCGCGTTGCTCGGCGGGCCGCTCGTCGCGCAGGTGCTCGCTCAGGATGCGCTGAGCGGTGAGCCGGACCTGGCGTTCGCCTTCCAAGTCCTCGGCGGGCGCAAGGGCCGGCCGGGTGGGAGAGGTCCCGCTGATGTGGGTGGCGTGGTAACGGCGGCGGGCCTCGCGCAGCGCGGCTTTGCGCTCCTGTTCGGGGTCTGCGGGCCGGGGCGGGGTGTAGGGCATCCGCAGGTAGGCGCAGATCACGTTCACGATGGTCTGGCGCTGGCCGGGGTTGTCCTGGGCCAGCCGCTCCAGCGCGTACAGGCCGGCCAGGCGAACGGCGGCCTGGTCGTGCCCGAGTTGCTCGGCGGCCTTGACGTACAGGTCGGTGACCCGCCGCTCGGTCGCATCATGCTTGGTGTGTTCGGCCACCTCTTTGGCCAGCAGAACATTGCGCTCAGCAAGGTCGGCGGTCACGGCCGCGGTGCGTTCTTGGTGATGCTGGCGACGAAAAGCCAGCATCAGCGTCACCGCAGCTCCAACCCCGGCACCTGCTGCCAGCGCGGTCTGTAACGCTCCCTGCCTGGCAATCGCCGCAGCCGTCGACGACGCATCGCTCAACAGCCACCAACTCACCCCGCCGACGACCGCACCCACCAAAAGGGTGATCGGCACGATCCACCATGCCGCTGCCCGCGGCATACGCAACACGGGCGGCATGACCGGTGCGGCATCTGCGGGCAGAGGGCGAGTGCGGCGAAATCGCTTGAGCAGACGCATAACGCCATATCAATAGATGCTGCCGCCCTGCGCTTGGCCTGTCTCTCGATCGTTACCGCCCGGGACGAGAGGTTCACACAATTAGCATTGTGTGAGATCGAAACCCAGCGAAAGACGCCCCCACCGAGATGGGTCGACCACGGCCGACACCACCCCATGGCCGGGCCGGATCGCACCGGTTCACCCGCGCACGCGTATGGGTGTCGCAGAAGTCGGGGCCGAGCCGTGCGGCTTTTACTTGCCTCTCTGGCCGGTCCCGCTGCCCCAGCCGCCTTGGACCCCGTCAGTCGCAGCGTCTGCCACCCCACCTGCGGCGCGCTCATGCCCCCGGCGAACATGTCCGCCGCTACGAAACGAAGCCGCTTCCGTTCAGCGCGGACCCGCATCGACAGACCTCTACTATCCGAATACCTCATATTCCAGGTCTACAACCCACACGAACGCACCACTCGACCAGCCCAAATGCGTGACCTCAGACCTTCTTGATCAGTAGTCGGACGTTCGCGGACCGGGACCGCCTAGCCGGATGCACCTGCGCCCTGTCATGTTCATCCTTGAGCTTGTTCCGCTTTGACGGACACCATCGTTGTGGTGGTCAGGCTGCGCGGGCGGCCTCGTAATCGGCAGGGCTACGGTAGCTCAGGCTGCTGTGCAGCCGGTGCAGGTTGTACCAGCCCTCGATGAATTCGAAGATCGCGCTTCGGGCAGCGGAGCGGGTGGGCCAGGGTTGGATGTTAAGAAATTCGCCCTTGAGCGTGGCGAAGAACGACTCGGCCAGCGCGTTGTCCCAGCACTGACCGGTACGCCCGACCGACAGTCGCACTCCGAGCCGTTCAGCCAGGGCGGTGTAGTCAGCGCTGGTGTACTGACAGCCCTTGTCCGAGTGAAAGATCACCGGCCGAGTAGGGCGGCGGTGTGCCCAGGCCTGGAGCAGCGCGTCGGTGACCAGGTCGGTGCGCAGATGATCCGCCGTCGCCCAGCCGACCACCCGGCGCGAGGCGATGTCGATGACGGTGGCCAGATACAGCCAGCCCTCCTCGGTGGCGATGTAGGTGATATCGCCACACCAGCGGGCATCGAGCCCGGCCGCATCTGGCGTGAAGTCGCGGCCGATCAGGTCCGGCCGGGTGCCGGCGTCCGGGTCGGGGACGGTGGTCCGCTGCCGGCGCCGCCGATACCGTCCGGCCAGGCCGAGCGCGCGCATCAGCCGGGCCACCCGCCGCCGGCCGCACTGCTCACCGTCTCGCTGCAGTTGCGCGTGCACCCGCGGTGCGCCGTAGCTGCCTCGCGAGCGTGCGTGCACCTCGGCGATGTGCTCGGCCAGCTCCGCATCACGCACCGCGCGCGGACCGGGCAGCGCGCTGCGGCGCGAGTAGAAGGCGGCACGGGAGACTCCCAGCAGCTCACACGCCCGTTTGACGCTGTGGCCGCTCTGCTTCTCCGCCTCGATGAACGGGTGCACGCTCACCGGGTCTCCCTCACGAAGAAAGCCGTCGCTCGCTTGAGCACGTCGACGTCTTGGCGAAGCCGCTGGTTCTCCCGCCGCAACGCCTGCAGCTCCTGCCGCTCACTGCTGGTCAGTCCGTCCCTGTCGCCGGCATCGACCTCGGCCTGGCGCACCCATTGCCGCACCGCGGTCTCGGTCAGATCGAAGTCCTTGGCCACCTGCCCGACCGGGCGGTCACCGCGCCGGCACAGCTCGACGATCTCGGCTTTGAACTCCGGCGTGAACGAGCGGCGAGGACGCGGCTTCTTCTTCCCCATGCTCTCCATCATGGACATCCTCTCGGGGGCGAGCCCCTGATCTCGGATGTCCGTCAAACCGGATCAAGCCCATCCTGAGGAGCGAGACACATCCAGGTCGAGCCTTTCCACGGTCTCGGTTCTTAGATCATCGATCATGTCCTCGGTCTCTTTTCCCGGTTTCTCGCGGGTTGTCGCATAAACGTGGCCCCGTGCCGACAGAAGCACGATCGTTGCCCGCTGGCGTGCCTGGTGCGAGGTTTTGTGGCCGTAGGCCATCTTCTTGAGCTGATGGCGCTCGGAAGCAGTCAGCTCCACGGGCACAGCAGAGCACGCGGTCATGGAGGAAGGGCGGCCCATCTCTCGGCGGCGGTGAACGGGAGTGACGGGACCGACTTCCTCCGAGCTATCGTCGAGACCTGTGGGTCGTGGGGCTACTTCACGGTTGGCGTGGGCTGAGGCGGACGAAGGGCAGTTGGCGTCCGACCGCGCGGTAGTCCTCTTGTGTGCCGTCGGCGGAGAAGCCCATGAAGCGCACGAGTTTGCGGGCGGCTCTGGGGTGGCGGGGTGCGTAGCGGGCCATGAAGTCGCCGCCTTCGTCCGTGTCGAGGGAGTGGGCGGTGACGGGGATGGTCCGCGTGCCGACTTGGATGCTGGTCTCGGGGGTGGCGAGGAGGTTCTGGTACCAGGCGGCTTTGGGGCCGAATCCGGAGCAGACCACGTAACTGCCGTCCGAGCGGTCGTGCTCGACGACTTCGATGACGACCTGGCGCCGCTTGCCCGACTTTCGTCCGGTGTGGTTCAGCAGGAGCAGCCGGCCGCCGAAGAGCCAGCCCAGCCGCAGTCGGTAGAAGTGGATGGGGGAGCGGAACAGCAGGCGGCGAATCCCGGTCGGCGGGGCCGGGCGTTTGACGATCTCCATGATGAGTGTCCTTCAGGTGCGGGTGAGGATGCTGGTGGCGTCGCCGTAGCCGCGGCGCAGCAGGCCGCTGAAGGCGTTGCGCAGGACGAGCCGGGTGACGGCGCTCTGGGTGGCGAGGCCGGTGCGGGTGGCGGGGACGAGGGAGCGGGCGAAGGTACGGGCGCGCTGCTGGCGTTGTTGCACGGCGGGGCGCAACTGCGTTTCGTAGGTGTGGAAGGCCGCCTGGTGGTCGGCGTGTTGGTGCAGTGCCTGGACCAGTAGGTAGCCGCCGTCCATGGCCATGGACGCGCCCTGCGCGGAGGTCAGGGTCATGGCTGCGCAGGCGTCGCCGGTCAGTGCGATGCGGCCGGTGTGCCAGGACGGCATGGTGATCTGGGTGAGGCTGTCCATAAACAGTCCGTCTTCGGGTGCCGCGTCGAGCAGTTGGGGAGTGAGCCAGCCCATGCCGGTAAAGGTGTGGCGCAGTGCGGCACGCCGTTCGGCGCATGGCGGGATGGTGTGGTCGGCGGTGCGGTAGAGGAAGAGCGCGATCAGCTCACCGGGCATGCCGGTGGGGTAGAGGATCGTCTGCCGGCCGGGCTCGCTGTAGTGGACGCGCCGCGGGCCGAGCCCATAGGTGTCGTGCAGCGGATAGCAGGCCATGGTGTAGCCGAGGTGCCGCGCGAACCGTTCTTCCGGTCCGAAGGCGAGTTCACGAGTCGCCGAGTGCACCCCGTCCGCGCCGATCAGCAGGTCAAAGCTCTCCTGCCGGCCTTCGGCGAAAGTGATGCCGACGCCACTGGGCCGCTGCTCGATGGCGGCGATGTGCTGGCCGTATCGGATCTCGACCTTGTCCCGTACTGCCTCGGCCAACGCCTCTTCGAGGGTGGTGTGCATCAGGGCGAGATACGGTCCGCGGATCACCTTCTCCAGCAGCTGCCGCTCGAGCCGGGCGGTGACACGTCCTGCCCCGTCCACGTAGCAGACACTGTCGGTGGGGAGTTGGTGCGCGGCGAGCCGGTCGGTGATGCCCATGTGCGCGGCCACGTCGTAGCCGGTGCCGAAGAAGTCGATGCCGTAGCCGCCGAGGCGCCCGTGCGGGGCACGCTCGGCCACCACGGCGATATGGCCCCAGTGGTGCAGCCAGTGGGCGAGGGTGAGGCCAGCGATCCCGCCGCCGGAGATCAAGATTTTCATGACGAGGCCCCGATCAGCTCACCGAGCGCCGCCACGGCGGGCTCGAGGGACAGCTCGGCATCCAGCAGGTGGTGCAGCATCATCCCGTCCAGCAACGCCGCGACGAGCGTTGCTACCCCCGTCCTTCGCTCGGCCGTCCACTGCGGGTTGAGTGCCCCGAGCCAGTCGGCGATCTGGACACGCGCCTCCCGCAGCCCCACCCGCAACGCGTCGCCGAGCTCCGGCTCGCGCATCGCCCCCGCCATTAGCTCCACGGCAAGGCGGAGTACCTTCTCATCGCCCGTGACCCGGGGCACCACACGGCGCATCGCATCGAGCGCGGAGCCTGCGTCCGGTGCGGCAAGGAGCGCCTCGAGCACGGGCATCATCACTGTGTCGCCAGCCCGCCGGGCGATCTCCAGATGCAGGGCCGACAGGCCGCCGAAGTGGTAATGGATTAGCCCCACATTGGCGCCGCTGCGCGCGGCCACGGCCCGGGTGGTGACGGCTGGCCAGCCGCCCTCGATGAGCAGGGCGAGCCCGGCCTCGATGAGCCCCTCGCGGCGACGCTGTCCTCGAGGAGAGTTTGGTCGATCGACCAAGTTAGTCATACGGCTAATTTAGCCGTGCGGCGCGGCGCACGCAAAACGTGTCGCATCACGGGGCACCACACCGTACGAAGAGAGACCCGGTGGTATCCGCCGGCCCCCGCTGTCACCCAGTGCCGCAACCACCCTGAGCTGACCAAACAGACAATCGAGTCGATGGACTGGTGCTTCTCGCCAGGTTTCGCGTAGGCGACCTGGTCGATCTGGAACGTCGCCACCCATGTCAACCCCCGAAGGACTTCCGGAGCCGACCACTTAGCTTCCAGCGCGGCCCTGCGTGGGTGTCTTGTTCAGGCTTGGGGCGTTGCCGCATCTCGGCCCATCTGCCTGGGCCTGGGCGGTACGGTCACGATCTATGACGACAGCCCGGGCAGGCGATGGCGCCGCAAAGGACAGCCAGCGCAAGGGAGCCTGCCCGATCTGCAGGAAACCCGTCGGTAAAGGCCACCGCCGGCAGAAGACCAAGGCGGGCGCATGGGCGCACGCGCGCTGCATGCCCACGCCTACAGCGGTCAGGGGCAAGTCGGCGAAACCAGCCAGGAAGGCAGTGAACGGTCCGCAGAGCGGGGATCGCAACGCGAGCACGAAGGGCCGCGGGGTGGCGGGGTGGCGGCGCGATTCGCCGGCACCTGCGTCGGCTGTGGGCAGGGGTATCCGGTGCAGACGCTGATCGAGAAGGTCGAGCAGGGGTGGGCGCACCCGGCATGCGCCGAAGCGATTCGAGCGCGAGCGCAGATCCTGGCGGGGGAGACCTACCGTGGACATAAGGAGCCGGACTGGCGTCGAGGCTCCAGCCCGTCCTCGATGCGAACCGCCCGTTGACAACGTAGGACACCGGTCGATCTTCGAGGACGCTGCGGCTCGGTGTACCGGCTGGCCACATTCGGCTCACCTTGTCTTCGCCGCCTTCATTGCGTCTGACCTGCGTGTCACCGTGAAGGTATGCAGGGCGATGTGCTGGAGGTACGCGTCGTCGACGGGCGCGTGGTCAAGGCGCCCGGGGTCGGGCCGGTGGCGATGGTCTGGCTACCGAAGGACGGGCAGGTCATCGCGAAGATCCCCGCGATGACGGGCAACCGGCGCTGGTTACACCAGATCGTGGGCATCCGTTCCCCGCGCCTCCACAACGACCGATGGCAGCTGCCGCGCAACTGCCTGGTCAAGCTGGTGACGGCGGCGATCGACCGCTACGGCTACATCGTGGTGTGGCGGGACATGTCGAAGCTGTCGCGCTGCTCCAAGAAGTGCCTGGAAGCGGAGGGGGTCGAGTGCGACTGCTCGTGCATGGGGGCCCACCACGGAGGAAGTTCCGACGTCTGGTTCGAGCGCGTCGGGGACGTGGTGGTGGCCAACCTCGGTGAAATCACCCGCACCGCCGTCGTCTACGGCGCGAAAGCAGACGAGGCAGGCACCGCGCTCTACAACGGCGAGCTGCAGCAGCGGCGCTACCGCGTGGACCGGGCCGGCCGCACAGACTGGCCCACGGCTTCGCACTTTATGTGCACCGGTTGCATGAGCACGCGGGCACGCGTGTGGGACCACTGCCACACCCACGAGTTCGTCCGCGCGCCGCTGTGCAATCCCTGCAACACCCGCCACTGGAGCGGATGGCACCCCCAGCACGGCCGAGCCCCTCAAAGCCGCAACGTCGACACCAGCTACTACCGCTGGTACCCCCACTACGGCGACGAGCAGCTCGGATCGTGCAGTGCGTAGGATCCAGAACTTCTTCAATGTGTAAGCGCCCGGGCCACCTCTTGGTGCTCGGACGGCGTGTTGCGTCGCTCGGTGCAGTGGTTGAGTTGTGGGTCCAGATGACCATCTCCAATGCCTTCATCCTGACCGCGGGCACCGAACCGGGCAAGGTGCACAGAGCCCGCCTACGGCGCCTCGTCCGCAGTATCCTCACCCGATGACGCATCAGCCCCAGGAATGGGACCAGCACGAGGACGCCCGGCAGGCGTTTCGGCAAGCGCGACGTGAACTGGACTGGAGCGCCAATCACTACCGTCAGACGCGCTACGCGATCGCGGCCGGAAACGGATCGGCCAAGGAACTGAGCCGGGCCCAGCAGGGGTGGAGCTGGGCGCTGGCCGAATGGGTGCGAGCGCTGACCTACCGGGAGGAGGCGATGGACGGGGTCCTGCTCGATTCGGGACTGGAAGAAGACAAGATTCAGGACGGCGAATCATCCCCGGCGGCGATGGAGTTTCGAGCAAGCCGCCTTGAAGCCGAAACGCGCTACAGCAACTATGCACGGGTGCGTCGCAGCGGCAGTCCCGCAGAGGTGGTGACAGCTCGAAACGCCTGGGGCGAGGCGCTGACACGCTGGTCGCGGGCGCTGATCTCCCGGGAAAGAAGTCAGGACAACCATCTGCTCGGCAAGCGCGACGACCGCGACTTGATCGGCTCTGGAGCCGGCCCCGGAGCATTCGGGCCGGACACGTCGCCTCGGGTACAGGAGATCGTCGAGGAGAGCCGGGAAAGAGAGCGCGCGAGAAACCTGGCCACGGTCAACGGTCTACCGAAGGGCAGGGCGCTGCCTCTGGGCCGTGTGGCCGAGTCGATATTGTCGATCGGGGTCTCCGAGCGTACCTACCGGCTCATCGTGGCCGGGCGGATCAGCGTGGTGACGGAGGTCGCCCATCGTGAGGCCCGGCGCCTGCGGGCTGGCTCTTACGTGGGGATCACCTGCAAGACCGCGATCCACTACAGCCGAGTCCGGCGCATCAAGGCGTACGCCACGGCGCAGGACCTGGTGACGTCCGAAGAGCCCCGGTGGCTGGATCCCGAACGAACCGCCCTGCAAGTGCTCGGCACCTGCCAGCAACAACTCGTCTTCTTCCGCACCCAGCACCCCGCTGAAGCACCCCGGGGACTGCTGGCCATCGAGCTCACCGTATGAGCGCAGTACCGCCGAGCACATGACCGTGATTTCCTACGCGCTCACCGACGGATCCCCAGACGTCCGGCATCGACAGGGCGCCATCACCAGCGTGCGGGTGTTCTCATCCAGGTGGGCCACTGTCTTCGAGCCCAGGCAGTAGCGGCATCCCAGGGCGGCGGCCGTGGGGTCGGACCAGATGCGGTGCTCCCAGGCCGGCGGCGGCTCGGCGGGCGGCGGAGGAGGTTCGGCGGGTTCGTGCTCGGCGCCGACCCAGCCCCGGCCGTGGCAGAACCGGCACGCGATGCGCAGGCGGCCCAATCGCTGGCCGCCCTTGCCCTCACATTCGGGGCAGGTGATCGGGTCGCTCATCGCCGCCCCGTCCCCGTGCACGAGGTACATGCCACCCAGACGCTCTGCTTGGGACCGCTGCCGTTGCGGTCGATCCACTCTCCACCCGCGCCCAAGCAGGTGCCGCAGATCGGAGGGTCCTCTTGCTCCTCGACCATATTTCGCGCTACGCCGTCCTGAGGTCCCCGTCAGGCCTTCTCGGGAGCGGCCGAGCGTGGGCCTCATCTGCACGGGTGAGGCCACCCCTCGGTGCCGGTTCAGCCTCACGGCGGTGCCGCAGGCGCTGGTCAGTCAGTCGAAGGTCGTGCGGAAGACGTTGGACACCAGGCCGGACGAGAACCGCCCTTCACCACCGCGACCGTACGGCGCAGCGGTCGAAAGGGCTATGCGGTATAAACGGTGCGCTCCACTCGGGTGCGATCCATGAAATGAGTGCCGGTGCTGACTGAGTTCTTGCGTGACCAGTGTTTCACGACGGCGTGGTTCGGGCTGATGGCCTTCGTGTGGTTCGGCTGGGCGCAGGAGGACCCGCCCCAGCGCTGGCGGATCTGGCTGGGCGCGGGGTCGGTGCTGGGCGTCGGGTTGGCCGTGGCCTTTGGGGTGCTGACTGCCGCGAACTGGGATCAGCCGAGTGCGCTGGAGGGCAAGTACGCCTGGTTCGGAGTCCTGGTCGTGGCCGAGGTCATCGCCGCGGGGGCCGGATGCCTGGTGCTGGCCAGGCGCGGCGCACCCCGATGGATGGCCTGGTGGGTCGCGGTGGTCGTGGCGGTGCACTTCCTGCCGCTGGCGTGGCTGCTGAATGACATCGGTGTGGCTGTTGTCGGCGTCGTCCAACTGGTCGTGCTCGGGTCGGTGGTGCCACATCTGCGCGGTACCCACACACCGAGCAGCCGATCAGCCGGACCGATCATGGGCGCGACCCTGCTGCTGAGTGCCGCGATCAGTGCGGTCATCACGGCCCCAGGATTGTGAGGAACCTCCACGGCTGATATCGGCCTGACGACTGCCCGCTCGTGCTGGTAGGAGGGCCGGTCGGCAAGTTTTGAGGCCATGCCGGGATCGAGCAGGGCTGTTGACCGACGTGGCTCAGGATGGCGGGAGGCAATCGAGGTGTCAGCGCAGGCCGTCGAATATGGCCTTGGCCGTCTCGTCGAAGTCGGCATCGCCTCGCCATCGGCTCAGCATCTTGCCGGAGATCATTCGGGACGGCGCCCTGCGCCCGCTGCGCACACCCCCGCCCAGCCGGTAACTCCCTTCCGGGTCGCACCACCGCTTCACCTCGGCGTAGTGGGCTACCCCTCGGGCGGCACGAGCATCCGGCGAACCTGTTCATGGGAGACCCCGGCGTGCCTACCGATCCGACGCAGCCCGGCCGGCGGGCCGCGCGCCCGAAGGGCCGCCTTGACGGTCAGCGCTTTTCGCCCCGGACAGCCCAGGTTCACAGGCAAGAGGGGCGGGATCGGCACGGTCCGATGTCGAACAACCCGCTTGAACGACCATTGATTCCGGCGAGTTGACAGCGTCACTCCTCGTCGGTGGCGGCCCCGGGGCGGCCCGAGGCCTCCGCGTACAGCCGGAACAGCCGTGGCCCTCCGGCCGGGGCGGCCTCGCACAGCCGCTCCCATGCCGCTGCGGCGGCGGCCCGGCCCGCCGTCCCCGGCCAGGGCTGCGGCAGCAGCTCGGGCGGCAGCAGCGGGTCGGGGAGCATCGCGGTGGAGAACGCGGCGGCCAGCCCGACGGCACGCGCCAGCGCGACCGCCCCGTCACGGTCCCCCCCGCCCGCGCCTCCGGCACCTGCGAGCCCCGTGCCTGCCTCCCGGGCGCCCGTGCCGGCGCCTGCCGCCCCGGTGCCCCTGGTGTCCCCGGCCGCCCTGGGTGCATCGGCGGCTGCCAGGGTGTGCAGTGCCTCGTAGCGGGCCGCGATCGCGGGAAGCGGCCACAGGCGGGCCGCCACGGCCGCCGGATCCACGGCCCCGCCGACCTCCAGGTCGCGGGTGGTCAGGCAGGTCAGCGCCTCCGGTACGCCCAGCTCCGCCGCGCGGGCCCGTACGTACGGGCCGATCGCGTTCGGCGTGACGTACAGGCCGCCCTGCACCGGCGCCGCCCCCAGCCCGGTCAGGGCGTCCCGCAGGGCGTCCCGGGCCGCCCGCGCGGATTCCGGTACGGCGAAGGCGAAGGCGTGCCAGGTGCCGTCCCAGGGTTCCAGGCCGGCGTCCTGCCGGTACGCGTGCCGTACGAACTCCACCTCCGGTACGTGCGCCGGCCCGGCCCCCGCGGCCGCCGCGAGCCGTAGTACGGCCCGCCGCCCCCGGCCCTCCACGGTGAACTGCCCCTCCGCCACCAGCCGCTTCACGCACAGCCGCACCTGCTGGTCGGTCATCCCGAGCAGTCCCGCGACCCGGTACAGCTCGCCGCCCTCGACGGTCCCGTCCTCCCGGACCAGCGCATGCACCACCATGCGCGTCGGGACGGAGCCCGCCGCCTCGCCCGCGCTCACCGCGTCACCGCCTTGTGCATCGTCGTCACGGCCCCGAATCCGAGGACGTCCCGCAGCCACGGCGTCCGCTGCACTTTCACCGCGTGGAACCCGTGCCGTTCGTACAGGGCCCGCGCTCGCGGGTTCTCCGCGATCACGTCGAGCCGGATGCGCCGGCACCCCTGCTCCGCGGCGACCGCCTCCACCTCCCGCAACAGCAGGCCGCCGATGCCCCGGCCCCGCTCGGCGGAATCCACGGCGATGCCGTCCATGAGCAGCTCGCCGCGGGCCGGGGTGCGCTCCAGCAGAGCCAGCAGGAACACTCGGTACAAGCCCCTGACCTGCCCGTACGCCGCTCTGATCGCGGCCGCGTCGCCGCCGGTCAGGCCATGGCCGGCGAGGTGGTAGCCCGCCACGCCCAGCAGTCGGCCGTCGGCCGACACCGCGCTCACCGCGCGGTCCGCGTGCAGGTGGGCGGCGATGAAGCGCCGCCCCTTCTCGGCGGGACCCAGGGCCGCGCCCAGCTTGCGTCCGAAGGCCTCCCAGTACAGCTCGGCGACGCGCTCCGCGGCGCCCTCGGGCACCCCGCGCCGTACGTCCACGCTCTCCGTCGTCATACGCATAAGCTTACTACGTTCGTTGCCGCTACGATCGTTCTTATTTTGAACGAAAAATAGGAGTTCTCGCATGGCCCGGCCGCTCCGCAAACCGTCCACGCCCGCCGCATCCGCCCCGCCCACCACATCCGCCCTGCCTGACGCACCCGGCACGTCCCCCGCCCCCCGCAAACCCCGCAGGCGGCTGCGCACCGCGCTCCTTGGTACCGCCGCCGTCCTCCTCGCCACCGCCCTCCTCCTCACGGGCGTCGTCCTGCGGCAGCACGACTACGCCCTGCGCGAGCAGCGCGTCACCGTCCCGGCCGCCGGCCGCGAGCTCCCCGGCGTGCTCGCCACCCCCGAGGGGCGGGGCCCCTTCCCGCTCGTCGTCTTCGTGCACGGCGACGGCCCGGTCGACGCCACCCACGACGGCTTCTACCGGCCGTACTGGGAGGCTTTCGCCCGCGCCGGATACGCCTCGCTCTCCCTGGACAAGCCCGCCGACTGGCTGGGCCAGACCATGGACGACCGGGCCCGCGAGACCACCGACGCGCTCGTCTGGGCCGCCGCACGCCCCGACGTCGACCCCGCCCGGATCGGGCTGTGGGGGGCCAGCCAGGCCGGATGGGTGCTGCCCAAGGTGGTGGCCCAGGCTCCGGCCCCCGGAGTCCGCTTCGTCATCGCGGTCGGCACCGCGGTGAACTGGCACCGCCAGGGGGAGTACAACCTGCGCGCCCGTCTCCGCGCCGAGGGGGCCTCCGCCGTGCGCACCGCGAACGCCCTGCGCACCCGCGAGGCCACCCTCGCGCTGCTGCGGCGCGGGGCCGCGTACGAGGAGTACCAGGCGAGTCCGGGTGCCGACCGGGAACTCACCGCGGAACGCTGGTCGTTCATCAGCCGCAACCACACGGCGGACGCGACCACCGACCTGCGGGCGATGCCGTCCGTCCCGGTGCTGCTGATCTCGGGCGCCGACGACCTCAACGTGGACGGCGCCGAGACCGAGGCCGCCTACCGGAGCCTGCTCGCGCCCGGCACACTGACCGTGCGCCGCTACCCGGGCGCCACCCACGCCCTGGTCCGCACCCCGATCGAGCGCTCCTCCTGGCGGCTGGCCCTGACGGCCGTGTTCGCCCCACGCGCGCTCTTCCCGGCCGGCCTCCTCGACGACCAGCGGCGCTTCCTCCAACAGCAGCGGCATTAGGGAGCCGTAAAAGGGGTGCCACCGGAATACGGCGGAAACGGGCCGCGTCCGCCGGAGACCGCACGTCAGGCGGTGGGAACGGAAGTCGAGGTTACGGCTGTGGATGGCGGTGCCCGGCGTGGGACCGGATTGGCTCCCGTAGTGGCCCCACCGCGCTGACCTGGCCAGACGCCATCTCAGGAACCGGACAGAAACTCGCTTTTTTGCGGTTAGGGATCGGTGCGGCGCGTTTCTGTCGCATTCCGGCCGCCCCCGTTAGAGGGCGTCCGGGGGGTGGTCCTGGGTCGGTGCGGTGTTGAGGAACACGCGGAGCAGGCGCGCCAGGCCGTCGCGGTCCTCGACGGCCAGCCCGCTGAAGATCTCCTCGCTGATCCGGCCCTGCAGGGCGGCGATCTCGTCGATCGCGCCGATCCCGGCGTCGGTCAGCGTGAGGCGGAAGGCCCGGCGGTCATCGGGGTCGGGCCTCCTGGCAAGGAGGCCGTCGGACTCCAGGGCGTCGACCAGGGGGGTGATCGCCCGGCCGCTGACCCCGAGCAGATCGGCGAGCTCTCGCATGCGGCTGCCGGGCCTGTGATGGAGCGCCACCAGCAGGCGCACCCGGGCCGGTGAGAGCCCGTGCTCGCCGAACCTGGCCCGGCCCTGCTGGGAGAAGGCGCGGGAGGCGGCCATCAGCAGCTCGCCCAGCTCCGTCGCGCTCAGGTGCTCCTCGCCGGACCGCGCGCTGCTTGACATCAGCATCCTTCCCTTCCCAAACTAAGAAGCAGGTAATAGTGAACCATGTAACTATCAAGTCACTCAGCATGTTCATCTTAAGCCGCCTGCGGCACCGCCGACAGGCAGGCCCGGAAGGAACCCGATGGCAATCGACACCGCGAAACCGCTGATCCTCGTCACCGGAGCGACCGGCAACCAGGGGGGAGCGGTGGTGGACGCCCTGCTCGACCCGCCCGGCCGGTGGCGCGTGCGCGCGCTGACCCGCGACCCGGCCGGCGCCTCGGCCCGCGCCCTGGCCAACCGGGGGGTGGAGGTCGTCGCCGGCGACATGCGCGACACCGAGGCGCTGAAACGAGCGATGGCCGGAGTCCACGGCGTGTTCGGAGTGCAGAATTCCCGTACGGCGGGGCTCAAGGGGGAGGTCGAGCAAGGGGTGGCGCTGGTCCGCGCCGCCGAGGCCTCGGGTGTCGAGCACTTCGTCTACACCTCGGTCGGCGGCGCCGAACGCGTGCGTGGCATCCCGCATTTCGACACCAAATGGGAAATCGAGCGGCAGCTTCGGGCCGGCGGCCTGCCCGCCACCGTGCTGCGCCCCACCACGTTCAGCGACATGTTCGTGCTGCGCGGCGCATCGGTCGCCCTGGGCATGATGGCGACCGCGATCGGGCCCGTCAAGCCGCTGCAGATGATCGCCGTGCGCGACATCGGGATCTTCGCCCGGATGGCCTTCGAGAAGCCGGAGGTCTTCATCGGGGAGGCTCTGGAACTGGCCGGCGACGAGCTGACCATCGGGCAGATCGCCGCGGTCCTCAAGGCTGCGGGGAAACCCGGCCGGTACCTGCGCGTCCCCAAGGTCGCGCTGCGCGCGATGGGCAAGGAGGCGCGGATGCTGTTCTGGTTTGGCGAGTCGGGATACCGCGCCGACATACCGGCGCTACGAGCCCTGCACCCGGGCCTGATGACCCTCCAGGACTGGCTCGCCCACTGCGCGTCCGTACGGCCTGCGGCCTGATCCCGGCGGTCGGCGCGGTCGGCCATCGAGCTCATGCGGCAGCCGCCGGACGAAGGGCTCGGGTGACGGCCGCATCGCGTTGCATGCGCAGGTGAGCGCGGGCGGTTTGGTGGTCACGCGGGTAGCGGGGCCGGTTCACATGTGAGGGTGCCCCGGCCAGGATGAGGCGACCCTGGCCGGCGATCGCGGCGGTGCGGCGGCGTCTGCCGGCGGTTCTCATCCACTGCTCTTCAGCCGGCCACCAGGTGTAGGCGTCGCGCTCGACGCTGTAGGCGCGCACGCGCCGCTCGCGCACCCCGGTCGCGCCGATACGGTCGGCAACGTGGGAGAAGGTCACCAGCGGGTGCAGCCGGAATACGGCCGAAAGGTACCACGTATGCCTGAAACCGCAGGTCACACGGCAGGGCTGCTGCCTGCGGGTGTTTCGGGGGCGGTGCACAGCACGACGGACGGGGCCGGAATGCCGGGCCGACTGTCATCGGCACATCGGCGTGCGGGAATACGATTTCGGAGACCGGGCAGAGCCTGGGTTCTGTCCGATCTGCGGCCACCGTGGCCTGTTCCTGCCGTACTCCGGCGGCACCCCTGATGGACCATTAGCGCGTACATCGATCATGGCGTGTCGATGTCCTGAGCTTGGATCTCAGCTTGTTCGCCGAGACCAGCGTCACGTGCCAATGCGACAGCCTCGGCGCGACTGCGGGCGCTGAGCTTGATCAGGATGTCGCTGACCCGGTTGCGGACGGTTTTCGGCGACAGGAACAACCGCTGAGCGATCGCCGCGTTGTTCTGTCCGGTCGCCAGCAGATGGAGGATTTCCCGCTCGCGGTCGGTGAGGTGCGGGAACGGGGAGAGCTGCGGATGATGGGCGGGCATGGTGGTGAAGAAGGCGAGCACGCGCTGGGCAATGCCGGCACTGAACAGGGCCTCGCCGCGAGCCACCGCCAAGACGGTGCGACGTACCTCCTCGCCGGCCGCCTCCTTGAGCAGATAGCCGCGGGCACCGGCGCGCAGCGCGGCGAAGATGGCGGCGTCGTCGTCGTACATGGTCAGCACCAGGACGGCGATGCCGGGATGCCGGCTGGTGATCCGCGCGGTGGCTCTGAACCCGTCCATGGTGGGCATCTTCAGGTCCATCAGAACCACGTCAGGCCGGTGCCGCGCGACCTCCTCCAGGGCTGCTGCGCCGTCGGTGGCCTCGGCGACGACGTCGATGTCCGGGAAGTCGGCCAGTACGGCGAGGATGCCGGCGCGGACGACCGGGTGGTCGTCGACGACCACGACCCGCACCGGGATGTCTGCGTCGCTCATCGCGTCTCCAAAGGCAAGGTCGCTCTGACAAGGGTGCCGCCGCCGGGGACCGGGAGCAGGTCGAGTCGTCCGCCGAGTTCGGCGGCTCGTTCGCCCATGCTCCGCAGGCCCACTCCGGTCCGGGGGCGGGCGGGAAGACCGCAGCCGTTGTCGCGGATCTGCAGCGTCAGCGTCCGGTCGTCGGTCGCGACGTGGAGCTCCAGCCGGCTGGCGGCGCTGTGGCGCATGGCGTTGGTCACCGCTTCGGCGGCGATGGCGTACACGGTGACCTCGACCGCTGCCGGAAGCGGGCCGAGCTCGTCGCTGATGTGCGCCGTGCAGCGTGGTGTCTCGAATCCAGCGACCAGTTCACGCAGCGCACCGGCCAGGCCGAGCTGGTCCAGCACCGGTGACTGCAGACCGTGGGCCACGGCGCGGACCTCCCCGACCGCACTGCGGAGCCGCTCGACCAGATGCCCGGCCCGCTCAGCCAGGTCGTCGCCGTGGTCGTCAGGTAGTCGGCGAGCCAAGGCTTCCAACTGGTAGGTGATGCCGGCCAGCGTCGGGCCGATGCCGTCATGCAGATCGTCACGCAGGCGGCGGCGTTCCTCCTCGCGGGCCAGCACGATCCGGGCACGGCTGGCGGAGATGTCGACGAGCAAGCCGGCCGCGTAGGCCAGGGTGGCCGCGCGGGTGGCGACCTCCTGGACCGCGGCCTGCTCTCGCGCGCTCAGCCGCTCACCTGCTCGGCGTCGGCCGACACGCAACTCTCCGACCGGGCGGCCCAGCGCCTGGGCCGCCACGGCATGCCAGCCGGCGACGGGCGCGCCGGATTCGACCTCGACCGCTGCTCCGGTGAAGGCTGCATACGGCAGGCGTAGCGTGGTTCGCAGGGCGTCGACCAGGCGTTGTAGCGCCTCGACCGGCTCGGCAGCCGGTGCGACGTGTGTGCCGACCCGAGCCACCACCGCATACGGGTCGTGCCGCAGGCCGAACAGCAGCCGATCCACGCCGGCTTGGACCGTGTCACGACCGGTCGCGGCCAGCAGGGCCACCGCGGCCACGGTCAAGACACCCACCAACGAGTCCGGGGCGACCGCGTCGATCCCCACCACGATCGCCACATACAGGCCCACGCCCAGAGCCGTCAGCACCAAAAGAACGATCGTCCGGTTCAGCACCAGAGCCACGTCGAACAGCTGATGGCGCAACATCGCCCCACCGATACCGACCACCGGAGAGAGCAGAGCCGCCGCACTGGCGATCTCGTACACGAACCAGTTCCCGCGGAAAAGGGCAACCATCGCGACCCAGCAGACGACGGCAAGACAACTGAGCATCAGCCACTGCAACTGGGCTCGCTCCACGCCGATGGCGCGTCTGGTGCGCACCACCAGACTGGCCACCGCGAGCGGAATGCCCACCAGAAAGATCAACACCATTGTCACTCGCATGGCTGCTTCAAGCGCAGGTGGCCAGTCCATGCCCACCGGGTTGATCACCAAAGGCGACACGTCCGCCCGGCCGGGATGCACCATTGCTCCGATGGTGGCGGCGGTGGCCACCGTGATGATCCCGATCACGACCGGTCGCCACCTCCGCGACGGCAGCCGCCCATCGGGGAAGAACAGCGGCAGCAGCGGCACGACGTAGAACCACACCGCGAATCCCCAGGTCGCCACCCATGAGGCGAACGCGGCCCCGGGCAGCGGGCCGAACGCGGCCGAGGCCGTCGCGTATCGGCCGAGCAACATGTACGGGCCCAGGGGCGAAGGCGCCACCAGCAGCCAGCCGACCAGGTTGTGCGGCTGCCGCCACACGATGAAGGAGCCCACCAGGGGCCAGGCGGTGCCCAGCACGAGATCGGCCACCGAGAACACCGTGGCGATCCCACGGCCGGCCAGCCACAGGTGCAGCGCCACGGCGGCCACACAGCAGCAGACACCGATCACTGCGGCCGTCAAGGCCAGAGCCGCCAGCCGCCCACCACCTTCTGGTCTCGTCGGGGCAGTCTCGCCCGTGGCGTCCTGGACTGACATCTCGGTCACACTCGCATGCTCCTCCGACGCGCACGGTCACGTCACCGGCCCGGCCTCAGAATCCCGCGAGTCGGTGTGGATGTCCCTGGTGTGCGGGACACCGGGCCCCTGACTGTCGATCTCAGCCGCCGGACATCCGGTCCGGCAGACGGCAGGAGGACCCGTGGAACACATCGACTCGAGCGCCTCGTCCAGCACCAGCCGCCCAGGACGGGGACGCGCCCGCTGGGCGTTGACCGGTGTCGCCGCCGGCCTCACCGGCACCGTCGCCACACTGGTCGCCGATCTGCATGTCTCCGGTGCCGCCGACATCAACGTCGTCCCGCAGCTCAGCCGGCCCACCGCCCATCTCGGCGTGATCGCCGGTTATCTCACCGTCGCACTGTTGCTCGTGCTCGCCGCGCAGTGGCGCCGGCATGTGGAGATCAGGGTGCCCGCCAGCACGGCTGCCGCGATCGTGAGTCTGGGGCTGGTCACCGCCTGCGGGGCGCTCGCCCTGGGTTACGGATGGAAGGGAGCGTTGGCGATCTACCTGCCCGGAGGCGCCGACAGCACCCTGTTCGACCAGAGCGGACAGTACGTCTACTACGTCCTCAACGACTTCGGCAGCTTCATCGGCTGGATCGGCGTCACCGCCGTCGCCGGTGCGATCGCCTGGATGGCACTGATGGAGCGGACCATTCAGCGGTGGATCGGTCTGATCAGCCTGCTCCCGGTGCTGGCTGTCGTGCTCACCGTCGTGCTCACCGGCCTGCCTGGCCTCGCCGGCCTGGTGGCCCCGCCCTGGATGACGATCACCTTCCTCGGCCTCGCCTTCGGCAACCACACCTTCAAC
Source organism: Streptosporangium longisporum (assembly GCF_039534895.1). NCBI lineage: Bacteria > Bacillati > Actinomycetota > Actinomycetes > Streptosporangiales > Streptosporangiaceae > Streptosporangium > Streptosporangium longisporum. Next base: position 155,360 of record NZ_BAAAWD010000002.1, on the reverse strand, counting down.
CGCTGAGCCTCGTCATCGAGGCCACCGCGCTTCACCCTGCGCCTCGGATACCGGCCCCGGAACGGAGATCTCCCGTGAACTACCTCCACGTAGAGCGGCCCGCCCCGCACGCAGCCACACAGTCGGCGGAGCCGGACAAGAAGCGGCACCCGAGACCAGAGCAGGAACCGCCCGGATCCGCCGTCCCGGCCGAGCTCACCTCATTGCAGCACTCTTACCGACCGGCCGGCACGAAGCTGTTCGAGCGCGACGCAACCTCCCCTGCAGCTTCTTCAGGATCGCCCGGGAAGACCAGCTCTCGATGATCAGCAGACCTTCAGATAACCCTGCCTGGCAGGCAGATATCTGGGCCACTCGTCCTCGGTCAGCGAGCGGCCCGCGGCCGCGCAGACCGACGCGAACGGGTCGGCGACCGGCCGTACGTCCCACAGTCTGATCCTGCCGTCGGCGTCGCCGGTGGCCAGCGTGCTGCCGTCACGGCTGAACGCCACCCCTCTGACCGCCACGGGGTGCACCAGGGGCGGCCCGATCTGGAGCTGGGTCGCGACGTCCCAGAGCCGGACCGTCCGGTCCTCTCCCGACGTGGCGAGGACCTTGCCGTCGTCGCTGAAGGCGACGTCGTTGAGGTGGGGCGCCTGGTGACCCAGCAGGGTTCGGCCCATCTGCCGCCGGGCGGCCACGTCCCACAGCCGCGCCGTGCCATCGTCGGCGACCGTGGCGAGGATGGCGCCGTCCGGGCTGAAGGCCAGGCTCTTCCCCCAGTTGTGGTGCCCGCTGACGGGCGGGCCGAGCGGCCGGTGGGTGGCGGTCGACCAGAAAAGAATCTTGTTGTCGGTCGCGATGCTGGCGAGCGTCTTCCCGTCCGGGCTGTACGCCACCGCCTTCACCCACCCGTCGTGACCGGCGTACGGCGGGCCGGTCTCGTCAAGGGTTCGCGTGTCCCAGGTGTGGACGAGTCCGTCGAATCCGCCCGTCACCAGTTTCCGCCCGTCGGGGCTGAAGGCGACCGAGGCGATCACGGCCCCGTCCGCGGCCAGCGGCCCACCGATCCACACGCCGCTGGCGAGGTCCCACAGCCGGGCCTGTCCGTGTCCGTTGCCGGGGACCCACTCGCCTTCGGGCGTCAGTTGGCGTTGCCCCGAGCCGGCGGCCAGGAGCCAGCCGTCGCTGATGTCCACGCCGTTGATCTCCCAGGGCAGCTCGTACGGGGCCCGGACCGGCTTGCGCGTGGCCGTGCCCCACAGGCCGACCCTGCCGTCGTATCCGGCGCTGACCAGCGTGGCGCCGTCCGGCGTGAACGCCAGGTCGTTCACCGGGTCCCCACTGTCGCCGAAGGCGGTGCCGAGCTGCCGTCGCACGGAGAAGTCCCAGATCCGGGTCACCTGGTCGGCGCCGGCCGTGGCCAGAGTCCGCCCGTCAGGGGCGAACGCCACGCCGAAGACCTGGTCGACGTGCCCGTTGAGGGGCTGGCCGACCTCCAGGCCCGTGCCGACGTCCCACAGACGGGCCTGCTTGTCGGCGCTTCCGGTCGCCAGGAGGGTGCCGTCCAGGCTGAAGGCCACGGCGTTGACCTCTTGGCTGTGCCCGCGAAGTCGCGCGATCTCGCCGCGGGTGCCGACGTTCCACAGGCGGGCGGTGCCGTCGCGATGGGCGGTGGCCAGGAGCGCGCCGTCCGGGCTGAAGGCCACGGCCTTCACGTGGTCGTCGGACGCGATGGGAATGCGGGCGATGTCGTCGTGGGTGGCCGCGTCCCACAGGTGGACGCCGCCGGAGCCGCCGGCCGCCAGGACCTTGCCGTCGCCGCTGAAGGCGACGCCGGAGAACACCTGGCCCTCGCTGACGAGCGAGACGAGTTCGCGCCGGTCGGCGACCCCCCAGAGCCGGACCGTGCCGTCGTCGGCGGCCGTGGCCAGGGTCGCGCCGTCGGCGCTCAGCGCGACCGAGTTGATCGTGGCCGGTCGTACGTCGATCGGCGGGCCGAGCTCTCTGCCGCTCGCCACCTCCCACAACCGGGCGGTGCCGTCCTCGCTCCCGGTCGCCAGGGTCGTGCCGTTGCGGCTGAACACCACCGAGGTCACGCTCGCACCGTGTCCGGACAGGGCGGGGCCGCGCTGTTCGTAGGTGCCGGTGTCCCACAACCGGACCGTGCCGTCCTGGCTCGCCGTGGCCAGCGTCCGGCCGTCCGGGGAGTAGGCGACGGCGCGTACCCAGTACGTGTGCCCGGCCAGGACGTGCCGCGCCGGGTCGGCGAGCGCGTTCAGCATGGCCTGCCTCGCCTCGTCGGTCGGCGCGATCCGCCAGGCGGTGGCGGCCAGGCGCAGCGCGGTGGCCGGGTCGATCTCGGAGGCGTTCCTGCTCTGCCCCGCCACCTGCCCCGACAGGGCGATCGCCGCCTGCGTCCTGGCGTCGCCGAAGAGAAGGACGGCCGCGATCGCGGCGATCACCGAGATCACCAGCGATACGGTGAGAATCGTCGTGGTCATGCGGCGCCGCCGGACGACCCGCGCCGCCGCCCGCTCCGCCGACGCGAGGAACGCGGCCGGTACGCCCCCGACGCGCTCCAACGCCAGGGCGTTCGCCAGGCGCGTACCCGAGTACAGATATGCGGGGTCCTGGCCGCTGCGCTCCCAGTCGAGGGCGTCGGACGTGAGCCGCTGGCGGATCAGCAGGTCCGCGCGGTCCTCCTGCAGCCAGATGCGCAGCCGCGGCCAGCCCCGGATGAGGGCCTCGTGAGTGATCTGCACGTTCTGGTCGTCGACGGTCAGCAGCCTCGCCCGGACGAGATGGCCGAGCGCCCGCCGGGCCGGTTCGCCTTCGACCCCGCCGGGGATCGCCTCGGACACCAGCAGCCGCCGCGCGGTGTCCGGAGCGTCGGTGCCCAGCTGGACCAGCCGCGTCAGCAGCCCGCGGGCGGCGCGCCGCGCATCCAGGTCCAGCCCGTCGACCGCCGCGTCGGCGCTCTGCGCCAGCGACCGGGTGATGCCGCCGGTGGCCCGGTAGCCCGCGAAGGTCAGCGTGCCGTCCTGCCGGTGGTGCCACGTCTGGAGCAGCGCGTGCGACAGCAGCGGGAGCGCCCCGACCGCCTCGGCGTAGTCGCGGTCGCTGCGCAGGTCCTCCAGCAGCAGGTCGGCCAGCCCGTCCTGCAGGGCGAACCCGGCGACTTTGGCCGGTCCTTCGATGACCTCCAGCAGGCGGCGCCGCTCCATCGGGACCACGACCACCGGCCGTTCGAGCGCCGGCACCAGCTCGGGCCAGGCCGCGCACTGTCCGAAGAAGTCGGCGCGCACCCCGAGCACGACCGCCCGCGCACCCCGGTCCTCCGCCAGCCCCGCCAGCACGTCGAGAAAGGCGCGCAGCGATCCGTCCCTCGCGCTGAAGACCTCCTCGAACTGGTCCACGACGACCACGCGCCCGCGCCACGCGCGCCGGGCGGCCTCCACGAGCGGCTCGGCGTCCGCCGCCCCCAGCAGGCGCCGCAAAGTCGCGCCCGGTTCGGCGCCCGGCTCCATGATCACCACCTCGCCGGTTCCGGTACGGGCGAGCGCCGGCACCAGACCGGCTCGCAGCAGCGAGGACTTCCCCGCGCCCGAGGCCCCGGTGACCACGAGCAGTCCGCCGCCGCTGACCCGGTCGAGCAGGGTCCCGACGAGCTCCTGCCGCCCGAAGAAGTACCGAGCGTCCGCAGCGCCGTAGGGTTCCAGCCCCCGGTACGGCGGCGCCGATTCCGCCGCCTCCGCCCGTCCGGCCGTACGTCCGGAGCCGCGTCTCGAGACGCCTTTGGAGGCGGCGCGCGCCAGGTCCCTCTCCTCGCGCAGAGCCAGGTACGCCGCGTCCCAGGCCGCCAGGTCAGCCAGACCGGGCGGCAGCGGGCGTCCGGACTGGGCCGCCACCCGCAGGCAGGTGTCGACGAAGACCTCGAAGTTGACCCGTTCCGGCACCGTGTCACTGGCGGGGTTGGTCATGTCGCCGACCGTGCTTCTGGCCAGCCGCGTCGGTTCCTCACCGGGCCGCCGCCGCGGCGTCTGCCCACTGGCGATCATCAGCCCGCGCACCGAGAGCCCCGCGGCCTTCCTCAGATCGAGCAGCCGACCGGCGAAGCGCGCTGTGGCGTTCTCTGCCAACGAGTCTCCGTTCACCACCGCTCATCGCAGGTGTCCGAAGCCGTCGGACACGGAACACCCTGCCAAGCGTAGGCCGTGAGCAGCCGATTGCGGAGGGTTTCCCCGCATGTGTCCGAGAGGGGTCGCCGGACACCGAGCCGTACCGCGACCGTCGTGGTCACCGGGCTTTCCGAGCCCGGTTTCGCAGAGGGGCTCTCCCTCTCCACCCCCGAAGGAGTCACCAGTGACCACGTCCCACCCGATCCGGGCCGTAGGCCGTACGGCCCGCCTCCTGGCCGTCGTCTTCACCGTCGCCTGCCTGGCGGCCGCCCAGGCGGCCCCCGCCCACGCCGCTGCGGAAGCCCCCCAGTTCAAGAACGGCCGCTACTTCAACAAGACCTGCGTCAGCAGGATCAACTGCACGTACTACCTCCGCCCCCAAGCCACCCACTCCGTCACCCGCTCCCTCGACGCACACGGCTGGTCGCTGGGCCTGGCCGCGGACCTGATCTGCTTCCGTCTTCCCTTCGTGTACGGCCTGGCCTGCGGGGTGGCCCTCGCCATCCCGTACCACAGGGCGCTACCGCACCTGAAGGCGGCCTCCGACCAGGGCGGCTGCTTCACGATCCACGCCAAACTCCCGATCGCCCGCTTCGGCAGCGTGACGACCGACGACCCCGCCTGCTCCTGACCCTCCGGAACCGGGCCGCGCCGTCGCGGTCTTGCCGGAGCCGAGTTGCTGATGGTGCGGGCGTGCGGGACGACCTGGTGGCCGTCGTCGAGGAGCGCCTCGGCGGTCGCCCGGCCGACGCTGTCGGTGGACCCGGTGATCAGGATGCGTTTCATGTGGTTCCTCCTGTTGATCACGGATGGGCCGGCGCCTCGGGCGCGGTCGCCGGTGGAGCGCCAGAGGGCGCGGCACCACCGCGTACCCGGCGAGCGGCACGACGACGGGTGCGAGGACGAGGGAACGCGGAAGCGGGTGTCAGATGACTTCGAGAACGCGCCGAAGCCTGCAGAAGTGCACGTTCTCGTGGTGGGTCGGCCATATGTGCCGGCGTGAAGACAACGGCCGCGTGCGCATCTTCCGTTCTCGGAGACGGTGAGGCCCTCATCCGAGGGTGCGGACCAGGGACTCGGCTCTGCGGTGGTCGTACGGTGCGGCCAGGCGCTCGGCGGTCGTCATCGCCTGCCGGGCCGTCCGCCTGGCCTGCCTCCGCCCGCCCAGGGCGGCCAGGACCAGTGCGAGGGCCCAGCCGATCCGGGCGGCGGCGCCGGGGTTGCGGGCGGCGTACCGGGACAGGTGCCCGAGGAGGAGGGGAGCCGCGGCCCGGTCCTGCCGCGCGTCCCCGAGCAGTTCGGCGAGGCCGGTCCAGCACTCCAGCATGCCGGGCTGCACCGTCGGCAGCCGCCGGGCCAACCTCAGCGCCTCGGCCGCCGCTCCGGGTGTCCGCGCCGGGTCCAGGCGGGCCGCGATGGCGAGCAGGCGCAGCTCCTGGATCGTGCGGCTCGCCGGGCTTTCGCGCAGGCCGATCTCCTTGGCGTGCGTACGCCGCCGCTCGTGCGAGGCGCGGGCGGCCTCCAGCAGTTCCCGGACCCGCTCCACCGGCACCTCGTCCAGGCGCAGCAGCGCTTCCGCGCGACCGGTCAGGCACCAGTGGCGGCCGATGTCGTCCCCGCCCACCCGTGCGACCGCCAGCTCCTCCGTCTCCGCGTACCCGGTGGCCGCCGCGGCGAACTCACCCTGCCACAGCGCGGTCTCGGCGAGCATGCCGGCGCAGCTCTCGGCCACCCGCGGGTCGATGGTCCGCGACCGTCCCTCCGTGAACGACCGCCTGGCGTCCTCGAAACGGCCCGCGTGGAGCAGGTCGATCCCGCGCGCCAGCCGGGTCCGGTGCACGGTCTCGTCCGGGTGGCCGACGCCGGAGAGTGCCCGGTCGGCGAGGTCGCCGTAGCGGGCGGCGATCCGGTGGCGACCGGCGAGGCGGGCGATGGTGGCGACGTTCGCGCAGGATTCGGCGCGCAGGGCCGGGTCGGTGCCGCGGTCGGCGGCGTTGAGCTGGCGCAGCGAGGTCACCAGCATCAGGGGGAGATCCTGCCGGTGGTAGGCGAGCCGGGCGAGCAGGGTCAGCGCCTGCGCGGTCTCGGCCGCGGTCTCGGCCTCGATGTCGGCCTCGATGTCGGCCGTACGGGACGCGGGGAGGAGACGGCGGGCGGCCGTGGCCGGCAGGAGGCGGTGGGCGGCCTGGCGGGTGGCGGCGGTCAGGAGGGCGGTCGCGAGGCCGGTGGGGGTGGTGGGGAGCGGCTCGCCGAGCGTGTCGAGGGCGGCGCGGGCCAGGCGGGTGGCGGCGCGTTCCCTGGCGAGCTGGTGGGAGCTCACCGCGGCCATCCGGAGCAGGCGGGCCCGCAGGCGCGGGTCCTGCGGAGGGAGGTCGAGGTGCTCGCGGACGATCGCCACCGACTCCTCGTACAGGCGCAGTCGCAGGCACAACGTCCAGTAGTGGTCCAGGAAGCGCGGCTGTCCGGACACCCGCCAGGCCCGGCGGATGTTGTCCATCTCGGCGCCGAGCACGCGGACCACCTCGGTGTCCGAACCGTCCTGGAGCGCGGTGGCGTGCCGGTCGAGGAGACGGGCGTAGTGGCGGGCGTGCCGTTCGCGTACCCCCGGATCCTCCAGGCGGTCGGCGGCGAGGCGCCGGATGACGGGGTGGAGGGTGTACCGGCCGGACGGGGTGAGCTGCAGCATGCTGTGGTCGACCAGGTGGACCAGCACCTCGGGACCGGTTCCGGCGACCTCCAGGGCCGCGCGCGGGGTGCAGCCGCCGTCGAACACCGACAACGCCGCCAGCGCCGCCCGCCGCGCCGGGTCGAGCAGCCGCCAGGACGTCTCGAAGACCGTACGCATGCTCGCGTGCCTGGAGCGTGCGGCGGGCCCGGCCACGCAGAGCAGTCCGGTGTCCACGCCGAGGTGCTCGGCCAGGTCGGCGCAGGGCACGGCACGCAGCAGACCGGCCGCCAGCTCGATCGCCAGCGGCAGCCCGCCGGTCGCGGCGCAGATCGCGGCCACCAGCGGGGCCTCGCGCTCCGGGTCGAACCCCGGCCGGGCCGTGAGCGCCCGCGCGACGAACAGCGCCTCGGCGTCCGGCTCGGCCAGCCCCTCCACCGGGACGACCACCTGCCCGGGCACGTCCAGCCGCCGCCGGCTGGTCGCCAGTACCCGTAGTCCCGGCGCCACCCGCAGGATCTCGGCGATCACCCCGTCGAAGGACGGCAGGTGTTCGAGGTTGTCGAGCACCAGCAGCGTCGAGCGACCGGCGAGGGCGGCGAGCAGCAGCTCGGCGGCGGGCCTCGGCGGCGAGAGGTCCACGCCGAGCCGGCGCGCGAGCGTCGTCACGGCCGCCTCCGCCCGTACCCCGGCGAAGGACACGAACGCGACGTCCGCCGAGGGGGAGGACGCGGTGCCGTGCCTGCCGGCCCCCGGGCAGGACGGGGACGCGGCGTCCCGGTCGTCGGCCTGCGCCGCCTGCGCCGCGGCGACGGCCAGGCGGGTCTTGCCGATGCCGCCCGGGCCCGACAGGGTGATCAGGCGTTCCCCGGACAGCAGGGCACGTACGCGGCGCACGTCGGACTCGCGGCCGACCAGCTCCGACCCGGGAACCGGCAGGGCGGCCCGGCGGGCGGTCGCGGGCCGGGGCGTGAGGTCACGGCGGAGCGCGCGGGTCTCGGGCGCGGGGTCGACGCCCAGCTCGCGCGCCAGCCGCAGGCGCAGCTCCTCGTAGCAGGCCAGGGCCGAGGCCCGCCTTCCGGTCCCGGCCAGGGAGGCGATCAGCACCCGGTGGGCCTCCTCGTCGTAGGGGTCCAGCTCCGTCACGATCCTGGCCAGCCGCACGACGTGTTCGGAGGCGGCGGGCCCGGTGCGTACGAGCAGCTCGCGCAGCACCAGCCGGGCCCGCCGCCGCTCGCACTCCAGCCACCCGGCGAACGCGGGCGCGTCCCCGAAGGAGAGGCCGTCGAGGAACTCCCCGCGCCACCACCGCAGTGCCCCCGCCACGGTCGGGTCCCGGGTGAGCTGCCGGTAGTCCACGAAACAGCCGTCGCCGGCGCGGAGGCCGACGTGGTCGCGGGTGATGTCGAGCCAGCCGCCCACGTCCCTGCGCAGCTCCGACAGCGCCAGCCGCAGGCTGCCCCTGGCGTTGGCGTCGGGACGCTCGCCCCACAGCAGCCCCGCGAGCTCGGCCCGCGAGCGCGCCCCCGGAGTGGTGGCGAGGTAGCAGAGCAGTGCCCGGGTCTTGGCGGAACGGATCCGCACCGGCCTTCCCCCGACGACCAGCTCGGGCGTGCCGAGCAGCAGCAGGCTGAAGGAGTCTCCCATGCGAGGACGGTAGGCGCGTCCCTGCCTCCCGGCTGTGCCGAAAGGCACGGAGATCGCGTGCTCTATGCCGTTGACCTGTGGTCTCACGATGTGCTCACGCCGCGTCCGCGACTCTGATGCCGCGTTTCGCGACGGTCGTGAGACGCCGGTCTTTTCAAAAAGGAGCAGCATGCATTCTCGTAAGGTGATCGCCGCACTCGCCCTGGCCGCAGGTCTGGTGGCGCCGATGGCGCTGGCCGCGACCCCGGCGGCCGCCATGGTCGGCTCGTGCCGCGTGGAGCTGTACGACATCGACGCCGGCAACGTGGCCGACCGGGACGGCCGGGACGAGGTCCGGTTCCTGGTCGGCGGGAACCTCTTCCCCCGGCTCAACGCCAACTACTTCGGCATGAACACCGGCGACGACGGGGACCCCGGTCAGTTCGAGGACCCGGCCACGATCATCCAGAACACCCAGAACGCGGTCTTCGACCTGCGCGAGACCGACGGCCCGGTCTGGGGACAGGGCGACTCGCTCGGCACCGTGACCGCCCTCGGCAGCACGTGCGCCGGACTCACCACCGCGGGCGACAGCACGATCATCACGGACACCCTCACCGGGACCGAGCAGACGGCGTACTCGTACCAGGTCCGCCTGAAGATGATCGCTCTGTAACACCCCTCGGAGCCGAGGCCGCGCTGCCACCGCGGGGCAGCGCGGCAGGGGCACCGACGGCACCGGCGGCACCGGCGGTGCGGCCGTCACCGACGAGGCCGCGCCGCCGACGGCCCCCGCACCCCTGCTCCCGGCACGTGACCGTGCCGCTCGCCCCCGCCCCCGTCACCACCGGTACGCCCTCCCCTTTGCCCTTTATGCGGTTCATCGCCCGCTTAGTGCTGCTTTAGCAGGCGTCGTTAGCGTTCCGACACGGAAGGCCGACGTGGGATCCGCGGCGCCGCCTCACGGAGCGCCGGACCGGACCGCCCGACGACGACGCGCGTGACGCGGCTCGATGGAGGCAGCATGGGGGAGATCCCGATACGAGTTCTGTCCGTGGGGACGGCCCTGCCGGGGCCGCCCATCGACACCGCAGCACTGGCCGAGCGTTTCGGCATGGACCACCTGTGGCGGCAGTGGGTCGACACCTTCATCGGCACACGGACCCGGCACCTGGCGATCGACCTGACGTCGGGCGAGCGCCGCCAGGACCTGGCCGATCTCGGGGAGCTCGCGGCGGCCCAGGCCCTCGACCGCGCCGGGATCTCCGCCGAGGACATCGACGTGGTGGTGCTCGGCACCGCCACGCCGGACACGCTGATGCCGACCACCGTGAACGTGATCGCCGACCGGCTGCGCATCGACGGCGTGCCGACCTTCCAGCTCCAGTCGGGCTGCTCGGGGGCCGTGCAGACCTTCGACGTGGCGGCCGCGCTGCTGGCCACCGGCCGGTACCGGACCGCGCTGGTGATCGGCGGGGACGTCATCGCCAAGCACTACGACGTCAAGGCCGACCTGGCCGCGCTGCCGCCCGACGAGGTGGTCAACTACCTGCTGTTCGGCGACGGCGCGGGCGCCGCGGTGCTCGGCACCGGGGACCATCCCGGAGCGCCGGTGGTCCGGTCGGTGCTCACCAAGCTGTCGGGCCTGGACCGGGCACCCGGCCAGATCCTGCGGTGGTACGGCCTGGCCGACCGCGGCAGCGACGAGGCCCCGGCGAGCGAGGACTACAAGGCCATCGAGCGGCTGGTGCCCGTCCTGGCCGAGGAGGTCGCCGAGGAACTGCTGGACGACCTCGGCTGGGAACGGGACCGGGTCGACTACCTGCTGCCGCCCCAGCTGTCCGTCACCATGACCGGGAAGATCGCCGAACGGCTGGCCTTCTCGTCGGCCAAGGAGATCTCCTGTGTCGGCGAGACCGGCAACAACGGCAACGCCCTGCTGTTCTTCCAGCTCGACCGCCTGCTGCCGGAGATGGAGGCGTCGTCGCGCGCGATCGCGGTGGCCATCGAGTCGAGCAAGTGGATCAAGGCCGGTCTCGCGCTGGAGCGTGACCGGTGACGGCCGGGATCTCGCGGGCGGAGTTCGTGGACCTGCTCCAGGACGAGATCGGCCTCGACGTCGGCGCGGAGGACCTGGGACGGCCTTTCGACGATCTCTCCGGCTGGGACTCGGTACGGCTCCTGGGGATGCTCGTCCTGCTGGAGAAGCACGTGGGAAGGCCGTTGTCGCTCCCCGCCTTCCTGGAGGCGGCGAACCTCGAATCGATCTACGAGATGGTGAACCGTTGACCGAGCAGCCCTTCGCCACCCAGCGCCGCCACACCTTGTTCTTCCTCGACCAGATCCGTGACTTCTCACCGGTCTTCCTCGACACCGAGGTGGACGCGACGGCGATCGTCGCCGGACGCGAGCGGGCGCGGCGCGCCGGTGCGCGCCGCTCGGTCGTCTCCTACGTCGTGCACGCGGCCGCTGGCGTGCTGCGCAAGCACCCGGAGGCGAACGCGGCGATCCACGGCCGCCTGGACCCGGTCGTCGCCACCTACGACACCGTCGCCGCCAAGGTCACCCTCGACAAGACGCTGGACGGCCACCGGGTCGTGCTGGCGACGGTGATCCCCCGCCTGGAGAGCGCGAGCCTGGCCGACGTCCAGGCGCACCTGGACCGGGCCGCCGCCGCCGACCCCGACACCGCCGACGAGTTCGCCGGCATCCGGGCCCTGCGGCGGCTCCCGTGGCAGGTGGCGCTCGACCGGTTCCGCGAGGCCGCGGGGCTGCTCGACCGCCGGCCCGCGATCACCGGGACGTTCAGCGTCACCTCGCTCGGCCACCGGGCGGTCGACGGCTTCCACTCCGTCGGCGGGACCACGATCACCCTGGGGGTCGGCCGGATCGCCGACCGCCCGGTCGTCCGGGACGGCGCGATCGTCGTCGCCCCCGTCATGCGGCTCTCCATGGCGTTCGACCATCGCGTGATCGACGGCGCGGAGGGCGCCGACGTGCTCACCGAGATCAAGGACGCGCTGGAGGGGTACGCCGAATGAACGACCTGTCCGAGCTCAAGCGGTTCGTGGTGGCGCACGCGATCTCGCAGAACCTGCCCGCCGGCCACTACACGAGCCTGCTGGAGCGGATCACCTCCGACACCGGTGACGAGCCGGGTTCGTGGGCCTACGAGTGGATCCGCGCGGGGGATGAGGCCCAGGCCGCGGGGGAGACGCTGACGGCCTGCCAGTACTACGTCATGGGACGGTTCCCGTTCGTCGACGGCCCCGGCCGCGAGCGGGCCCTCGCGCGCTGCGTCGAGGCGTTCGAACGCTGGCGCCGCGAGCAGCCCGGGATCGAACCGGTCGTCGTCGAGGTCGACGGGCTGCCGGTCAGGGTGTGGGCCGCGGGCCTGTCCGCCGAGGAGCCGCGCCCGCTGCTGGTGATGACCGGCGGCATCGTGAGCCCCAAGGAGCAGTGGGGTCCGGTGCTGCCGCAGATCGCGGCCTTCGGGATGGCGGGGGTGGTGGCCGACCTCCCCGGCGTCGGCGAGAGCCCTCTGCGGTACGGCCCGGACGGCCGGCGGCTGTTCACGGCGATCCTGGACGCCCTGGACGGGCGGGCGAAGGTGTCCGAGACGTACCTGCTCGCGCTGAGCTTCAGCGGGCATCTGGCGATCGGCGCCGCGCTGCGCGACCGGCGGATCCGCGGCCTGGTCGGCAACGGGACGCCGATCCACGACTTCTTCACCGACACGGCCTGGCAGGCGCGGGTGCCGAAGGTCACCAGGGACACCCTGGCGCATCTGGTGGGCGTGCCGCCCGAGAAGGTGTTCGCGCACGTCCAGGACTGGGCGCTCGACGACGAGAGCCTGCGCGACCTGGAGATCCCGTTCGCCACCGTGAGCGCGACCCGGGACGAGGTGATCCCGCCCGGGGACACCGAGCGGCTCAGGCGCTGCGTACGCGACCTGAGGCTGATCGAGCACCCCGACGTGCACGGCGCCCCGTCGCACCTGGCCGAGACCCGGGTGTGGAGCCTGCTCGCGGTGCAGGAGATGCGGCCCGACGCCGACCCCCGGGTCACGGCGGCGCTGACCGGTGCCCTCCAGGCGGCCCGCGCGGGGGCGGGCCGGTGACCGCGACGGAGACGGCGGCCAGGAGCGACTGGCTGCGGCAGTTCGTCCCGGCCGCCGCCGGCGCCCCCTGCGTGGTGGTGTTCCCGCACGCCGGCGGGTCGGCCGGCTTCTTCGTCCGGCTGGCCCAGGAGCTCTCCCCGGCGGTGCGCGTGCTGGCCGTCCAGTACCCGGGCCGCCTGGACCGGCGCGGTGAACCGGCCGTCGAGGACCTGCGGGAGCTAGCCCGCCGGATCGCGGAGGTGGTCGCCGAGGAGCGGCCGGCCGCGCCGCTGGCCTTCTTCGGGCACAGCATGGGCGCCCTGGTGGCGTTCGAGGCGGCGCTGCTCGGCGAGCGGGGCCTGGGCGTCGCCCCGGACCTGCTCTTCGTCTCGGGCGGGCGCGCCCCGGCCCTGACCCGGGTCGACCCGGCGGTCCTGCGTGACGACCGCTCCCTGGTCGAGGAGGTCGTGCGCCTCGGCGCGACCTCACCCCGGGTGCTGGAGGACCAGGACCTGCGCGAGCTCGTCCTTCCGGCGCTGCGCGGCGACTACCGTGCCCTGCGGGCGTACGTCCCGGCGCCGGGTGCGCGGGTCGGCTGCCCGATCGTGGCGCTGGCCGGGGACCGCGACCCGCTGGCGGCCGTCGCCGAGGTGGAGCGGTGGCGCGACAACACCTCCGGCGCGTTCCGGCTCAGGACCTTCCCCGGCGATCACTTCTACCTGACCCCGCGGTCGCGGGACGTGGCGGAGACGGTGTGGCTGGCCCTCACCGGCCGGGACTGACCCACCGCCCTGCCCGCCGCACCGGCACGGCACCGCGTCCACGACACCGTCCACGACACCGTCCGCCACCGTCCACGACACCGCATCGGCGGCCCCGTACGGCCATGCCGTCATGCCGTCACGAGCGAGAGTGAGGCAGTAGTTGAGCAGCAACGACCAGCAGGTGTCCCCGCCGATCGCGGTGATCGGGACAGCGTGCCGCCTGCCCGGGGCGCCGGACCCGCGCGCCTTCTGGCGGTTGCTCGACGAGGGACGCGGCGCCGTCCGCGAGGTCCCCGCGCACCGGGACCCCTCCTCCGTCCTGGCCGGCCTCGCCCGGGAGAACCCGGGCGCCCTGCACGGCGGCTACCTCGACGACATCGGCGGGTTCGACCCGGAGTTCTTCGGCATCTCACCGCGCGAGGCCGCGGCGATGGACCCGCAGCAACGGCTCGTGCTGGAGCTGGCCTGGGAGGCGCTGGAGGACGCGGGCCTGGTCCCCGCCACGCTCTCGGGCAGCGCGACCGGCGTGTTCGTCGGCTCCATCGCCGACGAGTACGCCGCGCTGTCGCGCGCCTCGGCGATCGGGCGCCACACGCTCACGGGAACGACCCGCGCCATCATCGCCAACCGGGTGTCCTACGCCCTCGGCCTGCGGGGACCGAGCATCGCGGTGGACACCGCCCAGTCGTCGTCGCTGGTCGCCGTTCACCTCGCCGTCGAGAGCCTGCGGCGCGGTGAGTCCCGGCTCGCGCTCGCCGGTGGCGTGAACCTGATCGTGGACCCCGCGGGCACCGCCGCGGTCGCGCGCTTCGGCGGGCTGTCCCCGGACGGGCACTGCCACACCTTCGACCGCCGCGCGAACGGCTACGTCCGCGGCGAGGGCGCCGGGCTGGTGCTGCTCAAGCCGCTGGACGCGGCGATCGAGGACGGCGACCGCGTCCACGCGGTGCTGCTCGGCAGCGCCGTCAACAACGACGGCACGACCGACGGGCTCACCGTGCCGAGCGCGCACGCGCAGGCCGAGGTGATCCGCACGGCGTGGGCGGCCGCCGGGGTGACGCCGTCCGACGTGCAGTACGTCGAACTGCACGGCACCGGCACACGGGTCGGGGACCCGGTGGAGGCCAGGGGTCTCGGCCTGGCCCGGGACGGGGGGCCGGTGCTGCACGTCGGCTCCGTCAAGACCAACATCGGGCACCTGGAGGGCGCGGCCGGGATCGCCGGCCTGCTCAAGACCGTCCTCAGCGTCGGCGAGCGCCGGCTGCCCGCCAGCCTCAACTACTCCGAGCCGAACCCGGACATCGACCTGGACGCGTGGCGCCTGGCCGTCCGCGACCGGGGCGGTGCCTGGCCCCGCGAGGACGAGCGGCTCGTCGCGGGCGTCAGCTCGTTCGGCATGGGCGGCACCAACTGCCACATCGTGGTGGCCGAGGCCCCCGGTCCGTACGGGCGTCCCGGCGTGTCCGGGCCCGCTGGGACGCCGGACGCCCGCGCGCCGCGTGTCCCGCTGGTGCTCAGCGCCAGGACCGAGCCCGCGCTGAGGGAGCAGGCGGCGCGGCTGCGGGACCTCGTCGCCGAGCACGGCGAGGTGCCCGCGGGGGTGCCGCGGAGCCTGGCCACCACGCGGACCGCGTTCGAGTGGCGTGCCGCCGTCACCGGTGACGAGCGGGTCGGCCTGGAGGCGCTGGCAGACGGCCGTCCGGCGGCCGGGGTGGTGACGGGACGGGCCGTGAGCGCCCCGGTCGCGGTGCTGTTCCCGGGACAGGGCAGCCAGCGGCCCGGCATGGGACGCCGGGCGTACCAGGACCTCCCGGTCTGGCGGTCGGCGTTCGACGAGGTGGCGGCCGCCCTGGACGAGCGGCTGCCGCGCCCGGTCGGGGACGTCGTCTGGGCCGGGCCGGACAGCGCCGAGGCCCGGCTGCTCGACCGGACCGCCTTCACCCAGCCCGCGATCTTCGCGGTCGAGGTGGCGACCTTCCGCCTGCTGGCCTCCCTGGGCGTCGAACCGTCCTTCCTGGCCGGTCACTCCATCGGAGAGGTGGCCGCCGCGCACGTCTCGGGCATCCTGGACCTGCCCTCCGCCGCGGAGCTGATCGTCGCCAGGGGCCGGCTCATGGAGGCGCTGCCCGCGGGCGGCGGCATGCTCGCCGTGGGCGCCGGGGAGGCGGAGGCCGCCGAGCTGGTCGCCCTGGCCGGGGGGACCGCGGTGATCGCCGCGGTCAACGGCCCGGAGTCCGTGGTCGTCGCGGGCGGGACGGACGCGCTGGAGGAGGTCGCCGCGCTCGCCACGGCACGGGGTCACCGCACGCGCCTGCTCCCGGTGAGCCACGCGTTCCACTCCCCGCTGATGGAGCCGATGCTCGACGACTTCCGGGAGGCGCTCGCCGGGATCGCGTTCGGCAGGCCCCGGATCCCGTTCGTGTCCACCGTGACCGGCGAGCTCGTCGAGAGCACCGGCCCGGAGTACTGGGTGGAGCACGCCCGCCGGCCGGTGCGGTTCGCCGACGGGCTCGCCCGGCTCCGGGAGCTGGGTGCCGGGATCTTCGTGGAGGCCGGTCCCGGGGCGACCCTGAGCGCTCTCGGCCGGGAGGCGCAGGGCGGGGGAGCGGTGTTCGTTCCGGTCCTCGGCCGCCACGACGAGGTCGAGGTCGCCGTCGGCAGGCTGTTCACCTCCGGCGTGCCGCTGGACTGGGACGCGGTGTTCCCGCCCGGCGGGCCGCGTGCCGTCCTGCCCACCTACCCGTTCCAGCGTGAGCACCACTGGCTGGACGCCGTCCCGGCCCGGGAGCCGGTCGCGGCCGAGGATCTCGCCCCCGGCCGGAAGTCCGTTCCCGTCGTTCCTGCCGTTCCTGCCGTTCCCGCTGTTCCTACCGTCCCTGACGGGGCGGCCGAGGTGGAGCGCCGCGTCCTCGACGAGGTGGCCGCGGTGCTGGGCTTCTCGGACCCGGCCCGCGTGGACCGCGACGCCACCTTCAAGGACCTCGGCCTGGACTCGCTGGGCATGGTCGAGCTGCGCGACCGCGTCGGCACCGCCCTGGGCGTCGGCCTGCCCGCCGCCGCGCTGTTCGGCCACCCCACCGTCGCCGCCCTGGCCCGGCACCTGAGCGGCGGTACGGTCCCGGACGCGCCGGTCGCCACGGCGGGTCACGACGACGATCCGGTGGTGATCGTGGGCATGGGGTGCCGGTTCCCCGGCGGGGTGACCTCGCCGGAGGAGTTGTGGGAGCTGGTGGTGTCGGGCACCGACGCGATCGGCGAGTTCCCGGCCGATCGGGGCTGGGACCTGGAGGCCCTGTACGACCCCGACCCCCAGCGTCCCGGTACCTCTTATACCCGGCACGGTGGTTTCCTGCGGGACGCGGGGGAGTTCGACGCGGCGTTCTTCGGGATGAGCCCGCGTGAGGCGCTGGCCACCGATCCGCAGCAGCGGCTGCTGTTGCAGGTGGTGTGGGAGGCGCTGGAGCGGGCGGGCATCGACCCGTTGTCGCTGAGGGAGAGCGACACGGGCGTCTTCGTCGGCGCGACCGCGTCGGACTACACGCCCCGGCTCCACGAGGGCGACGGCGCGTCCGACGGCTACCTCCTCACCGGAGGCAGCATCAGTGTGGCGTCGGGGCGGATCGCGTACGTGCTGGGGTCGCGGGGTCCGGCGTTGACGGTGGACACGGCGTGTTCGTCGTCGCTGGTCGCGCTGGATCTGGCGGTGCGGTCGGTGCGCTCGGGGGAGTGTTCGCTGGCGTTGGCCGGTGGGGTGGCGGTGATGGCCTCACCGGGAATGTTCGTGGAGTTCTCCCGCCAGCGGGGCCTGTCGCCCGACGGGCGTTGCCGGGCCTTCGGCGCCGGGGCCGATGGCACCGGCTGGGCCGAGGGGGTGGGCGTGGTGGCCGTCGAGCGGCTGTCACGAGCCCGGCAATTGGGTCATCGGGTGCTGGCGGTGGTGGCCGGTTCGGCGATCAACCAGGACGGCGCCAGCAACGGGCTGACCGCGCCGAACGGACGCGCCCAGGAACAGGTGATCGCCCGCGCACTGGCCGAGGCAGGAGTCAACGCCGTCGAGGTGGACGCGGTCGAGGCACACGGCACCGGCACCCGGCTGGGCGACCCGATCGAGGCCCAAGCCCTCATCGCCGCCTACGGCCGGCACAGGCAGCGCACGACACCGTTGTGGCTGGGATCACTGAAGTCCAACATCGGTCACGCCCAAGCCGCGGCCGGAGTAGGCGGCGTGATCAAAATGGTGATGGCACTACGACACGGACTGCTGCCCGCAACGCTGCACGCCCATGAGGCCTCCCCGCTGGTGGACTGGCACACCTCAGGAGTACGCCTGCTGCAACAAGCAACGACCTGGCCCCAACGCGAGCGGGGCGGGCCACGCCGGGCGGGGGTGTCGTCGTTCGGGATCAGCGGCACCAACGCCCACCTCATCCTCCAACAGGCACCGGACGCCGTCGCCCACGTCCCCGCCGACCCCGGGACGCGGGACGTCCCCGACCGCACCGACGCCCCCGCAGACGCCGACGCCGACGCCGACTCCGGGACGCGGGACGCCCCCGGCCGCGCCGATCGGCCTCCGGCCGCGTCGGCACCCCCCGTGCTGCTGTCGGGCGACGGCCCCACCGCCCTGCGCAGGCAGGCCGCGGCGCTGGCCGACCATCTTGAGGCCCACCCCGCCCTGGACATACGCGACGTGGCGGTCACCCTCACCTCCAGGGCACGGCTCGGCCACGGCGCCGCCGTCCTGGCCGGCCACCTGGCCGAGCACCTGCCCGCCCTGCGCGCCCTGGCGCGGGGCGAGCTGCACGACGCGCTCGTCACCGGCGAGAGGATCCCCGGCAGGACGGTCTTCGTCTTCCCGGGCCAGGGGTCGCAGTGGCCCGAGATGGCCCGCGCCCTCCTGGACTCCGACCCGGTCTTCCGCGCCGAGATCGACGCCTGCGCGCGGGCGTTCGCCCGGCACACCGACTGGTCCCTGACGGCCGTGCTCCGCGGCGACGCCGGCGCGCCCCCGCTGGAGCGCGTCGACGTCGTACAGCCGGTGCTCTTCGCGGTGATGGTGTCGCTCGCGGCGATGTGGCGCGCCGCCGGGGTGCGGCCGGACGCCGTGGTCGGGCACTCCCAGGGCGAGATCGCCGCGGCCTACGTGGCGGGCGCGCTGTCGCTGGCGGACGCGGCGAGGATCGTCACGCTTCGCAGCGCGGCCATCGCCCGCATCGCCGGGAACGGCGGCATGGTGTCGGTGGCGCTGGGCGCCGACGAGCTCGCAGAGGTCCTGGCGCGCCGGCCCGGGGAGATCGAGATCGCGGTGCGCAACGGGCCGCGCTCCACGGTGGTCGCGGGCGGCGCGGACGCCCTCGACGAGCTGCTCGCGTGGTGCGACGAACAGAGCGTGCGCGCCCGCCGCGTCCCGGTGGACTACGCCTCGCACACCCGGTACGTCGAACCCCTGCGCGACGAACTGCTGGAGACGTTCGCCGGCCTGCGACCACGGCCGGCCGAGATCGCGTTCCACTCCTCGGTGACCGGGGAGCGGATGGACACCACCGGGCTCGACGCCGGGTACTGGTACCACAACCTCCGCCGGACCGTGGAGTTCGAGGCCGCCGTCAACGGCCTGATCGACACGGGGCACCACCGGTTCATCGAGATCGGCCCGCACCCGGTGCTCACCATGGCCGTCGAGGAGATCCTCGCCGGGCGGGGCGTGCCCGGTCTCGCGGCCGGTACGCTCCGCCGCGGCGAGGGCGGGACGGACGCGTTCCGCCGCGCCCTGGCCGTGGCCTGCCTCGGCGGTGTCCCCGTCTCCTGGACGACGGCGGGCACTCGGGCGGTGGACCTGCCGACCTACCGGTTCGAGCGCGAGCGCTACTGGCTCACCCCCTCCACCGGTCCGGGCCGGGCGCCGGGGCTCGGGCGGTCCGCCGTCCGCCACCCGCTGCTGGGGGCGATGGTCGCGCTCGTCGACGGCGGCGCCGTGCTGACCGGACGGCTCGACACGGCGGCGCAGGAGTGGCTCACCGACCACTCGGTGTTCGGCACCGTGCTGGCGCCGGGTACGGTCCTCGCCGAGCTCGCCGCCCGCGCCGGGGACCTCGTCGGCCTTCCCGAGGTGCGTGAGCTGACCGTCCAGGCGCCCCTGGTCCTGACCCCCGGGCGTCCGGCGACGCTGCAGGTGCTCGTCTCCGCCCCCGACGAGCACGGGCACCGGACCGTGGAGGTGCACGCCCGCTCGTCCGAGGACGCCCCGTGGACCCGGCACGCGGCCGGGACCCTCGGCCCCGGCACGCTCGAGGCCGCGCGGGTCGCGTGGCCGCCCCCCGGAGCCGAGAGCATCGACGTCACCGACGTGTACACGCGGCTGTACCGGCTCGGCTACGACTACGGCCCGGCCTTCCAGGGGCTGGCCGCCGTATGGCGCACCGGCGACAGCGGTGGCGGTGGCGCTCACGGTGGCGGCACGGTCTATGCCGAGCTCGTCACGGCCGGGCCCCAGGGCGCCGCGGGCGGGGACTTCGTCCTCCACCCGGCGCTGCTCGACGCCGCCCTGCACCCGGTGGTGGCTGGGCTGGCAGGGCTGACAGGGCCGGCCGATCCGGACCCGGAGCGCCCCCTGCTGCCGTTCGCCTTCGAGGGCCTGCGCCTGACCGGAGGGGCGGCGCGCGCCGAGGAGAGGCTGCGGGCGCGCATCAAGCCGCTCGGCGGTTCCCGGTTCCGCTACACCTTCGCCGACGAGGACGGAGAGGTCGTCGGCGCCGTGGACTCGCTGGCGTTCCGCCCGGCCGCGCGCGCCGAGCTCTCCGCGGCCCGGCCCGCGGCCGAGGCGTACCGGATCGGCTGGGAGCGGCCGGCCCGGACGGGCCCGGCCCCCGGGAACGTCGTCGTGCTCGGCGGCTTCGGCGACGTCGACGGCCCCGACGCCCTCGTGACGGCGGGCGGGGACGTCACCGTGGTGAACGGCCTGCCGGAGGCGATCGGTGCCGGAGCCGTGCTCGTGCCCGTGGGCGGCCGACCGGGCGACGTGCCCGCGAACGGCCGATCTGACGACGTGCCCGCGGACGACCGACCGGGTGACGTGCCGGTGGGCGGCCGGGCGGGTGACGTGGTCGCGCGGGCGCACGAGCGGACCGCCGCCGTCCTGGGACTGCTCCAGGAATGGCTCCGCGACCCCGCGTTCGACGGCGCCCGGCTCTCGGTCGTGGTGGACGGGTCCGACCTCGCGTCCGCCCCGGTCCGGGGCCTGGTACGCACCGCCGCCGCCGAACACCCCGGCCGGTTCGCCCTGGTCGTCGTCGACGGCCCGGCACCCGCCTCACTGCTGGCCACCGAGCACGGCGAACGCGAGGTGGCCGTACGCGACGGTGAACTGCTGGTGCCCCGGCTCGCCGCCTGCGACCTCGGCGGGGACGCCCCATCCGCCCCCGATTCCCCGGAGGGGACGCCGGCCGGCACCGTCCTGATCACCGGAGGCACCGGGACCCTCGGCGCGCTGGTCGCCCGCAGGCTGGCCGCGTCGGCGCACCCCCCGCACCTGCTGCTGGTGAGCCGCTCGGGGCCGCACGCTCCCGGCGCGCAGGCCCTGGCCGGGGAGCTCGGTGCGGCCGGGGCCGGGGTGACCGTGGCGGCCTGCGACGTCACCGACCGCGCGGCCGTGGCGGAACTGCTGGCGTCCATCCCCTCCGGCCGCCCGCTCCGCTCGGTGGTCCACACCGCGGGGCTGCTCGCGGACGCCACGGTCACCGGGATGACCACCGAGGAGCTGGACGCCGCACTGCGGCCCAAGGTGGACGCGGCATGGCACCTGCACGAACTGACCGAGGGCCTCCCGCTGGAGGGATTCGTGCTCTTCTCCTCCGCCGTGGCCACGTTCGGCGTGCCGGGGCAGGCGAACTACGCGGCCGCCAACGCCTTCCTCGACGCGCTGGCCGAGCACCGGCACCGCGCCGGGCTGCCCGCCACCGCCGTCGCCTGGGGCCTGTGGGAGGAGACGAGCGCCATGACCTCCCACCTCGGCGCGGCCGACCGCGCCCGGCTCGCCCGGTACGGTGTCGGCCCCGTCGAGACCGGCCGCGCGCTGGACGCGCTCGAACGGATACGTGAGGCCCACACCGTGGTGTCGTCCCTGGACGAGGGCGTGCTGCGGGACGAGGCCGCCGCGGGCCGCCTGCCCGCCCTGTTCTCCACGATCGTCAGACCGCCCGCCGCGGCCCGGAGGCCGGCGACCGGCGGCGCCTGGGCGCTGAAGCTGCGGTCCGAGCCCCCGCACGAGCGGCTCCGCACGGTCACCGGCCTCGTACGCGAGCAGGCCGCGGCCGTCCTCGGCCAGGGGGACGCGGACGGGGTGGGCGCCGACCGGCCGCTCAAGGAGCTCGGCTTCGACTCGCTGACCGCCGTCGAACTGCGCAACCGGCTCAACGCGCTCACCGGCCTCACCCTGCCCGCCACCGTCGCCTTCGAGTTCCCGACCGTCGCGGCGCTCGCGAGCCACCTGCTGGACGCCCTGTCGGCGCAGCAGAGCACCGCGGCCACGGCCGTGACCGGGACCGGGACCGCCGGGGCCGCCGGGACCGAGGCCGACGACCCGGTGGTGATCGTGGGCATGGGGTGCCGGTTCCCCGGCGGGGTGACCTCGCCGGAGGAGTTGTGGGAGCTGGTCGTGTCGGGCACCGACGCGATCGGCGACTTCCCGGCCGATCGCGGCTGGGACCTGGACGCCCTCTACCACCCCGATCCCGACCACAAGGGGACGTCCTACACGCGGCACGGTGGTTTCCTGCGGGACGCGGGGGAGTTCGACGCGGCGTTCTTCGGGATGAGCCCGCGTGAGGCGCTGGCCACCGATCCGCAGCAGCGGTTGTTGTTGCAGGTGGCGTGGGAGGCGCTGGAGCGGGCGGGCATCGACCCGCTGTCGCTGAGGGAGAGCGACACGGGCGTCTTCGTCGGCGCGATGTACGACGACTACGCCGCCCGCCTGCGGACCGCCCCCGAGGACCTGGAGGGCATGCTGCTGGCCGGCAACGAGTCCAGTGTGGCGTCGGGGCGGATCGCGTATGTGCTGGGGTCGCGGGGTCCGGCGTTGACGGTGGACACGGCGTGTTCGTCGTCGCTGGTCGCGCTGGATCTGGCGGTGCGGTCGGTGCGCTCGGGGGAGTGCTCGCTGGCGTTGGCCGGTGGGGTGGCGGTGATGGCCTCGCCGGGGATGTTCGTGGAGTTCTCCCGCCAGCGGGGCCTGTCGCCCGATGGGCGTTGCCGGGCCTTCGGCGCCGGGGCCGATGGCACCGGCTGGGCCGAGGGGGTGGGCGTGGTGGCCGTCGAGCGGCTGTCACGAGCCCGCACGCTGGGCCATCGGGTGCTGGCGGTGGTGGCCGGTTCGGCGATCAACCAGGACGGCGCCAGCAACGGGCTGACCGCGCCGAACGGACGCGCCCAGGAACAGGTGATCGCCCGCGCACTGGCCGAGGCAGCAGTGAACGCCGATGAGGTGGACGCGGTCGAGGCACACGGCACCGGCACCCGGCTGGGCGACCCGATCGAGGCCCAAGCCCTGATCGCCGCCTACGGCCGGCACGGGCAGCGCACGACCCCGTTGTGGCTGGGATCGCTGAAGTCCAACATCGGTCACGCCCAGGCCGCGGCCGGAGTGGGCGGCGTGATCAAAATGGTGATGGCACTACGACACGGACTGCTGCCCGCGACGCTGCACGCCCATGAGGCCTCCCCGCTGGTGGACTGGCACACCTCAGGAGTACGCCTGCTGCAGGAGGCGGTGACCTGGCCCGAACGCGACGACAACGGGCCGCGCCGGGCGGGGGTGTCGTCGTTCGGGATCAGCGGCACCAACGCCCACCTCATCCTCCAACAGGCACCCGCGGACCCGGAGCCCGGCGACGTACCGGACGGCCGGGGCCCGGTGCCGCTCGTGCTGTCGGCGAAGACCGCGACGGCGCTGCGGGCACAGGCCGGGGCCCTGCACGACGCCCTCGCCTCGGGGACGGCACCCGGGTTGCGCGACATCGGCCTCACCCTCGCCCGGCGCCCCCGGTTCGAGCACCGGGCCGTCATCGACGCCGACGCCGCCGCAAACGCCGACACCGACGCCGAGGGCGGGAACGCGGCGGTCGCGCTGGCGGCGCTGGCGGCGATCCGCGACGGCGGACGCCACCCCCGGGTCGAGAGCGGACGCGCCCGTCCCGACCAGCGGCTCGCGTTCCTCTTCTCCGGGCAGGGCTCCCAGCGCGCCGGGATGGGGGCGGAGCTGCTGGAGACGTCGGCCCCCTACGCGGAGGCGTTCGACGAGATCTCCGCGTCGATGGAACCGCTCCTCGGCGTCGGCCTGCGGGAGCTGGTCACCGGCGATCCGGACGCGCTGCGGCACACCCGGTACGCCCAGCCGGCGCTGTTCGCCCTGGAGGTCGCCCTGTACCGGCTGGCCGAGTCCCACGGGCTGCGGCCGGACTTCCTGATCGGCCACTCCGTCGGCGAGCTCGCCGCCGCCCACGTGGCGGGCGTCCTGGACCTGGCCGACGCCTGCGCGCTGGTCGCCGCGCGGGGCAGGCTGATGCAGTCCGCCCGGGACGGCGGGGCGATGGCCGCCTTCGCCGCCACCGAGGCCGAGGCCGCGGAACTGGCCGCCACCTCGGACGGCAGGGTGGAGATCGCCGCCGTCAACGGTCCCGCGGCGACGGTGCTGTCCGGCGACGCGGACGAGATCGACCGCCTGGTCGGGCGGTGGAAGGACGCCGGGCACAGGGCCGCGCGGCTGAAGGTCGGCCACGCCTTCCACTCCGCGCACATGGACGGCGTCCTCGACGAGTTCCGCCGGGTGGTGTCCGGGCTGTCGTTCCACGCCCCGCGCGTCCCCGTCGTCTCGACGGTGACCGGGGCGCTCGCCGGTGAGCGGGAGATGTCGGAACCGGACTACTGGGTGGCGCAGCTACGCGGGACGGTGCGGTTCGCCGACGCGGTGCGCGCGGCGCACCGGTCGGGGGTGACCCGGTTCGCCGAGCTGGGACCGGACGGATCGCTCGCCGCGATGGCGCGGGAGAGCGCCGACGAGGTGCTCGCCGTGCCCCTGCTGCGACCCGGACGACCCGAGGCGGCCACCGTACGGGCCGCGTTGGGCCGGCTGCACGCGGCGGGCGTACCGGTCGACTTCGGGCCGCTGCTGGCCGGTGGACGCCTGGTGGACCTGCCCACCTACCCGTTCGAGACCCGGCACTACTGGCTCCTGCCGGCCGAGGACGACGGACGGCCCTCGGCCTACGGGCTGGACGCCTCCCCGCACCCGCTGCTCACGGCCTCCACCGAACTGCCGGGCGGAGCGCGGCTGTTCACCGGTGCGCTGTCCGCGCGCAGGCAGCCGTGGCTGGCCGAGCACCGCGTCGACGGGCGGGTGCTCGTCCCGGCCGCGGCGCTGGCCGAGCTGGCCCTGTCGATCGGCGCGGGCGTCGGCCTGCCGGTCCTGGGCGACTTCGTGATGCACGCGCCGCTGGAGCTGGACGGCGTCGCGGAGACCCGGCTGCAGGTGAGCGTGTCCGCGACCGGTGAGCTCACCCTGCGCGGCCGTGCGGCGGGCGCCGAATGGACCTCCCACGTCACCGCGGTGCTCACCGCCGACGCCGCCACCGATGTCACCGGCGAGGTCACGCCCGGCCGTACGGCACCACCGCCCCCCGGGTCCGGCACCCGCCTCGACGCGGACGGTCCCGAGGCGGCCTACCGGCTGCTGGCCGAGCACGGCTACGAGTACGGGCCCGCGTTCCAGGGCCTGCGCGGGGCCTGGCCGGACGGGACGGACCTGCACGCCGAGGCGGAACTGCCCGCGCCGCTCCAGCGGGAGGCCATCCGGTACGGTCTCCACCCGGCCCTGCTCGACGCCGTCCTGCACGCGATCTCGCTGCACGCGATCTCGCTGCACGGGATCGACGGGCCCGCCGGAGTCAGGCGCGTCCCCTACGCCCTGGACGGGGTACGGCTGCACGCCGCGCACGCGACCAGGGTGCGGGCACGCCTGACCCCGGTGGACCCGGCGGACCCGGACGCCTACCGGGTCGAGCTGACCGGCGACGACGGACGGGCCGTCCTGACCGTGGAGCGGCTGCGGCTGCGCCCGCTGCCGTCCGCGGCGGGGCTGTACCGCCTCCGCTGGGAGGCCGTGGAGCCACCGGCACCCGTGGCCGGTGACGTCACGGTGGCCACGTCCCTCCCCGAACGGCTCGCAGGCACCGAGCGGTCCGCGAGCACCGAACGGCCCGCGGGCACCGTGCTGCTCGCCCTGCCGGACGACGGCGACGACCCGTACGCCGTCGTGGAGGCGGCACGCCGGGCCGTCCGGCGGTGGCTGGCCGAGACGGACGGCGGACGCCTGGTCTTCCTCACCCGCGGCCTCGCGATCGGCGACGCCGAGACCGCGCTCCCCTCGACCGCCGCGCTGTGGGGCCTGGTACGGGCGGCGAGGGCCGAGCATCCCGGCCGGTTCGCGCTGCTGGACACCGACGACGACACCGACCCCGCGCTGCTCGCGGCGATCGGGGCCGAGCTGCCCGAGGCCGCGCTCCGCGACGGCGTGCCGAGGGTCCCCAGGCTGTCCCCCGAACCCCCACCCACTCCCGAACCCGCACCTGCACCCGCACCCGCACCCGGATCCGAGACCGAGGCGGGAGCCGGTGCCGGTGTCGTGGCCGATGTCGTGGCCGGTGCCGCGGCGGACGGGACGGCCTGGCCGCGCAGCGCCGCGGGCGGCACCGTGCTGATCACCGGCGGCCTCGGCGCGCTCGGCCGCCGGATCGCGCGCCACCTCGTCACGCGGCACGGCGTACGCGATCTCCTGCTGGTCAGCCGCCGCGGTGAGGAGCACCCCGACGCCGCCCACGCCCAGACCGAGCTGACCGGGCTCGGTGCCCGCGTCACCGTCCGGGCCTGCGACCCCTCCGACCGGGACGCCCTCGCCGCCCTGCTGGCCGGCCTGGACACCCCGCTGACCGGTGTGGTGCACGCCGCGGGCGTCGTCGAGGACGCGGCCGCCGATCGGCTCTCGGCCGGCGCGCTCCGCCGGACGATCGAGGCCAAGGCCGTGGCCGCCGAGAACCTGGACGAGGCCACGCGCGACGCCGGACTCGACGCGTTCGTGCTGTTCGGATCGGTCGCCGGCGTCGTCGGCACCGCCGGGCAGGGCGGCTACTGCGCGGCCAACGCGGCCCTGGAGGCGATCACCCACCGGCGGCGGCTGTCCGGCGGGCACGGGGTGACCGTCCACTGGGGGCTGTGGGACATCGGCGCCGGCATGGGCGCGGCCCTCACCGGCCGCGACGTCGCCCGGCTCGGCCGGGCGGGCATCAGGCCGATGGGCGAGAGCGACGGGATCGCGCTGTTCGACCGCGCCCTGCGGCTGGACACCGCCGCGGTGGTCGCGGCGCACCTCGACCCGCGGGCGGCGGAACGGCACCGCACGCGGGCGGCCGTACGGCACGCCCCGGCACCGGACACGGCGACCGCACCGAACGCACCGGCCGCGACGGCGCCGAACACCTCCCGTGTGGTGCTGGAGGCGGTCGCGGCGGTGCTCGGGCATGCGAGCGGTGCGGAGGTCGACCCCGAACGCTCCTTCAGCGACCTCGGTTTCGACTCCCTGACGGCGGTGGAGCTGCGCAACCGGCTCAGCGAGGAGCTCGGGGTCCGCCTGCCCGGGACGATCGTCTTCGACCACCCCGACCCGGTCGCCCTGATCCGTTTCCTCGACGAGGTGACCGGCACCGGGACGCCACCGGAGCCACGGGACGAGCCGCGGGAGCCGGCCGCGCCGGGCGGCACCGACGACGCGATCGCGATCGTCGGCATGGCGTGCCGGTTCCCCGGTGGCGTGCGCACCCCCGCCGAGCTGTGGGAGCTGCTCGACTCGGGCGGCGACGCCATCTCGGCCTTCCCCGACGACCGCGGCTGGGACCCGGACCTGTTCGACCCCGACCCCGAGCGCTCCGGCACCTCCTCCACCCGGTACGGCGGCTTCCTGCACGACGCCGCCGAGTTCGACCCCGGCTTCTTCGGGATCAGCCCGCGCGAGGCCCTCGCCGTCGACCCGCAGCAGCGGCTGCTGCTGCAGGCCGCGTGGGAGGCGGTGGAGGACGCCGGGATCGACCCGTCCACCCTGCGCGGCACGCGCAGCGGCGTCTTCGTGGGCGTCATGTACTCCGACTACGGCGCCCGGGTGCACCAGCGGCGCGGTACCGGCGGGGACCTGGAGGGCTACCTGGTCAGCGGCAGCGCGGGCAGCGTGGCCTCCGGCCGCATCTCCTTCACCCTCGGCCTGGAGGGCCCGGCGGTGACCGTGGACACCGCGTGCTCGTCGTCGCTGGTGGCGGTCCACCAGGCGGCCCAGGCGCTCAGGCTGGGCGAGTGCACGCTCGCCCTGGCCGGCGGCGTGACCGTCATGGCGAGCCCGGCCACGTTCATCGAGTTCAGCCGGCAGCGCGGCCTGGCGCCGGACGGCCGCTGCAAGCCGTTCTCGGCGGACGCGGACGGCACCGCGTGGGGCGAGGGCGTCGGGCTGCTCGTCCTGGAGCGGCTCTCGGACGCCCGCCGCAACGGGCACCGGGTGCTGGCCGTCGTCCGCGGTTCCGCGGTCAACCAGGACGGCGCCAGCAACGGCCTCACCGCGCCGAACGGGCCCTCCCAGGAGCGGGTCATCCGCGGCGCCCTGCGCAGCGCCGGTCTGCGGCCCGCGGACGTGGACGTGCTGGAGGCGCACGGTACGGGCACCAGGCTGGGCGACCCGATCGAGGCCGGCGCGGTGCTCAACACCTACGGCCGCGACCGTGGGGACCGGAGCCCGCTGCTGATGGGCTCGGTGAAGTCGAACATCGGGCACACCCAGGCCGCCGCGGGCGTCGCCGGGATCATCAAGATGGTGCTCGCCATGCGGTACGGGCGCGTGCCGGCCACCCTGCACCGGGGAACGCTCACCGGGCACGTCGACTGGTCCGGCGGCACCGTGTCGGTGCCCGCCGAGCCGGTCGCCTGGCCGGACACGCCGGGGCCGCGCCGGGCGGCGGTCTCGTCGTTCGGGATCAGCGGCACCAACGCCCACGTCGTCCTGGAGTCGGGGGAACACGTCCCCGCGCCGGGCGGCGCCACCCCTGACGCCACCTCCGGCGCCGTCCCCGGCGCGGCCCCCGAGGGCACTCCCGGGAGCACGGCCGGGGCGGTGGTGCCGTGGGTGCTCAGTGCCCGTGACGCGGCCGGGCTGCGGGAGCAGGCGGTCCGTCTCCGGCGGCACGTGCTCGCCGACCCCGGCCTGCGGGCCGTCGACGTCGCCCTGTCCCTGGGGACGACGCGGACCGCGTTCGAACGGCGGGCCGTGGTGCTCGGACGCGACCGGGACGAGCTGCTCGCCGGTCTCGGCCACCTGATCGACGGCACCGCGACGCCGTCCGGTTCCCTGCCCGCGGTGCTCACCGGCACACCGGTGCGCGGCGGGACCGCCGTGCTGTTCACCGGCCAGGGCAGCCAGCGCACCGGCATGGGCACCGAGCTGTACCGCTCGTTCCCGGTGTACGCGCGGGCCTTCGACGAGGTCTGCGCCGAGTTCCGCAGGGTGGACGGCACGGACGTGGCCGGGGTGGTGGCCGGGGACGCCGGCGCCGGGCCGATCGACCAGACCCGCTACACCCAGGCTGCGCTGTTCGCGGTGGAGGTCGCGCTGTTCCGGCTGCTGGAGTCGTGGGGGCTGCCCGCCGACCTCCTCGCCGGGCACTCCATCGGCGAGATCACCGCCGCGCACGTCGGCGGGGCGCTGAGCCTGCCCGACGCGGTGGCGCTCGTCGCCTCCCGCGGGCGCCTGATGCAGGAGCTCCCCGCCGGAGGCGCGATGACCGCGGTCCAGGCGGACCTGGCGACCGTGGAGCGGCTGATCGCCGAGACCGGGACACGGGTGGACGTCGCGGCGGTGAACGCGCCCGGCTCCGTGGTGCTCTCGGGGGACGCCGGAGCCGTCGGGGACCTGGCCGGTGTCCTGGCCGGGAGCGGGTACCGCACCAGGCCGCTCGCCGTCAGCCACGCGTTCCACTCCGCGCACATGGAGCCGATGCTCGCGGCCTTCCGCGAGGAGGTCGGCGACCTGCCCGCCGGGCCCCCGGCCCGCACCGTCGTGTCCACGCTGACCGCGCGGGAGGCCGGCGCGGACACGTTCGGATCGGCCGCGCACTGGGCCGACCAGGTACGCGGGACCGTGCGGTTCGCCGACGCGGTCGGCCGGATGCGCGAGCTGGGCGCGGCGCGTTTCCTGGAGGTCGGGCCCGACGCCGCGCTGACCGCGATGGTCGGGCAGCACGAGCTGGGAGAGGGCGTCGTGGCGATCCCCGCGCTCGACCGCAGGCTCGACGACGCGTTCGCGCTCTGGTCGTTCGTGGCGCGGGCCTTCGTCGCGGGTGTCGCCTGGGACTGGCGGGCGCTGCTTCGCGCGGGCACCGGGAACACCGAGAACACCCAGGGCGGCGGGGACGCCGTCGTCGTGCCGCTTCCCACCTACCCCTTCCACCGGGAGCGGCTGTGGCTGCTGCCTCCGGCCGAGGACGGGAGCGCCGCCGGGATCGGCGCCGAGGATCCGGGCCACCCGCTGCTCAGCGCCTCGATCGCCGTACCTGACGGGGGGCAGACCCTCTACACGGGCGTGCTGTCCCAGCGGCGGCAGCCGTGGCTGGCGGAGCACGCGCTGGCGGGCACGCCGGTCCTCCCGGCCACCGCCCTCGTCGACCTGCTGGGGTGGCTGGCGGAGCGGCACGGCATGACGACCGTGCGGGAGCTGACGCTGCACGCCCCCGTCACGGTCGGCGCGGAGGAGGAGGTGCGGCTGCGGGTCACGGTGGCGGACGACACGGTACGGGTGCACGCGCGGCCCGGCCGGGAGGCGGCCGACGCCGAGTGGACCCTGCACGCCGAGGCCGTGCTGGGCACCGAAGCGGGCACCGAAGCGGGCACTGACGCCCCCGCCTGGTCGGGTCACCGCCCGCCCGAGGCCCGTCCGGTGGACGTCACCGGGATCTACGCGACCTTCGCCGGTCGCGGGTACGACTACGGCCCGGCGTTCCAGGGCCTGCGCGCGCTGTGGACGACCGGGGACGAGCTCCACGCCGAGGTGGACACCGCCGGCGACCTCGTCCCGGGTCTGCTGGACGCGGCCCTGCACGCGTGGATCGCCGACGCGGGCGAGGCGGCGCCGGGAGGTGTCCAGGTGCCCCACACCTGGCGGGAGGTACGCGTGCACGACCAGCCGCGCGGGCCGCTGCGGGTCAGGATCCGGCACACCGGCGAGGAGACGTTCACTCTGGACGTCGTCAGCGCCGCCGGCGCCCCCGGCGTCCTCGGCTCCGGCGGAGGCGACGGCGGCGTCGGCGTCGGCGACGTGGCGCGCCCGGTGCTGTCGGCCGGGGAGGTCCGGGTGCGCCGGGTCGAGGAGAGCGCCCTGCTGCGCGGGGGCGGGAGCGCGGCGCGGCCGTACGAGCTCGCCTGGGTCCCGGCGCACCTCGCCGCCACGGCACCGGCGGGTGAGGGGAGCGGCGGGCAAAAGGACACGATCGTGCTGGTCCGCGGCGACGGCCAGGACCTGCCGTTCCCCACGGTCCCCTACGGGGGCGAGCAGGACGGCCAGGACCCGGCGGCCGTCCGTGCCCTTCTGCTGGCGGTCCGCGAGAGCATCCTCACGCTGCCCGAACGGGCGCACCTGGTGGTGGTGACGCGCGGGGCGGTCGCGGTGGACGCCGAGGACCGGGTGCCGGGACTGGCGGAGGCCGCACTGTGGGGCCTGGTCCGCGCCGCCCGCCAGGAGTACCCCGGGCGGATCAGCATCGTCGACGTCGACGGGCACGGGGAGTCGTCCGCGCTGCTGCCGCGCGCGGTGGCGGCCCGGCCCGGCGAGCTCGCCATCCGGCGGGGCGAGGCGTTCCGGCCGCGCCTGCGCGCGGTGACGGGCACCCCCGCGACCCGGCCGGACCCCACGAAGCCCGCGGAGCCCACGGAGCCCACGGAGCTCGCGGAGCTGGGGACGGGCACCGTGCTGGTCAGCGGCGCCGGTGGCGCGCTCGGCGCCGCGGTCGTGCGTCACCTGGTCGCCCGGCACGGAGCCCGGGACCTGCTGCTGGTCAGCAGGCGCGGCGACGCCGACCCGGTGCTGCGCGCCTTGGCCGGGGAACTCGGTGACCGCGCGCGCGTCCGGACGGCCGCGTGCGACCTCGCGGACGCGGCGGCCACCGAGGCATTGCTCGCCGGGATCGGCCCGGACCGGCCGCTCGGCGCCGTGTTCCACATAGCGGGCGCGCTCGACGACGCGGTGCTGGAGAACACGACCGGCGAGCGGCTGGAGCGGGTGCTGCGTCCCAAGGTGGACGCGGCCTGGAACCTGCACCGCCTCACCGCGGGTCTGCCGCTGACCGCGTTCGTGCTGTTCTCCTCGGTCGCGGGCGTGCTGGGCAACGCCGGGCAGGCCGGTTACGCGGCGGCCAACGCCTTCCTGGACGCGCTCGCCTGCCACCGGCGGGCCGCGGGCCTGCCGGGCACGTCCCTGGCCTGGGGACTGTGGGAGAGCGGACCGGACACCGGGATGGCGGCCGGGCTCGACACGGCCGCGCGGGCCAGGCTCGACCGGCTGGGCATCCGCGCGCTGCCCGTCGACGCCGGGCTGGACCTGCTCGACCGGTCGCTGGCGAGCGGCCCGGCCGTGGTGGTGCCGGTCTGGTTCGACCGGGCGGCACTCGCCCGGCGCCAGGACGACCTTCCCGAGGTGCTCGGCGGCCTGGTCCCCGCCCGGCCCGCCACGGCGGCCGTGCCGCTGGCCCGGCGCCTGCCCGGCATGGACGAGGCCGCGGCGCGCACCGTGGTGCGCGACACGGTCGCCGGCCGGGTCGCGGAGGTGCTCGGTCTCGCCGGGGCGGCGCAGGTTCCCGAGGACCGCGGGCTGTTCGACCTCGGCCTCGACTCGCTGACGGCGATCGAGCTGCGCAACCGGCTGGGCACCGAGATCGGTGAGCGGCTGCCCGCGACCGTGCTGTTCGACCACCCCACCGTGCGGGCGCTGACCGAGCACCTGCTGGAGCGCCGTGACGCCGAGCGGCCCGCGTTCGACACGGCGGCGCTGGAGACCTGGGTGTCCTCGGCCTCGGACCTGGACCCCGGGCACCGGCGCCGCGCCGACCTGGTCCGGGCGCTGCGGGCCGCGCTGAACACCCTGGACGCCGGCGGGACGGCCGTGAACGGCGAAGAGCCGCTCTTTGGCATGGATTCAGCGTCCGATGATGAGCTGTTCGGGCTGCTGGACCGAGAACTGAGCGACTGATCCGACACCGCGACCACTTTCGAGGACGACGACGGGGAGCGCTTCACCGATGGCGAACGAGGACAGGTTCCGCGAGTACCTCCGGCGCACCACGGCCGACCTGCTGCGCACCCGCGCGGCACTGGAGCAACTGGAGCAGGCCGCACGCGAGCCACTGGCGATCGTCTCCATGGCCTGCAGGTACCCCGGCGGGGTGCGGTCGCCGGAGGAGCTGTGGCGGCTGGTGGAGGCGCGGACCGACGCGATCGGCCCGTTCCCGCGCGACCGCGGCTGGCCGCTGGACGAGCTGATCGACCCCGACCCGGACAGGGAGGGCACCAGCTACGCCTCCGAGGGCGGCTTCCTGTACTCGGCCGCCGACTTCGACCCCGAGCTGTTCGGCGTCAGCCCCCGCGAGGCGCTGACGATCGACCCGCAGCAGCGGCTGCTCCTGCAGACCTCCTGGGAGGTCTTCGAGCGCGCCGGACTGGACCCGCGCTCCCTGTCGGGGGAGCGGATCGGGGTGTTCGTCGGCGTCATGTACTCCGACTACGGCTCCCGTCACACCCGCGCGCCCGAGGGCTTCGAGGGGTTCGTCGGCACCGGCAGCGCCGGGAGCATCGCCTCGGGCCGCGTCGCCTACACCTTCGGGCTGCAGGGACCGGCGGTGACCGTGGACACCGCGTGCTCGTCCTCGCTGGTGGCGCTGCACTACGCGGCGGAGGCGGTGCGCCGGGGGGACTGCGAGATGGCCGTCGCGGGCGGGAGCACGGTCATGGCCACCCCGGCGACGTTCGTCGAGTTCAGCCGCCAGCGCGGGCTGTCCCCGGACGGCCGGTGCAAGGCCTACGCCGCCGCGGCCGACGGCACCGGATGGGGGGAAGGGGTCGGGCTGGTCCTCGTCGAGCGCCTCTCGGAGGCCCGGCGCAGGGGTCACCCGATCGTCGGGGTGCTGCGCGGCAGCGCGGTCAACTCCGACGGCGCGAGCAGCCGGTTGTCGGCGCCCAACGGGGTGGCGCAGCGGCGGGTGATCCTCGACGCCCTGGCCGACGCCGGCGTCGACCCCGCCGAGGTGGACGCCGTCGAGGGGCACGGCACCGGAACCGGCCTGGGCGACCCGATCGAGGCGAACGCCCTCATGGAGACCTACGGCCGGGCCCGCCCGGTGACGGACCCGGTGTGGCTGGGCTCGCTGAAGTCCAACATCGGGCACACCCAGGCCGCGGCGGGCATCGGCGGCGTGATGAAGATGATCATGGCGATGCGGCACGGGGTGCTCCCGGCCACCCTGCACATCGACGAGCCGTCGCCGCACGTCGACTGGGACGCGGGAGGACTCGCCCCGCTCACCGGGCCGAGAGCGTGGCCGGAACGGGACCGCCCGCGCCGGGCCGCGGTCTCCTCGTTCGGGATCAGCGGCACGAACGCGCACGTCGTCATCGAGGAACCGTCCGCGGAACCGCACGAGGAACCGGCCGGGGATCCGCGCGCGGAACCGTCCGCGGCCCTGCCCGGGGAGTCGTCCGAGGCGGCGCGGCCCTCGCGGGCGGACGGGGACGACACCGTGACACCCGCGACACCCGTGACGCCGGTGGTGTGGACGGTGTCCGGCCATACCGAACAGGCGCTGCACGACCAGGTCGCCCGGTTGCGGGCGCACGTGGCGGAGAACCCGGGCCTCGCCCCGGCCGACGTCGCCCACAGCCTCCGTACCGGGCGCGCCGACCTGCCCCACCGCGCGGTGGCCGTCGGGACGGACCTCGGCGGCCTGGCCGGGGAGCTCGCGGCGCTGGAGGAGGGGCTGCCGTCCCGGCGCGCGGTGCGGGACCGGACGGTGACGAACGGGCGGCCGGTCTTCGTGTTCCCCGGCCAGGGGTCGCAGTGGACCGGGATGGCCCGCGAGCTCCTCGCCGGCTGTGAGCCGTTCGGCGACGAGATGCGCCGGTGCGCCGAGGCGCTGGCCCCGCACGTCGGCTGGGACCTGCTGGACGTGGTGTCCTCCGGTGACGAGAGCCTGCTGGGCCGTGTCGACGTGGTGCAGCCTGCCCTGTTCTCGATGATGGTCTCGCTGGCCGCGGTGTGGCGTTCCCTCGGGGTGGAACCGGCCGCGGTGGTGGGGCACTCGCAGGGGGAGATCGCCGCCGCCCACGTCGCCGGGGCCCTGGACCTGGCCGACGCGGCGGCGCTGGTGGCCCGGCGCAGCGCGGCCCTCCTGGACATCGCGGGAACCGGGGCCATGGCGTCGATCGGCCTACCTGCCGAGCAGGTGCGCCGCCGGTTCGGCGGCCGGGACGCGATCGCCGTCGCCGCGGTCAACGGGCCGGACGCGACCGTGGTGGCGGGGGAGGCGGGCGCGGTGCGCGACCTCGTCGCCCGGTGCGAGGCCGAAGGGGTCAGGGCTCGGCTCGTCCCCGTCGACTACGCCTCCCACTCACCGGCCGTCGAGCCGCTGCGGGAGCCCCTGCTCGCCCGGCTCGCCGGCATCCGCCCGCGTACGTCCACGGTCGCCTTCTTCTCCACGGTCACCGCCGCCGGGATCGACACGAGCGCGCTCGACGCCGGGTACTGGTACGACAACCTTCGCCGGCCGGTACGCCTGGCCGAGACCGTCACCGCGCTCCTGGAGGCGGGACACCGCTGCTTCGTGGAGGTCAGCCCGCATCCGGTGCTGGTGGCTCCGCTGCGCGACACCTTCGACGACGCCGGTGTGGACGCGCGGGCGCTGGCCACGCTCCGCCGCGACGACGGCGGGCTGGAGCAGCTGCTCACCTCGGCCGGGGCCCTGTTCGCGGCCGGGGTCCCCGTCGAGTGGGGACCGGCCGCGCGAGGAGGCCGCGTCGCCCTGCCCACCTACGCCTTCCAGGAACGACGGTTCTGGCTCGACACCCGGACCGAGGGGATGCCGCCCGCGACCGGACCGGCCGGGGCGGGCCACCCGTTCCTCGGGGTGGTCGTGGAGCCCGCGGACGGGCGGGCGGTGCTGTTCACCGGGGGCGTCCCCGGCGGGCCGGGCGGCTGGCCCCGCCAGCACCGGCTCGGGGAGCGTCCGGTGCTCGTTGGGAGCGCGCTGGTCGAGCTGGCGCTCGCGGCCGGGGAACGCCTCGGCCTGCCACGGGTGGACGACCTCGCCCTGCTCGCCCCCGTGGACGTGCCGGACGGGCCCGTACAGGTCCAGGTGGAGGTCAACGCCGAGGACGGCGGCGCGGGCGCGACGTTCACGGTGCACACCCGGCCGCTCACGGCGCACACCCGGCGGGGAGTCGAGGACACCGCGGACGGCGCAGACACCGGAAACACCGGAGACGCCACTGAGGACATCGGGGACGCCGCGGAGCCGTGGCTGCTGCACGCCTCGGGCTCGCTCAGCGCGGGCGACCCCGACATCCCCGGCACCCCCGACGCCTCCGGAACTTCCGGCACCCCCGGTGTCCTCGCGGAGGCGTGGCCGCCGCCGGACGCCGAGCCCGTCGACGTGGACGCCGGCTACGCCCGCCTGGCCGACGCGGGCGTGCACTACGGACCCCGTCTGCGCCGCGTACGGGCCGCCTGGCGCTCGGACGGCGCCGTGTTCGCCGAGGTGACCCCGCCGGACGAGAACGAGACCCGGAGCGGCACGGGCGGTGAGGGCGGCGAGGGTTTCGTGCTCCATCCCGCGCTGCTGGACGGGATGGTGCAGGCGGTCTTCCTCGACCGGGCGGCCCGCGCGCACGATCGGGGCGAGCCTCCCGCGACCGTCGTGCCGTTCAGCTGGACCGGTGTGCGGGCGTACGCCGCCGCGACGGGCCCGGTGCGCGTCCGCCTGACCTGGACGGGTCCGGACGCCTTCTCCCTCGTCGCGTCCGACGCCACCGGCCCGGTGGTGCTGACCGTCGAGGAGGTGCGCGTCCGCCCGGCCGCCGGGGAGCCCGGTGACGTGCCGGCTCCCGCCTCCGCTCCCGTCCCCCTGCTGCGCCGTGCGGCGCGGCGGCCCGAGCGGGCCGTTCCCTCCGGCGCCGTACCGGCCGATGCCCTGGCCGGGCTCTCCGGGAGCGAGCGGGAGGAGCGGGTGCTGGACCTGGTCGGCCGGGCGGTCGCCGG
This sequence comes from Streptosporangium longisporum, assembly GCF_039534895.1. Taxonomy (NCBI): domain Bacteria; kingdom Bacillati; phylum Actinomycetota; class Actinomycetes; order Streptosporangiales; family Streptosporangiaceae; genus Streptosporangium; species Streptosporangium longisporum. The sequence goes on along the minus strand of NZ_BAAAWD010000002.1, from coordinate 118,672 downwards.
CATCCTCGGCTACGAGTCCGCCCGCGACGTCGGCCCGGACCGGCCCTTCCGCGACCTCGGCCTCGACTCCATGACGGGGCTGCGGCTGCGGGACCACCTGAGCCGCGTCCTGGGCCGTCGGCTGCCGAGCACGCTCGTGTTCGACCACCCCAGCCCGCGCGCGCTGGCCCGTCACCTGAGCAGCACCGCGCAGCACGGCCCGTCCCGGGCCGTGGCCCGGCGCGGGCGCACGGCCGAGGACCCGATCGCGATCGTCGCGATGGCCTGCCGCTACCCGGGCGGCGTCAGCACCCCCGAGCAGCTGTGGGAGCTGCTGGAGTCGGGCCGGGACGCGGTCGGGCCGTTCCCCGGCGACCGGGGCTGGGACCTGGGCAGGCTGTTCGACGACGACCCGGATCGGCCGGGGACGTCCTACGCGCGCGACGGCGGGTTCATCCACGAGGCCGCCGAGTTCGACGCGGACTTCTTCGAGATGAACCCGCGCGAGGCCAAGGCCGCCGACCCGCAGCAGCGGCTGCTGCTGGAGACCTCGTGGGAGGCCTTCCAGCGTGCGGGCATCGACCCGGCCGGCCTGCGCGGCTCCCGTACCGGCGTCTACGTCGGCCTGATCTACACCGAGTACGGCGGCCGGGCGCAGGACGACCCGCGCGAGTACGGCGGGTACCTGGGCACCGGCAGCGCCGGGAGCGTGGCGTCGGGCCGGATCGCCTACACCTACGGCCTGCAGGGACCCGCGATCACCGTGGACACGGCCTGCTCGTCCTCACTGGTGGCGCTCCACCTGGCGGAGCAGGGGCTCAGAAGCGGGGAGTGCGACCTCGCGCTGGTCGGCGGGGCCACGCTCATGGCGACGCCCGCCACCTTCGTGGAGTTCAGCCGCCAGCGCGGGCTCTCCCCGGACGGACGCTGCCGCGCGTTCGCCGACGCCGCCGACGGGACGGGCTTCAGCGAGGGCGTCGGGCTGCTGCTGGTGGAACGGCTGTCGGACGCGCGGCGCAACGGCCATCCGGTGCTGGCCGTGCTCAGGGGGTCGGCGGTCAACCAGGACGGCGCCAGCAACGGGCTCACCGCGCCGAGCGGCCCCTCGCAGGAACGGGTGATCGAGGAGGCCCTGAGCGCGGCGGGCCTGTCCCCGTCCGACGTGGACGCGGTCGAGGCGCACGGCACCGGCACCACCCTGGGCGACCCGGTGGAGGCGCAGGCGCTGCTCGCCACGTACGGGGCGGCGCGCGGGGACCGCCCGCCGCTCAGGCTGGGCTCGCTCAAGTCCAACATCGGTCACGCCCAGGCGGCGGCCGGTGTCGGCGGGATCATCAAGATGGTCAAGGCGCTGGAGCACGGGACGCTGCCGCGCACGCTGCACGTCGACAGGCCGTCCCGTCACGTCGACTGGGACCGGGGCGGTGTCGCGCTGCTCACCGAGAACACGCCCTGGCCCGCGGGGGAGCGCCCGCGGCGGTTCGGGGTCTCGGCCTTCGGCATGAGCGGGACCAACGCGCACGTCGTCATCGAGGAGCCGCCCGCGCCCGAGGTCGTTCCCCCGGCGGAGCCCGAGCCGTTCGACGGCCCGGTCCCGCTGGTGCTGTCGGCCAGGTCGGCGCGCGCGCTCCGGGGTGAGGCGCGGCGGCTGCGCGCCTACCTGGAACGGCATCCGGACGCCGCCCTGGCCGACGTCGCGGCGGCCCTGGTGACCGGCAGGGCCGAGTTCGGCCACCGCGCGGTCGTCGTGGCCGGCGACCGGGACGAGGCGCTGGCGGGGCTGGCCGCCGTCGCGGACGGGGCGCCGTCGGCCTCGGTGGTGACCGGGCACGCGAGGGAGAGGGATCCGCGCGCGCCGGTCCTGCTCTACCCCGGCCAGGGCACGCAGTGGGAGGGCATGGCCCGCGCGCTGCTGGAGGAGTCCCCGCTCTTCGCCCGGCGGATCGGCGAGTGCGCCGAGGCCCTCGACCCGGTGACCGGGTGGCCGCTGCTGGAGGCGCTGCGCGGCGGCGCCGACCTGGGACGCGTGGACGTGGTGCAGCCGCTCCTGTGGGCCGTGATGACCGGGCTGACCGCGTTGTGGGAGTCGTTCGGCGTGCGGCCCGCCGCCGTCATCGGCCACTCGCAGGGTGAGATCGCCGCCGCGCTCACCGCGGGCGCGTTGTCGCTGCGGGAGGCGGCGGCGGTGGTGGCGCTGCGCAGCCGGGCCATCCGCGCGATCGCGGGCACCGGGGCGATGCTGTCGGTCGCGGCCCCGCACGAGCGGGTACGCGCGGTCCTGGAGGATCTCGGCGTCTCAGGGGACGCGGGGGATGTGGGGGACGCCGGAGACGCTGTGTCGGTCGCCGCGCTCAACGGACCGGCCTCCACGGTCGTCGCGGGCGAGGCCGGGGCGGTGGACCGGGTGCGTCGGCTGCTGGAGGAGCAGGGCGTGCGCGTGCGGCTGATCGACGTGGACTACGCCTCCCACTCGCCCCAGGTCGAGGCGCTTCAGGCGGAGCTGCTGGAGATCCTGCCCCGGCCCGAGCCGGGCCGCGCGTTCACCGCCGCCGTCTTCTCCACCGTCACCGGCGCCGAGGTCGGGCCGGACGACGGCACCGGCTTCGGCGATCCCGGCTACTGGTACCGCAACCTGCGCCGGCCGGTGCTGCTGCAGGCCGCGGTGGAGGCCGCCGCCGCGGCCGGGCACGAGGTGTTCGTCGAGGTGAGCCCGCACCCCGTCGTCGGGGCGGGGGTCCAGGAGATCCTGGAGGCCCTCCCCGGGGTCGAGCGGCCCGCCGTGGTGGGCACGCTGCGCAGGGACGACGGCGGCATGGCACGGGTGCTCACGTCGGTGGCCGAGGCGTGGGTGAACGGCGTCCGGATCGACTGGCCGGGGTACCTCGGGCGCCGGGGGCCGGTGCCGGTCCTGCCGACCTACGCCTTCGACCGGCACCGGTACTGGCTGGACGCGGCACCGGCCGCCACCGGGGTCCCGGCGGGCGCGCGGCCGGTCGCGCATCCGCTGCTGACCACGGCCGTGCGCGCGGCGTCCGAGGACGGGCTGCTGCTGTTCGGCCGGCTCTCCCTGGACGACCAGCCGTGGCTGGGCGATCACACGGTGGACGGCGCGGTCCTGGTCCCCGGCGCGGTCCTCGCCGAACTGGCGGCGCACGCCGGGGAGCTGGCCGGTGTCGCGCGGGTGGACGAGCTGACCCTGCGGCGCCCGCTGGTGCTCGACGGCTCCGGCGCGGCCGAGATCCAGGTGACCGTGGGCCCGGCGGATCCGGACGGGTTCCGCCCGGTCGGGATCCACGCGCGGCCGGCGGACACCGGCGACCCGCTGGGCGCGCCGTGGACGGTGCACGCCGCAGGCTCGCTCGCTCCGCTCACCGGACCCGCCGACCGGCCGGTCGAGGCCGGGTGGCCGCCGCCCGGCGCCGAACCCGTCGACGTCGGCGGCCTGTACGAGGACCTGGCCGCCAAGGGCTACCACTACGGCCCGGCCTTCCGCGGCCTGCGCGGGGCGTGGCGGTCCGGGCAGGACGTCCTCGCGGAGGTGTCCCCGCAGGGCCCGCCCGGCTACCGCGTCGCGCCCACGCTGCTGGACGCCGCGCTGCACGCCGTCGGGCTCGCGGGCCTGTTCCCCGACGACGGCGCCGTACGGCTGCCCTTCGTCTGGCGCGGTTTCACCCGGTACGCCGAGGTGCCCGCGACCGGGACGTCCCCGCTGCGGGTGCGCCTGCGCCGCACCGGGGACGACACGGTCGCGGTCGACCTGTCCACGGCCGGGGGCGACCCGGTGGCGGCCGTGGAGGCCGTGACGTTCCGCGCGGCCGACCCGGCCGACCTCGCCGCGGCGGACGTGGAGGACCTGCTGTACGAGCCGGTCTGGGAGCCCGTCCGTCCCGGCACGGGCGTGCCGCGCGAACGCGTGAGGGTCCTCGCCGGAGGCACCGGGGCCCCCGGGGACGCCGGGGACCCCGATGGCCTGGAGCTGGACGCGCTGCTCGCGGCGCTGGACGCCGGGGAGCCCGCGCCCGAGGTGGTCGTCGTCCCGGCGGGCGGGGAGGCCGGGCCCGTGCCGGAGGCGGTCCGGGCCGCCCTGCTGCGGGTGCTCGGCACGCTCCGCCGGGGGCTGGCCGACGTCAGGCTGGCCGGCACCCTGTTCGTGGTGCGTACCCGCGGCGCGGTGGAGGCGGTTCCCGGTGAGCGCGCCGGTGCCCTCGACGGCGCCGGCGTCTGGGGCCTGGTCCGCGGCGTGCAGGACGAGGAACCGGGCCGGGTGGTCATCGTGGACGTCCCGGACACCACCGACACGACTGAAGCCGGGGACGCGGCCAGGTCGCTCTCGGAGGTCCTGGACGCCGTGGCCTCCGGTGAGCCGCAGATCGCGATCAGGGACGGCGGGCCGCTGGTGCCCCGCCTGCGGCGGCACCGGCCCGACCCGGTACCGAGGGGCGCCGGCAACTGGCGGCTGGAGGCGGCGGGCAGCGGCGTGACCGACGACCTGGCGTACCGGCCCGTCGAGGATCGGCCCCTCGGCCCGGGGGAGGTCAGGGTCGCCGTGCGCGCCGCCGGTCTCAACTTCCGGGACGCGATGCTCGCCCTGGGCATGTACCCGGGCGCGGCGGACCTGGGCACCGAGGGCGCCGGGGTGGTGCTCGCGGTCGGCGACGACGTGACCGGCGTCGGCCCCGGCGACCGGGTGATGGGTCTCATCCCCGGAGGGATCGGGCCGGAGGCCGTCACCGATCACCGCCTGCTGGTGCCGATCCCGGCCGGGTTGTCGTTCGCCCAGGCGGCGACCGTGCCCGCGGTGTTCCTCACCGCCTGCTACGCCCTGCGCGACCTCGCCGATGCCCGCCCGGGGGAGTGGCTCCTGGTGCACTCCGCCGCCGGCGGCGTCGGCGGGGCGGCGATCCAGCTGGCGCGCCACTGGGGGCTGACCGTGTTCGGCACCGCGAGCCCCGCCAAGTGGCCCGCGCTCCGGGACGCGGGGCTGCCCGCCGAGAGGATCGCCGGATCCCGCGACCTGTCCTTCGCCGAGGCGGTGCGGGCGGCGACCGGCGGGCGCGGCGTGGACATCGTGCTGAACTCGCTGGCCCGCGAGTTCGTGGACGCCTCGCTCGAACTGCTCGCGCCAGGCGGGCGGTTCGTCGAGATGGGCAAGACCGACGTACGGGACCCCGACGAGGTCCGTGCCCGGCACGGCGTGCGGTACCGGGCGTTCGACCTGGCCGAGGCGGGACCGGACCGGATCGGCGAGATGCTCGCCGAGCTGGCGGAGCTGTTCGGGAGCGGGGTCCTCACGCCGCTGCCGGTCACCTCCTGGGACGCCGGGCGGGCGGCGGACGCGGTCCGCCACCTCGGTCTCGCCCGGCACGTGGGCAAGGTGGCGGTCCGGATCCCCCGGCCGGTCCGCGCCGACGGCACGGTCCTGGTCACCGGCGCGACCGGCGGCGTGGGCAGGCTCGTCGCGCTGCACCTGGCCAGGGAGCACGGCGTGCGGCACCTGCTGCTGCTGAGCAGGCGGGGCGACCGGGCGGAGGGCGCCGACCGGCTCCGCGAGGAGCTCGGCGCGCTCGGCGCGAGGACGACGATCGTCGCCGCGGACGTGGCGGACGCCGGCGCGCTGGCACGTGTGCTCGCCGGCGTCCCGGACGAGCACCCGCTGACGGCCGTGGTGCACGCGGCCGGGGTGCTGAACGACGCGACGCTTCCCAACCTGGCCCCGGAACGGCTCGACGCGGTGCTGCGGCCCAAGGTCGACGGCGCCTGGAACCTGCACGAGCTCACCAGGGACCTCGACCTCGACGCGTTCGTGCTGTTCTCCTCCGCGGCCGGGATCGTGGGCGGCGCCGGGCGGTCGGCCTACGCGGCGGCCAACGTCTTCCTCGACGCCCTCGCCGGGGTCAGGACCCGTCAGGGGCTCCCCGCCACCTCGATCGCCTGGGGACTGTGGCGGTCCGAGAGCGCCATGACCGGTTCGCTCTCGGCCGTCGACCGGGCCAGGATGGCGCGGTCCGGGCTGTTGCCGCTGTCGGCGGCGCAGGGCCTGGCGCTGCTGGACGCGGCGATGGCGGCGGCGGAGCCGTCGCTGGCCGCGGTCCGGCTGGATCTCGCGCGGCTGGCGGAGATCCCCGACCCGGCCCCGCCGCTGCGGGGCCTGGCACGCGGCCGCGCGGTCCCGGCGAGGGACGGCGACGGCCCCTCCGGGTCCGGGCCGGAGCTGGCGCGGCTGCTCGCCGACGCCGACCCGGCGCGCCGCGAGGAGCTGATGACCGAGACGGTCTTCCGGTACGTGGAGGCGGTCCTCGGGCGGGCTCCCGGGGACGCGGCCGAGGAGGGTCGCAGTTTCAAGGAGCTCGGCTTCGACTCGCTGACCGCGGTCGAGCTGCGCAACCGGCTCGGCGGGGCCACCGGGCTGCGGCTGCCCGCGACCGTCGTGTTCGACCACCCGACCCCGGCCGCGCTGGCCGGCCACCTGCTCGGCCGGCTCGCCCCGGCCACCCCGGAACCGGCCGCCCCCGAACCGGCCCTCCAGGCCCCGGCCGCGCCGGAAGCGGCCGGGCAGGCGGCCGAGGAGGTCCCGGCGACCGCCGAGGAGCTGTTCCGGTTCATCGACTCCGAGCTTCGATCCTAGGGACGGCGGACGGCATGAGTGACGAGAAGAAGCTGGTCGAGTACCTCCGGTGGACGACCGGCGAGCTCGCCCGGGTGAAGAGGGAGCTGGCGGCCCTGTCGAGCCCGGAACCGGTGGCCGTGGTCGCGATGGCCTGCCGCTACCCGGGAGGGGTGCGCTCGCCCGAGGACCTGTGGCGGGTGGTCGCCGACGGCGTCGACACCGTCGGCGAGCCACCGCGGGACCGCGGCTGGGACCCGGTCCTGCGGGAGCGGGCGGGGGCCGGAGGCTTCCTGGAGGACGCGGCCGGGTTCGACGCCTCCTTCTTCGGGATCTCCCCGAGGGAGGCGGTGGCGATGGACCCGCAGCACCGGCAGCTGCTGGAGGTCTCCTGGGAGGCCCTGGAGCGCGCCGGGATCGTCCCGGGGTCGCTGCGCGGCAGCCGGACCGGGGTGTTCACCGGCGTGATCTACCAGGACTACGCGCCCGCGATCGACGACGCACCCCCCGAGCTGGACGGGTACCTCATGACCGGCAACGCGGCGAGCGTGGCGTCCGGGCGGGTGGCCTACACCTTCGGCTTCGAGGGGCCCGCGCTCAGCGTCGACACCGCCTGCTCGTCCTCGCTGGTGGCGATCCACCTGGCCGCCGACTCGCTGCGCCGCTCCGAGTGCGACCTCGCGCTCGCCGGCGGGGTGACGGTGATGGCCACGCCCCGGGTCTTCGTGGAGTTCGCCCTCCAGGGCGGGCTCGCCGCGGACGGCCGCTGCAAGGCGTTCGCCGACGCGGCCGACGGCACCGGCTTCGGCGAGGGCGCCGGGGTGCTGGTGCTGGAGCGGCTCGGGGACGCCCTGCGCAACGGGCACCCCGTCCTGGCGGTGATCCGCGGCTCGGCGATCAACTCCGACGGGGCCAGCAACGGGCTGACCGCGCCGAGCGGGACCGCCCAGGAGAAGGTGATCGGGGCGGCCCTGCGCGGCGCCGGGCTGACCCCGGCCGACGTGGACGCGGTCGAGGCGCACGGGACCGGCACCGCCCTGGGCGATCCGATCGAGGCGGGCGCCCTGATCGCGGCCTACGGCGCCGCCGGCCGGGAGCGGCCGCTGTGGCTCGGCTCGGTCAAGTCGAACCTGGGGCACACCCAGGCGGCGGCCGGGGTCGCCGGTGTGATCAAGATGGTGCAGGCGCTGCGACACGGCGTGCTGCCCGCGACGCTGCACGTGACGGACCGCTCCACGCTGGTCGACTGGTCCGGCGGGGTGGAGCCGCTGACGGGTCCCCGTCCCTGGCCGCCCGGCGACCGGCCGCGCCGGGCCGGCGTCTCCTCCTTCGGGATCAGCGGGACCAACGCGCACCTCATCGTCGAGGAGGCGCCGCCGACCTCCGGCGCGGAGCCACCGACCGACACGGCGGGACCACCGGCAGACGGGACGGAACCGCAGGCCGACGGGACCGGATCGCGGGCCCACGGAACGGGATCGACGGCGGACGGAGCGGAATCACGGGCAGACGGGACGGGATCGACGGCCGGCACGGCAGGGTCGCCCGGCTCCGCGCCGGTGGCCGGGAACGCGCCGGTGGCCGTCCCCTGGATCCTGTCGGCGAAGACGCCCGAGGCGGTGCGCGCGCAGGCCGCCCGGCTGCGCGACCTCCTGCGCTCCGGGCCGGACACGGACCTCGCCGCCGTGGCCCGCACCCTGGCGGGCCGGCGGTCGCGGTTCCGGTACCGGGCGGTGGCGCTCGGCGCCGACGCCGCCGAGCTCGCCCGCGAGCTGGACGCCCTCGCCGGGCCGTCCGCCCCGATCGTCACGGCGCTGCCGGCGCCGAAGGTGGCGTTCGTGTTCGGCGGCCAGGGGACCCAGCGGGCCCGGATGGGACGCGAGCTGCACGAGCGGTTCCCGGTCTACGCCGAGGCGTTCGACACCGCCTGTGTCGCGCTGGACCGGGCCCGGGAACCCCACCACGCCCAGGGCCCGTCCCTGGCCGAGGTGGTGTCCGCCCCGGCCGGCGACCCGCTGAGCGGGTCGCTGCGGCGCACGGAGTTCGCCCAGCCCGCGCTGTTCGCCACCCAGCTCGCGCTCTGCCGGCTCGCGGAGCACCTGGGCCTGGCCGCCCACGCGGTGCTCGGCCACTCCGTCGGCGAGCTCACCGCGGCGCACGTCGCCGGGGTGCTCTCCCTGGAGGAGGCCGCACGCCTGGTCGTGGCGCGGGCCCTGGCGATGCAGGCGGCGCCGGAGGGCGGGGCCATGGTGGCGCTGCGGGCCGCCGAGGCGGAGGTCCGGGCCTCCCTTGCGGATCTGGACGGGCGGGTGTCGGTGGCCGCGGTCAACGGGCCGCGCTCGACCGTCGTCTCCGGCGACGCCGACGCGGTGCGGGCGCTGGCCGCCCGGTGGCGCTCCCGGGGGGTGCGCACCAAGACGCTCGCGGTCGGCCATGCCTTCCACTCGGCGCACATGGACCCCGCGCTGCCCCGGCTGGTGGAGGCCGCGGCGGGACTGACCGTCGGCGACCCCGCGACGATCCTGGTCTCCAACACGACGGGCCGGGTGGCGACCCGGCGGGAGCTGGCCGCGCCGGACTACTGGGCCGCCCAGGTACGCGGCACGGTCCGCTTCCACGACGGCGTCCTCACCCTGCGGGAGCTGGGCGTCGACACCTTCGTCGAGATCGGGCCCGACACCACGACGACCGGCATGATCGCGGACTGCCTGGCCGGTGAGCGGGACGGCACGTCGGCGATCCCGCTGGTGCGGGACCCCGCGGCGGAGGCCCGGTCGGTGCTGCGCGGCGTCGCGCAGGCCCACGCGCGCGGGGTGCGGGTCGACTGGGACAGGGTGCTCGGCGAGGGGCCGGCCGCCGATCCGGCCACCGTGCCGACCTACCCGTTCCGGCACGAGCACTACTGGCTCACCCCGCCGGCAGGACGCGGGCGGGAACGGCCGTCGTACCGGCCCCCGGCGGCGCCGGTCGCCTCGCCCGTGCTCGACGTGCCCGAGGACGAGCGCCACGACGTCCTGGCGTCGCTGGTGCTGACGGCGGTGGCCGACGCGCTCGGGCACTCCCACGGCGCGATCGGCCCGGCGGACGACCTGACCCAGATCGGCATCACCTCGTTCGGCGCGCTGGAGATCGCCGCCCGGCTCTCCCGGGAGATCGGCGTCGACGTGCGGGTGGGGCTGGTGCTCGACCACGGCACCGCAGGCGAGCTGGCGTCGCGGCTGGAGGAACTGCTCGACCCGCGCGACGCGCCGGAACTGGCGGAGAGACGATGACCGTGACGAGCGCCGAGGCACGCGCGCGCCTGCGCTCGCTGCAGCGCGAGGGGACCCTGGCGGCGCGCTACGACGAGGTCGCGCCGCTGCTGGCCGCGATGGACGAGCAGGACGCCGCCCGGTCGGCGCGGCTGCTGGACCGGGTCGACGTGGAGGCCGCCCGCGCGCACCACCCCGGGCTCCCGTCCGTGGCCGTGACCGTCACCGGGCACGGCACGCTCGACGCGCTGCGCACCGCGCTGACCGGCGAGCTGGCCCGCCACGGGTACCTGCCGGACGTCCGGCTCACCGACTTCGGCTCGTACGCGTTCGAGCTCGGCGACCCCGGCAGCGCGCTGTACGCGGGGCGGCCCGACGTGACCGTCTGCGTGCTCGACCACGCGGCCGTGTTCGACGAGGTCGGCGTCCCGTTCACGGTGGACGACGTCGAGCGCGTGCTGGGGGAGAAGCTGGCCCTGTGGCGGCGGCTGGCGGCGCAGTTCGCCGAGAGCGGGTCCGGCACGCTCGTGCTCAACACCGTCCCGCTGCCGCGGACGTGGCAGGCGCAGGTGCTGGACTACCCGTCCAGGGCGCGGCTCGGCGCGGTCTGGCGGAGGGCCAACGCCGAGCTGCTGGCGTTCGGCGAGTCGGCGGGCGCGGTCGTGGTGCTGGACCTCGACCCGCTGCTGACGGCGCCGATCGAGCTGTCCGACCCGCGGTTCGAGGTCTACGCCCGCGCCCACCTGTCGGACGCCCTGCTCGGCGCGTACGCGCGCGAGCTGGCCCACCTGGTACGGGCGCGGACGGGCCGGGCCAGGAAGGTGCTGGCCGTCGACCTCGACCACACGCTGTGGGGCGGTGTCCTCGGCGACGACGGGGTGGAGGGCATCGAGGTGGCCCACGGCCGGCAGGGGGAGGCCTTCCGCCGGTTCCAGGGAGTGGTGGCGCAGCTGCAGTCGCAGGGCGTCCTGCTGGCCGCGGTGAGCAAGAACGACCAGGACACCGTGCTCGCCGCGCTCCGGGAGCACCCCGACATGGTGGTGCGCGAGGACGCCTTCGTCCGGATCCTCGCCAACTGGCAGCCGAAACCGGACAACCTGCGCGTCCTTGCGCGGGAGCTGAACCTCGGCGGGGACAGCGTGGTGTTCGCCGACGACAGCGTCCACGAGTGCGCCGCGGTCGCGGCGGAGCTGCCGGAGACCGCGGTGGTCCACCTGGACGGCGACCCGGCGCTGCACGTGACGCGGCTGCTGGCCGACGGCTGGTTCACCACGAACGAGGTGACCGCCGAGGACCGCGTCCGGACGCGGCGCTACCACGAGGAGACGGCGCGGTCGGAGTTCCTGTCCGCGGCGGGGTCGGCCGAGGAGTTCCTGCGCGGGCTGGAGGTGTCGGTACGGCTGGCGCCGGCCACCGGCGCCGACCTCGCGCGGCTGTCGCAGATCACGCTGCGCACCAACCAGTTCAACCTGACCACCGAGCGCCTGTCCCCGGAGGCGGTGCGCGAGCGGGCGGAGCGGCCCGGTTCGCGGGTGCTGGCGCTGTCGGCGGCCGACCGGTTCGGCAGCAACGGGATCGTCGGAGCGGTCTTCCTGCGGGCGCTGCCGGAGGGGCTGCTGATCGAGAACCTGCTGCTGAGCTGCCGGGTGTTCGCCCGGGGGATCGAGCAGGCGTGCCTGGCCGCGGTGCTCGGCCAGGCACGCGCCGCGGGCTTTCCCGCGGTGCTCGGCCACTACGTGGCCGGCGCGAAGAACGCCAAGGTCGCCGGGCTCTACCCGCACTACGGGTTCACCGTGACGGAGGCGACGGAGCGGTGGTCGCGGTACGCGCACGACCTCGGCGAGATCGTCGGCGTGCCGGACCACCTCACGCTGGAGGTCGCGGGCCGGCTGGTGCCGACCCCGCCGACCCCGCAGGCGCCACCGGTTCCGCCGGACCCGGCCGGGGACGCGGAGGCGGCGTTGACAAGCTGAGGCATCCTCGATTTAACTTGCGGACATAACGTGAGGAAGCCTCCGCATATGCGCGAACGGGATGAAGGAGAGTACGTTGCCTGAGGGAATCAGGGTCTCGGTGCACGACACCGCGCCGGTCTGGCGCGGTGACACGGCGGGCGACGCGCTGCGCCGCTCGGTCGACCTGGCCAAGGCCGTGGAGGCACTCGGTTACCGGCGCTACTGGGTGGCCGAACACCACAACACCCCCGCGCTGGCCGCCTCCAGCCCGGCGGTGCTCGCCGGGCCCATCCTGGAGGCCACCTCCAGCATCCGGGTCGGCTCGGGCGCGGTGCTGCTGCCCAACCACTCGCCCCTGGTGGTCGCCGAGCAGTTCGGGGTGCTGGCCGGCCTCTACCCCGGCCGGGTCGACCTGGGACTCGGGCGCGCCCCGGGCGGCTCGGGCGAGACCGCGGCCCGCATCGGCGACCCGCGCCGGCTGGACTTCGGCGACGCGCTGAACGAGCTGCGCGAGTACTTCGCCGGGGGCAGCGGCGGCGTGCGGGCGATCCCGGAGCCGACGATCGCGCCCGAGCTGTGGATGGTGGGCTCCAGCGCGGGCAGCGCCGCCTACGCGGGCCGGGCGGGCCTGCCCTACGTCTACGCGCACGCCATCGTGGGGGGAGGCGCCCCCGAGGCGCTCGACGCCTACCGCCGGGCCTTCCGTCCCTCGCCGCACCTGGCCGAGCCGCACGCGTGCGTGGCGGTCATCGTCGTCGCCGCCGACACCGACGAGCGGGCCCACCGGCTGGCCGCCTCCTTCGTGTTCGGCCAGATCCTGATGCGCACCGTGGACCCGGCCACCGTGCTGCCCACCGAGGAGGAGACGGCGGCGCACGCGTTCACCCCGCAGGAGGAGCGCTTCCTGCGCGAGCGGATCGAGCCGCAGTTCGTCGGGTCCCCGGACCGGATCACACCCCGCCTGGCCGGGCTGCTGCGCCAGACCCGCGCCGACGAGCTGTTCGTGCTCACCCAGGTGCCCGACCACGCCGCCCGGATCCGCTCGTACGAGCTGCTCGCCAAGATCGTCTCATCCCTGTAGGGCCGCGCGGCCGGTGCGCCCGGGCACCGGCCGGCGCCGTCCTCCCGCCGTCCTCCCGCCGTCCCCGCCGTCTTCTCGTCGTCCCCGCCCGCGTTCAGTCCGGCTTTAGAGCCGCCGAGCACTGTGTGTGCAGCCGGAGAACCGCCTCCGGCGTGAGCCGACGTCTGAGCGATGAGGATGAGGATGGGTGCTGCTACGAGGTTCCGGTCGCGCAAGCCTGCCACCACGGCAGGGGCCGCCGCGTTGATGCTGGCACTGGCCACCGCATGCTCCTCGGGCGCGGACGGCGCCACGACGGGGGGCGGGGCGGCCGGGGACGCGAACGTCGCCGACGCCGCCGCCGCGAAGCCCCGCAGCGGGGGCACGCTGCGCCTGGCCGTCGAGAAGGAACCGGAGTGCCTGGACCCGCACCAGAGCCCCACCGAGTCCGCCCGGGCGCTCACCCGGCCGATCCTGGACTCGCTGGTCCACCAGGACGCCCGCGGGACCGTCCGTCCCTGGCTGGCCACCCGGTGGAAGGTCTCGCCTGACCGGCTGGCCTACACCTTCGAGCTGCGCCAGGGCGTGACGTTCACCGACGGGGAGAGGTTCGACGCCCAGGCCGTGGTCGACAACCTCGACCACGTGGTGGACCCGAAGACGAAGTCGCTGCTGGCCGGCAGCCTGCTCGCGGCCTACCGGTCGGCCAGGGCCGTCGGCCCCTCCACGGTCGAGATCAGGCTGAAGCGGCCCGACTCGGGGCTGCTCGGCGCGCTGGCCCTGCCCAACCTGGGCATCCAGTCGCCCCGCACGCTCAAGGGCTCCCCCTCCGCGCTGTGCGCGAAGATCGTCGGAACCGGCCCGTTCCGCAGCGACACCGGGCTCGTGCCGCAGAAGGGCATCGACTACGTCAAGAACCCCTCCTACGACTGGGCGCCGGAGCCGCACCGCGGCCCGGCGCGGCTGGACCGGATCGAGGTCAAGGTCGTGCCGGACAACTCGGCCCGGCTGGGCGCGCTCACCAGCGGCCAGGTCGACGCGGTCACCGCGCTGTCGCCGACGAGCCTCAACACGCTCAAGGGGCAGCCCGGCTTCACCGTGCACTCGACGCCGTACCCCGGGATCAACTACAGCTACTGGCCCAACACCGCCAAGGGCCCGCTCAGCGACGTGAACGTGCGCAAGGCGCTGCGCGCCGGCATCGACTGGGGACAGATCGTCAAGAACGTCTACTTCGGGGTGTACCAGGGGGCCCGGGGCGTGCTCTCGGCCGGCACTCCCGGCCACGACGCCTCGCTGGCCCCGGCCTACGCCCACGACCCGGCCTCCGCGGCGCGGCTGCTCGACCAGGCCGGCTGGACCGGGCGCGACGAGGCCGGGTACCGGACCAAGGACGGCAAGCGGCTGACGCTGCGCCACATGTGGTCCGACGGGTCCGTGGCCAACCTCGCCACGCAGGTCCAGTCCGCGGCCAAGAGCCTCGGCGTCGAGCTGGTCGAGGAGAACCTCGACGGCGGGACCTTCGTCAAGCGCCTGCTGGACGGCGACTACGAGCTGATCGACACCAGCTTCTCCGCCCCCGGGCCGGACGTGCTGCGCGTCCTGTTCGGCGCGGACAACATCCCCACGCCCGAACGCGGCATCAGCAACAACATGGCCCGTTACGACAACCCCGAGGTGGAGGCCGGCTTCCGGCGCGCGCTCGACGCGAAGGACCAGGCCGGGCAGCACCGCGCCTACGCCGAGGTGCAGAGGCGCATCACCGAGGACGCCGCGGTCCTGCCGATCTACTCGCCCCTGTCCACGGTGACCGTCCGCGAGGGCGTCCGGCAGATCGGCTTCAACGCCGACGGCACCCCCGACCTGTACGGCGCATGGCTGGCGTCCTGAAGACACCCGCGGCCCCGGTGGCGGCCGCGGGCCCCCCGCGCCGCCGTACCGGCGTGGCGCGTCTCGTGCTGGTGCGCGCGGCCGCCTCGGCGGCAGTGCTGTGGGGAGCGGTCACGGCGACGTTCCTGCTGCTGCGGGTGATGCCGGGCGGCACCGCCGACGTGCTGCTCGCCCGGTCCGCCGTGACCCCCGAGGTGCGCGAGCGGATCATCTCCGAATACCGCCTCGACGATCCGCTCGCGACGCAGTACCTGGCCTACCTTGGCAGGATCGCGCGGGGGGAGTTCGGGGAGTCGTACGTGCTGCGCAGGCCGGTGTGGGACGCGATCGGGTCCCAGCTTCCGCACACCCTGCTGCTGATCACGGCGACCCTGCTGGTCACGGTGGCCGCCTCCGTCCTGCTGGCGGTGGTGAGCGCGAACCGCCGCGGGTGGGTGCGCTCGTCGTTCTCCGCGGCCGAGTCGCTGGTGGTGGCGCTGCCGCCGTTCTGGCTCGGGCTGCTGCTGCTGACGGTGTTCTCCTTCACCCTGCACTGGTTCCCGGCCATCGGCTCCTCCTCCCCGTCCGGCCTGGTGCTGCCGACCGTCGCGCTGGCCGCCGGGCCGGTCGCGGTGATGACGGGGGTGCTGCGGGACGGGCTGCTGCGCGCGCTGGAGGAGCCGTTCGTGGTGACCGCCCGCTCGCGGGGCATCGGCGAGCTCGCGCTGCGCCTGCGGCACGTGCTGCGGCACGCGCTGCTGCCCGCCACCACGCTCCTGGGCTGGATCGCCGGCTCGCTCATCGGCGGCGCGGTGATCATCGAGATCGTCTTCTCCCGGCAGGGGATCGGCCGGCTGGTGCTGTTCGCGGTGGAGAACAAGGACATGCCCGTGGTGATCGCGATCGTGCTGCTCACCGCGGCCGTGTTCGTGCTGGTCAACATCGTGGTCGACGTCCTCGTCTGGACGATCGACCCCAGGACGCGAGAGGCGGGGAGCTGAGCATGGCCAAGGGTTTCTGGCCCGGGGCGATCGTGCTGGCGCTGCTGGCCGTGATGGCGCTCTTCCCGTCGCTGTTCACCGGGATCGACCCCGACGCGGCGGACCTGAACGCGACGCTGCGGCCGCCGAGCGGCGCGCACTGGCTCGGCACCGACCAGAACGGCCGCGACCTGTACGCCCGCATCGTCCACGGGGCCGGCCCCTCCCTGCTGATCGGCGCCGGCGCGGTCGCGCTGGCCCTGGTCGCCGGGGTCCTGGTCGGGGTCGCCGCCGCGCAGCTGGGCCGGACCATGGACCAGATGCTCAGCAGGTCGCTCGACGTGATCCTGTCCGTCCCCGGCCTGCTGCTGGTGTTCCTGGTCGTCGCGGTGCTGGGACCCGGCGGCGGCCCCGCCAGCGTGGGCCTGGCGGTGATCTCCCTGCCGGGCTTCGCCCGGGTGACCCGCGCAGAGGTGATCAGGCTGCGCGGGGCGCACTACGTCGAGGCCGCCCACGGGTTCGGCTGGTCGCGGGCCCAGGTGGTCCTGCGGCACATCCTGCCCAATGCGCTCGGCCCGGTCATGGTGCTGGCGACGGTGACCCTGGGCGCGATGATCGTGGCGGGCTCCTCGCTGAGCTTCGTGGGCCTCGGCCCTCAGCCGCCGACCGCGGAGTGGGGCGCGATGCTGGCCGACAGCCAGGAGTTCCTCGCGATCGCCTGGTGGCCGGCGGCGTTCCCCGGAGCCGCCATCACCGTCGCGGTCCTGGCCATAACCGTCGTCGGCGGGCACCTGCAGCGGCGGATCGAACGGGGACGCGCATGAGCCCGGCACCCGGGAACGCGGCGGGACCCGCGGATCGAGCGGAGACGGACATGAGCCCGGCCCCCGGGGAAACGGCGGACATTACAAACACCGCGGACACCGCGGTCCCGGCGGGCGCGGGGGAACTGCTCCGCGTGCGGGACCTCACCGTCGGCTTCGCGACGCGTCGCGGGCACGTCGACGCGGTGCGGGGCGTGTCCCTGCGGATCGACCGCGGGCAGGTGGTGGCGATCGTCGGCGAGTCCGGTTCCGGCAAGAGCGTCACGGCGCGCAGCCTGGTGGGGCTGGCCGGCGACGGTGCCCGGGTGGAGGCCGCCGAGCTCGCCTTCGACGGGCTGGACCTGCGCCGGGTGCGGGGCCGCCGCTGGCGCGCGCTGCGCGGGCGGCGCGTCGGCTTCGTCCTGCAGGACGCCCTGGGCTCCCTGGACCCGCTGCGCCGCGTCGGCGCCGAGGTGGCCGAGCCCCTGCGCGAGCACCGGATCGTGCCGTCGCGGCAGATCGGCGCCGAGGTCGTACGGCTGCTCGGGTCGGCGGGCGTCCCGCTGCCCGAGAGCCGCGCCCGGCAGTACCCGCACGAGATGTCGGGCGGGCTGCGGCAGCGGGCCCTGATCGCCTCGGCCCTGGCCGCGCGGCCCGACCTGCTGATCGCCGACGAGCCGACGACCGCGCTGGACGCGACGGTGCAGCGGCAGGTGCTCGGGCTGCTGCGCGAGCGGGCGGCCGACGGCACGGCGATCCTGCTCATCAGCCACGACCTCGGCGTGGTGACGGAGATCGCCGACCACGTGTACGTGATGAAGGACGGACGCTTCGTCGAGGACGGCCCGACGCGCACGGTGCTCCGGGCCCCGTCCCACCCCTACACCGAGACCCTGGTCGCCGCCGCGCTCGGACGGGGACGCGGGCCCGCCCGGGGCGCGTCCCCGCACGGGCCGGCACCCGCCCCCGACCCTGCCCCCGCCCCCGGCCCGGCTCCCGGGCGGGTGGTGCTGCGCGCCGAGGGCCTGGTCAAGAGGTACAGGCTGCCGGGAAGGGGCGCGTTCACCGCGGTGGACGAGGTGTCGGTCGAGGTACGGGCGGGTGAGACGCTCGGGATCGTCGGCGAGTCGGGGTCGGGCAAGACGACCGTGGGCCGGCTGCTGCTGGGCCTGACCGCGCCGGACGCCGGCCGGGTCGAGGTCAACGGGCGGCCCTGGGCCGAGCTGCGCGGCCCCGGCCGGCGGACGGCCCGCCGCCGGGTCCAGATGATCTACCAGCACCCGCTGTCCTCCTTCGACCCCCGCTACACCGCGCTGCGGCTCCTGGAGGAGCCCCTGCGCGCCGAGCGCGTCCCCGGCACCGAACGCGCGCGGCGGGTGGCGGAGCTGCTGGGGCACGTCGGCCTCGGCGAGGAGGTGCTCGGGCGGCGGGCACGGGAGCTGTCCGGAGGCCAGCGGCAGCGCCTGGCCATCGCGCGGGCGCTCGCGCCGCGGCCGGACGTCATCATCTGCGACGAACCGGTCTCGGCCCTGGACGCGGTCATCCAGGCGCAGGTGCTCGACGTCCTGGCCGACGTCCAGGAAAGGCTGGGAGTGGCCTACGTCTTCATTTCCCACGACCTGGGTGTCGTCCGCAGGATCAGTCATGAAGTGGCGGTGATGAAAGACGGGCGCGTGGTCGAGTCCGGTGACATAAGAAAGGTTTTCGAAGCCCCCGAACATCCGTACACAAAGACCCTTCTGGAGGCGGTTCCCCGACTCCACAGGGCTGGTCCGGCCGATTCACAAGCAATTCTTAAACCACGCTGAACCGGCCTTGCCCCGTATTCCGTTCCTGCCTAGTGTCATTGTCGTCGCACGGCACCGGCGGCGTCCCTTTCTTTTCTGGTCGAAGGATGAAGGAAATGACGGAAGCTCCGCCGTATCCCCAGAAACGCACCTGCCCCTACGAGCCGCCGCCCGGATACCAGGAGATCGGCGAGCGGGGGCCGGTCCTGAAGGTGACGCTCTTCGACGGCCGCGAGGCGTGGATGGTGACGGGGTACCGGGAGTCGCGGGAGATCCTGACCCACCCGAACCTGTCCTCGCAGCGCACCCATCCCGGGTTCCCCATCGTCGCACCCCGGTTCCGCTCGCAGATCGCCCGCAGCCTGGCGCTCATCGCCATGGACCCGCCCGTCCACGACACCTACCGGCGCTACCTCAACCCGCACTTCAGCCTCAAGACGGTCCGCGCGATGCGCCCGGCGCTTGAGGAGATCGTCTCCGGGTTCGTCGACGCGATCATCGACCACGGTCCCCCCGCCGACCTGGTGCCGATGCTCGCGGTGCCGCTCCCGTCCCTGGTCATCTGCCGCCATCTCGGTGTCCCGTACGAGGACCACGACTTCTTCCAGGACGCCAGCGGCAAGGTGATGCTGGGCACCGAGGAGGAGTCGGCCACGGCGGCGCAGGACCTCGTCGACTACATCGACCGGCTGGTGGCCGCGCAGATCAAGGAACCCACCGACGGCCTGCTCGGGACACTGGTGCGGGAGCGGGTCATCCCCGGTGACGTCGGGCACGACGAGCTGGTCTCGATCGCGCTGGTGCTCCTGATCGCCGCCCACGAGACGACCTCCTCGTCCCTGGCCCTGGGCATCATCACGCTGCTGGAGCACCCGGACCAGCTGGCGCGGGTGCTCCAGGACCCCGGCCGGCTGCCCGGCGCGATCGAGGAGCTCCTGCGCTACATCGCCACCACCGACCTGGTCGCGACCCGGATCGCCAAGGGCGACATCGAGATCGCGGGCCACCTCATCCGGGAGGGGGAGGGCGTGCTCGTCTCGGGCACGCTGGCCAACCGGGACGAGCAGGTGCACCGCAGCCCCCACGAGTTCGACGTCCTGCGCGACGACACCCACCACCTCACGTTCGGGTTCGGCATCCACCAGTGCCTGGGCCAGAACCTGGCCCGGCTGGAGCTGGAGGTCGCCCTGCACCAGCTGCTGACCCGCATCCCGGGGATACGGCTCGCCGTGCCCGTGGACGAGCTGCCCATCCTCGGCGCGGGCACCGTGCAGCGGGTGCTGCGGCTGCCGGTCGAGTGGTGACGCCGGATGTGGGTGCGGGCGGACAGGGAGCGCTGCATCAGCGGGGGGCGATGCATGGCCGCCACCTCGGACGTCTTCGACCAGGACGATGACGGCATCGTCGTCGTCCTGGTCCCGCGGCCCGCGCCGCAGCAGCAGGAACGGGTCCGCAGGGCCGCCTTCCTCTGCCCGGCGCAGGCCATCCAGATCAGCGAGGAACCACCACCGGGCTGATGTCGCCCCATGTCCGGGCGGGCCCTGTACGCGGCCGTCCGTACGCGGCCGTCCGGAGAAAGCAGACAGACATGACGCGTTCGACGCACCCGTCGGGGGAGGCCGTGCGGCTTCCCTCGCTGACCGGGATGAGATTCGTGGCGGCGTTCCTGGTGTTCGTGTGCCACGCCTGCGTCCTGGGTTTCTTCCACCCCCAGACGGCCGCCTCCCTGCAGACCTTCGCCTTCGCCTCGGGCTGGCTCGGCGTGGAGTTCTTCTTCGTGCTGAGCGGTTTCGTGCTGACCTGGTCGGCGCGCGAGGAGGCGTCCAGGACGGGCTTCTGGCGCCGGCGCCTGGTCAAGGTCTACCCGGTGCACGTGGTGACCTGGCTGGCCGCGCTCGGCCTGGCCCTGTGGGCGGGCCAGGCCGTGGACCTGCCCCGGCTGCTGCCGAGCCTGCTGCTCGTGCACACCTGGTACCCCAGCATGGACGTGGTCATCACGATCAACGTCGTCACCTGGTCCCTGGCCTGTGACTTGCTGTTCTACCTGGCCTTCCCGTTCCTGTACGCGCTGGTCCGCAAGATCCCCGCCCGGCGGCTGTGGTGGACGGCCGGCGCGGTCGCCGCCGTGATCGCGCTGCTGCCCGCCGTCGCCCTCCTCGCCCTGCCCGGGACGCCCCGGCTGCCCGGCCAGGACATGTCGTTCGTGCAGAACTGGTTCCTGGTCTCCTTCCCCCCGATCCGGGCGCTGGACTTCTTCCTCGGCATCGTCATGGCCCGCATCCTCCTGACGGGACGGTGGGTCCGGCTGGGCATCGGACCGGCGCTGCTGGTCCTGGCGGCCGGGTTCGCCCTGCAGATGTACCTGTGGCCGAGCGTCTACGGGCTCACCGCCACGATCGCCCTGCCGCTGGCCCTGCTGATCGCGGCCGTGGCCGCCGCGGACGAGCGGGGCGCGTCCACGCCGTTCCGCGGCCGGGTCCTGCGCTGGCTGGGCGGGATCTCCTACGCGTCCTACCTGACGCACTTCCTGGTCCTGCACTTCGGGCACGTCGCGCTCGGCGCCGGCCGGACCTGGGACGTGCCGGCCGCGCTCGGCGTCGTCACGGTCCTGTTCGGGGTCACGACGGTGGTGGCGTGGGCGCTGAACCGCCTCGTCGAGGAACCCGCCATGCGCGCCTGGGCCCGTCCCCGTCCGGCCGCCGGCGCGCTGCGGCCGGACACCCCCGCCCCCGAACCGGTGAACTGACCGCCCTCCTCCGCGCCCCCGCGCCGGGGGCGCGGAGACGAAACGACAGGAGGCACCACATCGTGAGCACTCCCATCCCGGCCGAGGACGAACGCCTCTTCGCCTACCCCCAGGACCGCAGCTGTCCCTGGCAGCCCTCCTCCGGTTACCGGGAACTGGGGGAGAAGGGACCGCTGCACCGGGTACGGCTGTGGGACGGGAAGTCCATCTGGATGGTGACCGGGCACGCCCAGGCACGGCGGCTGCTCGCCGACCCGCGCATGTCGGCCGACCGTTCCCGCGACGACTTCCCCGCGGTCCTGCCCCGGCTGGACGCCCCCATCTTCAAGCCCATCGCGATCATCGGGTTCGACCCGCCCGTGCACGACGTCCACCGCCGCCTGCTCGCCCCGGACTTCAGCCTCAAGCAGGCGCGTGCCCTGCGCGGGAGCGTCGAGGAGCTCGCCGGCAGGCTGGTGGAGGGCATGCTCCGCAAGGGGCCGCCCGCGGAGCTGATCGAGGACTACGCGCTGCCGATCCCGTCCATGGTGATCTCGGAGCTGCTCGGCGTGCCCTACGACGACCACGCGTTCTTCGAGGCGATGACGGTGGGACTGCTGCAGGCCAAGAGCGCGGCGGACGCCGAGGCGGCGGGCCAGGCGCTCTGGGACTACCTGGACGAGCTGATCACCGCGAAGGAACGCGAGCCCGGCGGGACGGGCGTGCTGAGCCGGCTGGTGGGCGAGGTCGACGAGGACGGCGACCTGACCCGCGAGGACCTGGTGCGCATCGCGCTGGCACTGCTGATCGGCGGGCACGACACGACGTCGCAGATGATCGCGCTCGGGGTGGTCACCCTGCTGGAGCACCCGGACCAGCTGGCGGCACTGCGCTCCGACCCGGGCGTGCTGCCCGCCGCGGTGGACGAGCTGCTGCGCATGGTGTCGGTGACGGACGTCTCGGGGGTGCGGGTGGCGACCGAGGACATCGAGATCGACGGGTACGTCGTCCGGGCCGGCGAGGGGGTGCTGGTGTCCTCCTCGATGACCAACCGCGACCCCGCGGTCTTCCCCGACCCCTACCGGTTCGACGTCCACCGCGGCGGCGGCCGCAACGCCGCCTCCGGCCGCCACCACCTCACGTTCGGGTTCGGCATCCATCAGTGCCTGGGCCAGAACCTGGCGCGGATGGAACTGGAGGTGGCGTTCTCCGTCCTCTTCGACCGCATCCCGGACCTGCGGCTCGCCGTGCCGCTGGACGGGCTGCCCACCCGCAGCGGAGGCACGATGCAGGGCGTCCACACCCTGCCCGTCGAGTGGTGAGAGGAGAAACCATGAAGGTGACCGCCGACCGGCGCCGCTGCATGGCCGCCGGCCACTGCGCGATCAGCGCTCCCACGGTGTTCGACCACGGGGAGGACGGCCTGGTCGTCGTCCTCGACGCGGATCCGGGCGAGGAGACCCGGGAGGCCGTGGAGACGGCCGAGGACCTGTGCCCGTCGCGCGCCATCGCCGTCGCGCCCGCGGGCACCGGACCGGCGCCGGTGCCGTCCGCGTGACGGCCGGCGGGCCGGTGCGGGACGACGTGTCCCCGCACCGGCCCGCCGGCCGTCTCAGCGGTCGACGAACCGCATGCTCTGCTCGTTCCAGCGTTCCCCGTGCACCTCGCCCGGGGGCACGGCGGCCTCCACGGCGGCCAGGTCGGCCGGGGTGAGGCGCAGGAAGGCGGCGTCGACGTTCTCCTCCAGGTGGTCGCGGCGCCTGGTCCCCGGGATGGGGATCACGTCCGGGCCCCGGTGGTGCAGCCACGCCAGCGCCAGCTGCGCCGCGGTGACCCCCAGCCCGGAGGCGAGCGCGGCGAGGCGGTCGGCCAGCACGAGGTTGCGCGGCAGGTTGTCCGGGGCGAACCGGGGCAGCCCGAAGCGCCGGAAGTCGCCCTCGTCCAGCTGCTCGGCGGAGCGGATGGCGCCACTGAGGAAGCCGCGGCCCAGCGGGGAGTAGGGCACCAGCGCGATGCCCAGCTCCCGGCACGTCGCGACGATCCGGTGCTCGATGTCGCGCGACCACAGGGACCATTCGGTCTGCAGCGCGGCGATCGGTGCCACCGCGTGGGCGCGCCGGATGGTGCCGGGCCCGGCCTCGCACAGCCCGATCTCACGGATCTTCCCGGCGGCGGCCAGCTCGGCCATCGCGCCGACGGTCTCCTCCACGCCGACCTCGGTGTCGACGCGCGTGAGGTAGAACAGGTCGATGTGGTCGACCCCGAGCCGCCGCAGTGAGGCCTCGCAGCTCCGCCGGACGTAGGCGGCGTCCCCGCGGACGCCCGCGCCGACGCCCGGGCCGGGGCGCACCACGCCGAACTTGGTCGCCACGATCGCCCTCTCCCGCCGTCCGGCGACGGCCTTGCCGATCAGCTCCTCGCCGGCGCCGTGGCCGTAGACGTCGGCGGTGTCCAGCAGTGTCGCCCCGAGGTCGAGGGCACGCCGGATGGTCGCGATCGACTCCTCCTCCACCGTGGCGCCGTAGAACTCCGACATGCCGAGGCAGCCGAGGCCCTGCGCGCCCACGGTCAGGGAGCCGATCCTGCGCGTGGGAAGTCGTGTCAAGGTCATCTCCGTTCTCCGTCCCGTCACCGGAGGTAGACGACGATCGACGACTCGTAGGTGTCGTGGGCGTCCTTGACCAGCGGCCGGAACTGGCGGAACCCGATGGCGCCGCGCAGCGGTCCGGACACGACGACCGCGGGGAAGGTGGCGGCCTCGCCCGCGGTCAGCCGGGCGTCGTCGACCAGGCCGCCCGACCGGATGACGTTGCCGTCGCGCAGCCGGATCTCCTCCCCGAAGTAGGCGATGAAGTGCCCGTCGTGCTCCTGCCGGTAGAGCATGCGGCCCGCCCCGCTGGTGTGGCCCAGCGGCTCGCCGTCCGGGCCGAATATCTCCAGCCGTACGGTGGCGACGTCCTTCTCGGTGGGGGTCGTCCCGGTGGGGTCGGGATTGTTCGAGTGGTACTCGACGACCTTCTCGGTGAGGTCGCGCAGGATCAGCGACCGGCCCGGCCGGCCGAGAGCGCCGACCCTTTCCGAGGTGGTTTCCGGCGGCGCCGCGACGAGCGGCAGTGCCCAGGAGCTCACCGTGTCGAGCACCGGTGAGACCCGAGCGGACAGCACGCGGAAATCCATGATCGCCTCCTGGGCGGCATCCCGAGCCGCCGTCCGGATCGCGGGGGCTCGCCGGAACCGACACTAGGAAGAAGGGCTCAAGTGGTCCTAAAAGCGGGTGGCGTGGTCGTGGCCGGCCGCCTTGCTCCGGGTGGCCAGGGCGAGTTCCATCCGGGAGTTCACCCCGGTCTTGCGGTAGATCCGGGTCAGGTGGACGTCGACGGTCCGCATGCTGATGGTGAGCCGGTCGGCGATCTCGCGGCGCTTCATGCCGGTGCAGATGAGCAGCGCGATCTCGCGCTCGCGGTGGGTGAGCCGGCCGAACACCTCCACCGGACCGCTCTCCGGTTCGAGCTCCGCGGCGACCGGCCCGCTCACCTGCCGGGCCAGCCAGTCGAGCATGGTCGTCGCCCCCGACCGGTGTGCCATCTCGGCGGCGAGCCTGGCCGTGCGGGACGACCGCTCGGCCTGGCCCAGCTCTCCGAGCACGCGCGCCTCCTGCCCCAGCGCGTAGCACTGGTCGATCCCCATTCCCGCCGACGCGAAGCGGTCGGCCGCCTCGTGGTAGCACCGCGCCGCCTCGGCGAGCGAGCCCCGCACCCGGTGCAGGTGCCCGCGGGTGAGGTCGGCGTAGGCGAGGTTGTGCGGCATCGGGACGGCGCGGGCATGCTCCTGGCTGCTGCGCACCCAATCGTCCAGGGGCATGCCGGCGTCCATCCCGGCGGCGCAGAGCATCTCCCAGGCGGTGTTGCGGTAGGCCACGGGGATGGCCCGCAGGTCCTGCCCCTTGCCCTCGTTGAGCAGGAGGGCGACGCAGTGCGCGGGGTCGCCGTCGAGCCACGCGCACCGGGCGAGGGTGAGCGCGGCGATCGAGGCGCTCCCGTTGACGTTGGCCTGCGACGGTGACTGCCGGGCCAGGGCCTGCTGCGCCAGGGACCTGGCCCTCCCGCTGCCCACGGGCTGCATCCAGACCTCGGCCGCGGACTTGAGCGCGACCGCCTGGGTGTGGCGCAGGGAGTTGTCGGGGCCGGACTCGATGATGGCGGCGTTGGCGGCCTCGCGTGCCTGCTCCAGCTGCCCGAGGTGGCGCTCGGACTCGCTGAGCAGGACCAGCAGCGCCGGGAGCAGGAAGACGCGCTGGCAGCGGCGGGCGACGTCGACCCCCCGTCGTACCTGCCGCTGGGCGTCCACGTAGCGGCCCAGGTACAGGTACGCCAGGACGACCACGAACAGGCTCTCCAGGTGGCGCGCCACCAGGTGCTCGGGAGCGCGGTCCAGCGTCTCGCCCGCGGCGGCCGCGTCGGCCAGCGCCCGGTCCACCTCGCCGGAGAAGGTCGCCTCCAGCGCCCGGAGGCCGAGCAGGCCGGCGGTGGTGAGGTCGTCGTGGCCTGCGCGGGCCGACCCGAGGGCCCGCTCGATCTCGGCCCTCTCGGGGATCCGGCCCTGCATGGTCGTGCGGAAGCCGCGTGCGAACACCAGGCGCGGCCACACCGGTGAGCGCCGCAGGTCCGGCCGGGCGAGGTACTCGCCCAGCAGGCCGAGGGTCTGCGCGTCCCGGCTGAGCACGGCCTCGACCATCGACACGCAGGCGACCTGCTCGGCCAGCGCGAGCCGGTCCACCAGGCCGCCGGAGTCGTGCACCAGGAACAGCAGGTCCCGGCTCTCGGTCATCCGCCCGATCCGCCCGAACGCCGTGCTCAGCGCCAGCCGCGCGCGCATTCCGATCTCGCTGGAGACGGGAGCCTCGGCGATCACCGGGGTGAGCCAGGAGACGCACTCGGCGACGTCGGTCTCCATGATCTCGTAGGACGCGTCCACGATCCGCGCCAGCTCGCCCGCGCGGGCCCGCGACAGGGAGCTGACCAGGTGGAAGCCGAGCTGCGTGCCGTCCTGGCCGCGGGCCGACAGCAGGCTCAGGGCGCGCTGGTGGGCTCGGGTGGCCCAGCAGGGGTCGATGGTCCTGCGCAGCAGGGTGCCGAAGACCTCGTCGCGGATGGAGAACAGCGTGCCGACCGGCTCGACCCGTACCAGGTCGCGCCGGACCAGCCCGCGCACGGCGGCGGAGACCACCAGCGCCTCCAGCTCGGCGACCTCGGCCAGCAGTTCGACGTCGAAGCGCGAGCGCAGGATCGCCGCGGCGTTCAGCACGTAGCGCTCGTTCAGCGTGAGGTCCCTGACCTCGGTGAGCACGGTGAACTCGAACGGGGCGACGGCCGTGTCGCTCCCGGAGCGCGCGCTGTGGTCCAGGGACTGCAGGGCGCGGAGGTTGAACGGGTTGCCCCGGCTGCGGCGGCGCAGGTCGTAGGGGGCGGGGACGGGCGTCATGGCGAGCATCTGCTCGTCGCTGAGCGGTGCCAGCTCGACGCGCGCGGTACGGCCGAAGGCCGCGCCGAGGGAGACGGCCTCGGTCAGCGCCTCGGGCGTCTGGCGGGGACGCAGCGAGAGGACCACGTCCACCAGCGGCGGGGAGGCGCCCTCGGCGATCTCGGCCAGTTCGTGGACGGTCCGCTCGTCGGCGAGGTGGGCGTCCTCGATCACCACCAGCTCGCGGTCCGGCCTGCGCCGGTGCCGTGACAGGCCGGTCACTCCCGGCGGCTCGCGGTCGCGCTCGGGGGACAGCCGTGCCCGCCGCAGCATCTTCCTGACGGTGTTCATCGTGGTCTCGCGGTCGCCGCGCGAGCAGCGGTAGACGGTGGCGGGCAGGGCGGTCCACTGCCGGTCCCGTACCAGCGCGGACAGCAGGTGCGTCTTGCCGGCCCCGGGTTCGCCGAGCACGGCGATGAGGCGTCCTTCGCCCCCGGGCTGCCAGGTGAGGTTCTGAAGTCTGTCCAGTTCGGCGGTGCGCACCGCGGCGATCGACGCGGCGTCGGGGAGGCTCTCTTCGTACGAACTCATGTGCGTGAAGACCCCAGGCGTTCGTGAAGGAAAAACGACGACGGCCCTGGTCGCGCTCCCTTGGGCGTACGGGCCGGGTGTGGTGCGGTGGTGCGGGTCGGGGAGGGTCGGGTGCCGGCCCCCCGGTCCGGCGCTGACAAAAACTACTATAAGCCTACCTAATTAGTTGGTTTTTATCACCACCCACCGACGGGCAATCGCGCAGCGGGCCCCGGCGGGCCCCGGCACGTCCGCCGGCAGGGGCGGGCGCGCCGGGCCGTCCGCTCAGGACTCCCGGTCGCGCGCGGTGATCCCCTCCAGGGCGAGGCGGAGGAAGCGGGGGCTGCCGTCCCTGTCGGGCAGGGACTGCTCGCGCACCCAGGCGGCACCGCTGAGCAGGTCGAACAGCTCGTCGGCGGTCAGGTCGGCGCGCACCCGGCCCGCGGCCTGCGCGGCGCGGAGCAGGTCCGCGCCGCCGTGGTGCATCGCGCTGCACATGGCGTGCGAGGGGGTCCCCTCGTCGTACATGCTCTGCGCGAGGATGCCGACCAGCCCGCGGAAGGTGCTGAAGTGCCGCACGGCCTGCTCCATCCACTCCGACAGCGCCCGCAGCGGGTCGGGACAGGAGGCCAGCCGCTCGGCGTGGGCGACGAGGTCGGCCAGACCGTCCCTGGTGGCGGCCTCCACCAGGGAGGCCCGGGTGGGAAAGTGCCGGTACAGCGTGCCGATCGCCACACCGGCCTGGGCGGCGATGTTCTCCAGCGACGCCTCGGAGCCGTCGGCCTCGAACGCCTTGCGGGCCGCGGCCAGGATCGCGTCGTAGTTGCGCCGGCCGTCGGCCCGTCTGGGGCGTTGGGCGATGTGGGGCGTGCCGGTCGTCATCGAACCTCCCGCTTGACATCCTGAGGCGCCCTCAGCTTGACTCTTCTCATCCAAGCTGAGACGTCCTCAGTATAGTTCCGGCCTCTAACCTGAGGGTGCCTCAGTGTGGGTGTCCGGGTGATCGGCCTTGGAGGTTCGTTCCATGAGTACCGACAGCGTCTCCGACGATGTGTCCGGCGTCTCCGGCGCGTCCGGCGTTCCGGCCCGCGACGCCCCGGCCCGGCCGTGGGCCCTGACGCTCACCGCGATCGTCGGCGCGGAGTTCATGCTGCAGCTCGACGGCACCATCGTGAACGTCGCGCTGCCGGCCCTGCAGTCCGATCTCGGGCTCACAATCACCAGCGGGTCGTGGGTGCCGAACGGCTTCCTCCTCGCCTTCGGCGGGCTCCTGCTGCTCGCGGGCCGCCTCGGCGACGTGCTCGGCCACCGCCGGGTCTTCCTCGCCGGCATCGGCCTGGTCGTCGTGGCCTCGCTGCTGGCCGGTCTCGCGCCCAACCTGGAGATCCTGCTGCTCGGCCGGGTCCTGCAGGGAGCCGGCGCCGCGATCGCCGGCCCGACCGGCCTGGCACTGCTCGCGATCGTCTTCGAGGGGGAGCGCCAGCAGCGCGCCTTCGGCCTGTACTCCACCGTCACCGGGCTGGGGGCCTCCGCGGGCATGGTCCTGGGCGGCGTGCTGACCTGGGCGGGGGACTGGCGCTGGAGCCTGCTGGTCAACGTGCCCCTCGGGCTGCTCATCATCGCCGTCGCCGCCAAGGTGCTCGGCCTGCGCGACGAGGCCACCCGGCCGCGCCCGCTCGGCCTGCCGAGCGCTCTGCTGGGCACCGCGGCCGTCACCGCCGCCGTCTACGGGCTGGTACGCGCCGCCGAGCGGGGCTGGGGCGACACCGGTGCCCTCATCTCGCTGGGCGCGGCGGTCGTGCTGGCGGCGGCGCTGCTGGTGTGGGACCGGCGGGCCGAGGAGCCGCTCCTGCCGCTGGCGGTCTTCGCCGGCAGGCAGCGGGCCGGGGCCCTGCTGTGCCTGCTGCTGCTCGCGGCGGTGCTCACCGGCTTCCTGATCTACCTGGTCCAGTACCTGCAGGGCGTGCTCGGGCTGGACGCGCTGCGGAGCGGGCTGGCCATCCTGCCCTTCGGCCTGGCACTGCTCGTGGTCACCCAGCTGCTCACCAAGCACATCGCGGGCGTGAGCCTGCAGACCCGCGCGCTGCTCGGCCTGGTCGTGGTGCTGGCCGGGGTGGCGTGGCTGACCCGCCTGGACGCCGGCAGCACCTACCTGACCGGCGTGCTCCCGGCGCTCGTCGTCATGGGGGTGGGCGTCGGCGTGGCCATCATCCCGTTCAACATGATCATTCTGACCACGGCCCCGCCCGAGTACGCGGGCGTCACCGCCGGCCTGCTGCAGACGGCGCTGACCGTCGGAGGGTCGCTGGGCCTGGCGGCCCTGCTGATCCCCTTCACCGGGGGCGACGGCGTCGTCGCGCAGAACATCTCGTCGGTGTTCGTCTGGGCCTGCGGGGCGATCGTGCTGGCCCTGGCGGTCGCGCTGCTGTTCTGGTTCGGTCCCGGGGCACGCCGGGCCGATCCGGCCCGGGGCTGAACGGGACGTGAGCGCCGGTGCCGCCCCGCGAGGGAGCGGTGCCGGCGCTCTCAGCCCGCGATGGCGTAGTCGGTGTCGGCCTCGAGGATCGCGAACTGCAGCCTGCGCATCGTCCTGCGCGGATCGAGGCCCAGTTCCTCGCGCAGCGCCTGCCGGGCGGACTGGAAGACCTCCAGCGCCTCGGCCCGCCTGCCGGAGCGGTAGAGGGCCAGCATGAGGTGCTCGCGGAGATTCTCGTTCAGCGGGTACTCCTGCACCCACGCCGACAGGTCGCCGACCAGCTCCCGGTGCCTGCCCAGCCGCAGCGAGCAGCGCGCGACCGTCTCCAGGCACTCCAGCCGCACCTCCTCGGCCCACCGGGCGAAGGTGCCCACGATGAGCCCGTTGTTGATCCCGGTCAGGACCGGCCCGCGGAACAGGCCGGCGGCCTCGGCGCAGACCTCCAGCGCCCGCTCCGGATCGGTCTCCGGCACGGCCCGTCCCTCGGCGTGCAGGGCCCGCAGGAGGAACACGTCGACCGACGACCTCTCGACCTCCAGCAGGTACCCCTGCGCGTGGGTCCGGATCGTCGCCCCGTCGACCGCCGGCTGGACGAAGTTCTTGCGCAGATGGGAGATGTAGACGTGCAGCGCGGCGCGGGCCCGCCGGGGGGGCTCGTTCCCCCACAGCTCGTCGATCAGCTCGTCCGTCGAGACCGGCTGGTTCGCGCGGATCAGCAGGGCGGCCAGCAGGGTCTCCACCTTGGGTGCGTTGACCGTGCGCGTTTCCTCGTCCACCAGTCGCAGCGGCCCGAGCAGTTCGTATCTCATCTGGCTCCCCGTTGAAGTGACTTGAGCCGGCGTTAAGCGGTAATCGATACCTTTTGTCGGCTGACGCCATTCTTACGAGGGATGAGTCGGTTGCCATCAGCGGAAGTGCGTACGAGTCCCGTCGCCGGGTGCGTAGGCGCCGTAGTCACCCTCCCGCCGCGACCGCTCATCCGGCGACGGTGAGCACGATCTTCCCGGTGGTACGGCCGGTCTCGCCGATCTCGTGGGCCCTGGCCGCCTGCTCCAGCGGCAGGACGACGCCGACCTCGGCGCGCAGCCGCCCGGACCCGGCCAGCTCGGCGATCGTCGCCATCCCGGCGTTGTCCGGCTCGACGAGCACGAACCCCGCCCAGATACCACGCTCCGCGGCCCGCCGCAGCAGGTCCTCGCCGGGCGGCCCGGTGAGCGCGGCGAGGACGCCGCCGTCCCGCAGCGTCCGCAGGGAACGCGGCCCGTAGTCGCCGCCGACGGTGTCGACGACCACGTCGACGTCGCGGACGGTCTCGGCGAAGTCCTCCCGGGTGTAGTCGATCACCTCGTCGGCGCCCAGCTCACGCACGAAGGCGTGCTTGGACGCGCTGGCGGTACCGATCACGTACGCGCCCAGATGCTTGGCGAGCTGCACGGCCACGTGGCCGACCCCGCCGGCCGCGGCGTGAACCAGCACGCGCCGTCCCGGCCGC
This sequence comes from Streptosporangium longisporum, assembly GCF_039534895.1. NCBI lineage: Bacteria > Bacillati > Actinomycetota > Actinomycetes > Streptosporangiales > Streptosporangiaceae > Streptosporangium > Streptosporangium longisporum. Next base: position 87,661 of record NZ_BAAAWD010000002.1, on the reverse strand, counting down.
ACGTCCGCGGTGTCGTGCAGGACCTGCCAGGCGGTGAGCGCCACCAGCGGCAACGCCGCGGCGTGCACGTGGTCGAGCCCGGCCGGCTTGCGGGTGAAGTGCCGCGACGGGGCGGTCACGTACTCGGCGTAGCCGCCCGCCCCGTGCGGGAAGCGCGGCATCCCGAAGACCTCGTCACCGGGACGGAAGCGGGTGACCCCGAGGCCGACGGCCTCGACCACCCCGGACACGTCCCAGCCGAGGACGGCGGGCGGGTCGCCCAGCAGCCTGCCCTGCTCGCGCGACTTCCAGTCCGTGGGGTTGACGCCGGCCGCGTGCACCCGTACCAGCACCTCGGTCGGTATCGGCTCGGGGCGGTCCACCTCGGCCAGGGTCAGCACCTCGGGGCCGCCCGCGACCTCCTGGACGATCGCGCGCATCCGTGCCGCCTTCGTCGTCGTGTCCTCGCTCATGAAAGAAAGACCCTTCGTGGGAACCGGGATGGGAGGGCGCCGGTCGCGTGCGGGTCGCGGCGCCGGTGACCAGCCTTCACGAGAGGCAGATCCGCCAGGAGTGGCATGATTGCCATCGTGCGCAAGGATCGTGCCAGACATCGCATCGTCGTCCTCGCCCTCGACGGGGTGATCCCGTTCGAGCTGAGCATCCCCTCCCGCGTCTTCGGCCTCGCCCACGGCCCGGACGGCGAGCCGCTGTACGAGGTCGTCACCTGCACCGTCGACGGCCGCCCCGTACGGACCACGGCGGACTTCAGCGTCGCCGTCGACCACGGGGCCGAGGTCCTCGCCACGGCGGACACGCTGATCATCCCCGCCGCCCATGTCCCCGGGACGCTCCACGAGTCGGGACGGCTGCCGGAGCCGCTCGCCGCCGCCCTCGCGACCGTCCGGCCGCGCACCCGCATGGTGTCGATCTGCGTCGGGTCGTACGTGCTCGCGGCCATGGGCCTGCTCGACGGCCGCCCGGCCACCACGCACTGGCATCACGCCGAGCACTTCCGGCGGCTCTTCCCCCGCGTGCGGGTGGATCCGGACGTGTTGTTCGTCGACGACGGGGACGTGCTGACCTCCGCGGGCGCGGCGGCCGGGGTGGACCTGTGCCTGCACATCGTCCGCCGCGACCACGGCAGCGAGGTGACCAACCAGGTGGCCCGCGGCTGCGTGGTCCCGCCGTGGCGGGAGGGCGGCCAGGCGCAGTACATCGAGCGGCCCGTGCCGCCGCCGTCGACGGCCGGCACCGCGCGCACCCGCGCCTGGGCACTGGAACGCCTGCACGAGCCGCTGCCGCTGCCGGAGCTGGCCGCGCACGCGCGGATGAGCGTCCGCACGTTCATCCGCCGCTTCCGCGAGGAGGTCGGCATGCCGCCGGGGCAGTGGCTGATCCGCCAGCGCGTGGACCGGGCCCGTCACCTGCTGGAGGCGAGCGACCTGCCCGTCGACCTCGTCGCCCACCGGACCGGCTTCGGCACGACGGCCTCGCTCCGCCACCACCTGCACACGGCCATCGGCGTCTCGCCGACGGCCTACCGGCGCACCTTCCACACGAACGCCTCGCCGCCCGCGTCCGGTCGACGGGACGGCACACCACCGGACCGGCCCCGACTCAGCGCTCCCGGTCCACGTTGATCGTCACCTGCTCCCGGCCCGGGAACCGGATGGGCAGAACTCGGCCTGGAACACGGCCTTGACCATGTCGAGCGAGTTGTACCGGCCGTACGTGTCGATGTTCATGGTGGTGGCGACCATGCGCTCGGCGTCCCGGGTGCCCATCGCGAAGGAGAACCCGCCGGTGATGGCACCGCCGACGCCCCAGACCCTCGCACCGCACGACAGCTCCCACGAAAAGACACCGGTACCGTACGTGCTGCCGGGTATCCACGTGTCCTTCCAGGTGCCGTCCGGCATCGTGATCCCGGTCCTGACCATGGTGAACATCTCCCGCTGCTGGGCGGGCGGGAGAAGCGTTCCGCGCAGCAGCGCGCCAGTGAACCGGTGGAGATCACCGACCGTGGAGACCATGCCACCGGCCGCCCAGCCGACGGTGGCACTCTGGTCGGTCACGTCGTGGACCTCGGCATCGGTCCCGGTGGCGAACAACGTCGAGTAGTGCCGTGGGTGCGGCCCGCGTATCCCCGTCTCCTCGGCCGGCAGGTACGTCCCGGTCAGACCCAGCGGGCGGACGATCCGCCGTGAGATCTCGTCGGCGAGCGTCCTGCCGGTCACCTTCTCGACGATCATCCCGGCCAGGATGTAGCCGGTGTTGGAGTACACGAAGCCGTCACCCGGGACCTCGAAGGAGCGCGGATTGCGCAGCCCGATCCTCACGAGTTGCCCGGGCGTGTAGGTGTCGTAGCGGTGCTCGAGCCAGGCGGGGCCGGAGAACTTGGCGAACTCCTTCTCGTCGTTGCCGTAGTTGAAGATCCCGCTGGTGTGGTTGAGCAGGTGCCTGACGGTGATCGTGCCGCCGTCGTTGCCATTGCCCTCGACCAGGCCTGGCAGCCACCTGTCCACGGTGTCGTCGAGGCTCAGCCTTCCCTCCGCCGCCAGTTGCAGGACCACAGTGGCCGTGAACGGCTTGGTGGCGCTGCCGATACGGAAGCGCTCGTGCGGCCGGCGTTCACGGCCGGTCCGGGTGTCGGCCACCCCTGCCGAGCCGAACCATCGTCCGCGACGGTCGCGGACCTCGGCGACCATGCCGGGCACACCGCCGTCGGCCACGGCCTGGTCGAGCGCTTTCCGGACCTGGACGTGGCCGGGTGCGTCCGTCACGGAGGCGGATGCCGCGGGGGTGGTCGTCGCGGGGGCCGCCAACGCCACGGCGGTGATGAGCAGCCCTGCTGTCGAGGGGAGGGAGGTGGTCATGCCGGTTCCTTCCGGGCGAGGGACATCAGCGTGACGCCGACCGTCCCTATCGCGATAGTACGCGTTTAGTTCAAACAAAAAGCTAACTTGCATTCACATAATTCGCAATATTGATTCCGGATATTCTGCATTTATGCAGGTGAAAAAGAGAGCTACTTGCAATGACTATGCGAACGAATGCACATCGGACGAGCTACCTTGCAATGGGATGTCGATGAACGCAATACTGTCCATCCGCCCGCGGACGCATCACGCGGGCCGGGCACGCTACGGCGACAGGAGGCACGCCCGATGCCGGGAGGCAGGCTCACCCACCAGGACCGCCGGCACATCGCCGAAGGGCTGACCGAGGGACTCACCTACACCGAGATCGCCAAGCGGCTGCAACGGCCGATCTCCACCGTCACCCGGGAGGTGGCCCGCAACGGTGGAACCGACGGCTACCGGGCCGACCGGGCACATCAGGCGACCGAAGGCCGGGCTCGCCGGCGCAAGCAGCCCTCCGCCCCGGCCCCGGCGGAACCGGCCGCCACCGGCACATCCGGGCGGGACCCCCGAGCGGTCCAGGCCCTGGAGGAGCGATTCACCGCAGTGATGATCGCGACAGGACTGCCGCGAACGACCGCCCGGGTGCTCACCTGCCTGTACACCACCGACAGCGGCAGCCTCACCGCCGCCGAACTCGTCCAACGGCTCCGGGTCAGCCCCGCGTCCGTCTCCAAGGCCATCGGCGAACTCGAGCGGCACGAACTGATCCGGCGTGAGCGCGACCCCCGCCGGCGTCGCGACCGGTACGTCATCGACCCCGACGTCTGGTACCGAGCCTGGCTGGTCAGCGCCCGGCAGAACGCCACGATGGCCGATCTCGCCCGGGACGGAGCCGGAATCCTCGACCCCGCCACCCCTGCCGGCGCCCGGCTGAGGGACATGAGCGGGTTCTTCGAGCACGTCAGCCAGAACTTGATCCAGGCCGCCGAGCAGTGGCGGCGGGACTTCATGTCGAGGCGAACGACGGACCGCCGGAGCGGAGTGCGCCTCTTCGACGACCCCCTTGAGTACGATGCCGCGACGAGCGCGAGGATGTGTCGGCACACCGGCGATCACAGGGGGAGCGATGACGAGCACGAACGCGGCGGACGGGCCGGCGGGTGAGCGTACCGATCAGGGATTCCAGGGGTCTCGTCACCGGGCGCCCCGGCCGTCGGGCCCGGAGCCGGTGAGCGACATGTGGGAGGCGGTCCCCCGGCTGCTCGGCGGCAACCGCTACCTCGTGCTCGCCACCGCCGACCGCGAGGGACGGCCGTGGGCCACCCCCGTCTTCTTCGCCGCCCGCGACGAGGACCGGCTCTTCTGGGTGTCGGCACCGGACAGCAGGCACTCCCGCAACATCGCCGGACGCCCGGACGTGGCGATCACGGTCTTCGACTCCCACGCGCCCGTGGGCGGTGCCGAGGCGCTCTACCTGGAGGCGGCGGCCGGCCCCGCCGACGATCCCGTGGCGGCCCTGACCGCGCTCAACGCCCGCCTGCCCGCGGGCAAGGAGCTCACCGGCGACGACCTCGCGCCGACCGGCTCCCTGGTGGCCTACCGCGCCGACGTACGAGGGCACTTCGTCCTGGTCCGGGGCGGGGACGCGCGCTTCGACAACGTCACCGACGCGCGGCTCCGCGTCACACGCCCCCGATGAGCGGGCCCGGCCGCCTCCTTCGCGGCCCGCGAGGACCCGTGCGAAAGCCGGCGTGATCGGACCTCCCCAGCCCTTCCCGATCACGCCGGCTCGGTCCCCCCCACCCCGGGTGGGTCGCAGGTCACCCGGGCACAGCGGGCGTGTGCGCGCGTCCGGCACACGGCGGGCACACGCCGGCGCACGAACCCCTCGCGGCCGGATCCGATGAGACGCGTCCGGTCGCGGGTGATGGCCGCTCGTGCGATGACACCAGTGAACAGCGTTCGGTCGCCGCGATGGAAATGATTCGAGTGGATTCGAATCCGGCGGCAGGGGTGTTATCGTCTGGACCATGATCCGGTTGGGGTTCGGCGTGCGGACGCTGAGCAGGACCCGGCTGTCGATCTCTCCCGCCATGGAGGCCGCGAAGTGGCTGCAGCTGGCCGCGACCGGCCGGCGGCACCCGGTGTTCGGTGATCCCGGCCCCGCCGCCAGGGGCGTCCTGCGGCATCCGGACGTGGCGCTGGTCGCCGACCTGATACCCCCCACGTGGGGCGACTACATGCCGGACCTGCTCACGCCGAAGCCCCGGGCCGGTTCGTGGAAGGAGATCCTGCACACCCAGATCGCCGAGATCGAGGCGATCGGCCAGGACGACGTCGACACCCAGGTGCTGTCCGTCGCCGTGGCGCACTGGGGCCGTCCCCCCTCCCCGCGGGTCCGGCGGCTCGCCGAGTCCGGTCACCTGCAGCGGCGTCTGGCCGCCGGCCTGGACCGGTTCTGGCACGAGACGCTCCACGACGGCTGGCCGTCGTTGCAGTCCGTCCTCGACAACGACATCGCCGAACGCTCGAAGGTCGTCGCCGAGCACGGCATCGGGCGGATGCTGGACGAGATCCATCCCCGGGTCGCCTGGAACGGCGACACCCTGACCATCGCCGGCCGGCACGACGCCGCGATCGACCTGTCCGACCATGACGTCGTGCTGGCTCCCAGCGTCCTGAACCGGACGGATCTCATGTTCCAGTTCGACGACGCGCAGGTGACCGTGTACTACCCGGCCCACCGGGTCGGCGCCACCGGCCACCGCGGCTCCGCGGAGCTCACCGAGGTCGTCGGCACCGTACGCGCCGCCCTCCTGGGCGACCTGGGGGTCGCCCGCTCGACCGCGGAGCTGGCGGACAGGCACGCGGTGGCGGCCAGCACGATCTCCTACCACCTGGGCGCCCTGCACCGCGCCGGGCTCGTCACCAGGCGCCGGGACGGCCGGCACGTCCTGTACCGGCGCACCCGGCGCGCGGACGCCCTGACCGAACTTCCCTGACCTCCCCGACTTCTCCGACTCCGGACGCGGCCCGGTCAGGTCGCGGCGAAGCCGTGGTGCAGGATGCGCAGCAGCCGCCGCGCGTCGGGGGCGTCGGCCGCCGCGACGGCGGTCGCGCTCGCCAGGGCGAGCATGTCGGCCACCGCGAGGTCGGCGCGGACGGCACCGGCCTGCTGGGCCCGCAGGAGCAGCCCTCGCGCGGTCGACCGCATCGACTCGTGCCACCGGCCGAACAGCTCGGTGCGCCGCTCGTCGCCGCCCTCGGTGGCCGTGAGGGCCAGGGCCCGCTTGGTCGCGATGTGGACGACGAAGCCGTCCAGCCAGGTCAGCAGCGCCCCGCCCGGTGAGGGGTCGCCGAGCAGGGCGGCACCCTGCTCGCAGAGCGCGGTCACCTCCTCGGCGTACACGGCGACGAGCAGGTCGCCGCGGGTGGGGAAGTGGCGGTAGAGGGTCGCGTTGCCCACCCCCGCGCGTCGCGCCACCTCGTCCAGCGCGACCTCGGGCCCGTACTCGTCGAAGAGCTCCCTGGCCGCCGTGAGCAGCGCCCCCCGGTTCCGCGCGGCGTCGGCCCGTCGTGGCCGTCCCGGAACCGCCGTCCTGCCCGTACCCGTCATCCGCCGACTCCATGGTTGCTAACCGGGGTGTTCCCCGCTTAGGGTAGCGGAACAGAAACGGGGAACTCCCCGTTTAATCGTCCCGGGTACGGCCGCACGATCCCCGCGTGACCGGCGGGCCGTCCGGGGCCTCGTTCCAGGAGGGGATCGTCATGGCACTCACGTGCGAGGACCGCGCCGCCATCACCGAGCTGATCGCGATGCACGGCCACCTGTGCGACAGCGGGGAGCTGGACCGGCTGGACGAGGTGTTCACCGCCGACGTGGTCTACGACCTCACCGACTTCGGCCGGGACCCGCTGGAGGGGGTGGCGGCCGTCGCGGCGGCGGGGCGCGCGCTGGGCGACCGGAACCCGGTCGGCCACCACGTCACGAACGTCGTCCTGACCGGGCTCGCCGACGGCCGGGTGCGCGCCCGCTCCAAGGGGATCGGGATCGACGCGGACGGCACCTGCGCGAGCGTCGTCTACGAGGACGGCGTCGTGCGCGTCGGCCGGGAGTGGCGGATCGACCGCCGGAAGATCCTGCTGCGGCGGTTCCCCCTGGGGGCGGGGGAGGCCGTGACCGGGGAGAACGCCCCGCGTCCTCCGGCGTGAGCGGGCCCCGGGGGAACGACCCGCGGCCGACGGCATGAGCGGCCCCGGGCCACCGGCGAGATCGTCCCGCCGGCCGTCGTCTCCTCGCGGCGGGGCGAAGAGGTCGCCGCCGAGGGTCTCGAAGAGCGGGGCCCGCAGACGTACCGGCTCCGTGACGTCGCCCTCGTCCGCCCGGCGCACATCGGGATGGTGTCGCGCGACGCGAGCCTGATGTAATGACCTCATGCATCTCAACCCTTACGGCGAGGACGCCGTGAACCTGGCCGCGGACCTGGCCAACCGGCGACCGGCGAGCGCCGGTGAGCTCTCGGAGCGCTGCCGCGCCGCCGGGCTGCTGGTCGACCGCCCGGTCTCACAGAGGGATCTGGAGAAGACCTGGGCCACGCTGGACGCGTGGGAGAAGGTCGTCGACACCACCGACGAGCACGAGCGCGCCGAGCTGGTCAACCGGATGCTGGCGGCGGCCGCCGCCTACCCGCGCCTGACCGACCACGCCGGCGACGGCTGGCACCTGCACTACCGCGGCGAACAGCAGCCGTTCGGCTCGGTGCTGTTCTCGCTGATCTCCGTCGGCACCGCGCTGCACCTGGCGGGACGGGGCATGCACCGGCTCCGGCGGTGCGCCGTGGCCGAGTGCGCCACGATCTTCGCCGACACCTCCCGGACCGGTCGGCAGCGCTACTGCTCCCAGCGGTGCGCCAACCGCGACGCGGTACGCCGCCATCGCGCGCGGACCGCGCCGTGAGCCCCGGGTGCACGGTCCGCGTCATGAGCCTCGGGTGCGCGCGGACCGCGCCGTGGGCCTCAGGCCAGGGCCGGCTCGCCGTCGCCTCTCGTCCCGGCGCTGACCGATCTCCCGCGTTCCGCGGCGCCGGTGGCGTGGTCGGCCCATGCGATGTCGTCGACCGCCAGCCACGGTTCGCCGGCCAGGGCCACCGGGGTCACGCCGGTGAACGCCACGGTCTCGCGGTGCAGGTGGGACTGGTCGGCATAGCCGCTCTCCGCCGCGACCCGGGCCACGTCCCCACCGGCGACCAGGCGGTGGGCGGCGTGGTCGAAGCGGACCAGCCTCGCGGCACGCTTGGGCGGCAGGCCGATCTGCGAGCGGAACCGGGACCACAGCCGCTTGCGGCTCCATCCGACCTCGGCCGCCAGGGCGTCGACCCGGACCAGGCCACGGCCGGCGGCGATCCGCTCCCAGGCCCAGGCCACCTCCGGATCCACCGGCACCCCCCGCCCGCACCGGCGGGCGAGCAGCGCGTCCGTCAGCGCGAAGCGTTCCTCCCACGAGGAGGCCTCACCCAGCCGCTCGCCGATCCGTGACGCCTCCCGGCCCCAGACCTCGTCGAGGGACACCACGGCGCCGTCCAGCTCCGCGGGGGAGACGCCCAGGATCGCGTGCGCGACCACCGGGGACAGACGCACCTGTACGGCCTCGAAGTTCTCGCCCCGCACCCGGACCGCGCCGAACCCGAACCCGACCCCGGCGACGAGGCTGCCCCGCCGCTGCCGTCCCGAGGCGTCGTCCACGATGAGCGGGCCGGTGCCGAACTCCAGGGCCAGTGACACGGCCGGATGGGGGACCGCCCGGTGACCGGCCGCGGCCGTGCCGCGGTCACGGAACCCGGCCATGCTGACACCGGGCACCCGGCTGGGCCGCTCCGGACGCGCGACGTCCCAGACGACCGCGCCGGCACGCCCGCGCGCGCTTGACCGCATCGCCACATGCTACGCCGGGCCCGCGGGAACATTCGTTCAAGCCCGCGGCGCGCCCGGACGGCGACGGTGAGCCCATGAACCTCTCTTCCACGAGTGATCTCCTCTTCGGCCGGACGGCGCCGACCCGTGTCCTCACGATCGGGGGCCGGGCATGAGACGTACGCGCGGCCGTCGCGTCACCGCCGATTCCCGGTCCTCCGGCGAGAGCCCGGACGTCAGGCGCACGGGTGGCCGCCGCGGACGCCGCGTCATCGCCTCGGTCGTCCTCCTCGCGGTCGCCGGGGCGCTGCTGGCGAACACGGCGCTGGTGTCGCGCCAGGAGACCGGGGCCACCGGGAGCTCGATCCTGCCCCTGGCCGGCGGTGGCGTCCACGTGCTCCAGGACGGCCCCCGCGACCGGCCGGCGCTGGTGCTGATCCACGGGCTGGCCGGGTCGGCCTCCTGGTGGGACCCGCTGGTCCCGCTGCTGACCGGGTCGCATCGCGTCATCCGGGTCGACCTGCTCGGGCACGGCCGGTCGGCCAAACCGGCCGGTGGGGGCTACACGATCCCGGAGCAGGGACGCCGGGTCGGCGAGGTCCTGGACCGGCTCGGCGTCGAGCACGCCACGGTGGTCGGCCACTCCACCGGCGGCTCGGTCGCCACCGCCCTGGCCGAGCAACGACGCGACCTGGTGACCGCGCTGGCGCTCGTCGACTCCGGGCCCCGCATGGACGCCTTCGTCTCGGACGGGTTCGTCGGCCGGATCCTGTTCGTCCCGGCCGTCGGGCAGCTGCTGTGGCGGTTCCGGACCGACACGATCATCCGCCGGGGGCTGGACACCGCGTTCGCCCGCCCCGGGTACACGGCCCCGCAACGACTCGTCGACGACGTGCGCGGCCTCACCTACCACGCGCTCACCGCGACGTCGCAGGCGTCCGAGGACTACCTGAGGCGGCGCGCCCTCCCGGAGCGGCTGGCGACCCTCGGCACGCCGCTGCTGGTCGTCTTCGGCAGGGACGACCGCAGATGGCGATCCTCCTCCGCCGCCGAGTACCGCGCCGTCCCTGGCGCGAGGGTCGAGGTGCTGCCCGGTGTGGGGCACTCGCCCATGCTGGAGGATCCGCCGCGCACCGCCGCGTCCCTGCTGGCCTTCACCGCGCTCCACACCGCGCGGGCGGACCGGCCGCGACGCTGATCCTTCCCGGCCCCGGCCCTGCTCCCGGCCCTGCTCCCGGCCCTGCTCCCGGCCCCGATCCCGGCCCCGATCCTGGCCTCGGTCCCGGCTCCGGCTCCACGCGGCCGGAGGCGTGGCCGGGGCCGGCGGCGCGCCCGGCAGGAGTCCCTCACGCAGGACGCGGGGTCCGAATCCGGCCATGGTTGCCCGTCTCAATCCCGCCAGCCCGGACGGGTGTCCCGGCCATAGCTTTGCCCACGTGAAAGGCCCTCACCGGGCATGCTCGACGAACAGGACACTCATGGATCTGCAGCTTTCCGGTCGCGTCGCCGTCGTCACCGGCGCCTCCAAGGGCATCGGCCTGGCCGTGACCCGTACCCTCCTCGCCGAGGGGGCGCGCGTCGTGGCCGCCTCCCGCAAGAGCACCCCCGAACTGGACGAGCTCGGCGGTGCCGATCTCCTGCACGTACCGGCCGACCTGATGGACCCCGAGGCGCCCGGCCGGGTCGTGGCACGGGCCGTGGAGGAGTTCGGCGGACTGGACATCCTGGTCAACAACGCCGGAGGCCCGCCTCCCGGCGTGTCCCTGCCGCGCTTCTCGTTCCTCACCCCCACCGACGACGACTGGCGGGAGATGTTCGAGTTCAACCTGTTCTCGGTCGTACGGGCCGTCCGCGCGGCCGTCCCGGTGATGCTCGGGCGGGGCGGCGGCTCGATCGTCAACATCTCCACCGGCAGCGCCCGGCTGCCGGCCCCGATGAACGTCGACTACAGCGCGGCCAAGGCCGGTCTGAACAACCTCACCAAGGCGCTGTCGGAGGAGTTCGCGCCGCAGGGCATCCGGGTGAACACCGTGTCCCCGGGCCCGGTGCGGACGCCGTGGTGGACCGACGAGGGCGGCGCCGCCGACATCATCGCCGCCCAGGCGGGCACCGACCGTGACAGCGTGCTGGAGCGGGGCGCGGTGGAGATGATGAAGCTCACCACCGGGCGTCTCGTCGAGCCGCAGGAGGTCGCCGACGTGGTCGCCCTGCTCGCGTCGCCGCGCTCGGCCAGCACGACCGGCGCGGACTTCGCCGTCGACGCGGGGTTCCTCAAGGAGATCTGAGGCCTCCCGCCCCCTCCACCCCGCCCGGCCCGGCGACTCACCGGATCCGCGGTCCCGCCGCGGCCGGTCAGCGGGGGCCGGGGGAGCCCGTCCCGGTGTCCCGCCCGTACCGGTGCAGTGCCTCGACCTCCTCGTAGGAGGGGATGCCGGGGCGGACCGGTCCACCGGCGGCCAGCTCCCGCGCGGTGGTGACGGCGGCGTGCAGCGCCGCGCGGAACAGCAGCGAGCCGTAGCTGATCCTGGCCACGCCCAGCTCGGCCAGCCTGCGTACCGGAAGCTCGGGCTGGACGAGCACGTTCAGCGGCACCCCGGTCCCGGTCACCAGCGTCTCGATGTCCCGTTCGGTGTTCGCGCCCGGCACGAACACTCCGTCGGCCCCGGCGTCGGCGTAGGCGCGGGCCCTGACCGGAGCCAGGGCCGGGGCGTCGGGCAGGCCCAGCCAGAACGCGTCGGTACGGGCGTTGAGGAACACCTCGGGGACCCGCCGCTTGACCACGCCGATCAGCCGCGTCTGGGCCTGGACGCCGGCCAGCGCGGTGCCGCGGCCGTCCTCCAGGTTGACCCCCGCGACCCCGAGGGCGGCCAGCTCGGCGACGAGGTCGGCCACCCGGCCGGGATCGGGCCGGAACCCGTCCTCGATGTCCACGGTGACCGGCACGTCCAGGCTCGCGATCGACCGCGCCAGGGCCACGGTCTCCTCCAGGGTCGCCCGCCCTGCGTCCGGCTTGCCGGCCGCCGCGGCCACCCCCAGGCTCGTCGTCCCGACGGCGGCGAACCCCGCCCGCGCCAGCGCCGCCGCCGAGGCGTGATCCCACGCGCACGGCAGCAGCAACGGCTCGTCGCCGTGGTGCAGGGCCCTGAACCGGGCGAACGTCATCGCAGCACCCCCTCGACCGTCCCGGCCGCCAGGGCCAGGGCGACCCGCGGGGCGGGACAGGCCCGCGGTCCCGCCCCGAACGTCAGGTGCCCGCGCTCGCCCGGGGGCCCGAGGCCCGGATCTCCGGACGCCTCCGGGTCCCGGTTGGCCGCCGCGATGTCGAGCACCACGCTCTGCCCGCCGGGCGACCTGCGGCGCAATGCCCGGACCGGGGGGTCGTCGCGCAGCGTCGCGATCAGCAGCTCCTCCACGGTGGCAGCCGGGGAGGGGGCCGGTGCCGGGTGTGCCGCCCTTGCGGCGGCCAGCGCGCCGCGGACCAGTCCCGCGGTGGCGCCGCACGCCTGGGCCAGCAGCCCGGCCAGCACGGCCAGCCGTTCCGGGGGCGGGTCGCCCAGCAGCCGCGAGAGCAGCGCCACCCCCGCGTCGGCCGCCTCTCGCGTCGCCGCGTCCTCAGTCCCTCCGGTTCCGGGCCCCGGAAGGTACGCCGGGGCGATCGCCGCGACGGCCTCCACGGCGCGCGGCCCGTCATCGGCCGGTACTCCCAGGGCGACGGCCAGCACCAGCACCGGGATCAGCTCCACGGGACAGGGGAGCGGGCCGGGCCCTTTCGAGGCCGTCCGGTACGCCTCGGCGCGCAGCGCGGCGGGGTCCAGCCCGGCCAGCACCGCCTCGCCCGCGGCCCGCCGCTCGGCGTGCGCCGGCCCCTCGGCGAAGCGGCCGACGGCACCGCGCAGCCACGCGACGGTCGGCGCGAACGGCGGACGCGGTACGGGGTCGACGGTGAAGCGGGGGTCGGCCAGCACGGCCCGTACCTCGGCGTGACGGCTCACCACCAGGGGGTCCGATGTCATGGGCCCCAGGCTAGGGGCCGGACACTTCGGCGCCGGCCGAAACGTCGGGGTGGCCGGGGGTGGCGTCCGGCGGAGGGACGGCCAGGATCGAGCGCGCCGTCGCGATGACGAGGCGGCCGACCTCCCCGGTCTCCACACGACCGGCCCGGTTCTCCTCGGCGGCGCCCTTGAGGATGTAGTGCAGGACGTTGACCAGCCAGGAGACCGGCAGGTCGGTGCGGAAGACCCCCTGGTCCTGACCCCGGGCGATGAGCTCCTCGACGCGTCTGGCGGGGGCGGCGTGCAGCTCGCGGAGGCGCCCGGCGGGAAGGGCCTTCTGCGCGGCGATCGACAGCGCCACGGACTCGGCCACCAGGGACCAGCTGGACTCCAGCAGCCGGGCCAGGGCCTCGCGCGCGTCCCCGGCGAGGTCGACCGACGACAACGCCTCCTCACCGGCGCGCATCGCGTCGGCCAGGGCGGCCTCGACCAGCTCGGCCCGGGTGCGGAAGTGGCCGTACAGCGTCATCCGGCCCACCCCGGCGGCCTTGGCGATGTCGTCGACGCTCGCGTCCGGATCACCGCTCAGGGCCGTGCGGGCGGCGGAGACGATGCGGGCGATGCTGCGTTCGGCGTCCGCGCGCCGGCGCGGACCGGCAGAGGCGGTGGGCATGCCGCCACTCTAACTCGTACAGGGATGTACGTGTTACTCTCGCCTCGAAGTCGTACGCCGACATACGAGTTAGCCGGAGCCCCTCCATGACACAGCACGAGATCCACGAGCACCCGTCACGCGACGGTTCACCCCATCCGCTGCGATGGCGCATCCTGGCCTTCCTCGGCATCGCCCAGCTGATGCTGATCCTCGACGTCACCGTGGTCGCCATCGCGCTCCCGCACATCGAGACCGACCTGGGCCTGAGCCGCGAGGCGATGACGTGGACGGTCAGCGCGTACACGCTGACGTTCGGCGGATTGATGCTGCTCGGCGGGCGGCTGGCCGACCTGGTCGGGGGGCGGCGGATGGTCCTCGCCGGCCTGCTGATCTTCACGGTCGCGTCACTGGCGACCGGGTTCGCAGGCTCCGGCGGCATGCTGCTGGGCGGGCGCGTCGCGCAGGGACTCGGCGCGGCGCTGCTGTCCCCGTCGGCTCTGTCGCTGCTGGTGAACCTGTTCGACGGGGACGAGCGCAACAAGGCGCTCGGCGTCTGGTCCGCTCTCGGCGGCGGGGGCGCGGCCCTCGGCGTGCTGCTGGGAGGGCTGCTCACCGCCGGACCCGGCTGGCCGTGGGTCTTCTACGTCAACGTGCCCATCGGGCTGGTGACCCTCGTCGCTCTGGCGCGGATGCTGCCGCGTTCGGGCGTGGCCACGCCCCGGCCCCGGCTCGACGTGCTCGGCGCGCTGCTGGCCACCGCCTCGTCCGTCGCGCTGATCTACGCGATCACCCGGGCCGGGGACCACGGATGGCTCACCGCCACGACCGGGCTGCTCCTGCTCGCGGCCGCGGCCGGGTACCTGGCGTTCGTGGTCAGGCAGAGGACCGCCGCCTCACCCATGATGGACGTCACGATGCTCACCCGGCGCCCGGTGGCCACCGGCACGTTCCTCATCGTGATGGCGACCGCGCTGATGATCGCGGTGTTCTTCCTCGGCACGTTCTACTTCCAGCGGGCCCAGGGCTTCGGCGCGCTGCAGACCGGCCTGCTCTTCCTCCCGGTCGCGGTGGTGACGATGCTGGGTGCCGATCTCACCGGCCGGGTGATCGCCAGGGCCGGGGCGCGTGCCCTGGCCGTGGCCGGGCTGCTCGCCGCCGCGGCCGGCCTGGCCGTGCCCGTCCTGTGGCTGGACACCGTGACCGTGGTGGCGGGCACCGCGCTCGCGGCCGCCGGGACCGGTGCCCTGTTCGTCGTCGCCTCGGCGACCGCCCTGGGCCAGGTGGCCCCGCACGAGGCCGGCATCGCCTCCGGCATCGTCAGCACCTTCCACGAGTTCGGCGCCTCCATCGGTGCCGCCGCCGTCTCCAGCGTCGCCGCGGCCGGCCTGGTGGGGAGCACGCTGTCGGGGTTCACCGACGGCTACCTGCTGGCCGCGGTCGCCGCGGGCGTCGCGGCCCTCGTCGCCGCCGTCCTGACGCCCGGCCGGACCGGTACGGCGTGAGGGCCGCGACGCCCGCCGTCCCGCTCAGCCGCGCCAGCCGCCCTCGTCCACCCCGCCGGGCACGTCCGCCCGCGGGTCGTAGGGGGTGCGGGTGAAGACGAAGGTGTTGAGGTCCAGGTGCACGGGCGAGCCGTCGTGCCCGCGCACCACGCGCAGCGTCTCGCCCGCGTAGTAGCCGTCCAGCCCCAGCCAGGTCCCGTCGGCCCGGGCGGTGAACCGCGAGGCCCGGCCCACACCCGTCATCGGGGTGAGGGAGAGGCCGCCCTCGGGCAGCAGCCGCAGCACGTACGCGCTGGGACCCCAGTACCACGGGCCGGTCAGTTCCAGCAGGCCCGCGGTGTCGGCGACGGGATGCCACTCCTCGGGCAGGCGCGGCTCGTGCTGGTCGAGGATCGCCAGCAGCTCGACCAGCAGGCCGCGGGAGACGCCCGTCGTGGAGTTGGCGGTGAACAGCACCCCCACCCTGTCGGACGGGTCGGCCCACACCGTGGCGAGGAAGCCGGGCATGGAGCCGGTGTGACCGGCCAGGCGGCGTCCTCCCGCGCGGGCCAGCTGCAGGCCCAGGCCGAAGCCGCCGGTCCAGGTGTCGCCGTCGTCCACGGTCGCGGGCTCGCGCATCTCCGCGACGGTGTCCGGATCGAGCACGCCCGCGGTGTCACCGGCCAGGAACGCCGCCCACCGGGCCAGGTCGGCCGGGGTGGACCACAGCTGCCCGGCCGGGGCCATGGCGCCCGCGTCGTGCTCGGGCTCGGGCAGCAGCACGTCTGCCCAGGGGTGCACGGCGTAGCCGAGGGCGTGCGGGGCGCGCGGCCGGGGCGTGGTGTCCTTCATGCCCAGCGGCCGCAGGACCTCCTCCCGTACGGCGGCCTCCCAGCTCACGCCCCGGTGCCGGGCGACCAGCTCGCCCAGCAGCGCGAAGCCCACGTTGGAGTAGTGGAAGCGGCGTCCGGGCCGGTGCTTGACGGTGTCGGGGCCGAGGTCGGCGAAAAGCTCCCCGGCGGGCACGCCCGGGGTCCGCTCCCACCACGCGCCCGGCGACTCCGCGCTCAGCCCGGAGGTGTGCGAGAGCAGCTGGGCGACGGTCACCCCGCCGACGTCCAGGCCGGGCACGTGCTCGCCGATCGGGTCGAGCAGGCCCACCCGCCCCTCGTCACGCAGGCGCATCACCACGGTGGCGACCAGGCTCTTGGTGATCGAGCCGATGCGGTACTGGGTGTCGGGGGTGGGAGCGGCCCCGTCCACCCTGCCGCGCGCGCCGAACCAGGCGAGCTCCCCGTCGCGCACCACCGCGGCGGTAAGCGAGGGCAGGCGTCCCTGCGCCTGTTCCACCGCGATCCTGCGCAGCAGCAGGCGAGCCGTACTCTCCAGAACCGGCGACATCAGATGGCTCCTCCCCGAGGCGAAAAAGTGCCCCCAGGTTAGTGGCGCCCGAGCCGGGAGAGCATGGGCGGCAGCTCGTCCCGGTACGTCACCGTCAGCCTGCGGGTCGCCCGGGTGACCGCCACGTAGAGGTCGTTGCCGCCCATGGGGGCCTGGGTCAGGATCTCGTCGGGTTCGACGACCACCACGGCGTCGAACTCCAGCCCCTTGGAGGCGGTGACGGTCAGCACCGCGACGGGGGAGTCCAGCAGGTCGCCGTGCGCGGGGAACAGCGCGGCGAGCCGAGCGTGCCGGGCGTCGGGGACGATGACGCCCAGGCGACCCTCGCCGATCTCCGCCAGTTCCTCCTCGACCAGCGCCGTCAGCGCGCCGGTGCCCGTCCCGGTGCCGTCGCTGCCGTTCTCACCGTCCGGGCCACCGGGGGAGACGGGGTCACCCAGGTCGAGCCGTACGGCGCGGGGCGGGCTCCCGCCCTCCCGTACCGACTCCGGGGGACGCCGGTCCGGCGCCACGGCGGCCAGCACGTCGGCCGCGACCCGCATGATCTCCACCGGGGTCCGGTAGTTGACCGTCAGGGTCTCCTGCCGCCAGCGGCCCTTGACGTAGGGGTCGAGCATCTCCTCCCACGAGCGGGCCCCGGCGGCCGATCCGGTCTGCGCGATGTCGCCCACCACGGTCAGCGACCGGGCGGGGATCCGGCGCATCACGGCCCGCCAGGCCATCGCCGACAGCTCCTGCGCCTCGTCGACGATGACGTGCCCGTACGCCCAGCGCCGGTCGGCGCGGGCCCGGTCGGCGGTGGTCCTGGCCGGGGCGGGCGCGCGGTGGCGGTCGGCCAGCGCACCGGCCACCATCATCTCGTCCTCCAGCAGGCCGGTGAACTCCAGCACGCCCAGCGCGTAGAGCTCCTCGTCGTCCCCGTCCTCGTCGTCCTCGTCGTCCCAGTGGCCGGCCGGGGCGGGTGCGGCGGCGTCGGCGGCGTCACCGTCCTCGCCGAGAAGCTCGGCCGCCTCGTCCAGCAGCGGCACGTCACCGACGCTCCAGGGCTCGCCGTGCGGTCTGAGCAGGGCGGCGCGCTCGGCGCCGGACAGGCCGGGGGCGGCCGACAGCAGCGCCTCGGGGGAGGCGAGCAGGTCGGCGATCAGCCGCTGCGGGGTGAGCGGCGGCCACAGCGCGTCCAGCGCCTCGCGCACCGCGGGCTGCGACCAGAGCACCTTGCGGGCGTAGCGCAGGTCCTCCTCCTCCGTCGGGCCGTCGAGCCGGACGGCCTCGTCCACGGCCAGTGCCCGGAGCATGTCGATCACGAACAGCCTGCGGGCCACGTTGTGCGGGTGGCGCGCGTTCCTGGCCCGGTCACGGGCGCGCACGCAGGTGGCGTGGTCCACCGTCAGGGTCATCCGCTCGACCACCACCTCGACCCCGTCGCGTACGGAGGTCCGCACCGGGATGCTCACCTCCAGGTCCGCCTCGGGCACGCGCTGACGGTCGGCGAGCGCCGCGGCCACCACGCCCGCCATGCGGAGGTCACCCTTGACGACGGCGGTGGCCGGGGCGTCGGCGGCGACGGCGTGCACCCCGGGGTACAGCTCGCCCAGGCTGGAGAGCACCACGTCGGTCTCGCCCAGGGAGGGCAGGACCTGGCCGATGTAGCGGGAGAACAGCGAGGTGGGGCTCACCACCAGCACGCCCCGGCGTTCCAGGACGTCGCGGTGGGCGTACAGCAGGAAGGCGGCCCGGTGCAGGACCGCGACGGTCTTGCCGGTGCCGGGACCACCCTGGACGACCAGCGCGCCGGGCAGGCCCGAGCGGATCACCCGGTCCTGCTCGGTCTGGATGGTGGCCACCACGTCGCCCATCCGCCCGGTGCGTCCCCGCCGCAGGGCCGCCATCAGCGCGGCCTCGCCGACCAGCGTGCGGCGGTCGCCGTCGCTCAGGCGATCCAGGTCGAACACCTCGTCGTCCAGTCCCGCCACGGTGCGGCCGCGCAGGTGCAGGTGGCGGCGCCGGACCAGGCCCTTGGGGGTGGCGGGGGTGGCGGTGTAGAAGGGGCGGGCCGCCGGGGCACGCCAGTCGGTGAGGACGATCTCGCGGTCGGCGTCGCGCAGGCCGGCCCTGCCGATGTAGAGGGTCTCACCGCCGGTGTCGTCGATCCTGCCGAAGCACAGGTCGCGTTCGACCGCGGACAGCCGGGCCAGGCGGCGGGCGTGCTCGGCCGAGGCGACCTCCCGCTCGATCCTCGCCTGGCGCAGGCCGCCCGTCTCACCGCGCGCGTACTCCGCGTGCAGCGCGGCCTCCGTCTCCCGCCTGACGACGTCGAGCCGTTCGTAGAGCCCGCCGACATAGGCCTGTTCGAGCCGCAACGCCTCGGCGAGAGCGGAGTCGTGTTGACGACGCTCCATATCTTTGGTAGACTCCTGTCTAATGGTATATTTGTTTTGCTGAGTCGTGCAAGCATAGCTCTCTTTCTCGCGTCGCGCCCGTATCCGGCGTTCCCGGATCCCGTGCGCAGGCCGTGTCCGTCCGGCCGCTCGACGCCCGGGGCGAATGACATGATCTGTCGATGCCCGAGAACAGCGCTTCGATCGCGTCCTTCTGGGACGCTCACGCCGCCTCCTTCGACGAGGAGGCCGACCACGGACTTCGCGACCCCGGTGTCCGGGCCGCCTGGGCGGAACGCCTGCGCTCCTGGATGCCCGCCTCGCCCGCCGACGTCCTGGACCTGGGGTGCGGCACCGGCTCGCTGTCCCTGGTGCTCGCCGAGCAGGGCCACCGTCCGGTCGGGGTGGACCTGGCCCCGCTGATGATCGAGCAGGCCCGGCGCAAGCTCGCAAAGGCCGGTTTCGACGCCCCGATGATGGTGGGTGACGCGAGCGACCCGCCCGCGCGGGCCGGGACGTCCTTCGACGTGATCCTCTCCCGTCACCTGCTGTGGACCCTGCCCGATCCTCAGGAGGCGTTGCGCCGGTGGGCCGGCCTGCTGCGTCCCGGCGGGCGCCTGGTCCTCGTCGAGGGACGCTGGGCGTCGGCCGGGTCCGGTCAGGAGCGGTCCCGCGAGGGGGAGCCGCCGATGCCGTGGATGGGCGGGGTCGAGGCGGAGCGCCTTCTGGCGGCCCTGCGGCCACTGGTCGGGACCATCCGCGTCGACCCGCTGCCCGATCCCGCCCTGTGGGGACGGGCCGTCCAGGACGAGAGGTACGCCGTGGTCGCGTTCGCGTGACCGTGCGCCCTCCGGTGTTCACCGGCCGACCGGTGGATCGGGGCGGTACCGAGCCGGGGGAGCGGCGATCGAGGACGGATGCCCAGCGCTTTAGCGGGTCGTGGCGGACGGTTCCCGGGGCGGCTCAGCGTGGAGCGGGTTCGAACAGCTCGACGAGGTTGCCGGCCGGGTCGGTGAGCAGGATCTGGCGCCCGCCAGGTCCTGCGACGACGTCGCCGAGGAAGGACAGCCCGGCGGCGCGCAGCCGGTCGATCTCGGCGTCGAGGTCGCCGACGACGAGATGGACGCGGTTGCGGCCCGGCGCGCCGGAGCCCTCGGGCGTGGCCCGGGCCCCGGAGCTCGCCGGCCCGGACAGCAGCAGCCGCAGCGGCCCGCGGACCACATCGGCGAAGGCGGGCGCGGGGTCGGTACGCAGGCTGAAGCCCAGGTGGGTGGTGTAGAAGCGGACGGCGGCGGCCACGTCGTCGACGACGTAGCGGACACCGGAGAGCTCGTGGGACGGGGTCGTCACTGCTGGACCTCCGGGTTCGTGGTGTGGGCAAGGACGGGCAGCAGGTAGTGGATCCGGGTGTCGATCTCGGCCGCCATGCGCGTGAACGCGGGGTAGCTTTCCCGGTCGTCGTCACCGGCCGCGGCCGGGTCGGGGATGCTCCAGTGGATCGGCCGCGGCAGCTCGGCGAAGCCGGGGCAGACCTCGCGGACCTTGTCGCACAGGCTGATCAGGTGATCGAAGCGGTGGTGGGCCACCGTGTCGAGACGGCGCGGCCGCCGGTCGTCGGCGTCGATGCCGTACTGCTCGCGCAGGACCCGCAGGGCGTTGGGGTGCGTGCGCGGCCTGGGACGGCTCCCGGCGCTGGTCACCTCCACGCTCCCACCGGCGCGGTGGCGCAGCAGGGCCTCGGCGACCGGTGAGCGGGCGCTGTTGCCGGTGCACGCGAACAGCACGCGCGGCCGCGCCGGTCGTCCGGTGGCCGTGGAGAGCAAAGCGGGCAGGGCGGGAGGGGCGGGGTCGAGGCGCAGCGCCGGGTGCAGGGCGGCGCCGGTGCCGGCCAGCGCGTGCGCGCAGCGCTCCAGGTCGAGACGGTAGTAGCTGTCGCGGGCGTCGAAGGCGCTCCGGCGGGAGGTGACCAGCCCGCCTTCGCGCAGCAGCCGCAGATGGTACGAGACGAGGTTCTGCGGCTGGCCGAGCAGCTCGACGAGCTCACGGACCCGGCGGTCGCTCACGGACAGCTCGGTCAGCAGCCCCCACCGCAGCGGGTGGGCGGCCATGCGCACGAACGTCGGGACCGTCCGGTCCACGGGCACCATGTCCGCCAGAATACATCAAACTCATTTGATGGACCTTCCGGCGAGGTGAGTCCCGCGTGACCGCGTGACCGGCCGCGCCGTGCCGCCGCACGAGCGCGCGGACCGGCCACGGGGCACCCGGCCGAGGCTCACGCCTCTGACCGGCCGGGTGCCCCGGGCGAGGCCGGCCCACGGGTCGCGTACCGGGAGTGTCAGACCTCCTCGACGCTGCTCGGCTCGCGCCGGGACAGGTCGATGCCGAGCTCCTCCGCGGCGCGGAAGACGTCCTCGTCGGTGTCGCGCATCTCGATGGACATGCCGTCGCTGGAGAGCACCTCGACGTTCAGGCACAGCGACTGCATTTCCTTGATGAGGACCTTGAACGACTCCGGGATGCCCGGCTCGGGGATGTTCTCGCCCTTGACGATCGCCTCGTAGACCTTCACCCGGCCCTGCACGTCGTCGGACTTGATGGTCAGCAGCTCCTGCAGCGCGTAGGCCGCGCCGTAGGCCTCCAGGGCCCAGACCTCCATCTCACCGAAGCGCTGGCCGCCGAACTGGGCCTTACCACCGAGCGGCTGCTGAGTGATCATGGAGTACGGACCGGTCGACCGCGCGTGGATCTTGTCGTCGACCAGGTGGAGCAGCTTCAGGATGTAGATGTAACCGACCGCGATCGGGTGCGGGAACGGCTCCCCCGACCGCCCGTCGAACAGCACGGCCTTGCCGCTCCGCCCCACCATCCGGTCGCCGTCGCGGTTGGGGACGGTGCTGTCGAGCAGGCCGACGATCTCCTCCTCGTGGGCACCGTTGAAGACGGGGGTGGCCACGTTGGTGTGCGGGTCTACCCTTTCGAAGCCCTTGTCGCGCAGGCGCTCGGCCCACGCCTCCTCGATGCCGGAGATGTCCCAGCCGCGGGCGGCGATCCACCCCAGGTGGGTCTCCAGCACCTGGCCGACGTTCATCCGGCCGGGCACGCCCAGCGGGTTCAGGATGATGTCGACCGGGGTCCCGTCCTCCAGGAAGGGCATGTCCTCGACGGGGAGGATCTTGGAGATGACGCCCTTGTTGCCGTGCCGGCCCGCGAGCTTGTCGCCTTCGGTGATCTTGCGCTTCTGCGCCACGTGCACCCGGACGAGCTCGTTGACGCCGGGAGGGAGCTCGTCGCCCTCCTCGCGGGAGAACACCCGCACCCCGATGACCTTGCCGTACTCGCCGTGCGGCACCTTCAGGGAGGTGTCGCGCACCTCGCGGGCCTTCTCACCGAAGATCGCCCGCAGCAGCCGCTCCTCGGGGGTCAGCTCGGTCTCACCCTTGGGCGTGACCTTGCCCACCAGGATGTCCCCCGGCACGACCTCGGCGCCGATGCGGATGATGCCGCGCTCGTCGAGATCGGCCAGCACCTCCTCGGAGACGTTGGGGATGTCGCGGGTGATCTCCTCAGGACCCAGCTTGGTGTCGCGGGCGTCGACCTCGTGCTCCTCGATGTGGATCGAGGACAGCACGTCGTCCTGCACCAGGCGCTGCGACAGGATGATCGCGTCTTCGTAGTTGTGACCCTCCCACGGCATGAACGCCACCAGCAGGTTCTTGCCCAGCGCCATCTCACCGCTGTCGGTGCACGGACCGTCGGCCACGACCTGACCGGCCTCGATGCGGTCGCCCTCGGCCACGATCGGCTTCTGGTTGAAGCAGGTGCCCTGGTTGGAGCGCTTGAACTTCGCCACCCGGTAGGTGGTGCGGGTGCCGTCGTCGTTCATCACCGTGACGTAGTCGGCGGAGACCTCCTCCACCACGCCCGCCTTCTCGGCGGTGATCACGTCCCCGGCGTCGGTGGCGGCACGGTACTCCATGCCGGTGCCCACCAGCGGCGCCTCGCTCTTGAGCAACGGCACCGACTGGCGCTGCATGTTCGAGCCCATGAGCGCGCGGTTGGCGTCGTCGTGCTCCAGGAACGGGATCATCGCGGTGGCGACCGACACCATCTGGCGCGGCGACACGTCGATGTAGTCGACCTCCGCGGCCCGGGCGATCTCGGTCTCACCGCCCTTGGTACGCACCAGGACGCGGGCGTCGGCGAACGTGCCGTCGGCGTTGAGCACCGTGTTGGCCTGCGCCTTGACGTAGCGGTCCTCCTCGTCGGCGGTCAGGTAGTCGATCCGGTCGGTCACCTTGCCGTCGACGACCTTGCGGTAGGGGGTCTCCACGAAGCCGAAGGCGTTGATGCGGGCGTAGGAGGCCAGCGAGCCGATCAGGCCGATGTTCGGGCCTTCCGGGGTCTCGATCGGGCACATCCGGCCGTAGTGCGAGGGGTGCACGTCACGGACCTCGAAGCCGGCCCGCTCACGGGACAGGCCACCGGGACCCAGCGCGTTCAGGCGCCTCTTCTGCGTCAGACCGGCCAGCGGGTTGATCTGGTCCATGAACTGCGACAGCTGCGAGGTGCCGAAGAACTCCTTCATGGACGCCACCACCGGGCGGATGTTGATCAGGGTCTGCGGCGTGATCGCCTCGACGTCCTGGGTCGTCATCCGCTCGCGGACCACACGCTCCATCCGGGCCAGGCCCAGGCGGATCTGGTTCTGGATCAGCTCACCGACGCTGCGCAGGCGGCGGTTGCCGAAGTGGTCGATGTCGTCGACCTCGACGATCACCTCGCCACCGGTGCCCGGCATCGACTCCTCGCCCGCGTGAAGGCGCACGATGTACTCGATGGCGGCGACGATGTCGTCCTCGGTCAGGGTGCCCTGGGTGATCTCGGCGTCCACCCCGAGCTTCTTGTTGATCTTGTATCGGCCGACCTTGGCGAGGTCGTAGCGCTTGGGATTGAAGTACAGGTTCTCCAGCAGCGTCTGCGCCGACTCCTTGGTCGGCGGCTCGCCCGGGCGCAGCTTGCGGTAGATGTCGAGCAGCGCGTCGTCCTGGCCGGCCGTGTGGTCCTTCTCCAGGGTCGCGCGCATGGACTCGTACCGGCCGAAGCGTTCCAGGATCTGCTCGCCGGTCCACCCCAGCGCCTTGAGCAGCACCGTGACGGCCTGCTTGCGCTTGCGGTCGATGCGCACACCGACGCTGTCGCGCTTGTCGATCTCGAACTCCAGCCAGGCACCCCGCGACGGGATCACCTTGCAGCCGTAGAGATCCTTGTCGGAGGTCTTGTCGGCACTGCGCTCGAAGTAGACACCGGGCGAGCGGACCAGCTGGGAGACCACCACGCGTTCGGTGCCGTTGACGATGAACGTGCCCTTCGGCGTCATGAGCGGGAAGTCGCCCATGAACACCGTCTGGCTCTTGATCTCACCGGTGGTGTTGTTGATGAACTCCGCCGTGACGAACATCGGGGCGGAGTAGGTCATGTCCTTGTCCCTGCACTCCTCGACGGAGTGCTTGGGCGGCTCGAACCGGTGATCCCGGAACGACAGGGACATGGTCCCGGAGAAGTCCTCGATGGGACTGATCTCCTCGAAGACCTCCTCGAGGCCCGACTGGGCCGGGACGTCCCTGCGCCCGGCCTGGAGGGCCGCCTCGACCCGGGCCTTCCACCGCTCGTTCCCGATGAGCCAGTCGAAGAACTCGGTCTGCGGAGCGAGAAGGTCGGGAACCTCGAGAGGCTCCTGGATGCGGGCGAAGGAGAGGCGATGAGGACCTGCGGGTACGGCGGAGGCATTGCGCGAGACTGCCAACAGCTGTCCTTCCGAAAGGGCACGGATGGAATCGAACTGCGCGCACGCCAAACGCCCCGGCAGAATTCCGGGGCGTGGAGAGACAGCGCGAGGGAGCAGCATAACCCAAATGAGAAACGAATGTCTACATTTAGTACGAGCGTCAACCTCGGTGCCACGATCAGGATGGCACAGCCGCGTGAACTCGTCAACTTCACCGGCTCACGGCACACGCCGGCGCGTGCGTGCGACGAGCGTCCTCACAGGTCGTGCTCGGCCAGGAACTTCTCGATCAGCTCCTGCCACTCGGCGGGACGCTCAGCCATCACCACGTGTCCCGCGTCGACCTCGGCGTAGCGCGCCCCGGGGATCCGGTCCGCCAGGTAGCGGGAGTTGGCCGGGTCGACCAGGAAGTCGCGGGTCGTCGCGATGACCAGAGTCGGTACCGCGATCGCGGCCAGGTCCTCGCGGGTGTCGGCGACCCGGCCCAGGGCCGCCTGCTCCACCACCCCGAGCGGCAGCCCGGCGGGGCCCAGGTCCAGCAGCTGGGCGAACTGCTCCTCGGGCAGCCCGTTGAGGAACTCGACGCTGAAGCCGTTCACCGTGCGCATCCTGACGAAGCCGTCGGCGTCGCCGCGCTCCAGCAGGTGCTGCCAGAGTCCCAGGGAGAGCTCGATCTGGTTGTCGGCCTTGGCGAAGCCCGCCGTCAGCACGAGCCCCCGTACCCGTTCCGGGTGGCGGGTCGCGGCCCGGACGGCGACGGTGGTGCCCAGGGAGAAGCCGATCACGGTGAAGGTCTCCACCCCGGCGCCGACCGCGGCGTCCACCACCGCGTCGGCCAGCTCGTCCAGGGTGAAGCCCGAGGCGGCCCGGGGGGTGGCGCCCGACCCGGGGTAGTCGGAACCGACGACGGTGTGCCCCTCGGCCAGGACCTGTGTCAGCACGCCGTAGTTGTCCGCGACGCTGCCGCTCGCGCCGTGGGCGAGCAGGATGCCGGGGCCGGAGCCGACGACGGTGGTGGCGAGTTCAGGAATCTGTGTCATGCCCACGAGGTTGGGGTTTCACATCAGTGTGAAGGTCAAGCCCCTCCCGGGAGGAACCGCGATGTGGATCGGCGAGCTGTCCAGGCGGACGGGTGTGAGCACCCGTCTGCTGCGCTACTACGAGGAACAGGGGCTCCTCCACCCGGAGCGGGACGGCAACGGCTACCGCCGCTACCGTCCCGGGTCCGTCGAGCGGGTCGAGCGCATCCGCGAGCTGCTGGCCACGGGCCTGCCCACCGAGACGATCCGCCGGTTCCTGCCCTGCGCCGAGAACGGGCCGGACCCCGTCTCCGGGTGCACCCGCTACATCGACATGCTGGACTCCCAGCGTTCCCGCCTCGCCCGGGAGATCGCCGAGCTCCAGCGCCGCCACGAGGCCTTGGGTACCTACAGCGACGCCCTGCGCTCGGACGGATGACCCCGGGCCGTCGCGCGGGCGGGGGCGAGGGCGGGTGCGGCCGTGCCTGCCGCGCGACACGCCGATTGAGTCGCTTGACTTAATTAAGTGGTGCGACTTAAATGCGGGGACCGTCGTCCCGAGGGAGAGTGGTCGTGAGCGAGCCCGGCGCCGAGGTCCCCGAGATCCCCGAGTACCCCTTCCGTAACCCCACCGCGCTGGAGCCGCCACCGGAGTGGGCCGAGCTGCGGGAGGGCTGCCCGGTCGCGCCGATCCGGCTGGCCAGCGGTGACACCGCGCTGCTGCTGACGCGCTACCAGGACGTCAAGGAGATCCTGTCGGACCCGCGTTTCACCCGCCAGCTCGACGCCGAGGGGGCGGCGCGGGTGACGGCCAACGAGTCGGGCGGCGTGTTCGGCGGCGGTGCGGGCGATGGTGGCGGCACCGCCATGACGGCCGACACGCACCGCGCGTGGCGGCAGCTGGTGGGCAGGGCGTTCACCGCCAAGCGGGTCACCGGGATGCGGCCCGGGATCCGGGCGACGACCGAGCGTCTGGTCGAGCGGATGATCGCCCAGGGCGAGCCGGCCGACCTGGTGGAGGCGGTGGGCTTCCCGCTGCCGGTGTGGGTGATCTGCGACCTGCTCGGGGTGCCCGACTCCGACCGGGAGTCGTTCGCGTACTGGTCGGACACCATGCTCAGCCTGACCAGGTTCTCCCAGGAGGAGATCGACGCCGCCCAGGGCGAGTTCGACGCCTACCTGCTCGCACACGTCACGGCCAAGCGGGCCGAGCCGGGCGAGGACCTGCTCAGCGAGCTGGCCTCGCTGGTGGAGGGACTGGACGGGCGGCTGACCGAGCAGTTGCTGATCATGACGGCCAAGGGGCTGCTGGTGGCCGGTCACGAGACCACCGCCAACATGATCGGCAAGATGGTGTCGATGCTGCTGGCCGACCGGTCCCGCTGGGAGGCGCTGCTGGCCGACCGCGCACTGGTCCGCCCGGCGGTGGAGGAGGCGCTGCGCTTCGACGCCAACCCCGGCTTCGGCATGCCGCGCTACCTCACCGAGGAGGTCGAGGTGGCGCACCGGACGCTGCCCGCGGGCACCACGGTCGTGTGCAGCATGGCCTCGGCCAACCGGGACGAGCGGCAGTTCGAGGGGGCCGGCGAGATGCGGCTGGACCGCTCGCCCAACCCGCACGTGGCCTTCGGCGCCGGCCCGCACTCCTGCCTGGGGCAGGCGCTGGCCCGCACCGAGCTGCAGGTCGTGCTCGACGTGCTGCTGGAGCGGCTGCCCACGCTGGAGCTGGCCGTCCCGGTCCCGGAACTCAGGCGCCGCGAGGGTCTCGTGGTCGGTGGGCTGGAGCGGGTCCCGGTCCGATGGTGACCGTCCCGTCAAGCACCACCCCGGGAAAGGCCGCTCCGGGCAAGAACGTCCCGGTAAGGGCCGTACCGGGGAAGGCCGTGACCGGCAGGGTGGAGCGGGCGCAGGAGACCCGCGAGGCCATCCTGGACGTCGCCGAGCGGCTGTTCGCCGAGCGCGGGGTCGGCGAGGTCTCCAACCGGCAGATCGGCCAGGCCGCCGGGCAGGCGAACAACTTCGCCGTCGGCTACCACTTCGGGACCAGGGCCGACCTGGTACGGGCGATCGTCCGCCGCTACACCGCCGACACCGAGGAGCGGCGGCTGCGCATGCTGGAGGAGATCGGCGACTCCGCCGACCTGCGCGCCTGGATCTCCTGCCTGGTACGCCCCGCCACCGACCACCTCGACGCGCTGGGCGTGCCCAGCAGGCGGGCCCGCTGCCTGGCCCAGGTCACCACCGTGCCCGCCCTGCGCCAGATCGTCACCGAGGAGTCCACGGCGACGCCGTCGATGCGACGCACCCTTCAGGGCATGCTGCGGCTGCTGCCCGACCTGCCCGAGCAGGTGCACCGCGCGCGCGGCGACATGACCTACCTGCTCATCGCGCACACCCTGGCCGAGCGCGAGCGTGCCCTGCACGAGGGAGAGCCGACCGCCCAGGCGAGCTGGGAGGCCGTCGCCGTCGGGCTCGTCGACGCCCTGACCGGTCTGTGGCAGGCTCCCGTCACCCCGCACCCGCCGCCCGGCGACGCCGAACGGATCAACGGCCGGACCCGGCCCGCCGACGACGGCGGCTCGCCGCACGACTGAGGAGACCACCCATGGACATCACCGTCGACACCACCCTGTGCTGCGGCGCGGGACAGTGCGTGCTGCTGGCCCCCGACGTGTTCGACCAGGGCGAGGACGACGGCATCGTCGTCCTGCTCGACCCGGCCCCGGCCGGGCCGCTGCACGCCGCCGTCCGCGAGGCGGCCGCCGTCTGCCCGACCGGCGCGATCTCCCTGCGGGAGCGGCCCTGACCGGTGCGCTCCCGCGCGAGCGTCAGGCCGGGCGGAAGTCGTCCGCGTGGTCGAGGGCCCATCGCGAGAAGGGACGCGGCGGGCGTCCGGTGACCTGCCGGAAGGTGGTGGTGGGCGGGAGCGCTCCGGGGCCGTCGACCGCCGCGGCCAGCAGCTCGATCCTCCAGTCGGCCATCTCCGGCGGGCAGCCGTCCCGCAGCCACCGCTCGCGGCCCTGCTCCGGCGTCAGCTCCTCGAAGCGGATCTCCTGCCCGATCGCCCTCGCGATCGCCTCCACCTGCTCGGCCTGCGTGATCCTCTCCGGGCCGGTGATCGTGTACGCGGCGCCGGCGTGGGAGTCCTCCAGCAGGGCCGCGACCGCCACCTCGGCGACGTCGGCCTCGTGGACCAGCGGGTATCCGGAGGTGGCGTAGGGCTCACGCACCACCCGCTCGGCGCGGATCCGCCCGGCCCATCCCAGGGCGTTCACCGCGAGCAGTCCGGGCCGCACATGGGTCCACTCGGCGCCGGTGGCCTCCACCATCAGCTCCAGCCCCCGGTGGGCCTGCCGTTCCTCGGCGAGGTGGCGCCGGAGCGCGCCGATGCCCGGGTCGCCGGGCTCGTCCCCGGGGGCGAACCCGGCGGCCGCGGCGGAGTGCACCACGAACCTGCGCGCGCCCGCCTCCACCGCCCGCTCGACGAACCCGGCCCCGGGCCCGGAGGTGACGTAGGCGAAGGGGAACAGGTGGACGCGTTCGACACCCTCCAGCATGTCCCCCCAGGTGGCGGGCCGCTCGAAGTCCCCGTACACGACCTCGGCCCCGTCCGGGAGGCGCGCGGCCCGCGGATCGCGGGTCATGGCCCGCACCTTCCGGCCCGCCGCCAGCAGCAGGTCCACCACGTGGCGGCCGACGTTGCCGGTCGCGCCCGTCACGAGAATCGTCATGCGCTCTCCTTCGATCGCCCGGTGGATCACGCGCCGGGCCGTCGCCGCACCCCGGCCTCGTCGCGGGGCGGTCGTCGCCGGGATGCTAGGTGAGTGGCCGAAGGCCCGCATATGGACCGCTCCACGTAGGTGCCGGCCATGGGGGAGGCGCCTTCCCGATGGCGAGGTGGCGGCGTACGGCGCCGCAGGGGACGTCGACCGGGGCGAACGACGGCCGCTCCCGCTCGGAGGGGCCGCCGGCCTGAGGCGGCGCCGCCCGGAGCGGTCAGCGCGACCGCGAGGACGGGTCCCGCCCGGCGAGGTGGCCGAGCAGGACCCGGCTGATGTCCTCCAGGTGGCGCAGCTGCTCCGGCGTCAGCAGGTCGATCAGGTGCTCGCGCACGCCGGCCACGTGCGCGGGGGCCGCGCTCCGCAACGCGGCGTCCCCGTCGTCGGTCAGGACCGCGAGCCAGCCGCGCCGGTCGTCGGCGCAGTGCTCCCTGCGTACCCACCCCTTCTGCTCGAGCTTGTTGATCGCGTGGGAGATGCGGCTGGGCTTGGAGTTGGTCCAGTGCGCCAGCTCGCTCATGCGCATGGTCCGCTCCGGGGCCTCGGAGAGCAGGACCAGCAGCTCGTAGTAGGTCGGCGGCATGTCGGCGGCGGCCAGCAGGTCGCGTTCCAGCCGGTCGGTCAGCAGGCGGGTGGCGAGCCCGAAGGAGCGCCAGGTGCGTTGTTCGTCATCGCTGAGCCATCGCGTCACGACAACCATCGTACTCAAAGGTTGCGCGCTGAAATAAGTAGATGTACTGTCCTGCTGAATATTCCAGCGCTCAAATAAAGGACGTGGACCGCATGTACCCTGACGACCTCACCGGCACCTACACCATCGACCCCGCGCACAGCCGGTTCGGCTTCGTGGCCCGGCACGCGATGGTCACCAAGGTCCGCGGCAGCATCCCCCTCACGGAGGGCACCGCCGTCCTGGACGCCGGCGACCCCGCCGCCTCCAGCGTCCGCGTGGTCCTGGACGTGACCGGGATCCGGACCGGTGACCACAACCGTGACGCCCACCTGCGCACCGGCGACTTCCTGGACGCCGACGGTCACCCCTCCATCACCTTCGGCTCCACCGGCGTCGAGCACGTCGGCGGCGATCGCTTCGAGGTCACGGGGGAGCTGACCATGCGCGGCGTGAGCAGGCCGGTCACCATCCTGCTGGAGTACACCGGGACGGCGGTCGACGCCCAGGGCATGACCCGGGTCGGCTTCGAGGGCACCACCGTGATCAACCGCAGGGACTTCGGCATCACCTACAACGCCGTCCTGGAGACCGGCGGCGTGATGATCTCGGAGAGGATCACGCTCGAGTTCGACCTGTCCGCCGTGCGGAACACCTGACCGTCCCGCCTGACGGTCCCGCCCGGCCGCGGACGCACGGCCGCGGACGCACGGCCGCCGCAGTAGGCTGGGCGGCGTGCGCCCAGGGCGCCACCGGTCCGCGGAAAGGGTCACCACCCACCTGACGCTCGTCGAACACCCCGGCCCGACCTCTTTTCCAGCCTGATCGTGCGGACGCCAGGCCATACGGAAAGGAGGCTTCCATGCCCGTCCATCGCCTGCCCGACGCCCCCCGCCTCGACCGGCTCCGCAAGCAGGCCAAGAGACTCCTGCGGCAGACGAGGGCACAGGTCCCCGAGGCGCTGGAGCTCCTCACCGAGTTCCATCCCCGCCCGCCGCAGACGCCCAGGCTGTCCGACGCGTACCTCGTCACCGCGCGCATGTACGGCTTCGCGAGCTGGCCCGCCTCAAGGAGCACATCGGCACCGTCGAGCGGTACTCCCGCTCGCCGCACCGGGTCGCGCCGAGCGGGCAGCTGCCGGAGGAGTTCCTGCGGCTCGCCTGCCTCACCTACGGCGCGGACCACCCGGACCGGACCGCGCGGGCCGACCTGCTGCTGGCCCGGCATCCGGAGCTGCCCGTCGCGAACGTCTTCACGATGGCGGCCACCGGCTCGGCCGCCGCCCTGGCCGAAACGCTGGCCGCGAACCCCGGAGCGGCCCGCGCGCAGGGCGGCCCCTTCGGGTGGGAGCCGCTGCTGTACCTGGCCTACGCCCGTCTCGGCACGCCCGGCGAGTACGTGGAGGCGGCCCGGCTCCTGCTGCGGCACGGCGCCGATCCGGACGCCGGATACCTGTGGGACGGGCTGACCTCGCCGTTCACCGCCCTCACCGGGGTGTTCGGCGGGGGAGAGGGCGGGCAGCCGCCCCATCCGCAGGGCCCGGCACTGGCCAGGCTGCTGCTGCAGGCCGGAGCCGACCCCAACGACGCCCAGACCCTGTACGACCTCGGGCTCGGCGGCTCGTTCTCCGACGACACCTCCCACCTGAAGCTGCTGCTGGAGTTCGGCCTGGGCCGCGGCGAGGGCGGGCCGTGGCACGCCCGGCTGGGGCCGACGCTGTCGTCCCCGCGGCAGCTGCTGCGCGACGAGCTGGCCACCGCCGCGCTACGGGGCGGCCCGCGCCGGGCCCGGCTGCTCCTGGCGCACGGCGCGGAGGTGGACGGCCTGGGCGGGCATCCGGCCTACGGCGGGCGCACGCCCTACGAGCTCGCCCTGCTGAACGGGCACACCGAGGTCGCGGAGATCCTCGCCGCGGCGGGCGCCTCGGCGGTGCTGGACGAGACGGAGGCGTTCGCCGCGGCCTGCATGCGCGCCGACGCCGACGCGGTGGCCGCGTTCGGCCCCCGGGCACCGGCACGGGCGATCGCCCGGTTCCCCGAGCTGGTCAATAACGCGGCCGAGCGGCGCAGGCCCGCGGCGGTACGGCTGCTGGCCGGGCTCGGCTTCGATGTGAACCACCTGCGCCGATCCACCCCGCTGCACACGGCGGCCTGGAACGACGACGTCGAGACGGCCAGGACATTGGTGGAGCTGGGCGCCGACCCGGAGATCAGGGACACCGAGCACGGCTCGACCCCGCTCGAATGGGCCGAGCACGGCGGCAGGCACGACGTGGCGGCGTACCTGCGAGCCGCCTCCCACCGCCGGCCGAGGCCCGCCCCACCGGCCCGCGGGGAGGAGATTTGATCAAGCTACGATGAGCGCATGGCCCTGATCCATCGCGCCACGCTGCGGCCCACCAAGCTCGAACTCCTGGCCACCTGGCTGCCCGGCCGCGACTGGTACGGCGGGCCGGCCGGCGAGGTGGAGCGGGTGGCGGGCTTCCGTTTCGACGACCCCGCCGGCGAGGTCGGGATCGAGACGCTGCTGGTCCGGGTCGGCGACGGGCCGGTGCACCAGGTGCCGCTCACCTACCGCGCCGCCCCCCTGGCCGGTGGTGAGCGGTGGCTGCTGGGCACCGTCGAGCATTCGGTGCTGGGCAGGCGCTGGATCCACGACGCGACCGGTGACCCGGTGTACGCCGCGGCGCTGGCGAGCGCGATCCTCGCGAACACCGGCCAGGCCGAGGAGTTCGTGCAGGTCGACGGCCGCCTCGAACCCCGCGGGCTCAGCATGGGCATCGCCGGCGACGCGACCGGGGGCACCCGGGCGCCCGCCGTGGGCACGATCCACCGCGTCGACGAGGGCGACCCGGCGCTGATCGTGACCGACACCGTCGAGCTGGCCGTCCTGCGCCGTCTCGACGGCGGCACCGCGCTCACCGGCTCCGTACTGACCGGCACCTGGCCAGGTCAGGCGGCACCGGCGCCGCTGGCGTCGGCGGCGCCCCGCCACGGGTCGTGAACGCCCGCGGTGCCCGCGGACGGACGGTGAGGGCACCGGGGCCGTCCGCGCCGGCCCGTGCCGATCCGCATCGGCCCGGGTGACGCGGCGCCGCGTCGAGGGCCATGACTAAGGTGTTCTCGTGCCTGCCACGCTGAACACCAAGAAGACCCGCTCCGCGCTGCGCACGTCGGCGCGCATCTCCCTGGAGATGCTCCTCGTCGTGCTGATGGCCACGGTGGTCATATGGATCCTGGGCCAGATGTGGTCCATCATCTGGCCGCTCGTGATCGCCCTGCTGCTCACCACGCTGACCTGGCCGGTGACCCGCTTCCTGCGCCGGCGCGGCTGGCACCCCACCCTGGCCGCCTCGGTCGTGACCCTGCTCTTCCTGCTGGTCGCCGCCGGCATCGTGGTGCTGATCGCCGTCCCGGTGGCCTCCCAGTCCGGTGAGCTGGTCACCGGCGTGGGCAACGGCATCCAGCGCCTGCGCGACTGGGCCGCCGGGCCGCCGTTCAACTTCGGCGACAACCAGGTCAGCAACGTGTTCGACACCGCGGTCGCCCGCATCCAGTCCAGCGTGGGCAGCATCGTCTCCGCCACCCTCAGCGGGGTGGGCACCGTGGTCAGTGGCCTGGTCACGACCGTCCTGGCGCTGTTCCTGATGTTCTTCTTCCTCAAGGACGGCCCGCGGTTCCTGCCCTGGCTGGCCCTCCAGCTCCCCGGCCGCCTCGCCAGGGACGTGCCGGCCGTGGCCAAGCTCGGCTGGACCACCCTCGGCTCGTTCGTCCTCTCCCAGGCGTTCGTGGGCCTGCTCGACGCCGTCTTCATCGGTATCGGCCTGTGGATCGTGGGGGTGCCGCTGGTCCTTCCCCTGGCCGTCCTGACGTTCGTCGCGGCGTTCGTCCCCATCATCGGGGCCCTGTTCGCCGGCTTCGTCGCGGTCCTCATCGCGCTGGTGTCCAACGGCCTGACGGACGCGCTGATCGTGCTCGCCATCATCGTCGCCGTGCAGCAGCTGGAGGGGAACGTATTCCAGCCCATGGTGCAGAGCCGCGGCCTGGGCCTGCACGCGGCGGTGATCCTGCTGGCGGTGACGCTGGGCGGCAGCCTGGCGGGCATCGTGGGCAGCCTGCTCGCCGTACCGGTCGCCGCCCTGATCGCGGTGGTGTGGCAGTACCTGCGCGAACAGCTCAGCGACCCGATCCCGATCCCGGAGCCCGGACCGGAGACCGCCGTACCGGGCACCGGCACGACCGCCCCCGCGCCGAAGCCCACCTGACGCACGGTCCGTGCCGCGCTCTCCCCTCGCCGTACGTGAGACCGGGTCAGGGGTCCGTGGCCCGGCGGGCGCGCAGGGCGCGGAGCTTGTGGCGGTTGCCGCAGCGCTCCATCGCGCACCAGCGCCGGGCGCCGGGGCGGGAGGAGTCGACGAACACCAGGGGGCAGTCGTCGCTCGCGCACTCGCGGAAGCGGCCGGAGAGCGGACCGGACAGCAGCTCGATCATCTCCCGCGCCAGCGTCGACAGCGCCTGCGCGACCCGTACCGGAGCCGCCCATCCCGCTCTCGTGCCGTCGGCGGCGAGCTCTGGGACCAGCGGGGCCTCGGCCGCGGCCCGGTTGAGGGTCGCGACCGCCCCGGCGGGCAGGGGGCGGCGCGCCGCCCGGGAGTGCGCCGCGTCCCAGATCGCCTGGCGGAGGAGCCTGGCGGCGGCCAGGTCACCGGCCGTCACGGGGACCGTCACGGTCGCGGCCGGGGACGAGCCGGCCAGCCATTCCGCGAGGTCGGCGGGCTCGTGGAGGATCTCGAA
The DNA here is from genome assembly GCF_039534895.1 of Streptosporangium longisporum. Lineage (NCBI taxonomy): Bacteria > Bacillati > Actinomycetota > Actinomycetes > Streptosporangiales > Streptosporangiaceae > Streptosporangium > Streptosporangium longisporum. The sequence continues at coordinate 52,949 of NZ_BAAAWD010000002.1, read as the reverse complement.
CACCGCGTAGCGGCCCTCGCCGCCGGTGTGGGCGAAGTCCAGGCAGGCGGCGCCGGCGTCGAACCAGAACGATCCCCCCTTGGGGTCGTGCAGTACCCGTCCGGTCGTGCTCGCACGCATGAACCCACCATAACCGGTGTCGTTCCCGGGGAGGTTCGGGGGTCTCACCGGGCCGGTCCCGGAGGCGCTCCCGGCCGATCTCCGATTCGTCCAAGACCGGCGGATCGGCCGACCCGTAGCTTCCGGACGAGCGAATTCCGATCCCGCGCGAGGGGAGTCTCCCGGTATGACCGGCATCCAGGACGATCACGAGGAACGGCACCGGCGGCCGTCGGAATGGGAGACGGCCTGGGAGGTGCTGGCGCCCGTGACCGACCTGGTCACGCCGATGGCGGTGCGGGTCGCGGCCACGCTGGGACTGGCCGACCTGATGGCCGGCGGCGCGGTGCCCGTCGAGGAGCTGGCCCGCCGCTCCGGGACCGACGCGGACGCGCTGGGCCGGTTGCTGCGTCACCTGGCCTGCCGGGGCGTCTTCGCCGAACGGGAGCCGGGCAGGTTCACGGTCAACGCACCGGCCGCGCTGCTGGCCTCCGACCACCCCGCCCGGATGCGGGAACGCCTGGACCTGAGCGGTTTCGGCGGGCAGATGGACCTGGCGTTCACCGGCCTGCTGCACACCGTCCGCACCGGGGAACCGGCGTGGGAGACGGTCTTCGGCGCCCCGTTCTGGCGCCATCTCGCCGCGGACCCGAGGATGAGCGCGTCGTTCGACGCGACGATGGCCGCCGGAGCGGAGTACGCCGCCGACGCGGCCGGGGAGTGCGACTGGTCCGGCGCGCGGCACGTGGTCGACGTCGGCGGTGGCGCCGGGACCCTGCTCGCCGAGGTGCTGCACGCCCACCCGGGCATCCGGGCCACGCTCGTCGACCTGCCGGACACCGTGGAGCGGGGCCGGCGGTACCTGGCCGGGCGCGGGCTGGAGGGGCGGTGCGCGTTCGCCGGCCAGAGCTTCTTCGATCCGCTGCCCGCAGGCGGTGACGTCTACGTGCTCAGGCGTGTGGTGCACGACTGGGGCGACGACGAGGCCGTGGCGATCCTGCGCCGGTGCGCGGAGGCGGCCGGGCCGCGCGGACGGGTCGTGGTGATCGAGTCGGACGACGGCTCCGGTGACGATCCGGCCCTGTTCGCCGAGATGGACCTGCGCATGCTCGTGCTCAGCGGTGGCCGTGAGCGCACCGTCGAGGACTACATCGCCGTCACCGCCGAGGCCGGGCTCGGCCTCACCGGCGTCCGCACCACCCCGCTCGGGCAGGTCGTCCTGGACTGCGTCCCGGCCGGGCCGACGACCGTGACGCGCACGCCGTGACCGGTCTTCCCCCCGTACGGCGGGACGCGCACGCCGTGACCGTGGCCGGCCGCGACGGCCGGACCGCGAGGGGTCATCGCTCCCGGGTCCGGTAGGCGTCCCGGCTGGCCTCGATGTGCGGGACGTGCTCGATGGCCCATCCGGCGAGGGCCAGGGCGGGGGAGATGAGGCTCTTGCCGGTGGGGGTCAGCGCGTACTCGACCCGTGGCGGGACCTCGGCGTGCACCGTCCGGGAGACCAGGCCGTCGCGTTCGAGGTTCCGCAGCGTGAGGGTCAGCATGCGCTGGGAGATCCCGGTGACCTGCCGGTGCAGGTCGGTGAAGCGCAGGCTTCCCTGATCGAGGGTCGCCACGACCAGCAACGTCCACTTGTTGCAGATGCGGTCGAGGACGGCGCGGAGCGTCCGCCCCCCGTCGCCCCGGATCATGCAGGTGTGCTCGTACTTCGACATGACGGTCCCCTGTGCGTAAGGCACATGGATGTGCCTTTTGTATGGGTTTCAATAGTGACGCATCATGGGGCTCCTTACGAGTGGTAACCATCGTGGCCCGCGCCACGTCCCAGCCTCCGAGGTGTCCTTCATGCAGCTCTCCTATTGGATCGTCGCGGCACTCCTGGCCGCCCTCTACCTCTACGCCGGAGGCAAGAAGATCGTTCAGAGCCGGGAGCGGCTGCGGCCGATGATGGGCTGGGTCGACGACTTCCCCATGCCGCTCGTCCGCGTGATCGGTGTCCTGGAGGTCCTGGGCTCGGCCGGCCTGATCCTGCCGCCGCTGACCGCGATCGCCCCCTGGCTCGCCGTCGCCGCGGCGATCGGCCTCGTCCTGGTCCAGGTGGGCGGTATCGCGGTCCACCTCAGGCGCGGCGAGGCCCGGCTGATCGGGTTCAACGTCGTCCTCCTGGTCGCCGCCGCGGCGGCGGCCTGGCTCGGCACCGCCTGGCTGTGAGCCGTCCGGCTTCCGGCCACCCGCCCGTCCGGCCGGACCAGGCCGGACCAGGCCGGACGGGCGGACGGACGGCGTGACCCGTCCTCGCTCCGCCCACCGACAGCGGCCCCGCGATCCCGGCGGGCCGAGCCGGGGCCGCGGGGCGTCACTCCCGGGCCAGCATCTCCCGCACCCCCGGCCCCACCGCCGCGTGGAAGGCCTCGTCCAGCTCGGCCGGGGTGGCGGTGATCTCCTCGTCCACCCACCGCACCAGCAGGGCCATGAACGCCCCGACGACGCAGGTCACCGTCAGCTCCAGCGACATCGAGGCCGGCGCGCCCCGGGCGAGCAGTTCGTCGCGGACGAGGTCCCGCAGCACCTGCTCGCCGTGGGCCGTCACCGCCCGGCCGCTGCGCCGCCCGAGCAGCGCCCGCACCAGCCTGCGCTGCTCCAGCACGTGCTCGAACATCGCCCGGCTGAAGGCGAACGGCGGCCCGTCGGCGCTGATCGCCGGCCGCAGGAAGGCCATCTCCGACAGGTTGGCGAACAACACCGCCTGCTTGCCGTCGAAGTGTGCGTAGAAGGTGGAGCGGCCCACGTCGGCACGGTCGATGACGTCGGTGACGGTCACCGCCTCGTACCCCTTCTCCAGGACGAGTTCCACCAGCGCGCGCTGGATCGCCTGCCGGGTACGCCGCACCCGCCTGTCGGGGTTTCCGGGCACTTCACCGCTCCCTGTTCGGTACCGCACGGAGGGGCCGAAGTGACCGTTGACCCCGCCGGATCAGTGAACACACCATACATAACGGAACAGGTTGTTCGAGAGGAGAGGTTCATGGGACTGGGCAGACTGCTGCACGAGCACGCCGAGCACGCCGACGCGGGCGGGACGATCGACCACCCGCGTGCGTACGAGGTCATGTCGGAGATCGGTTTCCTCGGGCGGCGGCGTGAGATCTACACCCGGCTGGCCGCGCTGTCCGGGGCCCGTCCGGGGGACCGGGTGCTCGACGTCGGCTGCGGCACCGGCTATCTGACCCGCATCCTGGCCCCCGTCGTCGGCCCGTCCGGGCAGGTGACGGGCGTCGACCTGTCAGCCCCCATGATCGGACGCGCTCGTCGTGACGCCCCGGGCAACTGCTCCTACCGGGTGGGCGAGGGACAGGCCCTCGACCTGCCCGACGCCGGCTTCGACGTGGTGGTCTCCAGCCTGGCCCTGCACCACATACCGGCCACCGAGCGCGGCGCCGCCGTACGGGAGATGTTCCGGGTGCTGCGGCCGGGCGGGCGCCTGCTGATCGCCGAGTTCCGGCCGCCGTCCGGCCGGCTGCTCTCCCACCTGCTCACGATGCTGACGGGCCCGGCGATGCGGCACGGCCTGCGGGACCTGCTCGGCGACCGGATCCCGCAGGCCGGCTTCCACGTCGACGACGAGGGCGACCTGCCGGTCATGATCTCCTACGTCCGGGGCTCCCGGCCCGCGCTCTGACCTTCGCCGGACGCCAGGACGCGGGCGCGGCGGGCGATGGGGGGGAGCGTGGCGGGACGACCCGGGCCACGACCCGGACCGGGATCGTCACGTGGTCGGCGCCGTCGCCGGACGCCGAGTGTAGGGTTCGACGGTACTCATCGAGGATCACGAGGACGTACCTTCACCATGCGGTTGCGGCCCATCGACCTGGCGCGCGAGCACGGCCTGTCCACGCAGGCGGTGCGCAACTACGAGGAGGCCGGGTTCCTTCCCCCGGCCGGACGCTCGCCGCACGGCTACCGCGTCTACGCCCCGCGCCACGCGGTGGCGCTGCGGGCGTTCCTGGCGCTGATCCCCGCGCACGGCCACGCGACCGCGGGGGCGATCATGCGGGCCGTGAACGACGGCGCGGTCGAGGAGGCGCTGCGGCTGATCGACGAGAGCCACGCGCAGCTGGCCGACGACCGGCGCACGCTGGAGGCGGTGGAAGGGGCGCTGCGCGACCTGGCGCCACCGCGTGAGCCGGAACCGGAGCCGGGGCCGGGACCGGGACCGGGGGTGACGTTCATCGGGCCGCTGGCACGCAGGCTCGGCATCCGGCCCGCCACGTTGCGCACCTGGGAACGGGCCGGGCTGATCACCCCCCGGCGCGACCCGCGGACCGGCTACCGCGTCTACACCTCCGCCGACATGCGCGACGTGCTCCTGGCCCACCAGCTGCGGCGGGGCGGGTACGGGCTGGAGCAGATCGCACGGGTGCTGGAGCGGGTACGGGCTGCGGGCGGGCCGGAACCGCTGCAGGCGACGCTGCGGGAGTGGCGCGACCGGCTGACGGGACGGGGCCTGGCGATGCTGGCGGGCGCGGCCGCGCTCGACGCCTGCCTGGGCCGCCGCAACGGCTGACGGCGCTTCCGGGTCTCAGCCGGGGAGCAGGCCGATCGCCGCCTTGGCCTGGCGTACCTTCACGCCGGCCGACTCGCGGGCCCGCTCGGCACCGGCCCGCAGGACCTTCCGGACGTGCGCCGGGTCCTGTGCCAGCCGCAGGTAACGCTCCCGGACGGGCGTCAGGGTGGCCACCACCGCGTCGGCGACCGCCTCCTTCAGCTCGCCGTACCGGTCGAACCGCCCGGCCAGCCGCCGCGGCTCGTCGCCGGTGCAGGCGGCCAGGATGTCGAGCAGGTTCGACACCCCGGGTTTGCGGTCCGGGTCGTGGGCCACCACGCCGTCGGTGTCGGTGACCGCGCGCATCACCTTGCGCCGCAGGACGTCCGGCTCGTCGAGCAGCCGCAGCGTCCCGGCCGCCGAGGGGGCCGACTTGCTCATCTTGTCGCCGGGTGAGGTCAGGTCCATGATGCGGGCCGCGACCGGCGGGTTGACCGCGCGCGGGACGGTGAAGGTGGGGCCGTAGCGGGTGTTGAACCGCTGGGCGATGCCGCGGGCAAGCTCCACGTGCTGGCTCTGGTCCTCGCCGACGGGCACCTCGTCGGTGTCGTACAGCAGGATGTCGGCGGCCATCAGGATCGGGTAGGTCAGCAGCGACATCCGGACCTGGCTCTGGCGGCCGGCCTTCTCCTTGAACTGGATCATCCGCTGGGCCTCGCCGTACCCGGTGGCGCACTCCAGCAGGTAGTGCAGCTCGGTGTGCTCGGGGACGTGCGACTGGACCAGGAACAGGCACGTGCCGGGGTCGGCGCCCGCGGCCAGCAGGACGGTCGCGAACTCCAGCGTCCGCCGCCGTACGTCGGCCGGGTCGTGTTCCAGGGTCAGGGCGTGCAGGTCGGAGATGAACACCACCGTGTCCGTCGTGTCCGTGGTGGCCTGCCCGGCGACGATCGGCGCGATCGCGCCGAGGTGGTTGCCCAGGTGCAGGTCTCCGGACGGGGTGAAGCCGGTGAGTCGTCGTGGCATCGGTGTGGCTCCCTCGGGATCGGGAGGCCGCCCGGACGGGCCACCGGGGTGCGAGAACACGAAACGGCCGCCCGTACCGGGCGGCCGCGTCATCAGGTCACGCGAATGAACGGTGCCGCCCCCTCAGGGGCGCCACCAGCCGGGAAAAGAACAGATCATCCGCACGCCGCGACCATATCACCCTGCACGGGCACCGTCGGGGGGCTCGTGCCACGATACAGAGATGATCTCTGTCGCCGATGCGCGTCTGGTCAGGGGCCTTCAGGAGAGGGCGGCCCGGGCCCTGCCCGCCGAGCACGTCGAGCGCCTGGGCGGATGGTGGCTGCGCCTGGCGCCCGACTGCTCCTGGTGGGTGGGGACGGTGCTGCCGCACGGCGAGACCGGGCCGCAAAGGTCAGAAGGGCTGGAGGCCGGGGTGAAGGAGGCCGAGGACTTCTACGCCCGCCACGGCCTGGACACCCGCTTCCAGATCACCCCGCGGGCCTGTCCCGACGGCCTCGACGCGTTCCTGGCGAAGCGCGGCTACCACCGCGGTGGCCGGGTGTCGCTCCAGGCGGCCACCGTCGCACGGGTGCTGGAACGGAGCGGGGAGCAGGTCCCGGCCGCACCGGTGCTGGGGCGGGCCCGGGAGCAGGCCCTGGTCGCACGGGTGCTGGAGCGGACCCGGGATCGGGCACCGGCCGAGCCCCTGCGGGTGCGGGTGGACGAGCGTCCGGCGGACGGCTGGCTGGAGGGCCTGCGCGCCGTGCACGGTCACGACGGCGAGCGGGAGCTGCTCGCCCGGGTGGAGGCGCCGAGCGCGTACGCCTCGGTGATCGCCGGGACCGAGGTGGTCGCGGTGGGCCGGGCGGTCGCCGACGACGGCTGGGCGGGGGTGTTCGGGATGGCGACGCTCCCGCAGGCGCGGGGTCGGGGCGCGTCCCGCCGGGTGCTCGCCGCGCTGGCCGCCTGGGCCCGTACCCGGGGCGTGGATCGGATGTACCTGCAGGTGGAGTGCGGCAACGACGCGGCCGTGCGGCTGTACGCGCGGGCGGGCTTCGAGGAGGTGTGCGGCTACCACTACCGCACGGCGAAGGCGCCCGCTTCCCGGTGAGACACCCCGGTGAGACACCCCGGTGGGACAGGGGGGCGGGACATCGGGAAGGCGGGTGCGGGCCCGTCAGGGGGTGGCGGGGGTCAGCTCCTCGAGCGGGGTGTAGGGCCGGTCCAGGCCGAAGGCGGACGGGCCGAAGCACGCCAGGGCCTCGGGGCTGCGCATGATGGCGGGCGTGGAGATGGCGTAGACGGTCAGGCGCTGGCCGTAGGCCAGGGCCTCGGTGGTCACCGGCCTGCCGGTCTCGGTGTTCAGCGTGCAGATCAGGTCGGGGACGATCGCGGCGACCTGGCCGTCCCGCTCGTGCCCGCCTTCGCGGACCGCGACCAGGTGCTCGTTCTGGAAGGTGATGACGATCCGGTCGCCGGGGTCGCCGGGGTCGCCGGATTCGCCGCCTGCGGCCAGGGTGACCTGGCCTCGGGCGAACCCGCCGACGGTGGTGCGGTCGACGTCGACGACCTTGCCGCGGAACAGGACGCGGCCGTGGGAGTAGAAGGTGCCGCGCAGTGCGGCGGTCAGCGCGTCGAACGGGTCACGGTGGTGCTCGCGGGCGGTGCGCAGCGCGGTGCCGATCCTCAGGGCCAGGCCCAGGGTGCCGGGCACCGCGGTCTCGCGCACGGTGGCGGCGCTCATCGGGTAGCTGGCGGTGTAGGCGGCACCGCCCATCCGGATGGTCAGGCCGCGGGCCAGCCACTCCATCCGGTCGTTGTCGGCGGCCTCGATCACGGCGCTGTCGCCGTGGTCGGAGGCGATGCCCATCGGGGAGCCCGGCACCCCCGCCACGTTGAACGTCACCATCTGGATCTCGGGGAAGGCGCGGCCCATCCCGTCGGCGTCGACGACCGGCAGGTCCGCCGCCGCGGCCGCCACCAGCGGCATCATGCTGTTCAGGCCGCCGGCCTCGAGCGGCATGATCGCGTCCACGGCGCGGCCCAGGTGCCTTTCCAGGGCGCGCAGCGCGGCCACGCTGCCCTCGGGGGAGGGGAGCTTCTCGATGAAGACGGTGGGGGCTCCCATCATCGCCACCGCGACCACCAGGGCGTCGTCGCGCAACGTGCCGAGGTCGACGATCCGCACGTCGCGGCCCGCCCGCAGCTGCCGCTCGACGAGCAGCCGGCCGATGTAGGGGTCGCCGCCCCCGCCGGTGCCCAGTACCGCGGCGCCCTCGGCCAGGTCGTCGAGATTCTCCGGGGTCAGGGTGAAACTCATCGCCTCGCGTCCTGTTCGTGTCCTCGTGCGGTGCCCGCCTCGGCGCGGGTCCCGTCCGCGGCGGGGCCGCCTGCGGGACGGTGTTCCAGGTCCAGGTCGCCCACCGCGCGGACCTGGACGCGCCTGCCGCCGGGCAGGTAGGCCACGTGCACCTCGGTGACGTCGACGATCCTGACGGTGCCGGGGGCGGCGCCCGCGGAGACGGCGATCCGTTCGGCCTCGGCGCGGGCGGCGGCGATGGCCTCCTCGCGGGCGCGGGGGCCGTCGACGGCGACGACCCGGTCGACGTCGCCGCCGATCTGGCCGATGGCGGCGCCGATGGCGTTGGCGACCGCGTGGTGCGGCGGCCGGTGCACGGCCAGGTCCCCGGGGAGCACCTCGGGCATGAGCACGCCGCCGCCGCCGACCACGACGATCGGCAGCGGCGCGGCCGACACCCGTATCCGGTCGACCAGCTCGACGACCCGGCCGGCCATCCAGTCCAGGCCGCGCCGGACCAGGCCGGGGTCCAGGTGCCGTACCAGGGAGGGGTCGCCGATCTCGGCCAGGCCGCCCGCGACGGCCAGGTCGGTGGCGGTGAGCACGTCGCCGCCGAACACCAGGGCCTGGCGGGTGAGCCGGAACCCGACGCTGTCGGGTCCGGCCGACACGGAGGGGCCGGTGGTGACCAGGCTGCCGCCGCCCAGGCCGATCGACAGCACGTCCGGCATCCGGAAGTTGGTGCGCACCCCGCCGATGTCGACCTCGCCGGTGGCCTGGCGCGGGTAGCCGCGGTTGATCACGCCGACGTCGGTGGTGGTGCCGCCGATGTCGACCACCGCGCAGTCGGACAGCTCCCCGGCCAGGAACGCCGCGCCGCGCATCGAGTTGGTCGGGCCGGAGGCGAAGGTGCGTACCGGGTAGCGGCGGGTGTACTCGGCGTCCATCAGGGTGCCGTCGTTCTGCGACAGGTACAGCGGCGCGGAGATCCCGGCCGTGCGCAGGGCCCCGACGAACGCCTCGACGATCTCGTCGGCCAGCTCGCGCAGGCAGGCGTTGATGACGGTGGCGTTCTCGCGTTCCAGCAGCCCGATGCGGCCGAGCTGGTGCGACAGGCTCACGTGCAGGTGCGGCAGCTCCTCCAGCAGGACGGCGGCGGCCTGTTCCTCCAGCTCCGGGGCGGCGGGGGAGAACACCGAGCCGATCGCCACCGTGCGGATGTCGTGGGCTTCCAGGTCCCCGGCGACGCGCAGCAGCTCCTCGCGGCGCAGGGGGGCGATGGCCCGGCCGTCGAACTCGTGTCCGCCGTGGCACAGGTGGACGCGCGGGTCGATCGCCGCGTGCAGGGCGGCGGGCCAGTTGACCAGGGGAGGGAGGCCGGAGGTGGCCGGCAGTGCCAGCCGTACCACGGCGGTGCGCGCCAGGCCCCGCCCGGTCACCAGCGCGTTGGTGAAGTGGGTGGTGCCGATCATCACCGCGCCGATCCGGTCGCGGTCGATGCCGGCCGAACTAACGAGATCGTGCAGGGCGGTGACCACCCCGCCGGTGACGTCCTGGGTGGTGGCGGTCTTGACGGACGCCACCACGGTGGCCGCGTCCATCAGGACGGCGTCGGTGTGGGTGCCTCCCACGTCGATCCCAACGCGCACAGGTGACTCCTCGGGAAGGTCGGGCGATGACGCCGGGACGGGGGAGCGGGGGCCTTTCCACCCGGTGGGGGGTCAGCCGGTGGTGGCCGTTCGCGTCCCGGGACCGCCGGTCAGGCCGAGCCTGCCCGCCACGGCGTAGGCGGCGAAGGCCACCGCCAGGGCGTTGAGGGCGGGGATGCCCCAGGTGAGGTACTTGCCGACCAGGGCGGCGGCCAGCCAGATCACCAGTGCCGCCGGGACCCATCCCGGTGCGGAGTCCGGCAGGGTGCCGGTGGCCGCGGAGGCGTCCAGGGCGGGGCGCCAGCGGCGTACCAGGTAGTACTCGGCGATCATGATGCCGGCGATCGGCGGGATGGCCACCCCGAGCAGGACGAAGAAGTCGATCAGGTGGTCGAGGATCCCGGCGGCGGCCAGGGCGGTGCCGATCACCCCGAGGGCGACGGTGAGCAGCGCGCGGCCCGGGCGGGCGCCGAAGGCGGTGTCCAGGGCGTTGGCCGTGCCCAGGCTGGCGGCGTACAGGTTCCAGTCGTTGATCTTCAGTGTCGCGGTGATCAGCACGATCGTGCCGACCACGCCGGAGGTGGTGGTGACGATGGTGATCACGTCGCCGGTGCGCAGCGCGTGGGCCAGCAACACCCCCACGAGCGCGATGACGTACTCGCCGAGGGTGATGCCCACGACGGTCTGCTTGACCACGTCGGCGGCGCTGCGGTTCCACCGGCACATGTCCGGGCTGATCACCGCGCCGACGATGAAGCCGCCGGCCACGATGGTGGCGCCCTCGGCCAGGCCGATGGCCGGTCCGGCGGGCGCGGAGGCGACCAGCGCGCCCAGGGAGTGTTCCGAGAGCTGGTCGGCGATCGCCCAGCCGGCCAGCGCGAGGAAGGCGGGTACGGTGATCCAGGCCGTCCAGGCCATGCCGGCGAAGCCGTGCACCACGATGGCGGTGACGGCCAGGCCCGCCACGATCGACCACACCCAGACCGGCGGCCCGCCCAGCAGGGAGGCCAGGCCCTGGGCGAGTACGGCCGACTGCACGCCGAACCAGCCCAGCAGCGCGGTGGCGACGACCAGGCCGACCACGGTCGCGCCGTGCCGGCCGAAGCCGGTCCAGCGGGCCAGCACGGCCGTCGACAGGCCCTCGCGCATCCCGGCGATGCCGATCGCGATCGCGACGACCTCCAGGATCACCGCGCCGAGCGTGATGGCCCAGACCGCGTCCCAGAACCTCATGCCCATGCCGAGGGTGGCGCCCAGCAGGAACTGCGACAGGGCGCTGAGCATGCCGAACCGCTGCACCGCGACGGTGACCCAGCCGTAGCGGGCCTCGCGCGGCACCCGTTCCAGGGCGTAGTCGTCGCGGGCCAGCCCGGCGTCGGCCGGGTCGCCGGCGGTCCTCGTATCGGCCATTCCCAGGCTCCTTCTTCAGCGGTGAAGGGTGTCCGAGGGATGACGCTAGGCGCCTTGTCGATCTTTGGGAAGAGGTGATCTTCTTCTGTTACGTCCGCGGTGCGGCGCCGGCCAGGACCGTGGTCACGATCTTGGCGACGGCCCCGGTCTCCGGCGGGGTGGCGTCGTGCCCGGCGTAGAGCAGGTGCGTGGTCCCGATCAGCATGGCCGAGAGCGTGTCGACGTCGGCGTCCGGCGCGATCCGGCCCAGGTCGCGCTCGGCGGCCAGGTAGGAGGCGATCATGATCGCGGCCTCCGTCAGCACCGGGACGCCGGCCGGCAGGTCCCGGCGCAGGCGGGCGCGGAGCTCGTCCCGGGCGGCGATGAGGCCGACGAACGCCAGCGCGGCCGACTCGAACAGCGACATCAGCGCGCCGGTGAGATTGCCGGCGACGGTGCCGGTGCCGGTGGACTCGCGCAGGGCGGCGGTCCGGTCGTCCATCCGGCCGACGCGGTCCAGCACGAGTTCGGCGAGGAAGGCGTCGAAGTCGGTGAAGTGCCGGTGCAGGACGCCCTTGGCGCAGCCCGCCTCGGTGGTGACCGCCCGGCTGGTCAGCGCGTTCGCGCCGTCCCGGAGCAGGACGCGCTCGGCGGCGTCGAACAGCTGCGCGCGCGCGTCGCGGATGTGTACCCCTGTCGGCACGGGGTGCCTCCCCTTCGCTCGCCGGGTCCTGACTCGATTATTGACGAGTGGGCACGTGCCCACTACGGTGGGCGCATGCCCACTACAGCGCAGGCGGCGGAACCCGGCCGCGAGCAGGACATCCACCGCAACCGGCAGGTGGCCGAGTCGTTCGGCGCGGATCCCGGACGCTACGACCGCACCCGGCCCCGCTACCCCGACGCCCTGGTGGAGCGGATCGCCGCCGCCGCTCCCGGACGCGACGTCCTCGACGTCGGCATCGGCACCGGCATCGCCGCCCGGCAGTTCCTGGCGGCCGGCTGCACCGTGCTCGGGGTCGAGGCCGACGCCCGGATGGCCGGATGGGCGCGAGAGCGCGGGCTCGGCGTCGAGGTGGCGCCGTTCGAGACCTGGGACGACGCCGGCCGCACGTTCGACGCGGTCGTCGCCGCCCAGACCTGGCACTGGGTGGACCCGGTCGCCGGAGCGGTCAAGGCCGCGCGGGTGCTGCGGCCCGGTGGCCGGCTGGCCCTGTTCTGGAACGTGAACCAGCCCCCGCCCGAGATCGCCGAGGCCTTCCTGGAGGCCTACCGCCGGGTGCTGCCCGACCTGCCGATCTACGACCGGGTGATGCCCGCCCTGGAGGCGTACGGGGTGATGTTCGACAAGGCCGCCGACGGGATCCGGCAGGCGGGCGCCTTCGGCGAGCCGGAGCAGTGGCGCTTCGACTGGGAGCGGTCCTACACCCGTGACGAGTGGCTGGACCAGGTTCCCACCTTCGGCGGCCACAGCCGGCTGCCCCAGGACAAGCTGCGAGAGATCCTGGACCTGATCGGGGCGGCGATCGACGCCGCGGGCGGCGCCTTCACGGCGCGCTACGCCACCGTGGCCGTCACCACGGCACGGACCGGCGCCTCCTGACCCTTCACTCCCTGCCCCTTTGCCCCTCCCTCCTGACCCGCCGCGGCTCGCGCGGCCCGGCCTCCGGAAAGGCCCGCTGAGGATTTCGCGGCCCGGGCTCCGGAAAGGCGGCGTGCCGTCAGAGCGGCACGCCGGGGCCGGGAGGGCAGGCGGGGCAGCGGGTCAGGAGAAGAGCGGCGGGTCAGGGCAGCAGCAGGGAGGCGATGCCGAGCAGCGCGCAGACGCCCAGGATGCGCAGCATCGGCCAGCGCAGCACGAACGTCATCACCAGCGCCGCCGCGGTGATGGCCAGCGCCAGGAGGTCGAGGCTGCCGATCACGGGCACCTGGACGTGCAGCGGCCCCCGGATCCACACGCTGGTGGCGTCGAACAGGGTGTGCTGGGCGAAGTACACGGCGAGGTTGGCGATGACACCGACGACGGCGGCCGTGATACCGGTCAGCGCGGCGCTGATCGCGGCGTTGTGGCGGAGCCGCTCGATGTAGGGGGCGCCCAGGAAGATGAACAGGAAACACGGCACGAAGGTGACCCAGGTGGTCAGCAGGGCACCCAGCAGCGCACCCGCCCAGGGGGTGAGCGGGCCGGAGTCGCGGAAGGCGCCCAGGAAGGCGACGAACTGCACGACCATGATGAGCGGGCCGGGGGTGGACTCGGCCAGGGCCAGGCCGCGCACCATCTCACCGGGGGTGAGCCAGCCGTAGGTCTGCACGGCCTGCTGGGCGACGAAGGCCAGCACCGCGTACGCGCCGCCGAAGGTGACCAGGGCGGTGCCGGAGAAGAACAATCCCTGGGTGGTGAAGACGCTGTCGGTGCCGGTCAGCAGGGCGACGGCGGCCACCGGCAGCCACCAGGCGGCCAGTCCCACGGCCAGGATCTTGCCCGCCGAGCGCCAGCTGGGGGTGGCGTGGTGCAGGGCGTCGTCGGAGATCAGCGGGGCGGGCCCGTCGTCGGCGCCGTGCCCGCCGCCCTTCTTCACCAGGGCGGGCCTGAAGCGGTGGATCGTCCAGCCGACGAGGGCGGCGACGGCGACCACGACGGGGAAGGGCACCGCGAACAGCGCGAGCGCGGCGAAGGCGGCCACCGCGAGGGCGACGTAGACCGGGTGGGTCAGCGAGCGTTTGGCGACCCGGATGACGGCCTGGGCGACGATGGCCAGCACGGCCGGGGCGATCCCGGCGAACAGTGCGACCACCAGGGAGGTTTCCTGCCAGATGACGTAGACGGCCGACAGGGCGAGCAGGGCGAGCATGCCGGGCAGCACGAACAGGGTGCCGGCGACCAGGCCGCCGCGGGTGCCGTTGAGCAGCCAGCCGACGTAGATCGCCAGCTGCTGGGCCTCGGGGCCGGGCAGCAGCATGCAGTAGTTGAGGGCGTGGTTGAAGCGCTGCTGGCCGATCCAGCGTTTCTCCTCCACCAGGGTGCGCTGCATGACCGCGATCTGCCCGGCGGGGCCGCCGAAGGTCTGCAGGGAGATCCCGAACCAGGCGCGCACCGCCTGGCGGAACGGGATCACGTCCCCGGAGCTCCCCGGGCTGCCCGGGGTCGTCGAGCTCACGGAGCTCGCGGAGCTCGCGGGATTCGCGGAGCTCGCGGGGGTCGCGCCCTGTGTCTGTGGGTCGGTCATGCTCTCTCTCCGGTTCAGGCGGGCGGTCGGCCGAGCAGGAACGCCCGCCGGTAGTACTCGTACAGGCCCTCGAAGATCGGGCCGGTCAGCTCCAGGACGCGTTCGTCGTCGCAGATCATCGACAATCCGCGCAGGATCACGTCCAGGCCGGGCGCCTCGGGGGCGTCGTAGCGCTCGTCGTCGATGTCGGCCTCGTGCACGATCTCGGCGATCTTCCACAGCACCGGGTCGGTCAGCTCGTGGCGGCGCAGGATCGTCTCGAAGCTGCAGTCGGCGCCGTGGTGCGACAGCTCCACGCCGCGCATGTCGAACGGGGTGGCGTCGGGCGGGACCTGCTCGGGGGAGTCGACGAACACGAAAGCGGCGTCGGGGTCGAGGTGGCGCCGGATCAGCCAGGCGCACGCCGCCCGGTCGATGTGCACGCCCGCGCGGGTCGCCCACCTCATCGGGCCCCTCCCCGCTGCGCCGCCGTCTTCCCCGCGGCCTCGGGGACCTCACGCGCCGCCGGGTCGCCGGGCTCCGCGAGCTCCGCGAGCTCCGCGAGCTCCGCGGGCTCCGCGGGCTCCGCTACCTCCGCGGATTCCGTCAGGTCGCGGCCGGTGGCCGGTCCGGGCGCGTTCAGGGCACGTACGGCCTGGTGGGCCGGGTCGCGTTCGGCGGGCGGGAAGAAGTCGCGGCGCCCGATGCGGCGCAGCTCGGCGCGCAGCCGGCCCGCCACGCGTGAGCGTTCCCCGGCCCTGGCGTCCTCGGCGGCCCGGGCCGCGGCGATGACCGCCCGGTACTCCTCCTGGCGGGCCTGCTGCATCTGCGTGGCGATCGCGCGTTCCTGGGACGGGCTCGCGGGGGTGGCCAGCCAGACCGTGGCGGTGCCGTCGGCGGCGACGATCTCTTCGGCGATCCAGTCCAGCTGCTCGCGGGTGCGCGCGTCGGCGGGCAGCGCGACCAGGCCGTCGCCCAGCCGGGCCACCCCGAGGCGCTCCAGCCTGCGCCAGACGGCGATGCGCGGCGCCGAGGGCAGGCTCGGGATCCGGTAGGCCAGCAGCACCCACTGCCCGGCGTGCCCGGGCGGGGCCGAAGGATCATGGTTCACGGGCCACTCCTGATTTTCGTAACCGTGGTCACTGTAACGGTTGTTACCCTCATCGAGAAAGGGTGGGGTGAGCCCGGTCGTCGTGGAGTGGTGGCGCGACGGCAGAATATGGCGGGAGACCACCGGGAAGACGGCAGGCGGATGACGGGAAGGTGGCTCGCGTGTCACAGGCGGGGTTCGTGCTGGAAGGGGTCGGCCTGCGCCGCGGGGGAGCGCCGGTCCTGACCGACATCTCCGCGCACCTGCCGCGGGGGTGCTGCACGCTGGTGACCGGGCCCAGCGGGGCGGGCAAGTCCAGCCTGCTGCGGCTGCTCAACCGCCTCGCCGAACCCGACACCGGGCGGATCCTGCTGGACGGCCGGCCGCTGAGCGGTCACGACCCGCTGCTGCTGCGCCGCCGGGTCGCCCTGGTGGCCCAGCACACCGCGCTGCTGACCGACTCGGTGGCCGGGGAACTGGCCGTGGGACGCCCCGCCCTGGACGCCGTCTGCGCCGCCGACCTGCTGGAGCGGGTGGGACTGGGGGCCTGTTTCCTGTCCCGCTCCACCGAGGGCCTGTCCGGCGGCCAGGTCCAGCGCCTGGGCCTGGCCCGCGCGCTGGCCACCGGCCCGGAGGTCCTGCTGCTGGACGAGCCCACCTCGGCGCTGGACGACACCGCGACCGGTCTCGTCGACGACCTGCTGGCCGCGTTCGTCACCGACGGCGGCACCGCGGTCCTGGTCAGCCACCGCACCGCGCACGCGCGGCGGCTGGCGGGCCACGCGCTGGTGCTGGAGGCCGGACGGCTGACCGAGGCCGGCGACCCGGCCCGCCTGCGCTACCTGGCGGCACCGTGAGCGTCCCGGCGGTCCCCGGCTGGCCGGGCGTGGCCGCCTCGGCGGCGCTGGTGGCGCTGGCCGCCCTGCTGGCGGGCCGGGCCCGGCTCGGCCTGGCCGCCGACATGCTCGTCGCCTCGGCGCGGGCCCTGGGCCAGCTCGTCGCGGTCGCCGCGGTGCTGGCGGCGGTCTTCGCCCACGGAGGCCTGCCCGGCTCGCTCGCCTGGATCGCGGTGATGGTGCTCATCGCCGGCCGCGTCGCCGCCCGCCGCGCCCGCGGCCTGCCGCGCGCCCCGGCCGTGGCCACCCTGGCGGTCGCCATGGCGACCGTCGTGACCGTGGCCACGCTGGTGGTCTTCGCGGTGATCGACACCCGGCCGCACGTGCTCATCCCGGTGTCGGGCATGGTGGTCTCCGGCGCGATGCAGGCCACGGCCCTGACGCTGACCCGCCTGCACGAGGAGGTCGAGACCGCTCGCCCGCGGATCGAAGCCCGCCTCAGCCTGGGCCTGGACGCCGCCGCGGCCTTCGCCCCGCACGCCCGTACCGCCCTGCGGACCGCGATGCTGCCCGCCGTCGACGCCACCAAGGTCGTCGGCCTGATCAGCCTGCCCGGCGCCATGACCGGCCTCATCCTGGCCGGGGTGGAGCCGCTGATCGCGATCCGCTACCAGATCGTGGTCATGTACATGCTGCTGGCCGCCGCCACGCTGGCCGCCGTGGCCACCGCGCGCCTGGCCCGGACCGCCCTGTTCGACGACGCCCACCGGCTCCACGAGCTCCCCGCCCCGCCGGACGGCCGATCGTCCCCGCGCTGACCCGGACTCCCGGCCCCGGGTTCTCGGTCCCGGACTGCCGGATCCGGACTGCCGGCCTGGCGAACGGCCCGGTGCCGGCGGCTCCACCGCTCAGAAATCCTCCGCCACGCCGTCAGTCCTGGTGGCCCCTTGCCACCCGCGGAAGGATTGACGACCATGACCGACGACAGACTGCCGGGCGACGAGGCCGCGTTCATCGCGGCGGCCCGCTCGAACGACCCGGCACCGTTCACGCTCGTCACGGAGCGCTACCGGCGTGAGCTGCAGGTGCACTGCTACCGGATGCTCGCGAACTACGAGGACGCCCAGGACATGACGCAGGAGACGTTCCTGCGGGCGTGGAACAAGCGGGAGTCGTTCAAGGGCCACGCCGCGCTGCGGACCTGGCTGTACCGGATCGCGACGAACGCCTGCCTCGACTTCCTGGAGAAGCGCAACGACCGCACACCCGTGCCCGCCGAGCTGCCGGGTGCGGGCTGGGAAGTGCGCTACCTGCAGCCCTACCCGGACCGGATGCTCCCGGAGGACCCGCAGGACTCGGTGGTGGCGCGGGAGACGATCGAGCTGGCGTTCATCGTCGCCGTTCAGCACCTGCCGCCGCGGCAGCGGGCGGTGTTCATCGTGCGCGACGTCCTCGGCTGGCCGGCGTCGAAGGCCGCCGACACCCTCGAGCTGACCGTCCCATCGGTGACCAGCGCACTGCAGCGGGCGCGCGTGACGATGCGCGAGCAGCTGCCCGGCCACCGCCTCGACTGGCGGAGCCCTGCCACGCACGAGCTGTCGGACGACGAGCGCGGCGTGGTGAGGTCGTACATGGACGCCCATGAGCGCAACGACCTCGACGCACTGACGGCCCTGCTGCGCGACGACCTGCGCTTCGCGATGCTGCCCGGGTCGGGCGCGTTGATCGTCACGGCCAGGGACGCGGTGGACGGCTGGGTCTCCGGTGGGCTCTTCCGGCGCGGCCACGACGACTGGCGCTGCATCGCCACGACGGTCAACCGCATGCCCGCCGCCGCGCTGTACCTGCGCACCCCCGGCGACCCGGAACACCGTCTGTACACGATCGCGGTCCTGCGCATCGTCGACGGGAAGATCGCCGAGCTCACCGGATTCGACGCCGCCGGCACCCCGTGGCTGGGCCTGCCCGCGACGCTGTGATCGGAGGAGTCCGAGGGGCACGGTGAGCACGCGGGGAAGGATTCCGGCCCGGCTCACGAGCCGGGCATCCGGCCCGTGCTCATCCCGTGCCCATCGTGCTCATCGTCTCGTCTCGTATCGGGTCAGCACCACGCCGCCGGGAAACGTCCGCGTCTCGACCAGGTTCAGGTTCACCCAGCTGTCCAGCGCGGTGAAGAACGGCGTGCCGCCGCCCACCAGGACCGGCGCGGTGACCAGCACGTACTCGTCGATCAGCCCGGCCCGCATGGCCGCCGCGGCGAGCGTCGCGCCGACGATGTCCATCGGGCCGCCGTCCCCGTCCCTGAGCCGGGCGATCTCGGCGACCGCGTCGCCGGTGACCAGGCGGGTGTTCCAGTCGACCTTGTCGATCGTCGACGAGAACACCACCTTCGGCATGTCCCGCCAGCGGCGGGCGTACTCGATCTCCGCCGGGGTGGCACCCGGCTGCTGGTCGGCGGTCGGCCAGTGGGAGCTCATCGCCTCCCACAGCTTGCGCCCGTACAGCGCCAGGCCCGTCGCGTCCACCCGGTCGGACCACCACTGGAACAGCTCGGCGCCCGGCGACGAGTCCGGTCCCTCGCCCCCGCTCCAGCCGAGGTCGTCGCCTGGCGCGGCGGTGTAGCCGTCCAGGGTCACGTTCATGGCGAAGGTCAGTTTCCGCATCGTGTCAGCCTCTCGTGAGTCGATCTCACACGTACAGACGGTCGCGGCGCGGAAACCTCATCGGTCGCCGGTGGTCCTCACGTTCCGGACGCGGGCGGTGTGTCACCGTCCGCGGTGGTCGCTCGACGCCGGACTTCTCGCGGACGTTCCCCACGGACCGGCCGTGGCCCGGGTGGCCCGCGTGATCGGCGCCGGGTGCTCGGGGGCGGTCCCGGCTCCGCGGCGCAGCCGGTAGGCCAGGACCGCGGCGGCCAGCAGGACCCCCCAGACCGGGTACGGCCACAGCAGCAGGAGCAGCGGCTGTCCCCACTGCACGGCGTTGACGGTGAGGCCGGGCGAGGCCAGGCAGCAGGCTCCCGCGACCAGCCCTCCCGCGGTCACCGGCAGCCGCACCGGCACGGGACGGCCGTGCAGGACCGGCACCCAGCGCGGCCACACCTCGCCCCACCCAGCGATCAGGCCGAGCGTCAGCAGGGACCCGCCCAGGGCGCCGAAGCCGATGGCCAGGCCCTGCATCCTCAGGCCCGGGTTCGCGGCCAGCTCGGCCGCGCCGATGTCGGTGGGCCACGGGGTCAGCCAGGTCAGCCGGTAGAGCGCGTACGGCAGCGGGCACAGCGCCGCCGCGATCGTGACCGGGCGTCCCCAGCGGGCGGCGGCTTCGGGCCGGGCCCAGCGCGGCGTGCCACCGGCCCGGAAGGCCGCCACCGCGACGACCGCCCACAGGGCACAGGCGAGCGCGTCGGCCAGCGTCCACGCCACGCGCCCGGCGTAGGAGGAGAAGCTCGCGGCGAGGTTGGCGAGCAGGCGGTCGAACGGGACGAGCCCGGTGAGCGTACCGCCCGCGACCAGGACGAGCAGTGACACCAGGACCACGAGGGCCGGGACCCTCGCCCGTCCGCGGCGCGCGCAGGCCATGACCAGGACCGCCACCAGCGCGAGCGGGCCGATCAGTGCCATGCCGTAGCCCAGCAGGGACATGATGCCCGCGTCGGACATCACCACGCCGAAGAAGAGGACCTGCGCGACCGCGCCCGCCTTCAGCGCCACACCCGAGGTGAAGGCCGTCACCAGCCCTGCCAGCCCGGCCACGACGGTCATCGGGCCGCCCACGTCGTGCTCGAACAGGTGCGACAGCGACACGGTGACGCGGTCGAGCGCGCCGAAGGGGTAGCTCGCCGGGGTGGTCCACCACCACAGCCCGACGGCCGTCACGGCGATCGACAGCAGGGCGCCCGCGATCCGGAGGTTTCTCGTCATGGCGCTCACCGTAGGAACGTCCCCGCCGCGTCACCTCCCCCTGGCGGGGGAGGGCCCCCGGCGGCGCCGTCACTAGCATCGTCGTCGTGAGCGGACACCTGGCACGCGCGCTGCGGGCGGCGATCTACCCGGTGCTGGGCGCGGCCCTGCTCACCCCGGTGGCGGGGGCGCTCAGCCTGGTGATCGTCACCGAGGTGACGCCGGCGCGCGTCCTGACGCTGTGGGCGGCGTGCCTGCCCGCCTCCGTGCTGCTGGCCGCCGCGCCGCTGGTGCGGCGCATCGAGACCGTCGCGCTGTCGGAACTCCTCGACGTCGACGTCCCGGGCAGGGCCGACCGGCTCTACCTGGTGGCCCTGACGAGCCTGCACCTGTACGGCGGCGCCACGCTGGGCGCCGGGCTGCTCCTGCTGTTCCCCGGGCTGGCGCGCGCCGGTGACCTGGCGTTCTGGCGCGAGAGCCCCGCGCGGACGGCGGAGCCGTTCCTGCTGGCCGGTGCGGTGGTGGCCGCCATGGTCGTCGCCGGACTCGGCCAGCGGTGGGCGGCGCGCCGGCTGCTGCGCGCCGAACCTTCCCGGGCGCTGCAGGAGCTCGGCCGCCGCCAGACGCTCGCGCTGGAACTGCACGACGCGGTGGGGCACGCGCTGAGCGTGGTCCTGGTGCAGGGCATGGCCGCGCAGGCGGCGCTGGAGCGGCCCGAACCCCGGGTGGGCCAGGCCGCGGACTCGCTGGGCCACCTGCTGGACACCGCCCGCGCCGCCCAGGAGGAGCTCGACGTGCTGCTCGGCGTGCTGGACGAGGACGACACCGCGCGCACCCCCACGCTCGACGCGCTCGGCGCGCTCACCCGCGGTCTCGACGTGCGGGTACGCGCCGCGGACCTGGACAGGGTGCCGGCGGCGACCTCGCGCGCCGCGTACGCGATCGCCAGGGAGGCGCTCACCAACGCCCTGCGTCACGGGCACGGACCCGTCACGCTCGACGTGGCCGTCGACGGCGACCTGGTGCTGACGGTGGAGAACCCCACCGGCGCCCCCGCCGACGCGGACGGCACGGACGGCACGGACGGCACGGACGGCACGGACAGCACGGACGGCGGGGACGGCGCGGACGGCGCGGACGGGACCGGCCGGGATCCGGCGGTGAACGGGCTGGGCCTGACGGGCATGCGGATGCGCGCCCGCCTGGTCGGCGGCACCTGCACGCTGGAGGAGGCGGGCGCCACCTGGCGTGTGCGGGCGAGGCTGCCGCTGTGATCCGCGTGGTCCTGGCCGACGACGACCGGCTGATCCGCACGGGATGGTCGGCGATGCTCTCCGCCTGCGACGACCTCACCGTCGTGGGCGAGGCGGCGGACGGCCACGAGGCCGTCGAGGCCGGAACCGGGGCGGACGTCGTGCTGATGGACGTCCGCATGCCCCGGATGGACGGCCTGGCCGCCACCGCCGAGCTGGCCCGCCGCTCGCCCTCCACCCGCGTCGTGGTGGTCACCACCTTCGAGAACGACCAGCTGGTCTGGGGGGGCGCTGCGCGCGGGAGCGGCCGGGTACGTGCTCAAGCGCGCTCCCGCGGCCGAGCTGGTGGACGCCGTCCGGCTGGTGCACTCGCGGGACGCGGTGCTCTTCCCCGACGCGCTGCGGCGCATCGCCTCGCCGCACCACGGCAGCGCCAGGCCGCGCCACCCGGTGAACCTGACCCCGCGCGAGCTGCAGGTGTTACGTCAGATCACGCTCGGGCAGGCCAACGCGGAGATCGCGCAGGTGCTGCGCGTGTCGCGGGAGACGGTCAAGACCCACGTCACCAACGTCCTGGACAAGCTGGGCGCCCGCGACCGCACGCAGGCGGCGGTCCTGGCCTACGAGCTCGGCCTGGTCGTGCCCGGCCTCGATGTCCGCGAGCTCCGCGAGCCCCACGAGTTCCGTTGACGCCGTAAGCCCCTTCAGCCCTGGCGGCGCTCGTAGGACCGCCGGGCCGCCTCCACCTCGGGGGCGGTCTCCTCCAGCAGGTCGGCCAGGGCGCGCAGGTGTCGGGCGACCCGGGAGCCGAGCGGGGTCAGTGAGTACTCCACCCGGGGCGGGATCGTGCTGAGGACCTCGCGGGTGAGCAGGCCGTCGCGCTCCAGGGCCTGCAGGGTCTGCGACAGCATCTTCTCGCTCACCCCCTGGACCCGGCGGCGCAGCGCGTTGAAGCGGTAGCCGCCCTCGCCCAGCGCCAGCAGCGCGAGTGAGGCCCATTTGGCCGTCACGTCCTCGAAGGCGGCGCGGGAGGTGCAGGCGCTGGCGAAGACGTCGGTGACGAGCTGCTGGGAGGGCTCCGCCGGGGGTTCCGCCGAGGGCTTCGCCGGGGACTGCGCACGCTGTTCGGACACACCGTCACCCTACCCCAGTCGCTGCGGAACAGCGGGTGCTGTACTTTGGTTAGTGCTTTCTAAAACACAGTGCTGATCGAAGGGATCCACCATGCCCGCCTATGCCGTCACCGGAGCCACCGGCCACCTCGGCCGCCTCGTCATCGCCGACCTGCTCACCCGGGGCGTGCCGGCCGGCGACATCGTCGCCGTCGCCCGTACCGAGGCCAAGGCCGCCGACCTGGCCGGACGCGGTGTCGAGGTCCGCCAGGGCGACTACTCGCTGCCCGAGACGCTGCCGGCCGCCCTGGCCGGGGTGGGCCGCCTGCTGCTGATCTCCGGCGACGAGCCCGGACGGCGCCCGGCCCAGCACGCCGCGGTGATCGAGGCCGCCCGGGCCGGTGGCGTCGAGCGCATCGTCTACACCGGCATCCTGCGCGCCGCCACCAGCGCCAACCCGCTGGCGCCCGACCACAAGGCCACCGAGGAGACCCTGGCCGCCTCCGGCGTGCCGTACACCCTGCTGCGCAACGGCTGGTACACCGAGAACTACACCGACCAGCTCGACGGCTACCTCCAGCGGGGGGAGATCCTCGGCGCCGCGGGTTCCGGCAGGGTCTCCGCCGCACCCCGCGCCGACTACGCCGCGGCCGCCGCCACGGCACTGACCGGCGACGGGCACGACGGCGCCGTGTACGAGCTCGGCGGCCCCGCCTTCACCCTCGGCGAGCTGGCCGCGACCGTCACCGAGGTCACCGGCACGAAGGTCGTCTACCGCGACCTCTCGCCGGCCGAGTACGCCGACGCGCTGCGCCGCAGCGGGCTGGACGCGGGCACCGCCGCCTTCGTCGCCTCGCTGGACGAGTCCATCGCCCGCGGCGACCTGGAGACCACCACCGGCGACCTGACCCGGCTGCTCGGCCGCCCGGTCACCTCGCTGGACGAGGCCGTCCGGAACGCCCGCCCCTGAGCCCGGCCCCGCCCTCCCTCCCACCGGGAGGGAGGGCGAGCGGCCCGCGAGCACTCCCGCCACCGGCCGCCGACCGTGTACGCCGTCCCCGTCCCCGTCCCCGTCCCCGTTTCGATCCGCGCCGATGTCGAGAACCGGCCGGCCGCTCCGACCGGTCCCTGACGACCGGCCCCGCGGCGTGCGGATCACCCGGTGAACGTGGAAGGACCTGTCATGAACGACGCGACCCCGGCGAGGGCCGGGCGGCGGGAGTGGATCGCGCTCGCCGTGCTCGCCCTGCCGACACTGCTGGTCTCCATCGATGTGTACGTCCTGCTCCTGGCGCTTCCCCACCTGGCGGCGGACCTGGGCGCGAGCGGCGTCGAGCAGCTGTGGATCACCGATGTCTACGGGTTCCTGCTCGCCGGGTTCCTGATCACGATGGGCACGCTCGGTGACCGGATCGGCCGCAGGAGGCTGCTGCTGATCGGGGCCGCGGCGTTCGGCGTCGTCTCCGTCGTCGCCGCGTACTCGACCGGCCCGGCGATGCTGATCGCCTCCCGCGCCGTGCTGGGCGTGGCCGGTGCGATCCTGGCCCCGTCGACCATGTCGCTGATCCGCTCGCTGTTCCGGGACCCCCGGCAGATGGGGGTGGCGATCGGCATCTGGGGACTGTGCTTCTCGGCCGGTGCGGTGATCGGCCCGGTGGTCGGCGGCGCGATGCTGTCGCGGTTCTGGTGGGGTTCGGTCTTCCTGCTCGGCGTACCGGCGATGGCTCTGCTGCTCGTGGCCGGCCCGTTCCTGCTGCCCGAGTACCGCGACCCGGACGCCGGGAGAGTGGACCTGACCAGCGTGGCGCTGTCACTGGCCGCCGTGCTGCCGGCCGTCCACGGGCTCAAGGAGCTGGCCAAGGACGGCCCGCGGACGCCGGCGGTCGCCGGCATCGTGGCCGGGGCCGTCTTCGCGGTCCTGTTCGTCCGCAGGCAGCGGCGGCTGGAGCACCCGTTGCTGGATCTGCGGCTGTTCGCCGACCGGTCGTTCAGCACGGCGCTGGGCGGCATGATGGCCTGCACGCTGCTGATGGGCTCGATCATGCTGTTCATCACCCAGGACCTGCAGCTGGTCGAGGGGCTCTCGCCCTTCGAGGCCGGCCTGTGGATGATGCCCGCCGTCGCGGCCAACGCGCTGTCGTTCGTCGTGTCGCCGGTCCTGGCCCGCCGTTTCCGGCCGGCGTACGTGATCGGCGCCGGGCTGGTGATCTCGGTGTCGGGCCTGGTCGTGCTCACCCAGACCGACACGACGTCCGGACCGCTCACCCTCGCGGCCGGATACGCGCTGATCCTCCTCGGTGCCGGCCCGCTCGTGACGCTGAGCATCCACCTGATCATGGCCTCCGCGCCGCCGGAGAGGGCCGGTTCGGCCGCCGCGCTGAACGAGACCAGCGGTCAGTTCGGCTACGCGTTCGGGCTCGCCGCGCTCGGCAGCATCGGCGCCGTCGTCTACGAAGGCCGGTTCACCCCGCCGGACGACGTCCCGGCCGCTGCCGCCGACGCGGCGCGGGAGGGCCTCACCGAGGCCGTCACCGTCGCCCGTGACCTTCCCGCGGACCTGGCCGCGGCGCTGCTCGCGCCGGCACGGGAGGCGTTCGTCGGCGGGCTGCACCTGGTCGCCGCGATCAGCGCCGTGATCCTCGCGGCCGTCGCCGTGCTGATCGTCCGGCTGCTGCGCGGTGTTCCCCCGATCGGCACCCCGCCCGCCGGGACGCCGCCCGCACCGGACGCCCCGCGCGGCGGGGACGGCGAGGACGGCGGGGACGGCGGGGACGGAGGGGACGAAAGCGTCGCGCCGACGGGCCGGGCCCAGGGAGCGCGCGGCGATGGGGCATGCACGGGGACGCCTGCCCGGAGCCCGGCGGTCCCGGGGCCGGGCCGGCGATGATCGGCCGGGGATCGGCCCGACCCGCGATCCCCACCCGGGGCATCTCATCGTAAAACGCCATTGAAAGGCATTTTCCGGCATATTCTTGTTCAATGTACGGGTGGCGTTCCCGGTCACATACCCGCACCTCACAGGCCTGGGAAAACACGAACGGCATGTGCGCACAATGACGCAGACGGCGACGCGAAGAAGCGGTTGTCTGAGACTCGTCCGAACGACACGTCTCGAAAAGGATTTCACATGTCGCGTATGCGTCGCCACATCGCCACCCTGTCCCTGACCGCGGCCGGGCTGGCCGCCGGCGCCGTCCTGGCGGCTCCGGCCCACGCCGCCGGGGCCACCGTCACGGTGGGCTCGTTCCAGAACATGTCCGTCGTCGGCACGACCGGCAACGACAGCATCGACATCAGGCCCCTGAACGGCAAGATCACCGTCTCGTCCGTCCAGCACTCGGTGACCGCGGGTGCCGGGTGCGTCCAGCAGGGACCCAACACGGTCTCCTGCGCGGGGGTCACCAACATCCTGGTCAACGTCAGGACCGGGGACGACGTCGTGCGCAACAACACCTCGCTGTTCGCCGAGATCTTCGGCTCGGCCGGCTCCGACCGCCTGTCCGGCGGTTCGGGTCGCGACATCCTGGCCGGCGGGAGCGGCAACGACTTCCTGACCGGCAACCTCGGCAACGACACCACCGACGGCGGGGCCGACTTCGACACCTGCAGCGGCGAGTCCGAGCCCAACTGCGAGGCCTAGGAGGAGAGCCCTCGTCACCGCGGCCCGCCCGGCGGCCGGAGCCGTCAGGTGCGGTCAGGTGCCTCAGGTGCCGTCAGCGCGGTCAGGCGCCGGTCAGGTGCGGTGGCGACGGGCCCGCAGGCCCGCGGGTACGGCACGGCGGGCGCCCAGGCCGCGGAAGGACGGCAGGTGCCGGGGCGCGGGCGGCGGACCGGTGAAGTCCTCACCGACGGACCCGGCGCAGGCCCTCAGGGCCTCGGTGACGTCGGCGTAGTGCACCGGCGCGTCGGCGTGGTTCCCGGCGACCAGAGGCGTCAGCCGCCGCATCGAGCCCGACGCCCCGGCGACGGCCAGGCCCCCACCGTTCTCGCTCAGGGTCCGGTGGGCGGAGGTGAGCAGGCGCAGCCCGGCCACGTCGCAGAAGCTCAGCCGGGACGCGGCCAGCACGATGTGGCAGGGCCCGGGCCCCGGCGGCGGGACCAGGGACGGTGACAGCAGCGGCGCGCTGTACAGGTCCAGGTCACCGGCGACGGTGACCACGAAGGTCGCCGCCCGTACGCGGAAAAGATGCACTGACAGGTTCAAGGGCTTTCCGTTCCGCTTCTGGGGCGGCCCTGGGGGTGGGGGCCTGTGGCCGGCGGATCGCCGGACGAGGGCGGGCCGCCGCGAGCGGACGGCCTCTCCGATCGGGCACGCACCGCGGACCGGCCGCACCCCTTCCGTTCTACGGCATTTGTGGGCCGTTGTGGGTTTCCGGCCGGAAACATCAGGCTTGCCGTCATCTGATTCGTTTCTCAGGTGCATACGGATGCAGACAGGGAGAAATATCTCTGTCGCTCCGATCGGCCGCCCGGCCGCCCGTTCGGGCGGATGCCGGGCCGATCCGGAGGGTCCGCCGGGCTTACACCTCGCTAACCTCCGCCTCCGTAGACAGGGTGCACCCGCGGGAGGCGTCCGACCTCCCGGGGACGGAGGTGCATCCACATGACGTTCCGGCGTGCGGCACTGCTCGTCGGGGTGCTCGCGGCCCTGGCCCCGGCCGGCTGCGGCCAGGCACCCACCGGGGGCGGCGTCGCCTCGGTGGCCGACACCGTCCGGCCCTCGTCGGCGGCCTCGTCGGGGGCCTCGTCCTCGGTGTCGCCCTCGGCGTCCCCCGACCCTCTCGCGTTCGCCCGGTGCATGCGCGAGAACGGGATCGACATGGCCGACCCCGAGCCCGGCGGCCCGGCCAGGATCCATGTCGGGGGCAAGGACAAGGGTGCCGTGGAGAAGGCGCACAAGGCCTGCTCGAAGTACATGGGAGGCGGGGAGGGTGCGGCGCGTGTCGACCCCGAGGCCCACGACCGGCTGCTGGCGTTCGCCAAGTGCATGCGCGAGCACGGCGTCGACATGGCCGACCCCGTACCCGGTGACGGCAGGGTGATGATCAAGCGTCCCGAGGGGGGTGAGGCGGCCTCGGAGAAGGCCCACAAGGCCTGCGAGCATCACCTGCCGGGACGGCCGGGCGGCCCGCAGGATCCGCAGGGCCCGGGGGGTCCGGAGGGCTCCGGTGGTGACGCCGGGTGAGCGGCTGAGCCCCGCGCTCTCGTTCACGTGACGAGGACCGGGGTGAGGGGACGGCCGGAACACCGGGGCCCGGCCGGACACCCGCCCACAGGCCGGGCCCGCGTGGCCGGGGGAGCCGCGCGGACCGGGCGGACCTGCCTGACGGATCGGGAGGTCGCAGGCCGCAGGAGGTGCCGAGGCCGGAGGCGGCCGGGCCCACAGGCCGGGCCCACAGGCCGGGCCCGGGAGCCGCCGGGCCCGCCTACCCGGCCGATCCCGGCCCGGCGAGGCGTACGGTACGGGCCGCCTCGCGCGCCAGGGGCAGCCGCACCGTGACGGACAGGCCGCCACCGGGGCGCGGCACGGCCGTCACGGTGCCGTCGTGCGCCACCACGATGGCCCGTACGATCGACAGGCCCAGACCGGCTCCCTGGGCCGAGCCGATCCGGTCGTGCAGGCGGCGGAACGGCTCGAACAGGTCACCGGCCTCGTGGGCGGGGACCAGCGGGCCGGTGTTGTCCACGACGAGCGTGAGCTCCTCGCCGCTCGCGGCCAGCCGTACCTGCACGTGCCCGTCCGGGACGTTGTACTTGAGGGCGTTCTCCACCAGGTTGAACACGCAGCGTTCCAGCAGCAGCGCGTCGCCGCGGGCGGGGGCGGGCGACAGGTCGGCGCGCAGTGCGACGCCGCGCCGGCGCGCTGCGGCCCCGAGCTGTTCCAGCGCCGACGCCGTGACGTGCTCCAGGTCCACCGGCCTGCGGGCGACCAGCTCGTTCTCCGAACGGGCCAGCAGCAGCAACCCCTCGATGAGCCGTTCGTGGCGCGCGTTGACGCCGAGCAGCGCCCGGCCGAGCGCGTGCACGTCGTCGGAGGCGTCCGGCTCCTCCAGCGCCACCTCGATCAGCGTCCGGTTGACCGCGATGGGCGTGCGCAGCTCGTGGGAGGCGTTGGTGACGAAGCGGCGCTGGGCGTCGAAGGAGCGCTGGAGGCGGTCGAGCATCGCGTCGAAGGTGTCGGCCAGGCGTTTGACGTGGTCGGGCGGGCCGTCCAGCGCGATGCGCTCGTGCAGGGTGCTCTCCGACAGGCGTTCGGCGGTACCGGTCACCCGCTGCAGGGGGCGCAGTGCCCGGTCGGTCATCAGCAGGCCGAGCAGGGTCGCGACCACGCCGATCACCACGAGCCCGATCACCGAGTTGCGCAGCAGCTCCTGCAGCACGTCGGCCTTGCCGGCCTCCACCTGATGGAGCAGGTCGCCGGCGGTGCGCAGGAAGAACCCCTCCTGCGGCGGCGGCAGCGGTCCTCGCAGGGGGTCGTCCTTGGGGACCGCCGAGATGCGGGTGACGATCCGCTGCTGCATGGTCCGTGCCGTCAGCGCGTAGGTGACCCAGAGCAGGATCGCGCCCGCGCCGAAGAACAGGCCGCCGTACAGCAGGGTCAGGCGGGTGCGCAGCCCGAACCCGCGCCAGGCCCGGAGCCGTTCCCGCACCCGTCCGGCCGCCCTTCCCCGCCGCGCCTTCCTCGGTGACGACTGCGGCTGCGGCTGCGGGGGGAGGCCGGTCACAGGCGGTATCCCCGTCCCGGGACGGTCTCGATGACCGGCGGGTCGCCGAGCTTCCTGCGCAGCGTCGTCATCGCCACCCGCAGCGCCCCGGTGCCCGACTCGTAGTACTCGTCCCAGGCCCGGGCGAGCAGGTCGCGGGTGCGCACCACCTCGCCGTCGGCCAGCAGCAGCACCTGCAGCAACGCGAACTCCTTGCGGGTCAGGGCCAGGCGCGCGCCGTCCCTGGTCACGGTCCGCCCGGCCGGGTCCAGCCGCACCCCGGCGCGCTCCAGCACCACGGGCCTGACCGAGGCCGTGCGCCGGGCCAGCGCGCGCACCCGGGCGGCCAGCTCGGCGATCGCGAAGGGCTTGGGCAGGTAGTCGTCGGCGCCCAGCCCGAGCCCGTCCACCCGCTCGCCCACCCCGCCCATCGCGGTCAGCATCAGGATCCCCCCGCCGCCGCCCATCGCGACCAGCCGACGGCACACCTCGTCGCCGTGCAGCCCCGGCAGGTCGCGGTCCAGCACCACCACGTCGTAGCCGGTGTGTCCCAGCCGCTCCATGGCCTGCGCGCCGTCGTAGGCGACGTCCACGGCGATGGCCCTCCGCCGCAGGGCACGGGCGATGGCGTCGGCCATCTCGTCCTCGTCCTCGACCACCAGCACGCGCATGCCCGCACCTCCGCCGACCAGCGTGGGCCATCGGACGTTAGGCCGCGATAAACCCGCGCGCCACCGCGCCACCGCCCGGCCGCTCCTGGTGCGTCCGCACGCCGTCCTCATGCGTCGGTACGCCGTCCTTCACGTCCGTACGCCGTCCGTACGCGGTGTGCCCGCGTGCGGCGGGGCTTACGGGCCGCTAACCCCGGCCGCCGTAGACATCGGACCGTGCCGCGGGCGTGCGTCCCGCCGGTACGGAGGTGAGCACGGATGACGACTCCCGCAGACGGCGGAGGCGGCGGATGAGACGTGGCAGAGCGGTGCTGGCCGGGACGGTGGCCGCCGTGGTGCTCGGCGGGGCGGCCGCCGCGGCGGTGGGCCTGGACGGCACCGGGGAGGCGGCCGGGCCGTCGGCGCCACCGGTGCCGCCGACGGCGGAGATCACCCGTGGCGACGTGGTGGACACCACCTCGGTCGCCGGCAGGCTGACGTACACGGGGGAGTACACGGCGGTCGCGGGTGCCGGCGGCACGGTGACCACGGTGCCGGCCGAGGGGCGGGTGATCCGCCGGGGCCGGGCGCTGCTGAGGATCGACCGCAGGCCCTTGACGCTGATGTACGGCCAGGTGCCGCTGTACCGGCCGCTGCGGTCCGGCGTGGACGACGGGCCCGACGTCGAGCAGCTGGAACGCAACCTCAGGGCGCTGGGGTACGGCGAGGACCTGACGGTGGACGAGGAGTTCACCTCCGCCACCTCCTGGGCGGTCCAAAAGTGGCAGCGCGATCGCGGCCTGCCGCAGACCGGTGCCGTCGACGCCGCCCAGGTGGTCTTCCTGGACGGCCCGGTACGGGTGGCCGAGGTGGCGGCGAAGGTGGGCGACCGGGTGCGTGCCGGTGCGCGGGTCCTGACCCTGACCGGTACCCGCAGGATCGTGCAGGTCGACCTGGACACCGAGGACCAGCAGATGGCCCGCAAGGGTGCCGGGGTGCGGGTGGAGCTGCCCGGCGGGCGCGAACTCAAGGGGAGGATCACCTTCGTCGGCTCGGTCGCCAAGGCCGTCGCGGGCCAGGGGGAGGACCAGGAGGGGTCCTCGACGATCGACGTCGAGATCACCCTGGTCAAGGGCTCCACCGGAAGGCTGGACCAGGCGCCGGTGACGGTGGAGATGGAGAGCGAACGGGTGCGCAACGTGCTGAAGGTCCCCGTCGAGGCGCTGCTGGCGCTGCGCGAGGGCGGTTTCGCCGTCGAGGTCGTGCAGGGCTCGGCGACCCGGCTGGTGCCGGTGCAGACCGGCGCGTACGGCGGCGGGGACGTCGAGATCGAGGGCACGGGCCTGGCGCGGGGCATGAAGGTCGGGGTGCCGCGCTCGTGAACATCGTCGAGCTCACCGGGGTGACCAAGCTGTACGGGCAGGGGGTGGCCGCATTGCGCGGGGTGGACCTGCGGATCGGTGCGGGCGAGCTGCTCGCGATCGTCGGCCCGTCCGGTTCGGGCAAGTCCACCCTGCTGCACATGATCGGGACCCTGGACCGGCCCACGGCCGGCACGATCAGGATCGCCGGCCACGACGTCGGCGCGCTGGGTGATCGCGAGCTGTCCGCGCTGCGCTCGCGTCATCTGGGCTTCGTCTTCCAGCAGTTCCACCTGGCCGCGGGGGTGAGCGCGCTGGACAACGTCGCCGACGGCCTGCTGTACGCCGGTCCGCGTCTGCGCGAGCGGCGCGAGCGGGCCGCGGCCGCGCTGGAGCGGGTCGGGCTGGGTCACCGGCTCGGGCACCGGCCCCACCAGCTGTCCGGCGGGGAGCAGCAGCGGGTCGCGGTGGCCAGGGCGGTGGTCGGCGAGCCGCCCCTGCTGCTGGCCGACGAGCCCACCGGCAACCTCGACAGTGCCTCCGGCGCCGAGGTGCTCGGCGTGCTGGGCGCCCTGCACGCCGCGGGCACCACGATCGCGGTGATCACCCACGACGACGAGATCGCCGCGTGGGCGCCGCGCCGGGTGCGGGTCAGGGACGGCCTGATCGTCTCCGGCGCCGACGCCGGCATCGTCTCCGGCATCGTCTCCGGCGTCGGCCCCGCGGCCCGCGATCACGCCGATCACGCCGGGGACGCCGGGGAGGTGACCCGGTGAGCGGCGCGGACGAGCGGCTGCGCCCGCCGCGGCTGCGGGTGGGCGACGTGCTCAGGGTCGGCGCCGCCGGGTTGCGTGCCCGGCCGGCGCGGGTGACGCTGTCGGCGCTGGGCATCGCGATCGGCATCGCCACCATGGTCGCGGTGATCGGCATCTCCTCCTCCTCCCGGGAGGACCTGCTGCGCAGGCTCGACCGGCTCGGCACCAACCTGCTGACCGTCGAGGCCGGGCAGACCGTGTTCGGCGGCCAGACCAGGCTGCCGGTCGGCGCGACCGACATGGTCCGCAGGATCGCGCCGGTCACCAGCGCGGCCGCCACCGGGACCGTGGACGCCACGGTCCGGCGTACCGGAAAGATCCCCAAGAGCGTGACCGGGGGCATCGCGGTGCGGGCCGCCGACGTCGAGCTGCTCACCACCCTGCAGGGGGCGGTACGCGCAGGCACCTGGCTCAACGCCGCGACCGCCCGCTACCCGGCGGTCGTGCTGGGGCCGGTGGCCGCCGAGCGGCTCGGCCTGACCGGGCCGGGCGCCCAGGTGTGGATCGGCGGGCGGTGGTTCAGCGTCGTCGGCGTCCTGGACGCGCTGCCGCTGGCGCCGGAGATCGAGCGCTCGGCCCTGGTCGGGTTCGAGGCCGCCGAACGCTACCTGGACTTCGACGGTCACCCGACCACCATCTACGAGCGTTCCGCGGACGCGGCCGTGGAGGCGGTACGCCAGGTGCTGCCGCGGACGGTCGATCCGCAGAACCCCGAGGAGGTGAACGTCAGCCGTCCCTCGGACGCCCTGAGCGCCAAGGCGGCCGCGGCCGGCGCGTTCACCGGTCTGATGCTGGGCCTGGGGGCGGTGGCGCTGCTGGTCGGCGGCGTCGGCGTGGCCAACACGATGGTGATCTCCGTGCTCGAGCGGCGCAGGGAGGTGGGCCTGCGCCGCTCGCTGGGGGCGACGCGGGGGCAGGTGCGCGTGCAGTTCCTGGCCGAGTCGCTGCTGCTGTCGGCGCTCGGAGGGGTGGCCGGGGCGGCGCTCGGCGCGCTGGCCAGTACCGGTTACGCCCTGTCCAAGGGCTGGCCCGCGGTGGTTCCGCCGTGGGCGTTCGGCGGCGCGATCGGCGCGACGCTGGTCATCGGCACGCTCGCCGGGCTGTATCCGGCGATGCGCGCCGCCCGCCTGCCGCCCACCGAGGCGCTGGCGGCGACCTGAGCCGGGCTCCGTCGCGTCCGCAGCGGCGGGGACGGCGGAAGGGGGCTTGGTACGATGCCCGCCCAGGAGATCGCGTCTGCGGCCGGTTCCGGTGCGCTTTGCGTCAGGGGTGACACGTGGCGGACCGCACGACCATCTACGACGTCGCCGGCGCGGCGGGCGTCAGCATCTCCACCGTCTCCCTGGCCCTGAACTCCCCGGCCAGGGTCAGCCAGGAGACCCGCCGCAAGGTCCTGGAGGCCGCCGACGCGCTCGGTTTCGTCCCCAAGCCGGACGCGGTCGCCAAGGCCCGCCGGGGCGTGGGGCGCGTCGGGGTGATCGCTCCCTTCACCTCCTACCCGTCGGTGGCCCGGCGGCTGAACGGCGTCCTGGCGGCCGTCGGCGACCGGCCGCTGGAGGTCGTGCTGTTCGACCAGGAGTCGGCCGCGCAGAGCTCCTCGCCGCTGCTGGCCGGGCTGCCCATCACCGGGCGGCTGGACGGGCTCGTGGTCGTCAGCCTCTGCCTGGAGGAGGGGGTGGCCGATCGCCTGGTCGCCGCGCGGCTGCCCACGGTGCTGGTCGACGTCCGCCACGCCGGTTTCGACTCGGTGCACACCGACGACGCCGCAGGCGGCCGGATGGTGGCCGAGCACCTGCTCGCCGCGGGTCACCGCCGGTTCGCCTTCCTGGGCGAGGCGCAGCGGTCGGGCCTGTACGTCTCGCCGTCCCAGCGGCGCCTGGCCGGTTACCGTGAGGCCCTGGCCGAGGCCGGCCGCCCCCTCGCCGAGGGTGACGTGCGGCTGAGCGGGCACGACCTGGCCGCGGCCCGCGCCGCGGCCGGGGAGCTGCTGTCGGGGCCGGGGCGCCCGTCGGCCGTCTTCGCCGCCGACGACACCCTCGCGGCGGGGGTGCTGCGGGCCGCGGGCGACCTGGGCCTGGCCGTCCCCGGTGACCTGGCGGTGGTCGGCTTCGACGACGGCGACCTGGCCGAGGCCCTGGACCTCACCACGGTGCGCCAGCCCCTGGAGGACTCCGGCCGTACCGCGATGGAGCTGCTGCTGCGGCGGCTGGAGCGGCCCGGTACGGCCCGCCAGGTGATGCTGGAGCTGC
The DNA here is from genome assembly GCF_039534895.1 of Streptosporangium longisporum. NCBI lineage: Bacteria > Bacillati > Actinomycetota > Actinomycetes > Streptosporangiales > Streptosporangiaceae > Streptosporangium > Streptosporangium longisporum. The sequence goes on along the minus strand of NZ_BAAAWD010000002.1, from coordinate 18,784 downwards.
ACCTGATCACCCGGGGCACGAGCACGCCCGGACACTGACCCGGCACCGACCCGGCACCGGGCGGACCGGCCGGGACGTCGTTCACCGGGCCGGTCGTGCGGCCGGCGTGATCGTGTCGCACCACTTCACGTTCGACGAGGGCAGGCAGGCCCGGCTGTTTCGCTCTCCGCACCGCTATGTCTGGCCCTCCGAGCTGGACCTGATGGCCCAGATCGCCGGGTTCGGCCTGGAGAGCAGGCACGCCGACTGGGCCGGGGGCGACTTCACCGCCGAGTCGCCCTCGCACGTGTCCGTCTACCGTCTCGCGCCGGAGACGGCCCCGACCGGGGGGATATTCGATGGCCCGGCCGCGTCCCGGCAGGGATCATGAAGGCATGTCACGAACATTCGAGGATCTGGTGGCCGAGGCCGAGGCCGTCTCGGTGGACGGCTGGGACTTCTCCTGGCTGCACGGCAGGGCCGAGGAGCAGCGTCCCTCGTGGGGGTACCAGCGTCTGATGAGCGAGCGGCTGGGCCGGGTCTCGGCCGCGCTGGACATCCAGACCGGTGGCGGGGAGGTCCTCGCCGGGGCGCGGCGGCTGCCGCCGGTGATGGCGGCCACCGAGTCCTGGCCGCCGAACATCGCCCGGGCGACCGGGTTGCTGCACCCGCTGGGCGCGCTCGTCGTCGCCGACGCCGACGAGCCGCCGCTGCCGTTCGCCGACGAGGCCTTCGACCTGGTGACCAGCCGCCATCCGGTGACCGTCTGGTGGCAGGAGATCGCCCGGGTGCTGCGGCCCGGGGGGACGTACCTGTCGCAGCAGGTGGGGCATGCCAGTGTCGCCGAGCTCGCCGAGTACTTCCTGGGCCCGCCGCCACCGGGTGATCTGCGCCGGCGCCACCCCGACGACGCGCGCCGGGAGGCCGAGGCGGCCGGGCTGGAGGTCGTCGACCTGCGTTTCGAGTCCCTGCCGATGGCGTTCTTCGACGTCGGCGCGGTGATCTACTTCCTGCGCAAGGTGATCTGGATCGTCCCCGGCTTCACCGTCGAGCGCCACCGCGACCGGTTGCGGGAGCTGCACGACAGGATCGAGGCCGAGGGAGCGTTCACGGCCCGGTCGACGCGCTTCCTCATCGAGGCGCGCAAGCCCGCCTGAGCGGGCACGTCCACGCCGCCCCGGCCGGGGGTGTGCCCGCTTCCGCAGGGGGCGGGAAGAGGGTTTGCGTGCGCGCCCGCTCCGGGGCGGGTGCGGGCCGGAAGGCCGGCCCCGGCTGCTCGGTGGAGGGCAGCACGACCACCGCGGCCGGGTTCACCCCGATGGACTTGATGATCCTCTCGGTCGTCGCGGGTCTCTGGGAGAGCACGACGACCCTGTTCAGCCTCACGTCGATGTAACGCACGCTGGCGCCCGCGGGATGGACGGACAGGGCGGCGTCGATCCTTTTGCGGATCGGGGTCAGCTGTGCCAGCGACCACTTGACCACCGTGGGCCGGGCACCGGCGGCGGTGATCCTGGGGACGTCGGCGGCGCTGACGGTGGCCACCACCAGCGTCTGGGACAGGAGCCCGTTGAACCAGGACCCGCCGAAGCGGGTGCCCAGCTCCTCGCGCAGCCGTGCCTCGACCGGGGACAGCGCGATCTCGTTCAGCAGCCGTTCGTAGACCTGTTCCCTGGTGAGGCCGAGGTCGCGCTGGAGCGCGGCCAGCATGTCCGGCGGCACCCACGGCACCTTCGGCGGCGGGGTCACCGCCTGCAGCCGGGACGGCCGGGCGGGGGTCGCCGTCCGTACCGGGGCCGCGGGGGTCACCACCGGCGCGGGGGTCGCCACCGGTGCCCGGGTCGCGCGCAGGGAGGGCAGGGCCTGGCCCGGCCCGGCCCGGTCCACGGCCGTCGCGCCCAGGGGGAGCACGCCCGGCCCGACGACGGCGGCCAGGGCGGTGAGCACGGTGAGCACGGCGAGCGTCAGGGCACGTCCCATGCTGGCGGTGTGGTTGCGCGACATGCGTGCTCTCCTGGGCCTCGGCTTTCACAGCGGGAGGGGGAGCGTCCGCGCGTCGCTGGTCGATCGCACGACGCGGGCGAGGCCACCCTAGAACAACCGGCGCCTCCGGGACCGGTGGAGGCCGTACGCCACGCGGGTGAAGCCCTCCGGCGGGCACGCAGCGGCAGCAGGACCGGAGCGGAGCGGCGGCCGGAGCGGGCGCGGGACCCGTGGCGGTGCCGGGCAGGGGACCACGACAGGACCACGACAGGACGAGGGCAGCACTGTGGCGGGACCGGGTGCGGTCAGCCGCGGTCGAGCCGGATCGCGATGTCGACGACCTGGCGACGGGCGGGAAAGACGCCGTAGCGGTAGTTGACGGCGCCGGTGAGCAGGTTGAGGCCGTACAGGCCGTAGCGGCCGGCGACCTTGAGCGTGGCGAAGGCGCTGTTGGAGACGGTGCTTCCGCCGCGCAGCGAGCTGTAGACGTCGAACCCCACCGGGCCGCTCGCGGCCACCCGCAGGCTGCCGGTGGGGGTCAGCACACCGGCGTCGGCGGGCGACTGAAGGCTGAGCCGGTCGGCGACGGTGTCCACGGCGAAGAGCGCGGTGGCGGTGGCGGGGCTGAGGTCGTTGTTGATGTGCGCGGCCCCCGAGACGCCGAGCACGACGGCGAGCGCGGCGACCGGTGCGACCGGCGCTGCGGTCGGCGGTGCGACCGGCGGTGCGGGCACGGCGGTGGTGGCGGCGGTGGCCGGGGTGGCGGGTGCGGCGGGCGGCGCGGCGGGGATGGCGGGCAGTGCGGCGGGTGATGGGAGGGACGGGGCGCTCAGCGGCCTGCCGGCCACGGTCCGGCCCGGGGCCGTCACCCCTTCCGGGCCGCCGACGGCGCCGAGGCCCTCCAGGTCGTGCCGCAGGTTCTGCCCGGTGTCGCCGACCACGCGCAGCACGTCGGCGGCCGGATCGAAGTCGACGCCGAAGGAGGAGCCGCTGAGCGCCACCGTCAGCTGGGAGGTCTTGGTGGCCTTGGCCGACCCGGTGAGCCGGTACACGCCGCCGTGGTCCCCGACGCCGTACAGTTCCCCGTCCTGTACGCGGTGGTCGATGCCGACGATCTTCGTGTCGTCCTGAAGGCCGTGGATGCGGCCCAGGTCGCGAAGGCGGGCCGGGAACCGGATGTCGAAGGTCACCAGGCGCTGGTCGGGGGTCAGCCCGACGACGTCGATCCCCCCCTTTCCCCGGGTGGCCCGGGCCGCGTTCCCCGTCGCGCCGCCCGCCGTACCGGACGCGACGGTGCCCCCGACGGTGCCCCCGACGGTGCCCCCGACGGTGCCCCCGATGGTGCCTCCGGTGTCGTCCCGCGTGCTCCCGGCGGTGCCGCCGATCGCCCCCTGACGTCCGGGCCCGGCCGGGGCCACCTCCGAGGCGAGCCCCGGGACCGGTACGACCGCGGTGACCAGCGCCACCAGGACGGTGGTCAAGGTCCTTCGCATGTGTCTCTCCTTCTCGATCGGGGCTCGTGCCGCCCGGGCAGCGACGGTTCCCTCACGGATGGTAGATGCTCTCTCACACAGGGCGATGGCGCGATCCGGCCAAGGGAGCCCCAAAGGGGGCCGAAGGAGTGCCGCCCGGCTTCCTCGCCGGCGTCGCGCACCCCTGCGCGGGCACGGCGAGACGTCGGGACGCCCGCGGCGGCCCCGGGACGACATCCGAAATGTAAAGCACGCTTGACACCTCCGGGGCTGTAAAGCATGCTTTACACATGCGCAACACGGTGCGGGAACTACGGACGCGGCGCGGCCTGTCGCAGGGGGACCTCGCGACGGCCATGGGCGTCTCGCGCCAGACCATCAACTCGATCGAGACCGGCCGGTACCTGCCGTCCCTGCCGCTCGCGATCGCGTTGTCACGTTTCTTCGGCACAACGGTGGAGGAGGTCTTCGATGTCGATCGATGAGGGTTCGGCGCACGGGACACGGTCATGGAAACGATGGATCACCCCCGGGGCCGCCGTCCTGGGCGGCCTGGTCTACCTCGTGAGCGGCTGGTCCGGGGGTGATCGCACCTTCGCGTTCGGCGGGCTCGCCGTCATGCTCGCCCTCGCGGTGGCGCTGGTCCTCCTGGCCCGCAGGAGCGAGACGGTCGCGGGCCTGCTCGACGGCAAGGACGAGCGGATCAACCACATCGACGGCGAGGCGACCGGCATCGCGGGCAGGACGCTGATGGCCGCCGTCGTGATCGGTTTCGTCGTCGAGATCGCACAGGGGCAGGACGGCCACCCCTACGACATGCTGGCCATGATCGCCGGGGTCGCCTACGTCCTCGCGCTCGTCGTGCTGCGCATCCGCCGCTGATCACATCCGGACGGGCCGCGAGGGCGGGCCCGGCCGAGCGGCCGGACCCGCACCGGATCCCGGACCCCTTTCCGGTACGGCGGACACCGGGCCGGCCCCTGATCCTGCGGCCCCGGAAGGTCCGTGACCACCGCGGACGCGGGGGAGCGGTGATTGGGCGGGCCGGACCGGGGCAGGCACAGCGCGATCGCCTTTCCGCCCGTTCAGCACGGGCGCCGTCATATTCGGGAGGAACCATGTCGCACTCCGAACCCACCTCCGACCAGGACGTTCCGCTGGCGGACCGCCGGGCGGACGACCAGCAGGACCTCCACGACGAACCCGACTTCGCCGACGAGTTCGCCCCTTCGCCGACCGACCCGGCCGGCCAGCCCGAGGACGACCCGAACACCGCCGTCCACGGGGAGGACGAGGGCTACGACAGGCCCACCTCGTCCTGACGGGCTCATCCCCTTTCCCACCCGGCCGTCCTGCCCGCAAGGGCAGGACGGCCGTCCGTGTCCGGCGTCCCCGGCCTCCTCACACTTTCGAAGTGCTTCGATAGAAGCAATTGACACAGGGGCGGGTGATCCCTTCTCATAGGGGAGCGGCCGGTCCCGCCACCGAAGGGCACCGGCCACCGGCGCCCTTCACCCGACCCGGCCGAACCGGCCTGGCCGAACCGGCCGGCAGTCCGAGCCGGCCGAGGCCGGGGACGGCTGAGACGGCAGGGGCGCCCCGACCGGAAGGGGACCGAGCGTGAGCCGTTCGTACGTGGTGACCGGAGGGGGCCGTGGCATCGGCCGGGCGGTGGTCGAGCGCCTGCTCGCCGACGACCGCGGCGACGCCGGCAGCGGCGGCAGCGGCAGCGTTGTGGTGGTCGTCGAGCGTGACCCGGCCGCCCTGGCCTGGCTGCGCGACCACCCCGCGGCGGCGCGCCTGAGCGGGGTGGCCGGGGACGGCGCGGACGAGAGCGTGGCCGAACGGGCGGCCGACCTCGCCCAGGCGGCCGGCACCCTCACCGGCTGGGTCAACAACGCGGCCGTCTTCCAGGATGCCCGCCTGGACCGCGATCCGCCCCGGCGGGTGCTGGAGCTCATCGGCGCCAACCTCGAAGGCGTCGTCGTCGGCTGCGCCGTCGCGATCCGCCGCTTCCTGGCCCGTCAGGAGCCCGGGGCCACCGCCGAAGCCACCGCCGAAGCCACCGTCGGGGCCATCGTCAACGTCTCCTCCCACCAGGCCCGCCGGGCGGTACCGGGCTGCCTGCCCTACGTCACGGCCAAGGCGGCCATCGAGGGGATGACCCGTGCCCTGGCGGTGGAGTACGGCCCGCACGGCATCCGCGTCAACGCCGTGGCGCCCGGCTCGGTGCGCACCGAACGCTACGAGGACCTCCTCGCCTCCCAGGGGCCCGAGGCCGCCGCCCGTATCGAGCGGCAGATGGCGCAGCTGCACCCGCTGGGCCGCGTCGCCCGCGCCGAGGAGGTCGCGTCCGCGATCGTCCACCTGCTCGGCGACGACGCCGCCTTCATCACCGGCGCCACCGTTCCCGTCGACGGCGGGCGATCGGTCCTGGCCCACGACCCCGAGGCGTGACGGCCCGGGTTCCCGGCGGCGATCAGGCGGCGATCAGGTCGCGCGGCCGCTGGCCTACACTTGCGCCAGCGGATCCGCGGGGCTCCGCAGAGCTCCGCGGGGCGGGGACCCGGGGGAGGGGAGGGGGCGTGCAGTCAGCCGAACGCGGCGTCTCGGCCACGCTGGACGCGGTCCTGGAGCGCATCACCTACGCCAACGAGGAGACCGGCTACACCATCGCGCGGGTGGCCACCGACCGCTCCGGCGCCGACCTGCTGACCGTGGTCGGCCCCCTGCTGGGCGCCCAGCCCGGCGAGTCGCTGCGACTGACCGGGCGCTGGACCTCCCACCCCCGCTACGGCAAGCAGTTCGAGGTGTGGTCCTACACCACCGTGCTGCCCGCCACCGTGCAGGGCATCCGCCGCTACCTGGGCTCGGGACTGATCAAGGGCATCGGCCCCAAGATGGCCGACCGCATCGTCGACCACTTCGGCGTCGACACCCTGGAGGTCATCGAGACCACCCCCGAACGGCTCGTCGAGGTCCCGGGCCTGGGCCCCAAGCGCACCAAGATGATCGGCGTCGCCTGGGAGGAACAAAAGATCATCAAAGAGGTGATGATCTTCCTGCAGGGCGTCGGCGTCTCCACCTCCATCGCGGTGCGCATCTTCAAGCAGTACGGCGACCGCTCCATCACCGTCGTCAGGGCCGAGCCCTACCGGCTGGCCGACGACGTGTGGGGCATCGGCTTCAAGACCGCCGACACCATCGCCCAGGCCGTCGGCATCCCGCACGACAGCCCCGAGCGCGTCAAGGCCGGCCTGCGCTACACCCTGTCGCAGGCCGCCGACGACGGCCACTGCTACCTGCCCGCCCCCAACCTCGTCGCCGACGCGGTCAAGATCCTGGAGGTCGGCGCCGAGCTCACCGCCCGCTGCCTGGAGGAGCTCGTCGTCGAACAAGGCGTCGTCCGCGAGGACGTCCCCGTCGGCGAGGGAAGCGTCCCCGCGGTCTACCTGGTGCCCTTCCACCGCGCCGAACTGTCCCTGGCCGGTGCACTGCGCACCCTGCTGACCTGCGAGAACGACCGCCTGGCCGCCTTCTCCGGCATCGACTGGGACACCGCCCTGAAATGGCTGCGCACCAGGACCGGCGCCGACCTGGCAGAAGAGCAGGCCCACTCGGTACGCCTGGCGCTGACCCGCAAGGTCGCGGTGCTCACCGGCGGCCCCGGCTGCGGCAAGAGCTTCACCGTGCGCTCCATCGTCACCCTGGCCCGCGCCAAGAAGGCCAAGGTCATCCTGGCCGCCCCCACCGGCAGGGCCGCCAAGCGCCTGGCCGAGCTGACCGGCCACGAGGCCACCACCGTGCACCGGCTGCTGCAGCTGCGACCGGGCGGGGAGGCCACCTTCGACCGCGACAACCCCCTCGACGCCGACCTCGTCGTGGTCGACGAGGCCTCCATGCTGGACCTGCTGCTGGCCAACAAACTCGTCAAGGCCATCGCCCCGGGCACCCACCTGTTGTTCGTCGGCGACGTCGACCAGCTGCCCTCGGTCGGCGCCGGCGAGGTCCTGCGCGACCTCCTGGCCGCCGAGGAGGAGATCCCCCGGGTACGGCTGACCCACATCTTCCGCCAGGCCCAGGAGTCGGGGGTCGTCGTCAACGCCCACCGCGTCAACACCGGCCTGCCCCCGGCCCTCGCGGGCATGAACGACTTCTTCCTGTTCCCCTGCGAGGAGCCCGAGGAGATCGCCGCGCTGACCGTCGACGTCGTCGCCAACCGCATCCCGCGCCGCTTCGGCCTCAACCCGCGCCGCGACGTGCAGGTCCTGGCCCCGATGCACCGCGGCGCCGCCGGAGCCGGAAACCTCAACAACGCCCTGCAGGAGGCCCTGACCCCCTCCCGCGAGAACATGCCCGAACGCCGCTACGGAGGACGCGTCTACCGGATCGGCGACAAGGTCACCCAGCTGCGCAACAACTACGAAAAAGGCGCGGCCGGGGTGTTCAACGGCACCGTCGGCACCGTCGTCGACATCAAACCCGACGAGCACAAGCTGACCGTGCTGACCGACGAGGACGAGAACGTCGAGTACGCCTTCGACGAGCTCGACGAGCTCACCCACGCCTACGCGGTGTCGATCCACCGCTCCCAGGGCAGCGAGTACCCGGCCGTGGTCATCCCGCTGGCCACCAGCGCCTGGATGATGCTGCAGCGCAACCTGCTCTACACCGCCATCACCCGCGCCAAGAAGCTCGTCGTCATCGTCGGCTCCCGTCGCGCGCTGGCCCAGGCGGTACGCACCCGCGGCGCCGGACGGCGCCACACCAGCCTCACCCACCGGCTGCGCCACCCCTGAGCCCGCAATGTGGGCCCGCCGGCCCGCTCGCCCTCTGGCCCCGCCCCCCTGAAGCCCCTTGAGCCCTCCCAGCCCCCGGATCGACCGCGATGCCCGGCTCCCGGCACGCCGCGGTGCCGGGACCGCCCCGCGAAGGGCCGCCCCGGCACCGCCCACCGCCCCACCGCCGCCCCACCGCCACCTTGGTGCCACCGGGCGACGACGAGGTCATTCGGCCGGGCAGACCGTGCCCGGCGCGGGCAGCGTCAGATCGGTCAGGTAGACGGTGGCGTACCTGACCGGGCACTTCTTGCCCATCAGGTACAGGGCATGCCCGGGCCCGTCATAGGCCACCGTGACCGAGCCCGGGATCATCGCGGTGAAGCTCTCGGTCCACACCTGGTCCCCCCAGGTGCTGCCGGCTCCCAGCACCGGCGGCAGGCCCCGCACCGGCAACGGGCGAGGAGGGTTGGCCACCGGCAACGGCCACCCCGTACAGCCCAGCCCGCTGAAGAAGACCGTTCCGAGGTTCGGCCCCGCCTTTCGCGCCTGACGGCCCACCTGGCGCATGTGCGCGTACCCGCTGTACCCGCGCCCGTCCGCGCACGTCATCGCCAGCACCCCCGGCATGGCCCAGACCCGCATGTTGCCGACGATCACCTCGGCGAAACCGGACCCGTCGCCGTCCCGGGCCCGCTTCACCGCGTCGGCGAACGTCAGCCATGCGGAATGGCCGGGCCCCGGGTCGGGCGGGAAACCGAGGGAGCGCAGATGCCACCCGGTCAGCTCCGCCTTCCCGAACTCGGCGGTGGTGACCGCGATCGGCTCACGGTCGGCGTCGGAGGTCAGCTCGCGCCACAGGGCCCCGGCGTCCTGACCGTGCAGCGCGCGGGCCGGTGTGGCCGCGCACCAGCGGGTGAAACGGGCGAACACCCTCTCCGCCGGGTACAGCCACATCGTCATCTGATCGAAGAACCCCCGGGTCTGGTTGATCACCCCGTCGAGGTACAGGGCACGGATGCGCTGCGGGAACAGCCGCGCGTAGCGGCCGAGGGCACCCCGCCGTAGGAGTTGGCCATGAAGCTCAGCCTCTCCTCGCCCAGCGCCTCACGGACCGCGTCCATGTCCCTGGCCACCGACAACGAGTCCAGGTGGGCGAACAATCCGGTCCGGTCGGCCGTGCGGCAGGCGGTGAAGCCCTTGGCCATCGCCGCGGCCAGGGCGTCGTACTCCCCGCGGTCACGCGGCTCCGACAGCGTCACCGCGGGCTCCTGGCACACGGCGGGCATCCGCTCCAGCCACACGGTGGTGCGGGGGTCGTAGGCGACGAGGTCGAAACGCCGGCGCAGCTCGGTGCGGTGGATCGCGCGTTCCCTGCTGGGCCCCACCCGCGGCGCCCTGCGGATCCGCGCGCTGGAGGAGACGCGCACGCGTGCCGTGGACGACGCGGCCGCCGAGCTGCGCCGTATCGAACGCGACCTGCACGACGGCACGGCGGCCCGGCTGGTGACGCTGGCGATGACACTGGGCATGGCCCAGGAGGACCTCACCCACGCCGCCCACGCCGCCCACACGCCTCACGACGGGAGCGACGGGAACGGGCAGAGCGACGGGCGGGAGCACCTCGAGCGTGCCCGCGCGCTCATCGACGGCGCGCACCGCAACGCCAAGGACACCCTGACCGAGCTGCGCGAACTGATCCACGGCATCCACCCGGCCGCGCTGGACAAGGGCCTGGAGGTCGCCCTGGCCACCCTGGCCGCGCGCAACCCGCTGCCCGTCACCGTGCGGGCCGACCTGCCGCAGCGGCCCTCACCGGCCGTCGAGAGCATCGTCTTCTTCTGCACCGCGGAACTGCCCGCCAACGTCGTCAAGCACAGCGGCGCCCGGCGGGCCCACGTCGAGGTACGGGCACACCGCGGCCTGCTGCGCCTGCTGGTACGCGACGACGGCACCGGCGGCGCCGTGACGGGCGCCGGAACCGGCCTGAGCGGCCTGGCCGGCCGGATCGGCGTGGTGGACGGAACGATCACCGTCCACAGCCCGCACGGAGGGCCTACGGTGGTCACCGTCGAGCTGCCCCTGCACCTCTGAACGGAAAAGCCGCATGCGCATCGTGATCGCCGAGGACGCCGTGATGCTCAGGGACGGCCTGTGCCTGCTGCTGACCTCCCGCGGCCACGAGGTGCCCGCCGCCGTGGGGGACGGCCAGGCGCTGCGCGCGGCGGTGGAGGAGCACCGCCCCGACCTCGCGGTGATCGACGTGCGCATGCCGCCCACCCACACCGACGAGGGCCTGCGCGCCGCGATCGAGATCCGCCGCGACCACCCGCAGGTGGGCCTGCTGGTGTTCTCCCAGTACATCGAGACCCACTACGCCGCCCGGCTGCTGGCCGGCGAGGCCCACGGGGTGGGATACCTGCTGAAGGAACGCGTCGCCGACGTCAAGGACTTCCTGGAGGCCCTGCGGCGGATCGCGGCGGGGGAGACCGTCCTGGACCCGCAGGTCGTCACCCAGATCATGGGCGCCGCGAGACGGGCGGAGGCGCTGCAGGCCCTCACCCCCAGGGAGCGCGAGGTGCTGTCACTGATGACCCAGGGACGCTCCAACAGCGCGATCGCCGAGGCGTTGTTCCTGTCCTACGGCTCGGTGGAGAAGCACGTGACGCAGATCTTCACCAAGCTCGGCCTGCCCCCGTCCGACAACGACCACCGCCGGGTGCTCGCCGTCCTGCACTACCTGCAGGCCTGAGCACGCCCGACCCGGTCGTGCGGCCGTGAACCCTCCGTCCCGAACCCTCGGTCCCGTGCTCGAAGGAAGACGTGCCCGGCGTACGGGATCACGCGGGTACGGTGCCGTGGTCCGGTGACAGGCCCAGCAGGTCGCCCAGGGCCCGCTGCCCGGCCGCGCTGACGGCCAGTGCGCGCTCGGAACCGATCCGGGTCACCCACCCGCGCTCCAGCGCGGTCGCGCACAGGACCGCTCCCGCGCTGCCGGCCAGGTGGGGGCGGCGTTCGGTCCAGTCCAGGCAGCCCCGCGCCATCGGGCGGCGACCGCCCGCGGGCAGCCGCGCGCCGAGGTCGGTGGCGAACCATTCCAGCCCGGCCCGGCTGAGCGCGAACCCGCCCTCCTGCCACAGCAGCCCGCGCGCGGTGAGCGCGTCGGTGATCGCCACCCCGAGCCGGCCGGCCAGATGGTCGTAGCAGGTACGCGCCTGCGCCATCGCCCGTGCCGCGCCGGCGGCGCGCAACGTCCCCGGCCGGGCGGCACCACCCGTACCGGCCCCGCCCTCATGACCGGACCCGCCGGGTTCGCCGGGGCGGCCGGTCGTCAGGGCGCAGGCGGCCAGGTCCTCCACGAGCTGGGCCACCTGCGGCGAGGCCAGGCGCACGTACCGGTGGCGCCCCCGGCGCTCCTCGGCCAGCAGCCCGCCGCCGACGAGCCGCGACAGGTGCTCGCTGGCGGTCGAGGCCGCCACCTGCGCGTGCGCGGCCAGCCGGCCGGCGCTCCAGGCCCGCCCGTCCAGCAAGGCCAGGCAGAAACGGGCACGGGTGTCGTCGGCGAGCAGGGCGGCCAGGGCCGCCAGCGGCACCGGGGCGGTGGAGCTCATCGCCCCATCATCGGCCCGCCCCGCCCCGACCATCCACCCGGCCCCGCCCAACGTCCCCGACGGCACACGGGACACCCGGACGGCCCGCCCTTCCGGACGCTCCACGGCCCGGTCCCGGCCGGGGAGCGGGGGAGCGGACCTCACTCGGGCGGCAGCCGGAAGACCTGGTCCAGGGCCGTCACCCGGAACAGGTGACGCAGGTAGGACGTCAGCGCGACGATCCGCATGCCCGCCTGATGCTCCCCGGCGCAGTTGTAGACGTTGATCAGCGCCGCCACCCCGGAGGAGTCGACGAAGTCCAGCCCCGACAGGTCCAGCGCCAGATCGCTCACCTGCCCGGAGAACAACTCCCGCACGAAGGCGAACAGCTCCGGCGCGGTGTCGTAGTCCAGATCACCGGTCAGCACGAGCAGGGTCGTGTCCGGAGGAACGGCACGCACCTCGGTACGGAACGGGGTCTTTTCCAGCATCTGTCGTCAGTTCTCCTGATCGGCGCGGGTGATGCGCGCCACCTCGATCCCCTGGACCAGCATGCGGCGGGCCCGGGGGAAGTCTCGTAGTTCGTCGTGCAGGACACCCAGTCCCACCCGCAGCGCCTCGGCCGTGACCCCGCGCGCACCCAGCACCGACCCGGTCCAGCCGACGAAATCGGTGAACACCGGCGCGTCGTCGACGTACAGCGCCGCGCCCAGGAAGTCGATCAGGTGGCCCAGGTCCTCGGCGGTGGCCTCCAGCTGCTGGGGATCGTAGGCCGCCACCGGCGGGTAGGTGCGGGCCAGGGCCGCCATCGCCCCCTCCAGCAGCTCGGCGCGCCGGCGCCGCAGGTGGGTGTACTCCTCGTCGCCCAGGTGGGCCAGCGCGCCGGGCACCGCCGGCAGCGCGGGCACGCCCTCGCGCTCCAGCCGGTCGGCGGCGGCGTCGGCGGTGGGCGCCCAGGCGTCGGCACCCAGCAGCCGCGCGTAGCGGCCGTCGCGGCCGAACCCGCCGCCCCCGGCCATCACCGGCACCCCGGCGCTCTGGCAGGCGGTGATCGTGGCGTGCGCGCGGGGCAGCCGGGTGGCCAGCGCGCAGCCCAGCGCGACCACGTCCGGACCGCTCTGGTGCAGATGGGTGATCAGATGCGGGCCCGGCACGTTGGCGCCCAGGAAGTCGACCCGCCAGCCGCGCAGCCGCAGCACCTCGGCCAGCAGCCGGGTGGGCAGCGCGTGGTACTCGCCGTCGGTGCAGGCCACGGTCACCCGCCCGCGGGTGGGCCGGGGCCGCACGTACGTGGCGATCGCGGCCACGGCGCGTTCACTGACGGCGGTGGCGCCGTGCTCGCGGGCCACCGACCACTCGTTGGCCGCCCACAGCTCCCCGATGCGCCGCTGGGCGGGCGCGACCAGCTCCAGCAGCAGCCGCTCGGGATCGGCCCCCGCCCGCAGCAGGTCCACCACCAGGTCGACGGCGGCGAACTCGTCGGCGCGCCCGACGCACTCGAGGTAGTCCTCACCGGCGCGGACCAGGTCGGCGCCGGTCAGGCCGGCCGCACTGGCCGCGCTCGCCGTGCTCGGCGCGGTCATCGCCGGGGCCTGGCGCGCACGACCAGCAGCGCCCGGTCGTCCTGGACCTCGCCGCCCAACCAGTCGGTACTGATCTGCTCCAGCCGTTCGACCACCGCCGCCGCGGGCATGCCCGCGCACCCGGCCAGCGCGTTCTTGAGCCGCTGCTCGCCGTACATCTGCCGGCCGGTGGGCCCGCCGAACGCCTCGGTGATCCCGTCGCTGTAGAGCAGGCACAGCTCGCCGGGGGCCAGGTCGATCTCGGCGGGGGTCAGCACCGTGCGGGGGAGCGCGCCCAGCATGGAGCCGCGGGCCGGGCACTCGTGCACGCTGCCGTCGCGGCGCAGGATCAGCGGCGGCAGATGGCCTGCCACCGCCAGGCCGACACGCAGGTGACCGTCGCCGACGGCCCGCACCGTGGCCAGGACCAGGGTGACGTAGGGGTTGGGGGTGGGCGAGCCCAGCAGGGAACGGTTCAGCAGCGGCACCAGCCGCTCAGGACGCTCCTCGACCAGCAGCAGGCTGCGCAGGCAGTGGCGGACCTGCCCGGCCAGCACGGCGGCGCGCGGGCCCTTGCCGCACACGTCGCCCAGGACGACCATCGCCTCGGCCGGTGAGCCCCCCGAACCGGCCGAGGCGCCGGAGCCGGTGGAGCCGGCCGAGCCTTCGGAGCCGCTGGTGGCGGCGGGGGAGCCGGGCAGGTAGACGTCGTAGAAGTCACCGCCGATGAGACCGGCCTGACGGGCCGCGCGCAGCGACCCGGCCAGTTCCACCCCCCGCAGGTGCGGCAGCGAGGGGGGCAGCAGGTCGTCGCTGAGGATGGCGTTGGTGGCGCTCTGCTCCTGGTAGAGGGAGGCGGCCGAGATGGCCGCCCCGGCCCGGGCGGCGAACAGCCGCACCAGGGTCTCGGCGTCCTCGTCGAAGGCCGGCCCACCGGCCCGGCGGGCCAGCACCAGCGCACCGGCCGGCACCCCGTTGCCCGGCAACGGCGTGACGATCAGATGCCCGGCCGGGCCGAACCCCTGCGGCAGCACCCACCCGGGCACCTGACCGGGGTCCAGCCAGCGGCTGGGCACCGGCGGGAACCCGGCCAGCGCCTCGGTCAGCCCCGGCACCTGCCCGGCGGCGTTCAGGGCGATGGCGCCCTCCTGCAGGCGCCGGTCGTCGCCGCTCAGGCGCAGCCAGTCGGCCTGGCGGCGCCCGGCGGGAGGCAGCACGACCATCGCGGTGTCGGCCAGGAAGGGAACGGCCAGCTCGACCGCGGTACGCGCGCAGCGGCGCAGGTTCAGCGAGGCCGACAGCCTGTGCCCGGCCTCCAGCAGGAACGCGGTGCGTCCCCGCTCGGCCAGCAGCGCGTCGGTCCTGGCCGACTCGGCGCTGACGTCACGCAGGTACCAGGCCCGGTGGGCGACGCCGAAGCTCTCGCGGCGCACCAGCAGCCGCCGCCCCCCGTGCTCGTGCTCACGACTCTCCCCTTCGGCCCCCTGCCCGTCCAGCAGCGCCGCGGCCGGGCCGGAGGCCGGCACCCGGCCGGGGACGATCTGCGGCGCCAGCTCGGCCGCGGCGGCGTTGCGCATCACGACCACGCCCAAGGCGTCGCACACGACGATCCCCTCGCCGCACTCCTGCACGATGGCGCGCAGCAGCCGCTCGTCCGGCGCGCGCCCGTACGACAGGTCGGGTTCGGCGCCGTGGTCACCGGAGGGGCGCCGCCCGGCGGACGGGCCGGGGACGCCGTCGGCCTGGCCCAGGCCGGTCAGACCGGCCAGGCCGCCGATGGAGGAAGGTCCTGTCATCACCCGGGGCTTTCCGTTCGCGTAGGGGCAGACCAGATTATCTTTTCGCCGCCCGGGGGCGGACCGGCCTGGGCCGGACGGGCGGGGGAGCGGCACTGGGAAGACCCGTGGGCACCACCCTGCCCGCCGCGGCGCCGTTGATGCACGCCGGGCCCGGCCGGGGCGGCGTACCTGGCCGACGAGGGTTTCGGCCCGGCGCCACCGGCACCGCCCCGAAGGCGATCCCGGCTGGTCACCGCGGCGCCGCGTGACCGAGGCCCGGTGTTTTTCCGGCCTTACGAAGAGACCGAAATGTTACCAAACCGGGCGCAACCATGCTCAGTCACCATGCATCTCCTATTAGTGTTTTAAGCGCACTTTGTTGTAGTGGGGGAGAGAAATTGTGCTGATCGTAGAACGCCGACACCTCAGGACGCCGCTGGCCGGTCTGGCCCTGGCGACCGCGGCGGTGCTCGCCACCGCCTGCTCCGGGGGGGCCGCTACGAAGGACTCCGGAGCCAAGCCCGGCTCCGGGACCGAGGCGGCACCCGCCGCCTCCAGCACGCCCACGCCCGCCGCACCCGTCATAAAGATCAGCCCCGCCGACGGCGGCAAGAGCGTGCGCCCCAACAAGAAGGTCGTCGTCACCGCCGCCGGCGCCGCCCTGGAGGAGGTCGTCGTCAAAAGCGGCGACCAGCCCCTCAGCGGCGACTTCGACGCCGAACGCACCCGCTGGGTCTCCAGCACCCCCATGATCCCCGCCAGCGACTACACCGTCTCGGCACGCGCCGTCGACGGCACCACCGCCACCAGCTCCTTCCGCACCCTCAAACCCGAGCGCGAACTCCAGGTCACCGACGTCACCCCGGCCGTCAAGGGCGAGAAGGTCGGCGTCGGAGCACCCATCATCGTCACCTTCAACCAGCAGATCACCGCCAAGGCCGGCAAGGCCGCCGTGGAACGCGCCCTGGAGGTCACCTCGGAAAAACCCGCCCAGGGCGCCTGGCGGTGGATCAACGACACCACCGTGATCTACCGCACCGCGAAATTCTGGCAGCCCCACCAGAAGGTCACCTTCACCGCCCGCCTCAAGGGCGTCCAGGGCGGCAAGGACATGTACGGCACCAAGAACACCACCAAGGTCATCCGCATCGGCCCCGCCCAGATCGCCACCATCGACACCCGCAAGCACAAGATGATCGTCAAGCGCGACGGCAAGGTCGTGCAGACCATGCTCATCAGCGCCGGCAACGCCAGCACCCGCGAGTACACCACCACCAGCGGCGTCCACCTGGCGATGGGCAAGTCCAACCCCGAGCGCATGATCTCCCCGGGCCGCAAGAAGGGCGACCCCGGCTACTACGACCTCATGATCAACCACGCCGTCCGCTTCTCCAACAGCGGCGAGTACGTCCACGCCCTCAACAACGTCTGGGCCCAGGGCCGACGCAACGTCAGCCACGGATGCATCAACTCCCGCCCCGACCAGGCCCGCTGGTACTACAACCAGGTCCAGCGCGGCGACGTGATCACCATCAAGGGCACCGACCGCGAGATGGAGTGGAACAACGGCTGGGGCTTCTGGCAGCTGCCCTTCAAGCAGTGGAAGAAGGGCAGCGCCATCGGCTGACGGCTGACGGCACCCGCCCGCACAGAAACCGGACAGACCGCAAAGGGGGGCCGGCCCGCACGGGCCGGCCCCCCTCGCGTCTGCAGATCTCTCGCGTCTGCAGATCTACAGAAGACTCATCTGCGCCTGACGCGGCAACGCCAGCGGCAACGGCTGCTCGGGCCGCGCCGGCCCCATCCCGTAACGCGCCGCCAGCTGCAGCACCTGAGCGGTCACCGCCCGCACATACCCCTCCTCGGCGTCGGCCCCACGCCCGTACAGCTCCGCATACCGCTCCACCAGCGCCGGATGGTGCTCACCCAGCCACCCCAGATACCACTCACGAGCCCCCGGCGGCAGCCGCAGCACATGCGGCACCAGACTGACCGCCCCGGCGTCGGCCACCCGCCGCACGGTCGCCGCCAGCTGGTCGGGGGAGTCGGTCAGCAACGGCAGCACCGGCGCCATCGCCACCCCGCACGCCACCCCCCGCTCGTTCAGCTCGGCCACCAGCTCCAGCCGCTTCTGCGGCCCCGGCGCACCCGGCTCCACACTGCGGCGGATACGGTCGTCGACGAACGCGATCGACACCACCACCCCCGCCCCCGGAGCCGCGGCCAGCAGATCGGCGTCCCGCAGGATCGACCGGCTCTTGGTGTACACCGTGAACGGCGCCCCGGCCTCGCGCAACGCCGCCAGCACCCCCGGCATCAACCGGTAGATGTCCTCGGCCCCCTGGTAGCAGTCACCGCCCACACCCACGCTCACGTGCTCGCCGTCCCAGCGCGACCCCAGCTCGGCCCGCAACCGCCGCACGATGTTGGTCCGCACCACGATGCGCGAATCGAAGTCCGCACCCGCGTCCAGCCCCAGGTAACGGTGCGCCCGCCGCGCCGAACAGTACCGGCACGCATGCGCGCACCCCCGGTACGGACTGACCGCCCACCCCTGCGGAGTGCTCTCCAGCGCGGTACGCGCCTGCACCTCGTAGCAGGTCAGCGCCCCGTGAACCCTGGTCAGCGCGGAACGCTCGATCCGCGGCCTGACGTCAGGCGGAGCGGAGAGCAGGACAGGCGCATCCCATGGCATACGGCTCAGTGGAACACGCTTTCGACACCACTCGCAAGTGGAGCAGGTCGCGGCCCGGATCCGCGCCGCCACCCCCGCGCCACCACACCCCGACGACCCCATGAAAAGGTACTGATTGTACTTTTCATCACTCAGGGGGAGACACCATGGCATGGCTGATCCTGGCCGCCGCGATCATCGTCGAGGTCGTGGCGACCACCGCCCTCAAACTCAGCGACGGCTTCTCCCACAAGGGCTGGGCCCTCGTCGTCGTGGCCGGATACGCCGCCGCCTTCCTGCTCCTGGCCCAGGTACTGAAACTCCAGATGGACGTCGGCACCGCCTACGCCGTCTGGGCGGGGCGCCGGAACCGCGGTCATCGCCGCCATCGGCGTGCTCTTCCTCGGCGAGAGCATCAACCTCGCCAAGGCCGCCGGCATCGCCCTGATCATCGGCGGAGTCGTCATGCTCAACCTCGCCGGAGGCACCCACTAGCCCCACCCCGGCCCGCGCACCCCTCACCGCACCTCCCGCGCACCTCCCGCGCGCCCCCCGAGCCGCCGTGCTCCCGTGCTCCTCCCGGGCCCGAGCCCGTACCCCCGGAAATCCGATCGCCACCGACCGGCCCCGCCCTCTACCCTGGCGCGGTGCTCACGCCCACCTACCCCATCAGGACCGAACGCCTGATCCTGCGCCCCTACACCCCCGACGACCTCGACGCCCTGCACGCCATCCAGCGCCTGCCCGAGGTGACCCGCTACCTGTACTGGGAACCCCGCACCCGCACCGAGAGCGAGAAGTCCCTGCACACCAAGATGGCCCAGACACGACTGCTGGAGGAGGGACAGACCCTCACCCTGGCCGCCGAACTGGCCACCACCGGCCAACTGGTGGGCGACGGCATGCTCCACTGGTACAGCAGCCGGCACCGCGGCGCGGAACTCGGCTACGTCCTGCACCCCGACCAC
>NZ_BAAAWD010000001.1:0-105187 GCF_039534895.1 Streptosporangium longisporum | reverse complement strand
GACCGCCTGGCACCCCTTCCCAGGGGTAGTGACTATGCACTGCTATCAGTGAGCTAGGGTAATAGCTGTGGAATCAAATTTTCGGGGAAGTGAGAAGGTCACT
This sequence comes from Streptosporangium longisporum, assembly GCF_039534895.1. Lineage (NCBI taxonomy): Bacteria > Bacillati > Actinomycetota > Actinomycetes > Streptosporangiales > Streptosporangiaceae > Streptosporangium > Streptosporangium longisporum. Next base: position 105,084 of record NZ_BAAAWD010000001.1, on the reverse strand, counting down.
GACGTTCCAGCCAGGGCCACCCGGGGCGGATTCGCGCCCAGCCTCCGGCCCTGACCATCGACGCGTTGGGCAAGAAGTGCCCCGATCCCATTCATCATGCTGGTCCGAGCATGATCATACCTGTCGTGCCGCTCAACTGGGATCGTCTCGGTGATGGCCGACGATCCCAGCCGCCTTCAACGAATCCCCGCGTGGTGCCGGCGTGAAGTCGTCCGGCACGTGGACAGTTACTGAGCTCACCCAGCGGGGCTGGGCCATCCAGAACCGTGCGGCGTAATTACTGATCTGCCCTTAAAACCAGGTATGGTACCCTCCGTAACGTCCGACCAGAGGAATCGGGGGACGAAACATGAGCACGGTGAGACCGAGCCAGTGATCTGATGGAGCCCGGGGTCAGCGTCGTCGAGGGCCACACGAGACCGCTCGAATCACGGCTCTGCGCGCAGGATGATGCGGCGACATGAACGCTGCGCGCGCCCTGCCCATCTGCGGCAAGCGACCCGACCGGGCTGAAGGGGATCAGCACCGACCGCGACATCGTGATCAAGTGCGTAGGCCCACGGTCAGCGACCCGTCCAAGATCGCACCGACGGGGAGCTGGCCCCGGTCCTGGGTCTGGGTCTCCGCGGACGCCGGCGTCGACCAGGAGCGCAGCTGTGCCAAGGACTGGAGCAGAACCGCAGATACGGCGGCTGCCGGTGATGAGAACGGCCGGCATCGATCGGCTATTGATCAGCGAGGCAAGACCCGTGGCCCACAGCACCTGCCGGACGACAAGATGGCCGAGTTCGTCTGACCGCGTCTACCGAGGGCAGCTTGACAACCCCGTACCCGCGCACGGACACGGGTACGGACCACGGGCACGCGGAACGGGCCGGAACGCACCGCGCGGAGGGGAAAACGGAACGGACCGGAAACATGGACGGCCGGGAAAAACACGGGCGGCCGGGAACCCCGGCCGGCGACCAGGCCGCGGCGCGAGGGCGCGGCGGGGCACGGGGCGCACCCAATTCTTAGTGGACACATTTTTTTTTTTTTTCTTGCGACGGCTCGGGTACCGGTACGGGTGACGGCCCCGGGCCAACCGGAGGGCGGCGAGATTGCGCCGGATCAGCGTAGTGGCAGTTCAGGAAGCCCGACACGTCCGAGGGACGGGTCGACGCCGTAGGCCGGTGAAGGCGCTCCAGGACAGACCTTCCGGCGAGCTCGATAACTCCTGGCCGCGGACGCGCCTCCAGGGACGTGGTCGGCGATCGAGGTTTGCCGGACCCGGCCGCAGCGCACTCAGGGGCAAGCCCCACAGGCCACGGCGGACAGGAAGCGGAGCGGGGGGGGGGTGGGGGGGGGGGAAGGCGTCGCCCACCCTCGGTTGAGTCGCCTTGCCGACGCTGGGCGCGGCGGGGATGTGCAGGGACAGGCTCGCCCTTGTCGGTCGTATGACCGAACGCCTTGGCGACCGAGCCGTGGGTGACGCGGGACCCGGCGAACCCGGTCCGGAGGAATCTCCGGACGTCGCCACTCCAGCGGTCTTTCTGGCTCGATCATGGCTATAGTTCTCGTTAGTCGTGCCGCAAACCAGGTAGGCGGCACCGTCGGACGGGCTGGCGGATCTGGTCCCGGGCCAATCGCGGGGCGAGCTGACGGATGGAGGGCGTCGGACGACCGCTAAACGGGATTGCCCGCTGGCAGCGCCTCGTCCGGTGTGCCTGAGCATCCCCTCGGGGCGTTGGGACCTGATCAGCACCACGAGTCCAGGGCCGCACCGAGCCGGTCGACCGAATGATCTTCTTGGGGGACCAGTTCGGATCAGGGCGGGCCTCGGCGTATCCGCGCCGGGTAGAACGAGGCGATCTGTTGGTGCGTCCGCGTCCTCGGTGGATGTGACAGGATACGGCGGTGTGGTGGGACCTCGGAGACGGCTACGGAGTCACAAGTCGACTGCCCCGTGATCCGCTCCCAGCAGGGAAGAGGTATTGTCCGGACGAGTCCGCGCCGACACGCGCCGACCAAGGACGGCCGCAACCAGGCAGCCCCATGCGAAGGCGACGTTTTGCCGCGTCAGCGCCACGGGCGGATCTGCAGGTCGTCAACCAGGAACGACGGGGACAACCGGTCGAGCTGCTCGGCGATGAAGTGGTCGGCCGAAGACGCCCGGGGAAGCGGTCCCTCAGGTGGTCGGTCGCGATGGAGCCGGTGACGGCACGATGCCACGGGGCTGTTTCTCGTTGTCGGCATCTGGAGAAACAGGGGCGTCGAGCCTCGGCAAGAATACGCGACAGCGCGGGCGCAGCGAAGGGCCCCGGCGGGGTGACGGATGTCATTCCCGCGGGGCCTTTCCTCCGACTCTCGATACCTACGGGACCGAGCCGACCCCGTTCCCGGCCCGGCCGTGCGCGCCTGTCAGTTGAACGAGATCGCCCGCACGCGCACGAACCCGTGCGTTGGGGTTGTCGGGATCGTGAATACCCCTGCTTCCTCGATCGTGTCGACGAAACGTCGACTTTGGTGGCACCCACCAGGTAGGGGCGCTCCATCGGCGGTGACCACGCTCACGCCGTCGGAAGTCGGAGACGGACGTCCGACGTCCATCGAAACGGTCGTCCGAAGAGAAGAGTGGTAGCGCAGGCCGGAAAACAGGCCACCGTGGCCTGCACGGACCACGCGCAGCTGGCAGTCCTCCTCGCCTGCTCGCTCCAGAAGGCTCTTGGACCTTCCGCGGCGGCCAGCGGAACGGAGGATCAGGCCCTGCGCCGTGGGTATGGCTGCTCTCAACCGAATTGTGGTGACCTGCCCGCGTCTGCGTCAGCCGCTCCCCCGGGATAACGGCTGTCTTGTGTATGACGTCCTTTCTCAGACGCCTACCAAACAACCTCCCGTCCGGGCACAATTCCGTGGAAGGGCGCAGACTCCTCGGCGGATCCGGGACCCGCCTCCGCGAACGTGGACCTGCGGGACGTGTGGTTCATCATTACGTCGTCACATTCGACGATAAGGAGATGTGCGCCGATGACGAACCACGATAGGACCCGGCTGCTCCGCATTCTTCGTCTGCACGGTCAGGGGTGTCGACCCGCACGACGAGCAGCGGCGTCGACAACTGATGCCCGGCGAGCTGCCGTCCGCCGTCACGACCCGGCGCTGGTGGAGCGCGCCCGGCGGCAAGGCGGCGGCTCGGCGAGCGGGTCTTCCGTCGTGGCACCCACTACACAGCGCGGACGAGTTCATCCGGTTCGCCGACAGTGACGGCGACTCGTCAAGCTACGCCCGAGGGCCGCGGCAACGCGGCGGACAGCCTGACGTACGCATCGTCTTCTGCTTGGCGTGACACTTTACATGGCCGAGTCCGCGAACTATCCTCACCTCCGCTCATGCGCAGAAGGTCGTGCTGCCGACCTGTGCGGCGTGGTGCTCGCGATGGCCGAGCATGGCCCCTTCGACAGGTACCGAGAGTGCTGTGTGGGCAGGTGCTGCCAGGACGCCGGATCGCGGACGTCCGTCCCCGTCGACCGTACATGAGCTCCGCACAGCGCGTGCCGTAGCATCAAGGCGTTCTGCGGCGCCAACGGCGGTGCCGTCTGCACCTCTCCAACGCAGGGCGCGCCTTGGAGTGGGCCTTCTCAGCGCGGCGAGAAGGTGCTCTTCCTGCCCGACCAGCACCTGGGCCGCACACACCGCGGTGCTGGAGATGGGCCTGAGCCTGTGACGACTGCGTGGTCTACGACCCGCACCGGCCGGGCGGCGGCCTGACCCCCGAGCGGCTGGCCGCGGCCACGGTCATCCTGTGGAAGGGGCACTGCTCGGTGCACGGCCGCTTCAGCGCCCATTGCGTGGACGACGTGCGCGCCCGCATCCCCGGGGTCACGTGCTGGTCCACCCGTGCAGCACGAGGTGTCACCAAGGCCGACCACGTCGGCTCGACCGAGTAACATCATCAGAAGATCGAACAGGCTCCGCCGGGTCCTCCTGGGCGGTGGGCACCGAGCTGAACCTGTCAAGCGGCTCGGCGCCATGTTCCCCGACAATAACGTGGACGTTCCTGGACCGGACCGTCTGACTACTGCTCGACACGATGAACGGATCGACCTGCCGCACCTGGTCTGGGCGCTGGAGTCCGCTCGCGCCGCAGGCCAGGTCGTCAACCAGATCACCGTGGACGACGACACCGCCCACTGTGCCAAGGTCGCGCTGGACCGTGATGCTGGCGCCCTGACCCTCCCTGGGCCGTGATCACGGGCCGGGCGGGGAGCGGGGACGGGCCCCGGCGGTGGTCGACCCGCCGGGGCCCGCCGGGTGCCGGGAACCTGTTCGCGTACACCCGGGTTCGGGGGCGATCGGGGGACACCGCCCGGGCTGGGGCCTACTCCAGCTCGTACCCACCCTGACGCTGACCGACACGTCGCGGCGGCCGGTGCTGATCGAGGCCTTGTTGTCCGCGATCCCGGCTGCGCCGTAGACCGGTGTCCGGCGGGTGAAGCTCTGCTGCTGATCTCTCCAGGGGTGCCGAGCTGGCGCCGGCGAGCTTGGCGTACTGCACGGCACGGGCCCTGGCGTCCCTGAAGGCGATCTCGCGCGCCGCCCTGAGCGCACGCGGTTGTCGGAGGACCTCGAACGACACGCCCGTCCAGCCGGACACGCCTCACCGGCCCGCGACCGCCGCGTCGCGCACCACCTCGTCCGCGGAGTCGATGTTCCTGACACGGCCTCGACGCCTGCGCGGCCGGTAGCCGGAGATCGTGGGATATCCTTGTACTCGGGCCCCAGGGAGAGCTCGTCGTCCTGAGGTCCTTGGCCGCGACCCCGGCCGCGAGCAGTGCCGCGTCAGCGCGGCGGCGGCGGCGCGGGCGGCGGTGAAGGCCTCGCCCGCGGTGGGACGGCGGCACCTCCACACCGGTGTCCAGCGCATGACTCGGGGGTGACCGACAGTATCACGCCCTCCCCCGTCACGGTGATCTTGGGGACGGTCCACTCGACGGCCGCCGTGGCGGGCTCGGCGTCGGCGAGCGCGGTGCCGTGCCGAACAGCCCGGCGTAGACGAGGCGGCCGAGACCACGCCTGTGACATCTTGATCATAAGGTCATGGCATCACGGGGTCCCGGCCGCGGCGGCGCGCCCGCCGCGGGGCCTGTCGTGTCTTGGCCGAATCCCGGTACGGACGTTTACCCGCACCCGGCCGGGCTCGGGTGGGTCCGAGTGGTTTCCGGAGGAGATGACGGGAGATTCCCGGACGGGGTCAGATCCGGGTGAGCTCGCGCCACCGGGCCAGCAGCGCGGTGTCGCCCTCGACGACGTGGTCGCCGGCGTCGCACCGTCCCCACAGCACCTGGAGCAGGTCGGCCGAGGTGGCGGCGCGGACGGTCACGTCCCCCGCCCGTACCTCCCGGCGGTGGTGGAAGCGGTCGGGATCGAGGGTGATCACCCATCCCGCCCCGGTGCCGGCCTGCAGGGAGATCGTCTCGCCCGTGCCCCTGAGCTCCTTCACCCCCGGCTGCCAGCGCACGTACGGCAGCACCTCCAGGAACTCCTGCACCCCGTCGGCGGCCACGTCCTCGTCGACGGAGACCGGGAGGCCCAGCGCGAGCTCGGCGTCCATCCGGTGCACCACGGTCTCGTGCAGCGTCCGCCTCGACCAGAACCGCACCCGCCGGTCCCCGCCCCAGGCCCACATCGGCGCCTCGGCCTCCCGGAGAGCAGGCCTCGGGCAGCAGGACGGCCCCCTCACCGAGCCAGGCCGGGTAGTCGCCCACGTCGGCGGGCAGGCCCGGGTCCACGTCGGCGACGTTGCGGCCCCGCTGGGCCAGTTCGCGTACCAGCGCGGCCGCCCAGCGGTGCACGGCGCCGACGTGGACGACGAGTTCCGCCAGGTCCCAGCCGGGGCAGGTCGGCACCGGAGCCGACATGTCCCGGCCCTTCAGGACCTCGGCCATGCGGGTGATCTCCGTGCCGACGGCCCGGGCGTGCTCCTCGTGGGTCCACTCGCGCATGTCAGTCCTCCCGGGTGAAGCGCATGAACTGCTTCTCGTACTCCTTGGCGTCGGTGCTGGTGACCAGGACCCTGCGGACCTGTCCCGTGAAGTCGAACACCACCGCCTCGTAGCCGGAGCCCTTGCGCCGCCAGCCCGCGATGTGCTCGTCGTCGTACCAGCCGATCAGCCGTTCGGTCGGGAACGGGATGCGGACCTTCGGCGGGCCGTCCGCCGTCGTCGACCAGACGCAGATCTCCTTCTTGGTCCCCTTGCAGTAGGTCATCAGCGACGAGCCGGACGGCGAGGTGTCGTCGCCCTCCACGGTGATCGGGGCGCCCACGTCCAGCAGGGTCTGCAGCACGGTGCCCTTGAGGTCGTAGAAGCGGATGCGCTGGGTCTTGCCGTCCAGTGCCCAGGTGCCGACGGCGCGGCCGTCACCCCGCCAGAAGTAGCTCCACCTGCCCGCGTCCTTCTCCCTGACCCGGACGATCCTCGCCTTCCTGGCGGACACGTCGATGATCGCGAAGCCGTACGCCTTGCTGGTGTCGCCGACGGCCTCGTACAGCGTCACCAGGGCCGCGCCTGCCGTCCGGCGACCACTGCGGCAGCGTCGGGTAGACCGGGGCCTTGGTGATCCTGATCCTGCTCGCCGCGCCGGTGCGGTGGTTCACCACCGAGACGATCGAGTAGCTCTGCGCGTCGTACATCCGGTCGGTGCCCAGCGCCTGGGTGCCCGTGGCGTTGACCGTGTACTGGAAGTAGGTGTCGTTCTTGACGAACCGGCCGTTCCCGGCCTGGCGGACGTAGAGGTTCTTGTCCCACTCCAGGCTGTACGAACTCAGCCTGATCGGGTCCTGGTCGCTCTCGTGGAGGGTGAGCGCGCTGCCGGGAAGCTTGATCGTGCTGGTGGCGCGCGGCAGCTCGGAGCGGCTGGGCGCCGGGGTGGAGGCCGCGGTGCTCGCCCCCGGTGTGCCGCCCGTCCGGACGGTGCCCGTCCCTCCGGTGCCGGTGTCGGGGAGCGTCGCCAGCACGACGCCCCCGGCGACCAGGGCGGTGGCCAGCAGGGCGCCGCCGATCACGAACCCCACCTTCCGCCGGCCGGGTGCCCCCTGCCCCGGGTACGCGGGGTGGGACGGGGCTCCCGGGTCGTCCCGGTACGCCCGGTGGGGCTGCCGCGGGTCCGGCGGGTGCCCTCCCTGGCCCGGGTACCCGCCGGGACCGGGGTGCCCCTGCTGCCAGGACGGGCCGCGCGGGTCGGGGTTCTGCGGGTACCCGATCGAGCCGTGGGGGTTGGAGTTCTGCGGGGGGCCGGCCGAACCGCGGGGGTTGGAGTTCTGCGCGTACCCGGCCGAGCCGTGCGGGTTGGAGTTCTGCGGGTACCCGGCCGGTCCGGGGCCTCCCGGGTAACCGCGCGGATCGGAGACCTGCGGCGGTCCGGGCCGCTGCGCGTACGCCTGCGGCCCGGAAACGCCCGGGTGACCGTGCGGGCCGGGGTCGTGCGGCAGGCCGGGACCACGCTGAGGCCCGGGGTCGTACGCGAGGCCGGGCTGCCGGTCGTGAGCCTGCGGCCCGGGCCATCCCGGCCGGCCGCGGGGGTCGGAGTTCTGCGGGGGGCCGGGCTGCGGGTACCCGACAGGCCCGGAGTGCCCCGGAAGGCCCCGGGGGTCGGAGCCGCGCGGGTCCTGGACGGGGAGCCCCCCGCCGGGACCGCTCTGCCAGGCGAGCGCCTGCCGGTCCTGATGCCCGCCCTGCTGGGCCCACCGGTCCTGGTGCCCGCTCTGGTGGGCCCGCTGGTCCTGCCGGACGTGGTCGTCGCCCGTGGAGCGGGTCCACCCGGGCCCGGACCCGTCCCCCGCCGGGTGCCGGTCAGGGCCGGAGCCGGGGCCGGTCTGCTGGGCCGCGGCGGCGGACCCCTCGGCGAGGATGCCGCGGGGCGCGGTGGGCGCCACGGCACCGGCCGGGCCGCCCGCGTGGCCGAGCAGCCGCAGCAGCGCCTCGCCCGCCGTCGGCCGCCGGTCCGCGTCCTTGGACAGGCACTGCCCGACCAGGTCGCGCAGGGCCGGGTCGGCGATCGCCGACAGGTCCGGCTCCATGTTCATGATCCGGTTGAAGATCGCCGGAAGGCTGTCGGTGCCGAACGGCGGCTGCCCGGTGGCGGCGAAGACCATCGTGCAACCCCAGGCGAACATGTCCGCGGGGGATCCCGCGTTCTCCCCGGCCAGTTGCTCGGGGGTCATGTAGGAGGGGGTGCCGATCGCCATCGCGGTCAGCGTGGAGGTGCGGTCGAGGGCCTTGGCGATGCCGAAGTCGATCACCCGGGGGCCGTCCTGGGCCAGCAGCACGTTGGACGGCTTGAAGTCGCGGTGCACGATCCCGGCCTGGTGGATGGCGACCAGCGCGGTGACCGTGCCGATGGCCAGGCGGTGCAGCGCGGCACCCTCGCGCGGGCCCTCACCGTCCACCACCGCGTCCAGGGTCGGGCCGTCGACGTACTCGCTGACGATGTACGGGCGGTGCGCCTCGACGCCGGTGTCGATCACCGCGGCGGTGCAGAACGGCGCGACCCTGCGGGTCGTGCTGACCTCGCGGACGAAGCGCTCCATCGCCTCCTCGTCCTGCGCCAGGTCGGCGCGGAGCAGCTTGACCGCGACCCGCACCCCCGCCGGGGACTCGCCCAGGAAGACCGTTCCCTGACCACCCTCGCCGAGACGTGCGGTGAGCCGGTACTCCCGCACCTGCTCGGGATCCCCGGGCCGCAAGGACGCGAGGTCCGCCATGGTCACACCCTTCTCCCGTACGCGCTTTCCGGGTCCCATTGTGGGGGCAAAGGGTCACAGGACGTACATCAAACCGCAAGCCGGACGAGCCGCAATGGCGCGTTCCACGGGGTTTGCGGGCACGGCCCGGACGGGGCCGGGGACGGGCGGAACGGGAGGGGTACGGGCCCCGTCACGGGGCCGGACGAGCGGCGCGGCGTACCGGCGGCCGGGGGCGATCGAAGGGGTGCGCGGCCTCGTGAAGCGGCACGCACCGGCGGCGCACCGGCATCACGTCGGCGATGCACCGGCATCACGTCGGCGCGGCATCGAGGCTGAACCGACGCTGAACCGGCGGGCCGCACCGCGCGTCCGGGCGACGCAGCGACGCAGCGACGCAGCGACGCAGCGACGCGGTGACCCCGTGGTCACGTGGACCACGGGGTCTCACGAGCGCGGGCGACGCGGGACCGGGGGCACCGACGCGGGACCGGGGGACACGGTGAGCACGGCGGGCACGCCGGGGCCTGCGATCGGCGGCATCGTGACGGCCCGGACGCCCGGCGCGGTCGTCACGGCCACGACGACCACGGGGAGCGGCCCGAGCGGGAACACGGTCAGGCGTCCGGCCGGGCCCCGGCCCGGGGGGACCGGGCCCGTGCCACAGGGCCGGACTAGCCCGGGATCAGCCCCTCGTTGCCGAGCATCTCCCGCACTTCCTCCATGGAGGCGTCGGCCGGCGGGAGGATCAGTTCCGAGGACTCCAGGCTGTCGTCGGGCAGGGCCTTGCCGACGTGGCGGACCCGGTCGAGCAGGGCGTGCAGCCGCGTGCGGAAGGCCTCCTCCTCGCCGGCCTCGATGGCGGCCTCCAGCTCGGCGTCCAGCGTGTTGAGCACGTCGAGGTCGGCCGCGGAGATGTCGATCTGGCCCTCCCCCATGATGCGGACGATCACTGGCCCTCCCCCGGCTGACGCAGCTGCTGGGTCTGGTTGTCCTGCTGCTGCGGGTACTGCTGGGACTGGGGCGGCTGCTGAGGCTGCTGCTGGGGCTGCTGCTGACCCGGACCGGACGTGATCGCCCCCTGCGGGCCGGTGCCCTGGCCGAGCTCGGCCTTCATCCGCGCGATCTCCAGCTCCACGTCGTGCCCGCCGCCCATGCGGTCGAGCTCGGCCTGGATGTCGTCGCCGCGCTGGCCGCTGAAGTCGTCGAGCGCGCCGCTGGCCAGCAGCTCGTCGATGGCGCCCGCGCGGGCCTGCATGGAGGCCGTCTTGTCCTCGGCGCGCTGGATCGCCAGGCCGACGTCGCCCATCTCCTCGGAGATGCCGGAGAACGCCTCGTTGATCCGCGTCTGCGCCTCGGCCGCGGTGTAGGTCGCCTTGATCGTCTCCTTCCTGGTACGGAAGGAGTCGACCTTGGCCTGCAGCCGGTGGGAGGCCGTGGTGAGCTTCTCCTCCTCGGCCTGCAGGTTGTCGTGCTGCACACGAAGGTCGGCGATCTGGGTCTGCAGGCCGCCACGACGGGTCAGCGCCTCACGGGCCAGGTCCTCACGGCCGACCCCCAGCGCCTTGCGGCCCTGCTCCTCGAGCTTGCGCGACTGCGCCTCGATCTGGTTGATCTGAAGCTCCACGCGCTTGCGCGAGGTGGCGACGTCCGCCACACCGCGGCGCACCTTCTGCAACAACTCCAGCTGGCGCTGATATGAGTAGTCCAGGGTCTCGCGAGGATCTTCCATCTTGTCCAACGCGTTGTTCGCCTTGGACCTGAAGATCAGCGAAAGTCTCTTCATCACGCTCATGCGCGTCGGCCGTCCCCTTCTTTACGTGCGCTTCGGGCCACCCAGTGATCCCGGCCCCCGAAAAGCACCGGAGCCACCATAGGGTTCACCCTACGCATAACGCGCGGGGGCGTCACTAAGTTGCAGTCCCGGTAGGCTGGCCATGTGTTCCGACGTACCCAGACCACCGCGGACGACTCCCCCGCCTCCGCCAACGATCCTAAGCCTGCGGGCAAGGGGCGTCCCACACCCAAGCGCCGGGACGCCGAAGGTCGTCGCCGGCAGCCGGTGAACGCCCCTCAGAACCGCAAAGAGGCCTACCGGCAGCTTCGCGAGCGCCAGGCGAACGACCGCGTCAAGGCCCGCGAGGGCATGCTCCGCGGCGACGAGCGCTACTTCCCCGCGCGCGACAAGGGGCCCGCCAGGAAGTTCGCGCGCGACTGGGTCGACTCCCGGCGCATCGTGAGCCAGTACTTCCTGCCGTTCTCCATCCTGATCCTGCTGCTGACCTGGATCCCCTTCCCGGCGAGCGTGCGGGGGTACATCTACGTCGCGGTGATCACGATCGGCTGGCCGCTCATGATGGTCGGCGTGCTGCTCACCTCGATCTGGGTGTCGTGGAAGGTGAAGAAGCTCGCCGCGGAGAAGTTCCCGGACGAGAACCTCAAGGGGGTCGGCTTCTACGCGGCCATGCGCGCGCTGCAGATCCGCAAGCTGCGCTTCCCGCCCCCGGCCGTGCTGCCGGGCGGCAGGCCCGTCCCGCCGAAGAACTGACGCCCGCGCCCGCGGACGGCACGTCGAGCCCCGCCCCCGTTTCGGGGGCGGGGTTTTCCTCTTTCAGGGCTCTTGCGGGGGATTTCCGGTGATTTCTCCTCGCGCTGATCCGAGGTTCCGGGAGAGTTCTCCGCAGGGGGTTCTCGCGGGGTCCCGCTCGACGGCCGTCCGGGCCGGGGACGGGCCGTGGATTCACCGCCCGGGTTCCGGATTCCGGGACCCGGGAGCTCTTCACGAGGTGGCACCGGCACGTCGCGTACCCCATTGAGCCCGACACGCCCGACAGAGCATCCCGAATCATCTGTAATCATCCCGGCGGTTAAGGTCGGACCATGGAATTCCGCCACCTTGGCCGAAGCGGTCTCATGGTCAGTGAGATCAGCTACGGCAACTGGATCACACACGGTTCCCAGGTAGAGGAGGACGCCGCCAAGCAGTGCGTGCGAGCGGCGCTCGACGAGGGGATCACCACCTTCGACACCGCCGACGTGTACGCGGGCACCAAGGCGGAGGAGGTACTCGGCCGCGCCCTCCAGGGCGTCCGGCGCGAGTCCCTGGAGATCTTCACCAAGGTCTACTGGCCGACGGGCAAGGGCCCCAACGACCGCGGCCTGTCGCGCAAGCACATCACCGAGTCCCTGCACGGCTCGCTGCGACGCCTGCAGACCGACTACGTCGATCTCTACCAGGCGCACCGCTTCGACTACGAGACGCCGCTCGAGGAGACCCTCAAGACCTTCGACGACCTGGTACGCCAGGGCAAGGTCCTGTACGTCGGGGTCAGCGAGTGGACCGCCGAGCAGATCGGCCGGGCACTGAAGATCGCCGACGAGATGGGCTTCGACCGCCTGGTCTCCAACCAGCCCCAGTACTCCATGCTGTGGCGGGTCATCGAGGCCGAGATCGTGCCGCTGAGCGAGAAGGAGGGCGTCGGGCAGGTCGTCTTCTCGCCGATCGGCCAGGGCGTGCTCACCGGCAAGTACCTGCCGGGCCAGCCGCCCCCGGAGGGTTCCCGGGCCACCGACCCCGCGGGTGGCAACTTCATCTCCCGGATGCTCAACGACGACGTGCTCACCCGCGTCCAGGAACTGCAGCCGGTAGCCGGTGACCTGGGCCTGAGCATGGCCCAGCTCGCGGTGGCCTGGGTGCTGCAGAACCCGAACGTGTCCTCCGCCATCGTCGGCGCCAGCAGGCCCGAGCAGGTCCGCGACAACGTCAAGGCCTCCGGTGTGAAGCTGGACGCCGAGGTGCTGAAGAAGATCGACGACATTCTCGGCCCGGTCGTCGAGCGTGACCCCGCCAAGACCGTGAGCCCGCCGAAGCGTCCCTGACCTCCGGTCCGGCCTCTCGTCACGGCGAGGACCGGGAACGGCGGGCTCCCCGGCCCCTGCCTCGGCGGGAGCCGGGGAGCCCGCCGTTCCCGGTCGGCCCGGTTCACTCAGGCTTGCCGGGGTTCACAGTGGTCCATGGTGGTTCACCCCGGTTTATCGGTGTTCGCTCCGGCTTGTTCAGGCTCGTCCGGCTTGTTCAAGCCAGTCCGGCTTGTTGCTCCGGTTCGTCCTGCTTGCCGGGGTTCACTCCGGGCGCAGCGACATCCCCTCGTACTCGACGCGCTCGCCCTCGAGCAGGGTGACCTTCTCGACCCCGGAGTCCAGCAGCTCACGCCAGCTTTCACCGAGCCACGACTCGGCGTCGGCCTGGCTGGGGAACGTGTCGGACGGCGTCACACCCTCGACCATCTCGCCACCGTTCGCGTTTTCATAACGCCAGCGCCACGTCATGCCACAGCTCCTTCTCGCGGGTCTCGCCGTTGCCCCTCGTCGGCTCAGCGAACCCTACCTCGCCGGGCCGCCCGCGGGCGTGCAGGCGTGATCACGTCCCGCACTCCGTCTCCGGGCCGAGGCCCTGACCTCTTCGGCGACCTGATGGGATACCGGGTGTGAAGGTCCTGATCTCCGGCACGGCGAGCGCGGCGGGCTGGCCGGCCCCCGGGTGCGGGTGCGCCTCGTGCGCCCGCGTCCCCCGCGGCAGGAGCCGCACTTCGGTACGGCTCGACGCCCCCGGCGTACCACCTGGCGGCCCTGTCCCCCACCTGCCGCCCGGCGACCCCGGTCCCTGCCTGACGCCCGACCGGCCCGTTCCCCACGTAACACCCGTTCCCCGCGTAGGACCCGTTCCCCGCGTGCCATCAGGCGTCACCGTCCCCCACGGTGACCTCCCGTCGTCCGGCTTTGTCGTCCTGCCTCCGTCCGGCGGATCGCTGCCGCCCGGCTACCAGGCCCGGTCGGGTCCCGACGGCCTCACCGTCACCACGCCCGACGGCCTTCGCATCCTGTACGCGGCCGCCCTCCCCGCCCTGCCGTTCCCGTACGCGACCACCGGCCCGGCGGAGGAACCGGACATGGTGCTGGTGGACGTCCTGGACCGGCCGGAGCGGCTGGGGGACCTGCGGCGGCGGGGGCTGGTGGGCGAACGGACGCACGTGGTGGCCGTCGACGTCGACCACCGGGTGCCGACGGAGGCCGAACTCGCCCGCAGGACCGCGCTGTGGGGGGTGCGGACCGTACCGGACGGCACGGTCATCGACCTTCGCGACCCCCCGCCCACCCCACCCCTCCTGCCCCGGCGGACCCTGCTGCTCGGCGGCAGCCGGTCCGGCAAGTCCGCGGAGGCCGAACTGCGGCTGGCGGCCGAGCCCGATGTCCTCTACGTCGCGACCGGGCCGTCCGGAGAGGGTGACCCCGAGTGGTCGCGCCGGGTCCGCGCTCATCGCGACCGCAGGCCCGCCCACTGGGGGACCGCCGAGACCACCGACCTGGCCGGGGTACTGCGGTCCGCCACGAGCCCGCTGCTGATCGACGGGCTCGGCACCTGGATCACCGCCGTCTTCGACGAGTGCGGGGCGTGGTCGGGCGGGGAGGGTCTCGACGCGGTCGCGGCCCGGTGCGACGAACTGGTGGCGGCCTGGCGGCAGACCCGTGTCCGGGTGGTGGCGGTCTCCGACGAGGTCGGCCTCGGCGTGGTCCCGCACACCTCCAGCGGCCGGATGTTCCGCGACGCCCTCGGCCGCCTGAACCAGCGCCTGTCCATGGAGTCGGAGGACGTCGGCCTCGTCGTCGCCGGTCGCCTCCTCGGCCCGATCTGACACCGGCCGTCTCCCCTGCCGAACCCGACGTCGGCCGTCTCCCTGACCACATCCCCTCCGACCGGATCCGGCACCGGCCGCCCCCACCGGAGCCGACGCCGATCACCTTCGACCGACCGGACGCGCCACGGGCCGTCTCCCTGACCGAATCCGGTCGGAGGGGATCCGCCACCGACCCGCCCCCGGCCTGCTCAGCCTGGGTGCGACCGGGGCGGGCTAGGATCACCGGTCATGCCCGCACCCCCCACCCCGGACACGCCCCCGGCACCGCCGGAGCCACCGGACCCCCCGGACAGGCCCTCGACGACGGCCGACGGGATCCGTCTCGCCGTCGGCACGCTGAGCGTGTTCCCGGTCCGGCCGGGTGTGGTCGACCGCCGGGCCGCGGGGATCGCGATGGCGGTCGCCCCACTGGTCGGGGTGGCGATCGGGGTCATCGGAGCGCTGGTACTGACGATCTCCCTGTGGCTGGCCGTGACCCCGCTCCCGGCATCGGTACTGGCGGTGGCGACCGTGGCGCTGCTCACCCGGGGACTCCACCTGGACGGGCTGGCCGACCTCGCCGACGGGCTGGGCAGCGGGAGGCCCACCGAGCGGGCTCTGGAGATCATGAAGCGGTCGGACATCGGCCCCTTCGGGGTGGTCACGCTGGTCCTCACCCTGCTGGTCCAGGTGACCGCCCTGCACGAGGCGATCCGGGCGGGGGCGGGGCCGGTCACCCTGGTCGTGGCCTGCGCGGCCGGGCGCCTCGCCCTCACCTGGGCCTGCCGGACCGGTGTCCCGTCCGCCCGCCCCGACGGCCTCGGCGCGATGGTCGCGGGCACCGTCCGGCGGGGCACCGTGCTGGTCGTCACCGCGCTGACGCTCGCGGCAACGGCGGCGCTGGCCTGGGTCCACGATCTCGGCATCCTCGGCGGGTACGCCTCCCCCTCCTTCGAAGGGGGCGAATACGGTTACACGAGCTATGTCCCCGGTGACGGGATCGTTCTGGACCACGGCCTCACCGCGGGCCTCGGGCCGTTCCTCGCCCCCTGGGGTCTTCCCCTGGCCGTGGCGGTGGGCCTGCTGGCGGCCTGGGCGCTGCGCCGCCGGGCCGTACGGCGGCTGGGCGGCGTGACCGGTGACGTGCTCGGCGCCCTCGTCGAGACCTCCACCGCGGCGACGCTCCTGGCCTGCACGGTGCTCGCGAACTGAGCTCCGGCACGGCCCCGACCGGACCACCACCCGCCCTCCCGCGGCGGGGGTGAGGGCGAGGGACCTCAGGGACCCCAGGCGCCGTGACACCGGGCCGGCGAACCGGCGGATGTGCGGGCGTCAGTTGGTGTCAGCGGGCGCCGGGGCCGGTGGACTCCCTGGCCACGAGGGTGTTGACGAGGGCCGCGCCGTTCTCGGCGTCGTCGATCGAGATGGCGAGCCGGCCACCGGAGACGTAGCTCAGCACCAGGCACTCCCCGCCGCGGAGCATGACCGTGGCCGATCCCGGCAGGCCTCGGATGCCCCAGCCCCCGACGGCGGACGGGAACAGCTTCTCCGACCAGGCCCGCTCCACCCGCCTGATCGGGACGCGCCACCGGGGCAGGCGGAGCGGACCGTAGAAGATCACGACGCCCTCCTCGGTGACCTGCACGCGTGCCGAGCTGAAGACCAGGCCCAGCAGCCCCACGAGGATCAGGGTGCCCGCCACGCCCCACAGGACGCCCTCGCCGCCGATCAGGGCGAACACGGCGCACCCCGCCCCCGCGGCCAGCAGCGATCCGGCGAAGACCACGAACGCGACGTTGTGCACCGAGGAGACCCAGACCGCGCGCTGGTCGGCGCCCAGCGAGAGCCGCCGCACCGCGCCGGTCTCCGGGACGTCGTCGGGACCCGGCCTGGCCGCGAGGGCGCCGAGCCAGCCGCCCGCCAGCAGCCCGAGGACCGCGACCGGCACGCCCCACCCCAGGGGAGAGGCACGCCACCAGGCGGGGGCGTCCAGGTTGGCGGTCAGCGTGACGGCCTCGATCCCCAGGAGGAACAGGCCGCCACCGCCCAGCAGGGCTCCGGTGCTCATGCGTGCCGTCCTGCGCCTGAGCGACAGGCGGCCGACGAGGCAGGGCATGACGGCCGCGCCCGCCAGTACCGCCCACACGCCCACCTGGAACCACAGGAGGGCGTCGAACGACATGGAGCGGTCGGGGGCGCCGGACACGCCCCAGTGCGTCGCGAGCGGGTCCGGCAGCCGCTCGCTAAGGGTCAGCGCCGGCACCGTCAGCGCGACGGTCACCAGCGCGAACCAGCCGACGGCCGCGGACAGGAAACGGGCTCGCAGACTCATTCGATCATTCCCTCCAAGGACCGGGCCCCGGGGCCCGGTCACGACAGTTCCCTGATGAGCTCGATGACGTCGTCGTGGCGGTAGCCGTACTGGACCGCCTCGGCGAGCAGGGAGCGCAGCTTCTCCTCGATGACGCTGCGCGGGTTGGGACGGTTGAGGACGCTCACGCCGCGCCCCCGCCGGAACTCCAGGACCCCCTCGTCCCGCAGGTCCCGCAGGGCGCGCAGCACCGTGTTGGCGTTGATCCCCAGCGCGGCGGCCAGGTCCCGCGCCGGGGGGAGGCGGTCTCCGGGCGCGTAGGACCCCTCGGCGACGGCACGCCTGATCGCCTCGGCCACCTGCTCGTGCAGTGGCCGGGGATCGTTCAGATCCAGTGTGATCAGCATGATGCTATCGACATTAGCACCATGGACCCGGATGGTGCCACCCCGAGTGGCACCATCGTGCGATAGAATTCGTAGGACGAACCCTCGTTTATGCGTACCGTGAAAGCCCTACTAGCATCGGCCTACGTGACCACTGTGCGGCTGAACCCAAGTGACAACGCTGTCTCGTTCGACTCCGACGCCCTGGTCGTCGGAGTGCACACCGGGCCGGACGGCCTGCTCGCCGCGCCCGGGGCCGAGGGCCTCGACGAGGCGCTCGGCGGCAGGCTGGCCACCACGCTCGCCGGCATGGGCGCCAAGGGTAAGCCGGGCGAGGTCTCCAAGATCCCCACTTTCGGCGCGCTGACCGCTCCCCTGCTGGTCGCCGTCGGCCTGGGCGACGCCCCCGCGGACGGGTCCGGCTACGACGCCGAGGCGCTCCGCCGGGCCGCGGGCACCGCCGTCCGCGCCCTGGCCGGGACCGGCCGCGTGGCGCTGGCCCTGCCCGCCGCGAGCGCCGACGCCGCCGGTGCCGTCGCCCTGGGCGGCCTGCTCGGCGCCTACTCCTTCGACAGGTACCGCACCACCGGTGAGCAGACCGCCCCGGTGGCCGAGCTGACCGTGCTGAGCGACGCCGAGGGGGCCCGGGCCGCGGTCGAGCGCGCCACCGTCCTGGCCGAGTCGGTCTCGCTCGTCCGCGACCTGGTCAACACCCCGCCCTCGGACCTGTGGCCGGCCCGCTTCGCCGAGATCGTGCAGGACAAGGGCGCCGAGGCCGGCCTGTCGGTGGAGGTCCTGGACGAGACGGCCCTCAAGGAGGGCGGCTACGGCGGCATCGTCGCCGTCGGCCAGGGGTCGGTCAACCCGCCCCGCCTGGTCCGCCTGGCCTACAGCCACCCCGAGGCCGGCACGAGACTCGCCTACGTCGGCAAGGGCATCACCTTCGACTCCGGCGGCCTGTCGCTCAAGCCGACGGCGTCGATGGACTGGATGAAGTCGGACATGGGAGGCGCCGGAGCGGTCTTCGGCGCGATCCTCGCGATCGCCGCCCTGGGGTTGAAGGTCAACGCGGTGGGCTACCTCTGCCTGGCCGAGAACATGCCGAGCGGCACCGCGCAGCGCCCCTCCGACGTGTTCACCAGCTACTCCGGCAAGACCGTCGAGGTGCTCGACACCGACGCCGAGGGCCGCCTGGTGCTGATCGACGGCATCGCCCGCGCCGCCCAGGACGAGCCCGACGTGATCGTCGACGTGGCCACGCTCACCGGCGCGCAGATCGTCGCGCTGGGCTGGCGGACGGTGGGCGTCATGGCCAACGACGACGCGCTGCGCGCCGAGGTGGTCGAGACCGCGGGCGAGCAGGGCGAGGGCGCGTGGCCCATGCCGCTGCCGGACGAGCTCCGCAAGGGTCTCGACTCCCCCGTCGCCGACATCGCCAACCTGCACCCCGAGCGTTTCGGCGGCATGCTCACGGCCGCCATCTTCCTGCGGGAATTCGTACCGGACGGAGTCCGTTGGGCACACATTGACATGGCCGGTCCCGCCTTCAACAAGGGCGAGCCGCACGGGTACACGCCCAAGGGCGGCACCGGTGCCATCACCCGGACGCTGGTGGGCCTGGCCGAGCGTTACGCGGGCGAGTGACCACCACGAGGCCCTCGCCGGCCGGCCCTCGTCACCGCGCAAGCGGGTCACGAGGGATGCGGACAAATGAAAAGATGCGGTTGCCGGGATCAGGCCGAGGGCGCCTCCCGGCGCGGCGCCGAGCCGGGACCGGCGGCGGCGCGGACGCGATCGGCGATCCGCGCGGCCGGACGGGGTCCGGGAGGGGTGCGACCGTGAACACGACGAACACGACGAACACGGTATTCCGATCCGACAAGGAGCTTTCCTGTGGCTGATGGCAGCGGCCCGTACGACATCGTCGTCCTGGGTGGTGGCAGCGGTGGCTATGCCTGCGCTCTGCGGGCGGCCGAGCTGGGCAAGACGGTCGTTCTGATCGAGAAGGACAAGATCGGCGGCACCTGCCTGCACCGGGGGTGCATCCCCACCAAGGCGCTTCTGCACTCCGCGGAGGTCGCCGACGAGACGCGGGAAAGCGCGACCTACGGCGTCAAGGCGCGGTTCGAGGGCATCGAGATGCCCGCCGTGCACGCGTTCAAGGACAAGATCGTCAACCGCGCCTGGAAGGGCGTGCAGGGCCTTCTCAAGAGCAAGGGCATCACCATCGTCGAGGGAGAGGGCCGTCTCGCGGGCCCGAACCGGGTGACGGTGGGCTCCGACGTCTACGAGGGCCGCAACATCGTGCTCGCGACCGGCTCGGCCCCCAGGTCGCTGCCCGGCCTGGAGATCGACGGCGAGCGGGTCATCACCAGCGAGCACGCGCTCAGGCTCGACCGGGTGCCCGGCTCCGTGGTCGTCCTGGGCGGCGGCGTCATCGGCGTGGAGTTCGCCAGCGTCTGGCGTTCCTTCGGCGCCGAGGTGACGATCGTCGAGGGCCTGCCGCACCTGCTGCCGCTGGAGGAGGAGTCCAGCTCCAAGCTGCTGGAGCGCGCCTTCCGCCGGCGCGGCATCAAGCAGGAGCTCGGGGTCTTCTTCGAGGGCGTCAAGACCACCGACACCGGCGTGGTCGTCAGCCTGGCCAACGGCAAGACGCTGGAGGCCGAGCTGCTGCTCGTCGCGGTCGGCCGGGGCGCGGTCTCGTCGGGCATGGGCTTCGAGGAGGCGGGCATCGCGATCGAGCGCGGCACCGTCACAGTGAACGAGTTCTGCCAGACCAGCGTGCCGAACGTGTACGCGGTCGGCGACCTCATCCCGACCCTGCAGCTCGCCCACGCGGGCTTCGCCGAGGGCATCCTGGTGGCCGAGCACATCGCCGGCCTGAACCCGGTGCCGATCGACTACGACGGCGTGCCGCGGATCACCTACTCCGACCCCGAGGTCGCCTCGGTGGGCATCACCTCCGCACAGGCCAGGGAGCGCGGCCACGAGATCGTCGAGTTCACCTACGACCTCGCGGGCAACCCCAAGAGCCAGATCCTGCAGACGCAGGGCGCGGTCAAGATCATCTCCGAGAAGGACGGCCCCGTGCTCGGCGTGCACATGGTCGGCCGCCGCATCGGCGAGCTCGTGACCGAGGGGCAGCTGATCTACAACTGGGAGGCCCTGCCCTCCGAGGTGGCGCAGCTGGTCCACGCGCACCCGACCCAGTCCGAGGCCGTCGGCGAGGCGATGCTGGCGCTGGCCGGCAAGCCCCTCCACGTCCACAACTAAACGTAAGCCCTCACTCGGAACGCGAGAGAAGACACCCATGCCGAAGTCCGTACAGATGCCCCAGCTCGGTGAGAGCGTCACGGAGGGTACCGTCACCCGCTGGCTGAAGAAGGAGGGCGAGCGCGTAGAGGCCGACGAGCCACTCCTGGAGGTCTCCACCGACAAGGTGGACACCGAGATCCCCTCCCCGGCCGCGGGCATCCTCACGAAGATCGTGGTGGCCGAGGACGAGACCGTCGAGGTCGGTGCCGAGCTCGCCGTCATCGACGAGAACGGCACCGAGGGCGCGGCCCCGCAGCAGCAGGCGCAGGAGCCGGCCCCCGAGCCGGAGCCCGAGCCCGAGCCGGAGCCCGCCCCCCAGCAGCAGCAGGCGCAGCCCGCCTCCTCCATCCCGCAGCCCGCCCCCCAGCAGGCCCCCGCCCAGCAGCCCGCCGCACAGCAGGCACCGGCCCCGCAGCAGGCCCAGGCGCCCGCCCAGCAGGCTCCGGCCCCGCAGCAGCAGGCCCCCGCGCAGCAGCCCGCCCCGCAGCAGGCTCCGGCCTCCGTGCAGGCCTCCCCGGCCGCGCCGCCGTCCCCCATCGCGGCGACGCCGTCCGCCGAGCAGCCCGCGCCGTCCTCGGGCGACAGCCCGTACGTGACCCCGCTGGTGCGCAAGCTGGCCGGTGAGCACGGGGTGGACCTGGAGTCGCTGACCGGCACCGGTGTCGGCGGCCGCATCCGCAAGCAGGACGTCCTGGAGGCCGCCCGCGCCCGTCGCGAGCAGGCCGCCGCCGCCCAGGCCCCGGCCCCGCAGGCCGCCGCGCAGGCTCCGCAGGCCGCCGCCCAGGCATCGGCCCCGGCGCAGGCCCCCGAGCCGGTCGTGGTGGACACCACGCTGCGCGGGCGCACCGAGAAGATGTCGCGGCTGCGCCAGACCATCGCCAAGCGCATGGTCGAGTCGCTGCAGGTCTCGGCCCAGCTCACCAGCGTGGTCGAGGTGGACGTCACCAAGATCGCGCGGCTGCGCGAGGCGGCGAAGGCCGAGTTCCAGCGTCGCGAGGGCGTCAAGCTCACGTTCACGCCGTTCTTCGCCCTGGCCGCGATCGAGGCGCTCAAGCAGCACCCCAAGCTGAACGCCACGATCAACAGCGAGACCAACGAGGTCACCTACTTCGACGCCGAGCACCTGGGCTTCGCGACGGACACCGAGCGCGGCCTGCTGGTTCCGGTGATCAAGGACGCGGGCGACCTCAACATCGCCGGCCTGGCCCGTAAGATCGCCGACCTGGCCGAGCGCACCCGTACCAACAAGGTGAGCCCGGACGAGATCACCGGCGGCACGTTCACGCTGACCAACACCGGCAGCCGCGGCGCGCTGTTCGACACCCCGATCCTCAACCAGCCGCAGGTCGGCATGCTGGGCACCGGCGCGATCGTCAAGCGCCCGGTGGTGCTGGACACCCCCGACGGCGAGGTCATCGCGGTCCGCTCGATGATGTACCTGGCGCTCAGCTACGACCACCGCCTGGTCGACGGCGCCGACGCCGCCCGCTTCCTGACGACGATCAAGCGTCGCCTGGAGGAGGGCCGCTTCGAGAACCAGCTGGGCCTCAACGGCTAGCCCTCTCCGCTCCCACGGGGCCGGTCCGCGACGTCGCGGGCCGGCCCCCGCGCGTTGCGGCGTCCCCGCCCGGCCGCCCCTCGTCCCCGTCCCCGTCCCCGGCGGACGCTCCCCGAGGCGGCTGCGTGAGGGCCCGGACCCGCGGGGACGACGCGAATCCGCGCGGCGCCCTCCTTCCGAAGAGGCGGAGGGGAGGTCGATTACATTGGGCGATATGACGATCATCATGACCGGCTCCTCCGGTCTGCTGGGCACGGCTCTGGTCAAGGCCCTGCGGGACGACGGGGCCAGGGTGGTCCGTCTGGTCCGGCGGGTGCCGCGCGGCGACGAGGAGGCCTTCTGGAACCCGGCCAAGGGTGTCCTCGACCCCGCGGTGCTGGAGGGCGCCGAGGCGGTGATCCACCTCGCCGGTGTGGGCATCGAGGACAGGCGCTGGAGCGACGAGCACAAGCGCGAGGTGGTCCGCAGCAGGGTCGAGGGGACCCGGACGCTGGCGGCCGCCCTGGCCGGCCTGACCGTGAGACCCGCGACGCTGCTGTCGGCCTCGGCGATCGGCTTCTACGGCGACACCGGGGACCGGGCGGTCGACGAGAGCTCCGGCGCCGGCGAGGGGTTCCTCGCGCGGGAGGTCGTGGTGCCCTGGGAGGCGGAGACGGCCCCGGCCCGGGAGGCCGGGATCAGGGTCGTGCTGCTGCGCACCGGCCTGGTGCTGGCCCCGGAGGGTGGCATGCTCGCCCGCATCCTGCCGGTCTTCAGGGCCGCGCTGGGGGCCCCGCTGGGGTCGGGACGGCAGTACTGGTCGTGGATCTCCCTCGACGACTGGGTGCTCGCCGTGCGGTACCTGCTCGCGCATCCGGAGATCTCCGGCCCGGTGAACCTGACCGCGCCCGAGCCGGTCACCAACGCGGAGTTCACCAGGGTCCTCGGGGCGGCCCTGCACCGGCCCACCATGCCGCTGGCCGTGCCCGGTTTCGCGCTGCGCGCGCTGCTCGGCGAGTTCGCCCAGGAGGGCGTGCTGAGCGGCCAGCGGGTGCTCCCGCGGCGCCTGCTCGACGGCGGTTACACGTTCCGGCATAAGCGTCTCGACGAGGCACTGGCCGCCGTACTCTAGGGTCCCTGTTTCAGCCACCACCGATCACTGGGAGACGGACATGGGCAGGCCCGGGCATTCGCACATCGTCGCGATCGGAGGCGGCTCGTTCCGCCCGTCCGCCCGCTACGGGTTCATCGAGGCGAGCCCGCTGCTCCGGTACGCCCTGGACCTGAGCGGCCAGGACCGGCCCCGGCTGGGCCTGCTGGCCACCGCCACCGGCGACGACTCCGAGTGGCTGCTGAAGATGTACGGCGCCTTCCGCGACTGGGACGTCGAGGTCAGCCACCTGACGGTGTTCCCGATGCCCAACGTCGAGGACCCGCGCGAGTGGGTCCTCGGCCAGGACGTCATCTACGTCAGCGGCGGCAGCGTGGCCAACCTGGCGGCCCTGTGGCGGCTGCACGGCCTGGACGAGATCTTCCAGGAGGCCTGGCGGGCGGGCGTGGTGCTGAGCGGGCAGAGCGCCGGGGCGCTGTGCTGGCACGTGGGGGGCAACACCGACTCCTTCGGGCCCGAGCTGCGGGCCTGGTCCGACGGCCTGGGCCTGCTCCCCTACTCGTGCGGCGTCCACTACGACTCCGACCCCCAGCGGCGCGAGCTGCTGCACGCCTCGGTGGCCTCGGGCGAGCTGCCCATGGGCTACGCCGCCGACGAGGGCGTCGCCCTGCACTACGTGGGCACCGAGTTCATCCAGGCCGTCAGCGTGCGCCCGGGGGGCCACGCCTACCGGGTGGAGCACGACGGGTCGGGCGGCGCCAAGGAGTTCCGCATCGAGCCTCGGCTTCTCACACCATGACCACGAACGGGTCAACTACTCTTGAGCCGTGAGTGACCTGGCAATCGTCCGTCTTGGCGTTGACTTCCCCTACGAGCAGGCATGGGATCTCCAGCGGCGCATCCACGCCCGCCGGGTGGCCGACGAGATTCCCGACACCTGCCTGATGCTCGAGCACGCGCCGGTCTACACGGCGGGCAGGCGTACCGCGCCGCACGAGCGGCCCTCCGACGGCACCCCGGTCGTCGAGGTCGACCGGGGCGGCCGGATCACCTGGCACGGTCCCGGCCAGCTGGTCGGCTACCCGATCGTCAGGCTCGGCGGCCGGCTCGACGTGAACGCCTACGTGAGGCTCCTGGAGGAGACCCTGGTGCACGTCTGCGCCGATTTCGGGGTGCAGGCGGGCCGGGTGGAGGGGCGGGGCGGCATCTGGGTGGCCGGTGACCCCTCGCACGGCCTGCCCGACAGGAAGGTCGGGGCGATCGGCATCCGGGTCGCGGGCGGCGTGACGATGCACGGGTTCGCCCTGAACTGCTCCAACGACCCCAGCTGGTACAACCGGATCGTCCCGTGCGGGATCAGCGACGCCGGGGTCTCCTCGCTCTCGGCCGAGACCGGCCGCCGGATCGTGGTGGACGAGGTGCTGCCGTACGCCGAGAAGCACCTGACCGAGGCGCTGGGCGCGCGGGCCTTCGAACTGCCCGAGGAGGACCTGTTCCGGCGCTGATCGGCAGCGGCCGGACCGGTCCCGGAGCGCCGGGCCGGTCCCGGGAGCGGTTCAGGGCCCGACCGGGGCCCGACGGGGTGGCCGGGCACGCCGCCCGGCCCCCGGAAAGCCCGCTCCGTGCCCGGCCGGAGCCCCGCGGGCGGCCCTCGTGAGGCGGCGCCGGGGCCGGGGCCGCCGCAGCCTGCGGCGGGACATAAGCTGGGGGGGTGAGCGAGCGTGACGACATATACCGCACCTCGATGTGCACCACCTCGGTCCCGCGACCGATGAAGGAGCTCGCATGACCGTCTCCCCCGAAGGCCGGAAACTCCTCCGCCTGGAGGTCAGGAACGCCGAGACCCCCATCGAGAAGAAGCCTGAGTGGATCAAGACCCGGTTCCGGACCGGCCCCAACCACACCGAGCTGCGCGCGCTGGTCAAACGCGAGGGACTGCACACGGTCTGCCAGGAGGCCGGCTGCCCCAACATCTCCGAGTGCTGGGAGGACCGCGAGGCCACCTTCCTCATCGGCGGTGACCAGTGCACCCGGCGCTGTGACTTCTGCCAGATCGACACCGGCAAGCCCAAGGAGTACGACACCGACGAGCCCCGCCGGGTGGCCGAATCGGTGCGGCAGATGGGGCTGAACTACGCGACCGTGACCGGTGTCGCCCGCGACGACCTGCCCGACGGCGGGGCGTGGCTGTACGCCGAGACCGCGCGGCAGATCCACGCGCTCCTTCCCGGCTGCGGCGTCGAGCTGCTGGTCCCGGACTTCAACGGCGACCAGGCCCAGCTGGAGGAGGTCTTCTCCGCCAGGCCCGAGGTGTTCGCGCACAACGTCGAGACCGTGCCGCGGATCTTCAAGCGCATCCGGCCCGCGTTCCGCTACGACCGCTCGCTGGGTGTGATCACCAAGGCCCGCCAGGCCGGTCTGGTGACCAAGTCCAACCTGATCCTCGGCATGGGCGAGGAGCGCGAGGAGGTCGTCCAGGCCATGCGCGACCTGCACGAGGCCGGGTGCGACCTGCTGACCGTGACCCAGTACCTGCGTCCCACCCCGCGCCACCACCCGGTGGACCGCTGGGTCAAGCCGCAGGAGTTCGTGGAGCTGCAGGCCGAGGCCGAGGCCATCGGGTTCGCCGGTGTCCTGTCCGGGCCGCTGGTGCGTTCCTCCTACCGGGCCGGTCGTCTGTACAAGCAGGCCGTCGAGGCCCGCCAGCACGCCTGAGCGCGTCGCCCGGCCCCGGAAGCGGGGCCGGGCACCCGCCCGCTTTCGTAAAGGTGTGACCGCGGGCCCTGTCGCCCTCCCGGCCCGCCGGGCGAGACTGTCGGCGTGGACATCGAAGAGCTGATCGGGACGCTGGATCTGGGCGCCAAGACGCGCCTGCTGACCGGGACCGACATGTGGTCGCTTCCCGCGCTCCCGCGGATCGGGCTCGGCCCGCTGGTGATGAGCGACGGCCCGATCGGCGTCCGGGGTGAGCGGTGGTCGCCCGGTGACCCCTCGATCGCGCTGCCCAGCCCCACCGCGCTCGCCGCGACCTGGGACGTGGAGCTGGTCCGCAGGGCCGGGCGGCTGCTCGCCCAGGAGGCCCGGCGCAAGGGCGTGCACGTGCTGCTGGCCCCGACCCTGAACCTGCACCGCAGCCCCCTGGGCGGCCGGCACTTCGAGTGCTTCTCCGAGGACCCGTACCTGACCGGTGAGATCGGCGCCGCCTACGTCGAGGGCGTCCAGGAGGGCGGCGTGGCCGCCACGCCCAAGCACTTCGTGGCCAACGACTTCGAGACCGACCGGTTCACGGTGAACGTCACGGTCGCCGAGGGGACGCTGCGGGAGGTCTACCTGGCCCCCTTCGAGCGGGTGGTACGGGCCGGGGCCTGGGCGCTGATGTCCGCCTACAACGCGGTCAACGGGACCACGATGACCGAGCACCGGGCGCTCCAGCGCGACCTGCTCAAGGACGAGTGGGGCTTCGACGGCCTCGTCGTGTCGGACTGGACGGCCGCCCGCTCCACCGAGGCGACGGCCGACGGCGGGCTCGACGTGGCCATGCCGGGCCCGTACGGTCCCTGGGGCGCGAAGCTGGAGGCCGCGGTCCGCGACGGCCGGGTGGCCGAGGAGGTCGTCGACGACCAGGTCCGCCGCGTGCTGCGCCTGGCCCTGCGGGTCGGGGCGCTGCGCCCCGTCCCCGGCTCCCCCGGCTCCCCCGCCGCCCTCGCGTCCGCTCCCGGCCCCGCGTCCACCTCCGTCCCTGATCCCGGTCCCGATCCTGACCCCGGTCCCGGTTCCGGAACGGGACTGAAGGTCGCTCCCCGGGCAGGCGGGGACGTCCCGATCGACGGGGTGGCGCTGGCCCGCGAGGTGGCCGCGCGCTCGTTCACGCTGCTGCGCAACGAGGGCGGCCTGCTGCCGCTGGAGGGCGTGCGGAGCGTGGCGCTGATCGGGCCGGGCGCCGCACAGCCGCGGATCATGGGCGGTGGCAGCGCCCAGGTGTACCCGGACCGGATCGTCTCGCCGCTGGAGGGGCTGCGCGGGCGCGGAGACGTCGAGGTCCGCCACGCGCCGGGCACCGACCCGCGGATCCGGCCGGCACCGCTCGCCGTGCCCTGCCGGGCCGTCTTCCTGGACGCCGGGGGCGAGTCCCTGGGCGAGCATCCGCTGGCCGACGCCGAGGCCCGCTGGGTCGGCCGGCTGCCCGCGGACGTCGACGCCGACCGGCTGGGCGCCGTGGAGATCCGCGGCACGTACACCCCGGAGATGACCGGATCGCACCTGTTCTCCCTGGTGGGGGCGGGGGCGTTCGCCGTGAGGATCGACGGTGAGGTGGTCTTCGACGGGTTCGTCACGTCACCCGGCGGTGATCCGGCGACCGCGTTCCTGGCGCCGCCCGAGCATCGCCTGACCGCCGCGCTCACCGCGGGCGTCCCGGTCGAGCTGCGCGTACGGCACCTCACGGCGGCGTCCGGCGGCATGGCGTTCGTCTCGTTCTCGCTGGGTCACGCCGCCCCCTCCCCCGGTGACGACGCGACCATCGCCGAGGCGGTCGCGACGGCCGCCGGCGCCGACGTGGCGATCGTGATCGCCTGCACCACCCCGGAGGTGGAGAGCGAGGGGTTCGACCGCACCGATCTGGCCCTGCCCGGCCGCCAGGACGAGCTGATCACCAGGGTCGCGCGGGCCAACCCCCGCACGGTCGTCGTGGTCAACGCCGGGTCACCGGTCCTGATGCCCTGGCTGGAGCACGTCCCCGCGGTCCTGCTGACCTGGTTCCCCGGGCAGGAGGCGGGCGCCGCCCTGGCCGACGTGCTGTTCGGCGACGCCGAGCCCGGCGGGCGGCTGCCCACCACCTGGCCGCTGCGCGCGTCCGACGTCCCCGTCCTGGACGTGACGCCGACGGACGGCGAGGTCGTCTACCGGGAGGGCCTGCTCATCGGGTACCGCGCCTGGGAGCGGGCCGGGCGCGTCCCGGCCTTCTGGTTCGGCCACGGCCTGGGCTACACCACGTGGTCCTACGACTCCGTCGCCGTCACCGGGACCACCGTGACGGTCGCGGTGACCAACACCGGCGGGCGTCCCGGACGCGAGGTCGTCCAGTTCTACCTCGCGCCGCCCGAGCAGGACCCGCTGCGGCCCGCACGGATCCTGGCCGGGTTCTCGGCCGTCGACGCGGCCCCCGGGCAGACCGTGATCACCACCGTCTACCTGCCCGAGCGCGCCTTCCAGGTCTGGACGGAGCGGGGCTGGCGGACCGTACCCGGGGAGCACACCGTCGAGGTGGGCCGCGGTGTCGCCGACCCGCGCCTGTCCGCGACCGTGACCGTGACCGGGTAGGACGGCACGGGAACGCGGGCCGGGCACGGCGGGACGGGCAGGCGGCACGGGAACGCGGGACGGGCACGGCGGTGCGGGAGGGGCGAGACGGGAGCGGTGAGCCGGGGACGCCGGGGCGGGCCCGGAAAGGAACCGGGAGGGCGGGGACGGGCGCGGGAGCCGGCGGGACCGGGCCGGGCGGGGCCGGGACCGGACGGGCGGCGCCGGGAGACGGCGGCCGGGCCGGGACGATCGTCAGGTCACGTTTTCATTTCTTGAGCCCTGGATTTGTATCCTTCAGAGCATGGCCAAGAAGCCCGAAGACTCAGAGCGCCCGGGGCGCGTCAAGCAGCTCCGTATGATCGCGCAGATCATCAAGCAGGCCAACCCCAAGGGGATGCCGATCGTCTATGCCTCCGCGCTGGGCACGCTCGTCCTGTTCGTGGTGATCGGCCTGGTCACGGGCTGGTGGTACCTGTTCGTCATCGGGATCATGCTGGCCCTGACCGTGGGGCTCGTGGTGTTCGGCCAGCTCGCCCAGCGGGCGCAGTACTCGATGCTGCACGGCCAGCCCGGTGCCGCCGCCGCGATCCTGCAGGGCATGCGCGGCAACTGGGAGGTCACCCCGGTCGTCGCGGCCACCCGCGACCAGGACGTCGTGCACCGCGTGGTCGGCTACCCCGGGATCATCCTGGTCTCCGAGGGGCCGGGCAACCGCGTGCAGAAGCTCCTGGTCGCCGAGAAGAAGCGGGTCCAGCGGGTCGCGCTGGACGTGCCCGTCTACGACGTGCAGTCCGGTGACGGTGAGGGCCAGATCCCGCTGGCCAAGCTGCAGCGTCACCTGATGAAGCTGCCCCGCAACCTCAAGAAGCCCGCCCTGTACGAGATCAACAACCGGCTCAAGGCGCTTCCGCAGACGATGCCGATGCCCAAGGGCCCGCTGCCGCGCGGTGCGAGGATGCCCCGCCCGAAGATGCGCTGATGTCCCTCGCCGGGGTGGGCCGCCAGGGGGTGGACGCCGCGGCCACCTCCCGCGCCAACCGCGGCTGGTGGGACGGCGCCGCCGACGAGTACCAGGCCGAGCACGGGGAGTTCCTGCGCGACGCGGGCTTCGTCTGGTGCCCCGAAGGGCTGGACGAGGCCGACGCGCGCCTGCTGGGCGACGTGGCGGGCCGTGACGTGCTGGAGATCGGCTGCGGCGCCGGGCAGTGCGGGCGCTGGCTGGCCGGCCGGGGCGCCCGGGTGGCCGCCTTCGACCTGTCCTTCCGCCAGCTCCAGCACTCCCGGCGGATCGACCTGGACTCCGGTTCCGCCCTTCCGGTGCTCCAGGCCGACGCCGAGGCCCTGCCGTTCGCGGACGAGGCCTTCGACCTGGCCTGCTCGGCGTACGGCGCGCTGCCGTTCGTGGCCGCCGCGGGGACCGTCCTGGCCGAGGTCCGCCGGGTGCTGCGACCCGGAGGGCGGCTGGTCTTCTCGGTCAGCCACCCGATCCGCTGGGCCTTCCCCGACGACCCCGGCCCGGCCGGGCTCACCAGCGACCGCTCCTACTTCGACCGCTCCCCGTACGTGGAGACCGACCAGGACGGGCGGCCGTCCTATGTCGAGCACCACCGCACGATGGGCGACTGGATCGCCCTGATCACCGGTGCGGGCCTGACCCTGCGCGGCCTGACCGAGCCGGAGTGGCCGCCGGGCCACGACCGCGAGTGGGGCGGCTGGAGCCCGCTGCGCGGGCGCCACCTGCCGGGAACGGCGATCTTCACCTGCGAGCGGGCACCCGGTTCCTAGCGGTCCCGCGCGGCCTCCAGGACGATCCCGGCCAGGGTGTCGAAGGTGCCGAAGTCCCCGTTGCGGACCAGGTTCTTGGTCACCGCGACGGCGGTCCCGGTGGCCGTGTCGGCGTAGGCGGCCGATCCGCCGCTGCCCGCCATGCCGAACAGGGTCGGGGCGTCGAGCCGCTCGGTGGCGCCCAGGGCGTACCCGAGACCCCTGCGGACCGGGCGGCCGATGATCTCGTCCGTGCCGGCGACCGCCACGGCGGTGATCTCCCGCAGCCGCTCGGCCGAGACCAGCCGGACGCCGTCCACCTCTGTCATCAGGGCCGCGTACATGCGGGCCACGGCGCGGGCGGACATGGTGCCGCCCGCCGGGATGTCGGAGGTCAGCACGTCGGCGCGGTTGCCGAACGCGGCGTCGGGCATCGCGGCCATCGGCGCCGCCGTGTAGCCGTCCACGACCCTGAAGAACGGGATGACCGCGAGCATCTCGGCGGGCATCTCGGCGTGCGTCCCGCCGGGCGGGTCCTCCAGCAGGGCCAGACGGCCGAGCTCGGACGCGGGCACGCCGAAGAACAGCTCGTCCGCCACCCCGAGCGGGCCCGCGACCTCCTGGCGCAGGACGTGCGAGATCGGCGTGCCGGTGGCCCGGCGGACGACCTCACCGAGGATGTGGCCGTAGGAGTGGGCGTGGTAGCCGGTGCGGGTGCCCGGCTCCCACCAGGGCACGGCGGCGGCGATCGACGCGCACATCCCCTCCCAATCGCAGAGATCGTCCGGTGTGGTGGCGACCGGCACGCCGGGCACGCCCGCCGAGTGGGTCAGGGCGTGCCGTACCGTGGCGCGTTCCTTGCCGTGGGCGCCGAACTCCGGCCACAGCTCGGCGATCGGCGTGTCGTAGCCGAGAACGCCCCGCTCCACGAGCACGTGCACCACGGTCGCGGTGACGCCCTTGCCCGTCGAGGCGCTGTAGAAGGGGGTGCCGGGGGTGACGGGACGGCCGGTGGCCGGGTCGGCGACGCCCGCGACGACGTCGACCACCTGCTCGCCGTGCCGGTAGGCGGCCACCTGCAGGCCCCGCTCGGCACCGGTCTCCACGAGCCTGTCGGCGGCCTCCTGGACGAGCTTCTGCACATCACTGTTCATGATCGATCCTTTTCCGATACGGCAGGTGACCGGTATGACGGCCACCGGCCGGGAAAGGAATCGGCGCGCGGGTCCCCGCGAGGTCCGGTCACAGGGCCGAGGGCAGGCCGAACTCGGGGAAGAGCAAGGAATCGGCGCGCGGGTCCCCGTGGGATCAGGTCACAGGGCCGAGGGCAGGCCGAACTCGGGGAAGATCTCGGGACCGAACGTCGTGACCTCGGTCACCAGCCCGTCCTCGACCCGCAGGACCCCGAGCCAGGAGCCCCGGTACCCGGACTCGCCCGGCCGCCGCAGGTAGGCCGCGGCCGCGGGCTGCCGGTTGGCGCGGGTGGGCAGGACGCGCCAGTCGCCCCACGCCTGGGGGCCCACCATGGCGTCGCGCCACGCCTCGACGATCGCGTTCCCGCCCAGGATCCAGATGGGCGCCGGGGGCATCGTCTGCCAGGCGTCGGCCCGCAGCACCGAGGCCAGGACGGCGGGGTCGGCCTGCTCGACCGCGTCGATGTAGCGCTGCAGCGCCTGGCGTTCCTCCCCGGTCGGGTCGGTGGACGGTGCCCAGTCCAGCCGTCGCGGGGGCAGGTGCTCCCGCATCGTCGACCGTGCCCGCTGCAGGGCACTCTTCACCGCCACGACGCTGACCTCCAGCAGCCCTGCGGTCTCCGGCGCCGACCAGCCAAGCACGTCGCGCAGGATCAGCACCGCCCGCTGCCGGGCCGGCAGGTGCTGGATGGCGACCAGGAACGCCAGCTCGATCGTCTCCTTGGCGACCACCTCGGCGTCCGGTTCGTCGTCGGGTGAGGCGGCGGGCTCCAGCAGCCGGTCCGGGTAGGGGCGGAGCCAGAAGACCTCGGTCGCCGACGGTGAGGGCACCCCGGGAGTGGCCAGCACCGGCGCCTCGCGCGGACGCGGGCGGCGCGGGTGACGGTCGAGGAGGTCCAGGCAGGCGTTGGTCGCGATCCGGTACAGCCACGCCCGGAACGTCGAGCGTCCCTCGAAGGTCTCCCGTCGCCGCCAGGCGCGCAGGAACGTCTCCTGCACCAGGTCCTCGGACTCCTCGAACGAGCCGAGCATGCGGTAGCAGTGCACCCGCAGCTCGCGCCGGTACCTCTCGGCGAGCGTGCCGAACGCCGTCTCGTCGCCCGCCAGCGCGTCGGCCAGGATCGTGGCGTCCTCCGTCCGTTCCGGCGCCGTCTCGTCCTCGATCATCAGGCCGTTCCTCCCGTTCGTCGTGCCGCGCGGCGCGGCCGCCGGCGATGTGACGGCCGCGGGGCGGAAAAGGAATCGGTGCCGGCCGATGATGCCGTGGCAGGACGCGGAGCGGGCGGGGAGCCGGTGCTGACGGCGTCCGGACGGGACGGGGAACCGGCGGCAGCGGGGACGGGCACGGGGCCCGGTCAGAGGCGTACGACCACGGTGTTCGCCGCGCGGTCGTGCAGGCCCCGCTGGTCGCGGTCCCAGATCAGGGCGGGTACGGCCAGGCAGAGCAGGAGGGTCCGTACCAGGACCGCGACGAATCCCGGCTGCCCGCCGCCGAGCGCCGCCACCCTGATCCCGAGCAGGCGCATCCCGAAGGTCATGCCCATGGTGCCGACCAGCAGGAGGTACTCGACCGCGAGGATCGTGACCGGCACCCAGCCCTGCCGGGTGGGGTCGATCCCCAGGAGCCCCTGGGTGATGGCCCAGGTGCAGATCAGCCAGTCGATCAGCAGGGCGGCGATCCTGCGGCCGAACCCGGACACCGAACCGCTGCCCTCGGCGGGCAGCCCGAGCCGCTCCCCCGGGTGTCCGAGGTCGATCCCGGCCGATCTGACGCCGCCGAGCCAGGTCTGGGTCCACCGCGGCTGCCTACTGCTCATGCCTCCAACGGTAGCCGCCCGGCCCGTCGCCCCCGTATCCGCCCGGACCGCCTGTCGCGCACCGGCCCGGGTCGTAGATCATTGGTCTCCCATCGCGCGCATCCCCCCGGAGAGACCCGTGTCCGAGACCGACGACATCGACGAGCGTTTCACCGCGCTCACGGCCCAGATCACCGATCGGGAGCGCAGGCGGATGAGCAGGAGCGCCGCGCGGGAGAGGACGCGTCCGCCCCGCTCCCGGCGCTCCCGGCGGCGCTGGATCGCGGTGGCCGCCGTGACCGCCCTGGTCGTGGCCGCCGGGGTGTTCGTCACCTATCGCCCGGACGTCGTCGACCGGTTCCGCGCCGGCGTCTTCGGGGGCTTCACCGGTTCCGGCCGCCCGGACGGCGGGACGGGCAGGACGGACGGTTCCTTCGGGACGGATCTCGCCGGGACGGACGCCCCCTTCGCGGGCTCGCCCGCCGCCGCGTACGCCGACGGGGTGAAAGGCCTGGTCATGCCGCCGGCGAAGGGGATGGGCGGGTTGAGCCCCAAGGAGGTGGCGACCGTCCTGCGGCGCGCGAAGAACCTCCTGGCGGCCTCCCACCTGGACCGCGAGGTGCTGCTGGGCGGCAGGCCGGAGAAGTTAATCCGCCTGCTGGACCCCGAGCAGCGCGGGCCGTTCGTCAAGGGTCTCAAGCGCCCCGACCCCAAGAACGGCTACCACAGCCGGGAGTGGGTCACCAGCCTGGCCCCCGGGAGCGCCGAGCTCGTCGGCGACACCTTCAAGGTCCACGGCAGGAGCAGCCTCTCGGTCTTCCGGGAGGACGGCCTCAGGGGCGTCCGGGTCAAGGTCAACTACCTGTTCGTGTACGCGATCCGGCGGCCGGACCGGCCGGAGACCCTGACGAGGCTCGTCACGCACAGCATCGGCACGCTGGACGCCTGGCGGGAGGGCGGCAGGCTGCGCTTCTGGGTGAACGAATGGAACGGCGGAGGCGTCGCGCCGGCGCGGTGCGATGTCGACGACGGGTTCGTCCACCCCTTCTACCCGGACTCGGCGCCCGACACGAAGACGAACGGCACCGCCGCGCCGGTGGACCCCTACTCCCTGGAGGAGGAGTCCTCCGAGGAGTGCGCGACGCTCCGGTACGAGACGTGAAACTCACGTAAAGGAAAGACTCGCCATATCTGCCCAAGCCGGACCTGGGGACTAGCGTGGAGGGGACTTTCGCTTAACACGGGTGAAACAAACGAGACACGGCACGGTAACGGCCCAGGCATAGTTTCGGTCTGATGGCCCGTGCCCCATGGGAGGTTAGCGTGTTCAACTCCGCCGACGACGTCCTGAACTTCATCAAGGACGAGGGGGTCCAGTTCGTTGACGTCAGGTTCACCGACCTGCCGGGAACGACGCATCACTTCACGTTCCCCTCGGAGAACTTCGGGGCCGGTGTCTTCACCGACGGCCTGATGTTCGACGGATCGTCGATCCGCGGCTTCCAGGCCATCCACGAGTCGGACATGTTGCTGCTGCCCGACCCCTCCACGGCCGTGCTCGACCCGTTCCGCCAGCACAAGACGCTGAACATCAACTTCTTCGTGCACGACCCGCTGACCGGCGAGGCCTACAGCCGCGACCCGCGCAACGTCGCCCGCAAGGCCGAGGAGTACCTCAAGGGCACCGGCATCGCCGACACGGTCTACTTCGGCCCCGAGGCCGAGTTCTACATCTTCGACGACGTGCGCTTCGAGACCAACGCCCACTCGAGCTACTACCACATCGACTCGATCGAGGGCGCCTGGAACAGCGGCAAGGCCCAGGACGGCGGCAACCTCGGCTACAAGCCGCGCTTCAAGGGCGGCTACTTCCCGGTGCCGCCGATGGACCACTTCACCGACCTGCGCTCGGAGATGGTCCGCAAGCTCATCGACGCCGGCATCGACGTCGAGATGCAGCACCACGAGGTGGGCACGGCCGGTCAGGCGG
Source organism: Streptosporangium longisporum (assembly GCF_039534895.1). Lineage (NCBI taxonomy): Bacteria > Bacillati > Actinomycetota > Actinomycetes > Streptosporangiales > Streptosporangiaceae > Streptosporangium > Streptosporangium longisporum. Next base: position 69,986 of record NZ_BAAAWD010000001.1, on the reverse strand, counting down.
AGATCGACTTCCGGTTCGACACGCTGCTCAAGTCCGCCGACACCCTGATGCTGTACAAGTACATCGTCAAGAGCACGGCCCTGCAGCACGGCCACACGGTCACCTTCATGCCCAAGCCGATCTTCGGGGACAACGGCTCGGGCATGCACTGCCACCAGTCGCTCTGGAAGGACGGCGAGCCGATCTTCTACGACGAGGTCGGCTACGCGGGCCTGTCGGACACCGCCCGCTACTACATCGGCGGCCTGCTCAAGCACGCCCCGTCGCTGCTGGCGTTCACCAACCCGACGGTCAACTCCTACCACCGCCTGGTGCCCGGCTACGAGGCCCCGGTCAACCTGGTCTACTCCCAGCGCAACCGCTCGGCGTGCATCCGCATCCCGATCACGGGCTCCAACCCGAAGGCCAAGCGCATCGAGTTCCGTGTCCCGGACCCGTCGTGCAACCCGTACTTCGCCTTCGCCGCCCAGCTGATGGCCGGCATCGACGGCATCCGCAACAAGATCGAGCCGGTCGAGCCGGTCGACAAGGACCTCTACGAGCTTCCCCCGGAGGAGGCCCGCAACATCCCGCAGGTCCCGGGCTCACTGCAGGAGGTGCTGGTGGCGCTGGAGGCCGACCACGAGTACCTGCTGGAGGGCGGCGTGTTCACGCCGGACCTGATCGAGACCTGGATCGCCTACAAGCGCGAGAACGAGATCGACCCGATCCGCCTGCGCCCGCACCCGCACGAGTTCGAGCTGTACTACGACGTCTGAGCCACCGAGCCTCTGACCTGGGAGGACACTGACGGCCGACCCGTCGGGGCACATCCAGGGCACTCGGGCATCCCGCGAAAAGGCCGTCGGCCGTCCCTCTGGCGAGGGCACGTCCGGCGGCCTTTCGCATGCCTGCCGCGGGCCGGCACGACTCCCCCGGCTCCGAGGACCGGTCTCCGGACGAGCGAGCCAAACGGGTTCCGGTTCGTCGCCTCGCGCTCTGGCAGGGTGAGGATCAGACGGGCACCCGCCGATCCGATCGGGTGCTCCGGACGAGCGAACCGGCGAACGTTACGGCTTTACCGATGAAAGTTACATCGGCACGTGTGATCCACCACCGCCCGATGTGAACGGTCCCCTCTGGCGACCCGTCAGGAGCACGGGGTGACCCGGCGGGAGTCCGGTGCGCCGCGGGCACCGCGCGCAGGAGCGCGCCGGGCCGCCGGCGACCGGCGCGGCGACGCGGGCACCGGTCCCTGAGCTGGCGGATCGGGCCCGCGAGCCGCCAGGAGGCACCGTACGGGTGACCGGCGAGGCACCGTCGCACCGATCGGGAGGCCCGCCGTGTCGCGGAAGATCACCCGGTGTCGCGGCTCCGGAGCGGACGACGACGGACTTTCCCACGTTCATCGACTGTTGCGAAAAATCTCTGTTAATGCGACATTACCCCCAGACATCAGTCGGCATACGTCATACGTTACAAAACAGTAACGCCACGTCTGCCACGGACTCCTGGGGCGTGCCATGAGGCGACCTCTCACGTCCCGGCGCCGGTGACCCTCGTCGGCGCGGCGCCGGGGCGGACGACCGGGGCTCCCCAGGCACCGGTGAGCCCGTCGTCCGCGAACCGGAGAGCCCGCGGACCGTCCGCGAGGGCCCATGAGCCGCCCGTGGCGAACGCCCGGACACCCGACCGGCCGGCACCGCCCGTCCCGCAGCACGGACATCCGGCCTCACCGGCGGCGACCCCGCCAGGGGATCGCACGGTGAACACTCCGCCCGGAATCAGCGAAAGGAACAGAGCGTGAAGCCAGCCTCGTCCACCACCGGGAAGGCGTTAGCGGCGCTCGCGGTGTTCGTCGCCGCCGCGTTGCCGCCGGCCTTCGTGGGTGCCACCCCGGCCTCGGCCGCGGCCCAGGCGACCTACTACGTCGCCCCCGACGGCAACGACGCCAACCCTGGGACGATCACGTCACCGTTCAGGACCCTGCAGCGCGCCAGGGACGTCGTCCGCACGGTGAACGCCACCATGACGGACGACATCCAGGTGTATCTCCGCGGGGGCACCTACCCGGTCGGCGGCACGATCGACTTCACTCCGGCCGACTCCGGCACGAACGGGCACCGGGTCGTCTACTCCGCGTACCAGAACGAGACGCCGATCCTCAGCGGGGGCGTTCAGGTGACCGGGTGGACGCAGCACAGCGGCAACATCTGGAAGGCCCCGCTGAACCGCGCCAACAAGCTCCGCGCGCTCTACGTCAACGACAGGCGCGCGTACATGGCCTCGAAGACGATGACCTCGGCGGGGTGCTCCGGGACCTACACCGTCACGGCGGGGCAGGCGCCCTGGGCGTGGGAGTCGGGTTCGCAGTGCGCGGCGGCGAAGTACGGCCTGAACGACTTCCCCGCCATCGCCGGCAACCACGACGACATCGAGATAGAGACGGGGACGACCTGGACCACGGCCATCGTCGGGGTCCGCCAGGTCACCTCCGACGGCGCGAACCGCATAGCCCAGTTCCAGCAGCCGGGAGCGGCCATCGCCCAGGGCGCCTTCAACGGGAACGCCCAGACCGGCGGAAGCCACAAGGTCATGAACGCCTACGAGTTCCTGGACACGCCGGGCGAGTTCTTCTTCGACAAGACGAGCCGTACGGTGTACTACTACAAGTCGGGCTCCGAGGACATGACGGCCGCGACGGTCTTCGCACCGAACAACGTGTCCACCGTCATCAGGGTCGCCGGCACCTCCACGAGCAACCGTGCCCGGAACATCACGTTCTCCGGCCTCACGGTCCAGCACTCCGACTGGAACCTGTTCAACGTGGCCGGCTCGGTGCTCAAGCAGGCCCAGCAGGGCAACCTCGGCGCGCTCGCGTACGCCAGGCAGAACTTCCACGTCTACCACTACCGCAACGTCGACATGGCGCCCGGCATCATCCAGATCGAGAACGCCGACGGGCTCGTCCTGCAGAGGAACCGGGTACAGCACACCGGCGTCGACGGAATCACCATGGTCAACGACGTGGTGAACACGCAGCTGATCGGGAACCACACGAACGACATCGCCGGATCCGCCATCGCCGTGGGCCATCCCCAGCACGTCTACATCGGGGACCACACCGCGACGAACCGCGAGAAGTACCCCGCTCAGGTCGAGGGAGCACCCAAGAACATCACGATCAAGAACAACTACCTCTACGACAGCGCCGTGCTGTTCAACGGGCACAGCCCCATCTCGGCGTACTTCGCCGACGGCCTGTCCATCCAGCGCAACCGCATCGAGAAGACCCCGTGGTCCGGTGTGACGCTCGGCTGGGGCTGGTGGAACTTCGACGGGTCGTCAGGCTCGATCGTGCCGAACCGGCCGACCACCACGGCGAAGAACAACACCATCAGCCACAACCACTTCATCGACACGGTGCAGCGCCTGAGCGACACGGCTCCGGTCTACACGCTGGGCAACCAGCCGGGGACCACGATCACCGACAACTACATGCAGGGCGTCCCGTCCGGCCACAAGTACGGGCTCCACCCGGACGAGGGCTCGGGGAACATGATCTTCCGCGACAACGTCCTGAGCGTGGACAAGAACATCACGTGGCTCGTCAACTCCGACGACTTCGGACGCAAGCACGACCTGAGCATCACGCAGACGTACGGGCCCATCAACAAGGTCTCCAACAAGAACCTGCCGAACAGCACGATCCACGACATCCTCGTGTCGTCCGACTACGTGTGGCCGTCGCAGGCCTACGGCATCGCCGTGAACTCCGGGCTGGAGGACGCGTACAGGAACATCGTTCCCCAGGGCAACCTCTCCCTGCCGGACCACGTCCTGCCCGCCAGCACGTTCGTCGGCGCAGGCGCGACGTCGATCCCCATCCGCAGCGCCGGCGACGCGAGCAGGACGGTCTGGCTGGCCCCCTCGGGGACGACCTCCTTCACCGCCGGCGCCACGATGACCAGGGCCGGCGGAACCGCGACCTCCATCGCCGTCCCGACGTCGGCCGGTGAGTACCGCCTCTTCGTCGTGGACGCGCAGGGGAACCGGTCGGCCGAGTCGAAGTCGCTCGTCAGGCAGGGCAACGGCGGGGGCGGCCGGCAGAACGTCATGATCGTGGGTGGCCAGTCGGGCCGATGCCTGGACGTCAACGGCACGTCGGCCAACGGTGCCCAGGCGCAGCTGTGGGACTGCAACGGCGGCACCAACCAGCGGTGGACGTACACCACGGGCAAGCAACTGCAGGTGTTCGGCAACAAGTGCCTGGACGCCTCCGGCCAGGGCACCGTGAACGGCACCCAGGTGGTGATCTGGGACTGCAACGGGCAGACCAACCAGCAGTGGAACCTCAACGCCAACGGCACCGTCACCGGCGTGCAGTCCGGGCTGTGCCTGGACGCCTTCGGCGGCGGCACCGCCAACGGCACGAAGGCCATTCTGTGGGCGTGCAACGGCGGCGCCAACCAGCAGTGGAGCCTGCGCAACTGACGTGAGGTCATCGGGCCGCGGACGGTCGTACGCGCACCGTCCGCGGCCCGGTCGCCGCGCCGCGGGTCCCGTCAGGTGATCTCCTTGCGGCCGATGCGCACCATTCCGGCGATCGCCGGGAGGGCGATCCACACCAGTGCCGACGTGGCCAGCCGGGCGGCGTCGCCCCCGGTGAGGTGGCCGTTCGTCAGGGGGATCGCGGCGCGGTTCACGTCGAGCCAGCCGGCCAGGAGCTCACCGGTGGGGCCGAGCCTGGCCACGGCCGACCACACCATCGGCGTCGTCAGGCAGATCACGATCGCGGCCGGGGCGTTCAGCAGCAGCATGCCCAGGGCGAGGCCGGTCGCGACCACCAGGACGTTCGTCACCATCCAGCCCAGCAGCGCCATCGGGCCGACCTCCCAGGTGGCCGGGAGGTTCCGGACGCCCGCCACGACGGCCGTCACCGGCACCGCGACCAGCAGCGAGAACGGCGCGGACAGCGCGGCGATGATCAGCGGGGGCAGGCACTTGGCCGCCAGCACCCGCGACCGCCGGGGTTCGAGCGCGAACGTGACCAGGGCGGTGCGGTGGCTCCACTCACCGGTCACGGTGAGGATGCCGAGCACCGGCAGCAGGGTCGCGAGCCCGATGCCCGCGGTGCCCGCCAGGGTCTGGAGGTCGGGGTCGGTGACGAAGCCCCGCGCCGTGATGGACACCGGTATCAGGAGCACCAGAAGAGCGGTAATGATCTTGCTGCTGCGGGTGTCGAGGAGCTTCCTGGCCTCGACCCGGAGCAGCCGGGAGAACGGGATCCGCTCCCGGGCCGAGTCCGAGGCCGGGGCCGGGGCCGGATCCGGGTTCGGGGGTGCCGTTCGGGCACGACGGGTGCCGGTCGCGAGGGTGTCGGTCACGGACGGGTGGGTCGCGGGCGTGCCGGTCATGGGCGTGCCGGTCGCGGACGGGTGGGTCGCGGGCGTACCGGTCGCGGGGGTGTCGGTCATGCGGCGCTCCGATCGGCGTCGGCGGTCAGGTCCAGGAAGGTCTGTTCGAGGCTCCGGCCCCGGCCGAGCTCGTCGAGGGTGCCGTCCGCCAGGACGCGGCCGCGGCCGATCATCACGATCCGGTCGGCGACCTGCTCGACCTCGTGCAGCAGGTGCGAGCTGAGCAGCACCGCGCACCCCGAGGCGGCCAGGTCGCCGAGGAGCTCGCGCATCCACCGGATGCCCTGGGGGTCCAGGCCGTTGGCGGGCTCGTCCAGGACGAGCACCCGGGGCCGGCCGAGAAGGGCGTGGCCGATGCCGAGGCGCTGCCTCATGCCGAGCGAGTAGCCGCCGGCCGTCCTGCGGCTCTCGGTGCGGGTCAGCCCGACCAGGTCGAGCACCTCGTCGACCCGCGACCGCGGAAGGCCGAGTGTCATCGCGCCCAGCGTCAGGACCTCCCGCCCGGTACGGCCGGGATGCAGGGCACCGGCGTCGAGCAGCGTGCCGACCAGCAGGGCCGGGCACCCGAGGTCCGCGTACGGCCGGCCCAGCACGGTGGCCGACCCCGAGGCGGGGCGGGAGAGCCCGGTCAGGACGCGCAGGGCCGTCGACTTCCCCGCGCCGTTCGGCCCGAGGAACCCGGTGACGCTGCCCGGCGCGACGGTGAAGGACACGTCGTCGAGCGCTCTGGTCCCCCGGAAGTCCTTGGTGACGTGACTGAATTCGATCATGACTCCAGTCCACCGGATCCGGGGCCGCCGGTCATCGTCCCGGGGTCGAGGACCGCCGGGCCGCAGGGACCGTCCCCGGAGCCTCGGTGCAGACCAACGGCCATCGGAGGGTGGACCCAGGTCGCTGGGGCCACCCGCGGCCGCTCCCTAGGCTGTGGACCGTGCACGATCCCACGGAGAACCAGCCACCCCTGGACGGACGGGCCGTCGCGCTGCGCTACCTGTGCGCCGTGGCACCGATGCTGTTCGACGCCGTCATCCTGGTCGTGGCCGTTCACCGCGAGCCCGGGCGGCTGGTGCCCGCGCTGGTCAACACCGGGCTCGGCCTGGCCGGGCTGGTGCTGATGCGGTGGCGGCGCCGGCGGCCCGTGGCGGTCACGACGGCGATCACCCTGCTGACCTCCTTCTCCACCATGGCGGCCGGCCCGGCGCAGGTCGCGTACGTGTCCCTGGTCACCCACCGGTGCTGGCGGCAGATCGTCCCGGTCGCGATCCTGTCCTGGGTGTGCCTGCTGGTACGTTCCAGCTGGTTCGGCATCGACCAGGCGACCTACGTCTCGACGGCGGCCGGGACGGTCCTGCTGGGCGGGCTGACCGTCTTCGGCCTGTACCTGCGCGGGCGCCGCGACCTGGCCGCCTCGGAACGGCAGGCGGCGCTGGCCGCCGAGCGCGAGCAGCTGCAGCGGATCGAGCAGGCCAGGCTGGCCGAACGGGTCCAGATCGCCCAGGAGATGCACGACGTGCTGGCCCACCGGCTCTCGCTGCTGTCGATGCTCGCCGGCGGCCTGGCGTACCGCAGGGACCTCACCGCCGAGCAGACCCGCGAGACCGCGCGGGCGATCCAGGAGAACGCGCACCGGTCGCTGAACGAGCTGCGCGCCGTGCTCGGCACGCTCCGGGACGACGGCGCCGCGCAGGCCCCGCAGCCGACCCTGGCCCACCTGGAGACCCTGTTCGGCGAGGTACGCGCCGCCGGCCAGCAGGTCGAGGTGCGCGACGCCGTGGGCGAGCGCGGGCTGCTGCCGGAGCAGACCGGCCGGCACGCGTACCGGATCGTGCAGGAGGCCCTGACCAACGCGCGCAAGCACGCCCCGGGCGGCGAGGTGACCGTCGAGCTCGGCGGGCGTCCGGGCGAGGGCCTGCGGATCCGGGTGGCCAACCCTGTGCCGGACGGCACGCCCGCCGGTCCCGGCGCGAGGCTGGGCCTGGTCGGCCTGGCCGAACGGATCCGGATGGCCGGTGGCACGCTCGGCCACGCCGTGCGGGACGGGCACTTCGTTCTCGACGTCCGGCTGCCGTGGGAGGCTTCACACCGTGATTCGACTGGTGATCGTGGATGACGACGCGATGGTACGGACCGGGTTGCGTCTCATCCTCGGCGGTGAGCCCGACCTGGAGCTCGCCGGCGAGGCCGAGGACGGCCGGCAGGCCATGCGCGTCATCGCCGACCTGCGGCCCGACGTCGTGCTGATGGACATCCGGATGCCCGTCCAGGACGGGCTGGCCACCGTCGAGCTGCTGCTGGCCCGGCCGGACCCTCCCCGGATCCTCGTGCTCACCACCTTCGACGCCGACGACATGGTGCTGCGGGCCCTGCGGCTCGGCGCCGACGGCTTCCTGCTGAAGGACACCCCTCCGCCGAAGATGATCGAGGCGGTCCGCGCCGTGGCGAGGGGCGAGCCGGTGCTGTCGCCGGACGTCGCGCGACGGGTGATCGCCGCGGCCACCACGGGACGCGGGCCGGGGCTCCCGGACGCGCGGCAGGAGCTGGCCAGGCTCACCGAACGCGAGTGCGAGGTGGCGGTCGAGGTGGCCAGGGGCGGTTCGAACGCCGAGATCGCCGAGCGCCTGCACATGAGCGTCGCGACCGTGAAGGCCAACATCACCCGGATCTTCGCCAAGCTGGGGACGGAGAACCGGGTGCAGGTCGCGATGAAGGTGCGTGACGCGGGCCTGCTGTGACGGGTCCCGCGGCGAGAGGACCCGCACGGGCGGATGGCCTACACCCGGACCTGGATCCACGTGGAGGGGGCCGGCTGGCGCGTCCTGGCCGCGCACGTGGCCACGGCCTGACGCACACGCAGCACCGGCCCGGTGTTAGATCCCGGCCGTACGGGACAGGGAGGAGGCCAGGCGGGCGCTCACGCGTCCGGCACGGGAACACCATCGGAGGTTGCGCATGCTGACTCAGACCACCCGTAAGGCGGCACTGGTCGCCGCGACGATGGCCGCGCTGGTCGGCCTGGTCGGCGGTTGCGGCGGCGGGGGCGACGACGACGGGGACGACGGTCCGGACGTGGTCAACACGACGTCCGCCCCGGGCCAGGACAACGACGGGGACGACGCGAACGAGCCCAACGACGCGGACGACAACAACTGACGGCCGCGGGCCGCGAGCCGCGGGTGACCGTGTCCCCGTCACCCCCGCCGCCCCGTCCCGCGTGCCCCCGCCCCCATCCGCGACCCGCGTGCCCGGCACGCGGGTCGCGGCATGTCCGGCCCGGGGCACCCGGGCGCGTGTCCGGTACGCGGGGCACGGCGTGTCCGGTACGAGGCACCCGGGCGCGTGTCCGGTACGCGGGTCGCGGCATGTCCGGTCCGCGGGTCCGCGCGGCGTTGTCCGCGGCTTCACGGGTCACGCGCGCCACCGGCTCGTCAGGCAGACTGAGGATGACTTATACGGATAAATCATCCAAAGTGAGGTGACGTGGCAGAGGTTCTCCGGAACGGGGACCTGTATCCGGCATCTCCCCCCGCCGGAGAACGGCATCCTCCCCTCCGATCCGGCGTCCCCTCCGGGCGCGACGACGCCTCCCCCCGCGAGGACTCCCCCGGACACGACGGCGCCTCCCCGCGCGACGACTCCCCCGAGCAAGACGCCTCCCCGCGCGAGGACTCCTCCGGGCACGACGGCTCCCTCCGGCACGACGGCCGGCTCAGGGGGTGGGCCGCGGCGGCCGTACTGACGGGAACGTTCCTGCTGGCCGCTGCCTCCGCCCTGATACCGCTCGCACCGGCCCCTCCCAACCGGATCACCGCCATCGCGTACGCGATCGAGGCCGGGCAGGACCAGCCCGGCTGGCGCGGCGGAGGGATCCCCTACTCCTGGGGCGGCGGGCACGACGACGCTCCCGGCCCCTCGTTCGGCACCTGCCAGGGCTACCAGGGTTCGATCAAGCCCTGTCCCGCCACCAGGACCCGCGGCCTGGACTGCTCGGGGCTGGCCCGCTGGGTCTACCACCTCGCCTACGGCCGGGACGTGCTGGGCCGCGGCAACACCGACGACCACGTCAAGCGGCTCAAGAAGGTCCCCGCCGCCGCGGCCAGGCCGGGAGACCTCGTCTTCTACGGCAAGGTGGGCAAGCGTAAGGTCAGAACCCACCACGTCGGCGTCTACATCGGCCGCGGCAAGATGATCAACGCGCGCAGGACCGGGACCGAGGTGCGGATCGACCGCGTCGCGGCCGTCCGCGGCTTCGCCGGCTACTTCCGCTACCTCTAGGAGAGACATGCGTCTGGGTGTCATGTTCGACCGCGACCTTCCCCCCGAGTCGCTGATCCCGTTCGCCCGCCACCTGGACGTGGGCGACGTGGACGACCTGTGGGTGGTGGAGGATCTCGGCTGGACCGGCGCCGTCTCGTCGGCGGCCACCGTGCTCGCCGTCACCGAGCGGCTGCGCGTGGGCATCGGCATCGCCCCGGCACCCCTGCGCAACCCGGCCCTGCTGGCCATGGAGCTCGGCAACCTGGCCCGGCTGCACCCGCACCGGCTCGCCGCCGGGATCGGGCACGGCGTCCAGGACTGGATGCGCCAGGTGGGCGCCCTCGCCCCCTCCCCGCTGGCGCTGCTGGAGGAGACGATCACGTCGGTACGCGGGCTGCTGCGCGGCGAGACCGTGTCCCTGCGGGGACGGGCCGTGCACATCGACGGGGTGCGCCTGGTCCATCCCCCGGCCGTCGTGCCGCCGGTGCTGGCCGGGGTGGTGCGGCCCCGCTCGCTGGAGCTGTCGGGCCGCGTCGCGCAGGGCACGATCCTGCCGGAGGGCGTCGGCCCCGAGGGGATCGCCGAGGCGCTGAAGGCGACCGGCGGCGGCGATCACGAGATGGTGGTCTTCACCCACCTGTGCATCGGCGACCCCGAGGCCGCCGCCCGGCTGGCGGCGGACTCCGCGGGGTTCCTGGGCGTCCCGCCGGACGAGGTCTGGACGGCGTCGGGTTCCGCCGAGGAGGCCGCCGACCAGGTGAGGTCGCTCTGGGAGGCGGGCGCCGCCACGGTCGTGGTCCGGCCGTACGGCCCCGGCCCGCTCCCCCAGGTGGACCGGCTCCTGGCGGAGCTGCGCTGAGACACCGCCCGGCCCGCGCGGGGACCCGCAGAACCCGCACAGGACCCGCGCCGGGGACGACCCCGCGCGAGCCCCGTGGACGGTCTAGGAGCGGTTGCCCCGCACGCCGGTCAGCCGGCGCAGGACGTCCCACCAGAACGAGGCGCCGAACAGCAACGCGACCATGGTGAGCAGGTATCCGGGCCAGTGCCCGGGGGTGATCAGCCGGTCCCACCAGGCCGCGCCGTTCCACCTGAAGGACGGGTCGGCGGAGTCCTCCGGCGGCATCGTGACGCTCAGGATCGCGTGGTCGAAGATCTTGACCAGCGCCGGGGAGCTGAGGGACTCGGTCACGCACCGGTACGGCTCGGCCAGGCCGGGCTCGGCACCGGCGCACCTCTCCTTGAGCGCGGCGTACCCGTCCCCTCCGCCGCCCGCGATGGCGGCCACCCCGGCGCGGTAGGCGTTGTCGCGCAGCAGCGTCTTGCCGTACTCCAGCGCGTCCATGCTGAACAGCAGCGTGAGCACCATGCCCAGGGCGAAGACCACCCACCTGACATAGCGGGCGTAGAGCGTGGACAGGCGCTGCATCTCACCGTCGAACCAGTGCTCGACGCCCTTGCGGAACTTCTGCGTGTCCCGCTGGGCGCCCTCCCAGACCCCGCGCAGGTGACCGGCCAGCGGGCTGCGGATGGCCTCCAGCTTGGCCAGCAGGCCGTCGATCCCGTCCTCCTCGGCCGCGACCAGCTCCATCACGGCGCCGGAGAAGCGCTCGGGCGGGATGTTCGCGATGCTGGTACGGGCACCCTTGGGGTGGTCGATCTCCTGGAGCCGCTCGTACAGCCGGGCGGTCATGTCGATCGCCGGTGCGACCTCCCCCGTCACGGCGCCGCCCCCGGTCACCGGAGCGGCGGCGGCCGTATGGGCGGCGGCGCCCGCGGCGGCGCCCGCGGCCGTGCCGGTCCCCCGTTCCCCGGAGTCCGCCGCCACGGCCGGGGAGGACTCCCCCGCGTCCGCGGGAACGGCGGTCAGGTCCACCGGCATCGGCTCCACCACCGCGGGCGCCGGGTCGGGGCTGTGCACCGGACGCGGGTCGTCGCTGGAGAAGGGGAGCTTCGCGAAGACGTCGGCCACCTTCGACGGGATCCACGACCTGCCGCCCTCGGAACCGTCCATGGTGTCCCTGAGGTAGGCCCACAGGAACTTGCTGCGGATCCCGAGCAGCCGGACGAAGGCCTCGTTGATCCCGCTCACCAGGAGCGACAGGAGCAGAAAGGCGAGGATCAGCCCGATGGCCAGATCGATGTAGACGGATATCAAAAGGATCACCCGGACCGTTGATACACGCCCGCCCCGTACGGCGCAACGCGATCACCTGAAACAGGTCGATTTCGTGATCGCGGACTCCGTCTCCCGGCGGGCCGGACGTGCGGTCCGGCCCCGCGCGGGACCCCGAGGACCCCGAGGCCCCCCCAAGACTCCCGAGGACCCCGGGACGGACGGAGGACGGCGGCGGGTCAGTCCTCGTAGAAGACGCGCTCGACCACCCGGCGGGCGCGGCGGGTGACGCGGCGGTAGTCGTCCACGAAGTCCTCCGTACCGTCCGGCGGGTAGCCGAGAGCGCGGGCGATGAGCCTGCGCTCGCCGGCGTCCACCGGGATCGCGTCGGCGGCCCGGCCCCGGACCGTGACGATGGCGTCCCGGATGCGCGAGGCGAACCGCCAGGCCTCGGCCAGCACCGCCTCGTCGGCCTCGGAGAGCAGGCCCTCGGCGACGGCCGCGGACAGCGCCTCCAGCGTGCGGGTGGTGCGCAGCGACGGCAGGCGCCCGGCGTGACGGAGCTGGATCAGCTGGGCCACCCACTCCACGTCGGACAGGCCACCGGGACCGAGCTTGGTGTGCAGGGCCGGGTCGGCGCCGCGGGGAAGGCGCTCGGCCTCCATCCTGGCCTTGAGCCTGCGGATCTCCAGCACGGCCGCGTCGGAGATGCCCTCGGGCGGGTAGCGCAGCGGGTCGGCCAGGTGCAGCAGGCCGACGCCGAGGTCGGCGTCCCCGGCGGAGAAGCGGGCGCGCAGCAGCGCCTGCGACTCCCAGGGCGACGACCAGCGGCGGTAGTAGGCGGCGTAGGAGGCCAGGGTGCGGACCAGCGGACCGGCCTTGCCCTCGGGACGCAGGCCGGGGTCGATCAGCAGCGGCGGGTCGGGGGCCGGCAGGGCCAGCAACCGGCGCAGCTCGTTGGCCACCTCGAACGCCGTCTCGGTGGCCTCCCGCTCGGGGACGCCCTCCAGCGGCGAGTGCACGAACATCACGTCGGCGTCGCTGCCGTAGGAGGACTCGATCCCGCCCAGGCGGCCCATCGCGATCACCGCGAACCGGGTGGCCAGCGGGCTGCGCCGTTCCATCTCGACCTTGTCGATCGCGGCGTCGAGCGCCGCCTGGATCGTCACGTCGTTGAGGTCGGACAGCGCCTGGCCGACCTCCTCGATGCCGATCAGGCCGGACAGGTCGGCGACGGCCGTACGGAGCAGCTCCCTGCGCCGCATCGCCCGGACCGCGGCCACCGCGCTCTCGGCGTTCCCGAGGTGGCGGGCGACCACGGTCCGCGCCTCCGACAGCAGCGCAGCGGCGGGGCGGGGGGTCAGCTCGTCGTCCGAGCCGAGCATCGCGACCGCCTCGGGGGCGTTCATCAGCAGGCCGGTCACGTAACGGCTGGTGCCGAGCATCCGGGCCAGCCGCGCGGCCACCGCGGTCTCGTCGCGCAGCAGCCGCAGGTACCACGAGGTGGTGCCGAGCTTGTCGGAGACCTGGCGGAAGCCGAGCAGGCCGCCGTCCGGGTCGGGGGCGTCGGCGAACCAGCCGAGCATGACCGGCAGCAGCGTCCGCTGGATCGCGGCGCGCCGGGAGACGCCGGTGGTCAGCGCGCTGATGTGGCGCAGCGCCCCGGCCGGGTCGGCGTAGCCCAGCGCCTCCAGGCGGGCCTTGGCCGCGGTGGTGGACAGGCGGTCCTCCGACTCGGGCAGCCTGGCCACGGCCTGCAGCAGCGGCCGGTAGAACAGCTTCTCGTGCAGGCGCCTGACCTCCACGGCGTGCCTGCGCCACCGGGTGGTGAACTCCCCCACCGGGTCGGCGGTCATGCCCATGCTCCGGCCCAGGCGGCGAAGGTCGGTCTCGCCCTCGGGCACCACGTGGGTACGGCGGAGCCGGTGCAGCTGGATCAGGTGCTCCACCTGGCGCAGGAAGGTGTACGCCTCGCCGAGCGTCCTGGCGTCGTCCCTGCCCACGTAGCCGCCCCGGGACAGGGCCGCGAGCGCGGGAAGGGTGGCGCGGCGGCGCAGCAGCGGGTCCAGCCGGCCGTGCACGAGCTGGAGCAGCTGCACCGCGAACTCGATGTCGCGCAGCCCGCCGGGACCGAGCTTGAGCTGGCGTTCGGCCCCGCCGCCGCGGACGTGGGCCTCCACCCGGCGGCGCATGGCCTGGACGTCCTCGACGAACTTCTCCCGGGTGGCGGCCTGCCAGACCATCTCGTTCATCACGGCCACGTACTGCTCGCCGAGCTCGGCGTCGCCCGCGACCGGCCGGGCCTTGAGCAGGGCCTGGAACTCCCACGTCTTGGCCCAGCGCCGGTAGTAGGCCTCGTGGCTGGCGAGGGTGCGCACCAGCGGACCGGCCTTGCCCTCCGGGCGCAGGGCCGCGTCGACCTCCCAGAGCGACCCCTCGGGGGTGCTGGCCGAGCAGGCGCGCATCATGCCCTGGGCCAGCCGGGTGGCGAGCTGGACGGCCTGGTGCTCGTCGACGTCCCCGGTGCCGCCGGGGCCGGGCCTGGGCTCGGCCACGAAGACCACGTCGACGTCGCTGATGTAGTTGAGCTCGCGGGCCCCGCACTTGCCCATGCCGATGACGGCCAGGCGTACCGCCCCCGCCTCCGGGTGCTCGGACCTGGCGACGGCCAGTCCCGCCTCCAGGGCGGCCCCGGCCAGGTCGGACAGCTCCGCGGTCACCTCCGACAGCGAGACGGTGCCGGTGACGTCCCGGGCGGCGAGGTGGAGCAGCCGGCCCCGGTAGGCGACGCGCAGCGCCGACAGGGTGCCGGTGGAGGCGTCGGCGGCCCTCGGCTCGGGGTCGTCGGGCTCCGCCCCCACGGCGAGCAGCAGTTCCGCGCGGAGCGCGCTCTCGGTCGGCCGTTCCACGGCGGAGGCCTCGCCGAGCAGGCGCCAGTGCTCGGGGTGCCTGACGACGTGGTCGCCGAGTGCGGCGCTGACCCCGAAGACGCCGACCAGCCGCTCGCGCAGCCCGGGGTCGGCCCGGAGCGCTCCAAGGACGGCGGGATCCCGCTCGGCCAGCCGGTTCAGCGAGATGAGCGCCAGGTCGGGGTCGGCCGCGGTGACCAGCGCGTTCAGCAGGTCGAGGTCACCGACGGCCTCGGGGCCCATCTCGTCGAGCAGCCGCTCGGCCCTGGCCCCGTCGGCGAAGCCGAGCCGGGCGAGCCGTCCGGCCGTCGTCTGCATCCGGGGCACCGTCTCCACCGACCCTCCATGGTGTTCGATCACGGGCACGGGCGCTCTCTTCCTCACGTCTCCCCCGAGCCGTCCTGTCCCTACCCCGGGTCACCCCGGGTCACCCCGGGTCACCCCGGGTCACCGCAGCGACGCCCTCCCCGCGGTCACGCCCGCCCCGGGGTCAGGCGGATCCCGGGCGTGGCTCGCGTCCCGGGCGTCCGGGGCGTTGCCGCACAGGGTAATCCCGAAACCGCGCGGCGTCGTTAGCGGATTCGGACCGTGATCGGACGGTCACGCGGTTTGCACGGCGGTGGCGAACCGCTCGGCCAGGGGCCGCCAGGCCGCGACGAGGCGGTCACGGGCCCGCTCCACCCCGGCGTCGAGCTCCTCGACCGAGTGACCCAGGCCGGTCAGGTGACCGGCCGACCCGGCCGTCCACCCGGCGAAGATCTCGGGGGTGGCCTCGGGGTGGAACTGCACGGCCCAGGCGTTCGCCCCCAGCCGGTAGGCCTGGTTGGGGTACGGGTCGCCGGTGGCCAGCGCCACCGCGCCCGGCGGGAGCGCGGTGATCGCGTCGCGGTGGTACTGCACGGCGGGGGCGGGCGCCAGCCCGGCGAAGAGCGGGTCGTCGGCGGCGGCGGGCAGCGGGACGATCTCGCGGGCCCCCACCTCCAGGCCGTGCGCGCCCCGCTCCACGGTGCCGCCGCAGGCCAGCGTCATGAGCTGGGCGCCCAGGCAGACGCCCAGGGTCGGGACGCCCGCCCGGACCGAGTCCCGGATCAGGTCGCGGGTGGCGGGCAGCCAGGGGAAGCGCTCGTCCTCCCAGGCCGCGGCCTCGCCCCCGAGGACGATCAGCCCGTCGGCGGCCCGCCCGGGCACGTCCTCCCCCAGGTGGGGCCGCACGACCTCGCAGGCGGCCCCGGCCCCGGAGAGCCAGCCGGCCAGGAACCCGAGACCCGCGTCCGCCTCGTGCTCGATGACGGTGATCCTCATATGCGGCCCGTCAGCTCGCCGTCGTCCCGGCCCGGCCGGGCTCGGTGCCCTGGGCCGGAGTGATCCAGACGGCCTTGGCCGAGGCGAGCAGCGTGCCGTCGACCTCGTAGACGGCGCTCTCGGCGAACAGCTTGCGACCCTCGCGGCCGGTGGCGCGGGCGACGACCGAGTAGGTGCCGCCGGGGTAGACCCTGCGGTGCAGCCGCGCGGTCAGGCGGCCGAGCAGGGCGAACTCGCCGGGCTTGAAGTGCGCCCAGCCGCTGGCGCAGTCCAGGGCGGACCAGACGATGGCGTCGGGGACGGTGCCGTCCGCGTTGAGGATGCTCATCGGGACCCGCCAGCCGGCCGCGACCAGGTCGGTGCCGTCCACCGGCCCGGGGAAGATCCGCAGGCCGTCGCCGGGGCCGCGCAGGCCGCAGGCGAAGCAGCCCGGGAAGGCGTGCGCGACCAGACCGGCGAACCCGCTCTCGGCCCGTGCCGCGTCGACGAAGGGCACGAAGGCCGGGGCGTCGAGCTCCTCGGCGACCGTGATGGCCTCGACCAGCAGCCTGTCCCCCTGGGTGAGGGTCGCGGTGTTGGCCAGATGGTGCAGCGACAGCTCGGTGTCCAGTGGCGTCGGCGCGTGCAGCGTGACCTCGACGGCCGAGTCGTTCCCGGCGCCGTGCAACGCCTCGGCGACCGTACCCGCGATCCATCCGCCGTTCGCGGACCTCTCGGGGCCGCGGAAACGTGCCGGAACGGTGAGAACGGTCTGCAGCTCGGACATCATCGTCATGCCGCACCTCCTGACGCCTTTTACGGCGATCAATCCTCTTAAATCACGCTAAATGGATTGGCCGATTTTACCGGACTGCTTGTACATACAGCCAACTCGGGGTCGATGACGCCCCTGTTGACCGCAGGTGACGCCGGTATGACGTTCGACGGGCCGGACCGGATCACACGGTCCGCAAGGAGATCGGGACGTTCCGTGACCGGGCCTGCGGGCGGGACCGCCGGAACGGCCAGGGCACCCGCGGGGAGTACCACCCCACGGCCGGCACGGACCCCGGGGCCGGCCCGCTCGCGGAACGGCGACGGCACCGCCGCGGGGAGGCGACTCCCCGCGGCGGTGCCGTCCGGACGACGCGGTCAGCCGGTGAAGGCGCAGGACGTGCCGTTGAGGGTGAAGCCCGCGGGGGCGGACAGGACGCCGCTGTAGGAGGCGACGAACCCGATCTGGATCTGCGACCCGGCGGGGATGGCGCTGTTCCACGGCTTGCTCACGGCGGTCAGGCGCGAGCCGTTCTGGCTCCAGCCCGCGGACCAGCCCGAGGCGAGGCGCGGACCCGGCGGCGGGTAGTCGATCGTCAGCGTCCAGCCGTCGATCGGGGCGGCGCCGGTGTTGCGCACCGTGATGTGCGTGCTCAGACCCGAACCCCACGACGTCACTTGGTACGACACCTCGCACGACGGGCCGGGGGTCGGCGTGGGCGTCGGCGTGATGGTCGGGGAGGGCAGGCCTCCCCTGGCGAGGGCGGAGAGCGGGTCCGACGGCACGCTCAGGTTGCCGGCCGCGTCCCTGGCCACCACGACGTAGGTGTACCTCAGCCCGGTGACCAGACCGGACTCGGCGAAGTTCAGGAACCCGGACGCGGCGACCGTGCCCACCTTGGTGTAGCCGGTGAGGCTCTCGCGGTAGACGTCGTACGCCGTCACCGCCACGTTGTCGGTCGACGGCTGCCAGCAGAACGTGGCGCCCCGGTAGTCCTGCAGGCAGGCGTCCTGCAGGCCGGTCGGCTTGGACGGGGGGGTCCGGTCGCCCGGCAGGGGGGTCGGCGAGGCGCTCGGGGTCATCCCGACCGACGCGGTCACCGTGATCAGGCTGGAGGGCGGGCTGACGTTCCCGGCCGCGTCCCTGGCCACGACGTACATCGTGTACGCGCGGTTCAGCTCACCCGAGAAGCCCCCGATCGTGCCGGTCGTGGTGGTGGCCCGGACGAAGCCGTCGACCTCCAGCCGGTACAGGTCGTAGGCGACGACCCCGTTCTCGTCCGTCGAGGCGTTCCAGCAGATGGAGGCGTAGCCGACGGGGTTGTTGGGCGCCATCGGCACCGGGCAGGGCCGCGTGCCTCCCGGACGGGTCGGCGGGATGGTGTCCGCCCCCGCGCCCGCCGGAACGGCCACGTGCGCGGCGTCCCTCGCCGGGACGGCGGCCAGGGCCGCCTCCCCTGCCGGGCCGACCGCCAGTACGGCGACGAGTAACGCCAGGGTGAAGAGCCCGAAAGTGAGGAGAACGGTCCCCACGGCTCGCCTGCCGATGTGCATGGTGCCCCTATCGAATCGCGTCGGCGTGTGACCCCCCGCAGTGAGTGTGAATCATTTCCGGCATTCCGTAAAGCCGTTGTCCCGAATGGCGAGAAAACAGGAATCAGAATGTTCCGCACCCGCGCTCCCGCCCGGTGAAGACGCCTGAGAACCGCCCCCGGATCCGAAATGGAAAACGACCGGGCAATGGCGGAGCACGCGAGAACGACGGGGCCCGGACGGCGCACGCCGTCGGCAGGTGGGACGCGCCCGCCCACCCGTGGCTCAAGGTCCACCCGTGGCTCAAGGTCCGCGCGTGGCTCAGGGAGGCGGGGGGCCCACCCATCCGGGGCAGCGATGGCCCACGTCCTTGGCCCTGGTGGCCGTGGTGATGAGGTGGTCGAGCCGGTCGCGGGTGCTCACCAGGCTGTCGATCTGCTCTTCGATGCGGTCCCGCTCGTGCGACAGCCGGTCCAGCAGCGCGGGCGTCGCCTCGCCGTCCTCGATGCACGGCAGCAGCTCCACGATCGTCCTGCTCGACAGCCCCGCGGCGTACAACTGCTGGATCAGCCGGACGCGGCCGATCGCGCCGCGCGGGTAGTGCCGCTGCCCGCTGGAGGCGCGCACCGAGGTCAGCAGGCCGTGTTCCTCGTAGTAGCGCAGGGCCCGCACGCTCACGCCCGCCTCGCCGGCCAGTTCACCGATACGCATGGGCACCCTTCCCTGTGACCTCGGTCATGGTACTTGCCCCTGACGTCAGCGTCAGGTTCTAGCGTAACCCGCGAACGACCTGGACGAAACGACTCAGGCTCTCAGGGGGCACACATGAAGATCACCGATTCCGTCGCGCTCGTCACCGGCGCCAACCGTGGCATCGGCCGGCACTTCGCGCTGCAGCTGCTGCAGCGGGGGGCGGCGAAGGTCTACGCGACCGCGCGCACGCCCGAGCTCGTCGACATTCCCGGCGTGCACGTGCTGCGGCTCGACGTCACCGACCCGGCGTCGGTCGCCGCCGCGGCGGCCGACGCCGGTGACGTCACCCTGCTGATCAACAACGCCGGGGTCGCCACCCACCAGAACCTCGTCACCGGAGAGCTGGAGAAGATCCGGCTGGAGATGGAGACGCACTACTTCGGCACGCTCAGCGTGGTCCGGGCGTTCGCCCCGGTGCTGGCCCGCAACGGCGGCGGGGCGATCATGAACGTCATGTCGCTGCTGTCGTGGATGTCCTACGACGGAGCAGGCGCCTACAGCGCGGCGAAGGCGGCCCAGTGGAGCCTGACCAACGGCGTCCGCCTTGAGCTCGCACGTCAGGGAACCACGGTCGCGGGCCTGCATCTGGGGGGCACCGACACCGACATGATGGCGGCCTTCGACGTGGAGAAGAACGACCCCGCCGACGTCGTGCGCACCGCGCTGGACGGGCTGGAGGCCGGCGAGATCGAGATCCTGGCCGACGAGAACACCGTCCAGGTCAAGGCGGCCCTGTCCGCGGATCCGCGCGCGCTGTACCCGCAGATCGCCTCGGGGACGGATGCCGGCGCAGGTCGCTGACCACGTGTGAGCGACCGCCCTTCACGTCGTCCCGCCCCATGCCTCCTCGGCGTGATCCGGGATGTCCGCGTCATCGGGTCGGACCCGCGTGAAAGACCCGCGGTGACGGAGGACCTCGAACAGGTACGCCGGGGCCTCCGCCATTCGTCCGCCATTCACCGATCGGCGGCGCCAGGGCCCGGTTTCGATTTCGAACGTTCCGGTGGGCGTCCTTTCCGGGCGTCCCGGTTCGAGACGGGAGGTATTTTCCCGGCGGGCGGGCGACAGGGTCCGCGAGGCCGCCGGTTTTCGTCATGACGCCCGTACACGGCCCGGAATTTCAAAGGGTGCGGGACCGGACGGCGATGAACCGTCCGAACCCGCACCCTTTACGATGTAAGAAGTGTTCCGGCCCGCGACTACAGCACCGGCAGGTAGCGGCCCAGTTCGAACTCGGTGACCTGGCGGCGGTAGTCGTTCCACTCGGCGCGCTTGTTGCGCAGGAAGTAGTCGAAGACGTGCTCGCCCAGGGTCTCGGCGACCAGCTCGCTGCGCTCCATGACCGCGATGGCCTCGTCCAGCGACTGGGGCAGCGGCTGGATGCCCAGGGCCCGGCGCTCGGCCGAGGTGAGCGCCCAGACGTCGTCCTCGGCGCCGGGGGGCATCTCGTACCCCTCCTCGATGCCCTTCAGCCCGGCCGCGAGGATCACGGCGAAGGCGAGGTAGGGGTTGCAGGCGGAGTCCAGCGAGCGGAACTCGATGCGGGTCGAGCCGCTCTTGTGCGGCTTGTACATCGGCACCCGGACCAGGGCCGAGCGGTTGTTGTGACCCCAGGAGATGTAGCTGGGGGCCTCGCCTCCGGCCCCGGCGATCGCCTCGGCGCCGCCCCAGAGCCGCTTGTAGGAGTTGACCCACTGGTTGCAGACCGCGGTGATCTCGGCGGCGTGCGTGAGCAGGCCGCCGATGAAGGACCGGCCGATCTTCGAGAGCTGGTAGTCGGCACCGGGCTCGTAGAAGGCGTTGCGGTCGCCCTCGAACAGCGACATGTGGGTGTGCATGCCCGAGCCGGGGTGCTCGGTGAAGGGCTTGGGCATGAAGCTCGCCCAGATGCCCTGCTCCAGCGCGACCTCCTTCATGACCAGGCGGAAGGTCATGATGTTGTCGGCGGTGGTGAGCGCGTCGGCGTAGCGCAGGTCGATCTCCTGCTGGCCCGGCCCGCCCTCGTGGTGGCTGAACTCGACGGAGATGCCCATCGACTCCAGCATCATGATCGCGTTACGCCGGAAGTCGTGGCCGGAGCTGTGCGGGGTGTGGTCGAAGTAGCCGCCGCCGTCGATCGGCTCGGGGCGGCCGTTCCCCTCGGGCCGGTTCTTCAGCAGGAAGAACTCGATCTCCGGGTGGGTGTAGAAGCTGAAGCCCATCTCGGAGGCCTTGGCCAGGGTCCGCTTGAGCACCCAGCGCGGGTCGGCGTGCGAGGGCGAGCCGTCCGGCATGAGGATGTCGCAGAACATCCGGGCCGCCCCGGGCGTCTCGCTGCGCCAGGGAAGGATCTGGAAGGTGGACGGGTCCGGCTTGGCGAGCATGTCGGACTCGTAGACCCGGGCGAAGCCCTCGATCGCCGAGCCGTCGAAGCCGATGCCCTCGGCGAAGGCCCCCTCCAGTTCGGCCGGGGCGATGGCCACCGACTTCAGGAACCCGAGCACATCGGTGAACCACAGCCGGATGAACCGGATGTCGCGCTCCTCAAGGGTGCGGAGAACGAACTCCTGCTGGCGGTCCAAGGCTTCTCCTTCATTGCCGACGTGCCACGACACGCCTGGTGGTCTCCCAGTCTGCCCTCTCAGTGTTTCGCACACGTTACGAGGAAGAACGGTGAGATATGGCATCGGGCTCGTCGCGCCTCCGCCCGGCGGGCCCCGTCTCCTCCTAGTGTGCGACCGGAACCGCTGGAAGTTCGATCCGGGGGAGCGATGACGAGTACCGAGGTCCACAGATCACCGCGGCCGGACGGCCGGGGAGCCGCGCCGGCCGGGCTGGCCGAACGGCTCGCCGCACTGACGATGCCCTGCCCCGTGCACCCGTCGTCACACCTGGTCGAGGCGGCCACCGCGGACTGGGCGTACGCCACCGGCCTGGAGCCCGACCCCTCCGCCCCCTGGCTGGCCGGGCGGGCGTTCGCCCGTTGCGAAACGCGCGTGGTCACCCTCTTCGCGCGCTGGCTGACCCTGGCGGCGCGGCTGCGCGAGGACCCCGGGGCGATCGGCGGGATCATCGCCGTGGCCGGGGGCTCCGAGCCGGGCCCGGCGCCGCTGGAGCGGGCGTTCACCGGCCTGTGGCGGTCCTGCGCGCCGGGGATGAGCCGGGCGTGGCGCGAGCGGTTCACCGCCGGGCTCGCCGCCCAGCGCGAGGCGCTGCCGGCGACCGGGACGCCCACGGCCGAGGAGTACCCGGCCAGGGGCAGGGACGCCTTCGGCCGCTACCTGCTGGACCTGGTGGAGCCGTGCCGCGAGACGGAGGTGCCGGAAGCGGTGGGCCGGAGCCGCCAGTGGCGGGCCCTGACCGAGGCGAGCGGGGACGTGGCCGCCTGGTGCGTGGACGTGGCCGGCGGGCGCGGGTACGTGCGCGTCGCCGCGGAGCTCTTGGAACGTTCCAGTGATCCGGTCCTACGCCCGCGGAGCCGGCGCGGCGCGGCCGAGGAGTGGGTGATCGACCGCCTGGCCGTACGGGTGGAGGAGCTGTGGGCCGCCGCGCGGGCGGTCCCGGCGCTCACCGAGCGGCACGGGCTCGGCTTCACCGCCTCCGCCGAGGTGACCGGGGTGGCATGCGCTTTCTTGACCGTTCCCCGGGCTTACCTGGAGTGGTTGACGCGAGAACACCGCTATCGTCACTCCGGGTAATGGAACGAGTTCGACAAGTGACATTGGAGTAGACGGTGAGCACCACGCTCCTCAACCGCAAGCTTGACCGTGCCTTCGCGCACGTCGACGCGGACGGCAGCGGATCCATCGGGCGCGACGACCTGCTCGGCCTCGGCGCCCGTATCCTCGTCGGCTTCGGCGAGTCGCCCACCTCTCCCGCCGGGAGCAGGCTCGCGGGGGGCTTCGAGGAGATCTGGCGGACGCTGACCGCGGAGATCGACACCGACGGTGACGCGATCTCTCCGGAGGAGTTCCGGGCCGGCATGACCTCGGCGTTCGTCGAGGGCGACCGGTTCGAGGCGGTCTTCGAGCCCGCCGCCGCGGCGCTGGCCGGGCTCTGCGACACCGACGGCGACGGCGTCGTGGGGCCGGAGGGGTTCTGGGTGATGATGGACGCGTTCGGCACCCCGCGCCAGGACGCGGCGGCCGCCTTCGCCCGGCTCGACGGCGACGGCGACGGCGCCGTGTCGGTACGGGACCTCGTGGAGGCCACCCGGCAGTTCTACACGAGCGCCGATCCGGACGTGGCCGGCAACTGGCTGTTCGGTCCGCTGTAGTGGCCCGCACCCCGGTCTTCGGCGGGTCCCCGGCCTGCCCCCGGCCGCATCCCGCACCCTCCCCCCGTTTCCTGGCCCCCTCTCCCCTTCCGGTGCCGCCGGGTCCCGGCACTCCCCCGCGACGCCCCTCCGGGGTGGCCGCGGACGCGCTGCTGCCCCTGGTGGAGCTGGTGCCGGCGATGTCGGCGCCGTGCCGGATGCACCCCTCGGTGGAGCTCGTCGGCACGGAGCTCGCCGCCTGGACCCGCGAGACGGGGCTGGACACCCCGCCGGACGCCGGGTTCGAGCGGATGGCGGGGCGGGCGTTCGCCGCCTTCGACACGCGGGCGGCGCTGCTCTTCGCCAAGTGGCTGACCTGGCTGTTCCACTTCGACGACGAGTGGGACGAGAAGCCCGCCGGCAGGGCGGCCGAGACGGTGCAGAGCGTCTTCGGCCACCTCGACCGCCTCGCGCGCACCCGCGCACCCGCCCGCTCGCCCGTCGAGGTGGCCTTCGCCGACCTGTGGAGGACCACCTCGGAGCGGATGAGCACCCGGTGGCGGCACCGGTTCCTGGAGGGGCTGGCCGCGCAGGGGGCGGCCTGCCGTACCGAGGCGGAGAACCGGTGCGCCGGACGGGTCCCCTCCCCCGCCGAGTACCCGCGGCTGCGGCGCGGCACCGCGGGGCCGTACCTGTTCGACCTGGTGGAGCCCTGCCTGGGGGTGGAGGTGCCGGCGGGGCTGCGCGAGAGCGTGACCTGGCGGACTCTGGTGGACGCCTGCAACGACGTCACCGCGTGGTGCAACGACGTCGCCTCGCACCACAAGGAGCGGGCCAACGGCGACGTGCACAACTACGTGACGGTCGCCGCCTCGGCGTTCGGGCTCTGTGACGCCGAGGCGGTGGCCTGGGTGAACGACCGGATCGCGGCCCGCGCCGAGGACCTGCGCACCTCCGCGCGCCGCCTGCCGGCCCTGTTCGACCGGTTCGGGCTCTCCACCTCGCAGGCCAGGGACGTCAGCAAGGTCGCCTGCGCCTTCCTGGCGGCACCGCGGGCCCAGCTGGAGTGGCTGCTGGAGTCCAGCCGGTACGACGTGTCCTGACCGGCCGTCCCGCGTGCCGGGAACCGCTCGCGTCCACCCGGGAGCGGTTCCCCTCCGGACCGGCCGCCGACGATCGCGGCAGTTCATGGGCATTTATGGAGATCCATCGATCTTTAAACGCTTATTGATCGGATTGCGTCTTAAGCCGGTTAAGGTCCCTTCAAGTACACGACGAAGGGCCTGGACATGCGTGGGCTGAACCGGGTGTCCCCCTCGGGGACGCCCGTCCGGGCGCGGATCGCGGCGATGCGGGCCGTCTCGGCGTTCGTGCTCCCCGGACTGCGGCACCGGCTCCAGGGGATCGGCCCGCTCGTCACCCGCGCGCTGGTCGGCGCCGGTCTGATCGGTGTGGTCGGCGGGGTGTACGTGGCGGTGGGCGCCGCCTCGGGCCTGTTCCTGCCGGACGTGGACCGGATCGGCGGGCTGATCGCCGCGCTCTGCGCGGGGGCGCTCTTCCAGCCGATCCGGCGGATGCTCCGGCGCCACGCCGACCGCCTGCTGTACGGCAGCAGGGGGGACCCGGTGGCGCTGGCCGCCGAGCTGGGGGGCAGGCTTCAGCGCACCGACCCCTCGGACGGGCTGGTCGCGGCCCTGGAGGTGCTGCGCGAGGGCCTGTCGGTGACCGGCGCGGCCGTGCGGTTCCCGGACGGCCGGCCCGCGGAGACCCGGGTGGGGACCCTGGAGGAGGTGGCGCGCGACGTCCGGCTCGTCTGGCACGGCGAGCCCGTCGGGCGCCTGCTCATCGGCCCTGCCGGCGCCAGGCGCCTGCCGGCCGCGCACGGCGAGCGGGTGATCGCCGCGCTCACCCCGTACGTGGCCGACGCCGCCCACGCGGTCCGGCTGGTCGGCGCGCTGCGCCGCTCGCGGGAGCGGATCGTCACCGCGCGCGAGGAGGAGCGGCGCCGTCTGCGCCGTGACCTGCACGACGGGCTCGGCCGGTCGCTCAGCGGCATGGTGACGGCCGTCAACGCGGCCAGGCACTCCCTGCGCACGTCCCCGGAGGCGGCCGAGCGGATGCTCGTCGAGCTGCGCTCGGGCATGGACGGCGTCACCGGCGACATCAGGCACCTGGTGTACGGCCTGCGTCCCCCGGCCCTGGACGAGCTCGGCCTGGGCGGGGCGGTGGCGGAGATGGCCGGTCCCGGCGTGGTGCTGGAGACCAGGGGCGAGCTGTCGGGGCTGCCCGCGGCCACCGAGGTGGCCGCGTACCGCATCGCCCAGGAGGCGCTGGCCAACGCCCGCAGGCACGCCGGTGCCCGGACCGTCCGGGTCTTCCTGGAGCGGGGCGAGGGCGGGCTGAGCGTCCGGGTGCGCGACGACGGGATCGGCGTCCCGGCCGGGCGGCGCTCGGGGGCGGGGCTGGCGTCGATGCGCGAGCGCGCCGCCGAGCTGGGCGGCAGCTGCGTGATCACGACCCCGCCGGGCGGCGGGACCGTGGTCGAAGCGGTACTGCCGGTGAACTTGAATGTGGAGATCTGACCGTCCATGATTTCCTCCCCCCTGCGAACGATGGTGAGTATTGCCCTATGAGACCGGCCCGGCTCCTCCTACCCTTACGCCTGCAATGCTGACTTTTCGCGCTCTCGGACCGTTCCAGGCCCGTCATGGCGACACGGTGATCGATCTCGGCGGCCAGCGCCAGATGGCGGTGCTGGCCCGGCTCCTGGTGGCCGGTGGCCGTGCCGTCCCCGTGTCCGTACTGATCGACGAGCTCTGGCCGGGCGAGCCGCCCGCCCAGGCCCTGTCGACCATCCAGGGGTACGTGTCGCGGCTGCGGCGTGCCCTGGAGCCCGGCCGGGCGCCGCGGGAGGAGGCGGAGGTGCTGGTCTCCGCCCCGCCCGGGTACGCGCTGCGCGCCTCCTCCGACCAGGTGGACGCCTGGCGCTTCGAGCGCGCGGTCAAGACCGGCGGCGAGCCCGCCATGGTCTGGGAGCGCCTGGACGCCGCGCTCGCGCTCTGGCGCGGCCCTGCCCTGGCCGAGTTCTCCGACCTGTCGTGGGCGGTGACCGAGGCGGGACGGCTGGAGGAGCTGCGCCTGATCGCGGTGGAGCGCCGCGCCGACGCGGGGCTGCTGCTGGGGCACTCCGGCGCGCTGGTCCCCGACCTGGAGGCGCACGCCTCGGCCCACCCGCTGCGGGAGGAGGCCTGGCGGCTGCTCGCGCTGGCCCTGTACCGCAACGGCAGGCAGGGGGACGCGCTGGGCGCGCTGCGGCGGGCCAGGACGCTGCTGCGCGAGGAGCTGGGCCTCGACCTGGGGGCCACCCTGCAGCGCCTGGAGTCGGACATGCTGGCGCAGGCCGTCCACCTCGACCCTCCGCCCGGGACGACCGGCCGCGCCGCGGGCCCGGGAAGCGCGGGCACCGGGAGCGCCGGGAACACCGGGAGCACTGCGGACACCGGAAGCACCGAGAGCACGACAGCGCGGGCGGCGAGGCCCCCGTCGCCCTCCGGGACGTCCCCGGACGCGTCCCCGCGGGAGCCGGTCACGGCCCCGCCGGAGCTGCGCGTCGTGGTCGTCGACGACCAGGCCCTGGTCCGCACCGGCCTGCGCGTGGTGCTGGACAGCGAGCCCGGTTTCCGGATCGTCGGGGAGGCCGAGAACGGCGAGCAGGCGATCGCGGTCGTCCGGGAGACCCGCCCCGACCTGGTGCTGATGGACATCCAGATGCCCAGGCTGGACGGGCTGACCGCCGCGCGGCGGATCCTGGCCGACGAGGCGCCGCCGAAGGTGGTCATGATGACCACCTTCGGCACGGACGACAACCTCTACGCGGCGCTGCGCGCGGGGGTGAGCGGATTCGTGCTCAAGACCTCGGCTCCCGAGCAGCTCATCACCGCGATGCGGGCCGCGCAGGCCGGGGACGCGCTGATCGACCCCGCCGTGACCACCCGCCTGATCGCGGCCTTCGCCGGACGCACCGACCCGTCCGCGCCGCCCGGCCTGGCCGGTCTGGGCGACACCGAGCTGGACCTGCTGAAGCTGGTGGCCCGCGGGCTGACCAACCGGCAGATCGCGGTGACGCTGGCGGTGCCCGAGGTGACGGTCTCGGCGGCGGTGGTCAAGCTCCTGGACCACCTGGGCCTGTTCGACCGGGCCCAGCTCGTCGTCACCGCCTACGAGTCCGGGCTGGTCAACCCGGGTGACGTGGTCAGATAGCGATGAACACGCGGATCCACGGGCGCGGCCGCCTGCTCGCCGGCGTCGGCGGCGTGCCCAGGAGGGCGGTCGGCGACGTCGTCGTGGCCGGGCCGTACCCGGCCGGGTCCGCCGTGCCGCTCTCGCGCGGGCTGTTCGGCTCGCGGCTGCGGATCGCGGTGTTCGCGATGGCCGCGCTGTCGGTGGCGTTCTCGGTGACCTCGCTCGTGCTGTACGCGTCCCTGCCGCCCCTGTGGCAGCCGGAGGTGCCCATCCGGGCCGACCTGGCCGCGGGGCTGACGTTCCCGGTGGTGGGCGCCTTCCTGCTGGCGCACCGGTCGCGCCCGGCCACGGCCTGGCTGATGTGCGTGGGCGGGCTGATGTGCTCGGTCACGGTGATCTGCGAGTCGGCGATGTTCACCGTCGCGGCCGCGGGCCACATGGACGTCGCCGGTTACCTGCGCTGGGGGACGAGCGTCGGGAAGGCCGTCGGCGGGGTCACGCTGGGGGTCCTGCTCCCGCTCTACTCCCCCGACGGCCGGCTGCCCTCGCCGCGCTGGCGGCCGATGGTGGTGGCCGCGGTGACGCTGGCGGTGGCCGACGTCGTGGCCAACGTCGTCCGCACCGCACCCGACCCGGCGACCTACCCCTGGCCGCGGGTCGTCCCGAACGTGCTCGCCCTGGACGCGCTGGCCCCCTACGACGCGACGATACGCCGGACCACCGGCACGCTGACCATCGTCTTCGTGGTCCTGGCCCTGGTACCCCTGCTGATGCGGTTCCGGCGGGCCGACCCGACGCTGCGCCGCCAGATCGCCTGGCCGCTGCTCGCGTTCGCCGTCTACATCGTCTTCCTGGTCGGCGGGGCGGACTGGTGGCTGGCCACCGCGATCTGGACCGGCCTGATCCCGGTCGCCATCGCCTTCTCCGTGCTCAAGTACCGGCTGTACGGGATCGACACCGTGGTCAGCCGCGCCTTCGTGGCGGCCGGGCTGATCGCCGTGATCAGCGTCATCTACGCGGCCGGCACGATCGCGGGGCTGGCGCTGTCGGGCTACGACCGGGCCGGTGGCCTGGTCGCGGCCCTGTTCGCCGGGGTGATCTTCCATCCGCTCCGGCACCGGCTGCGGCGCCTGATCGACCGGCTCATGTACGGCACGCACGGCGACCCCCGGGCGCTCGCCGCGCGGCTGGCCAGGGAGGTCCGCGACAGCGAGCCCGCCAACGCCCTCGCCTCCGTCGCCTCGGTGGTCAAGGACGGGCTGAGCGTCACCGGCGTCGTCGTCGAGGTCTACGAGCCCGGCGCCCGGAAGGTACAGATCGGCCTGCTGGGGCCCGCGCCGCGCCGGGTGCCGCTGATCTGGCACGGCGAGCCGGTGGGGCGGCTGCTGCTGGGGGCGCCGGGGCCGCGCAGGTTCGCCGCCGCGTACAACGGGCGCCTGGTGGCGGCGGCCACCCCGTACGTCGCCGACGTGGTGCACGCCGTGCGGATGACCGCCGACCTGCAGCGCTCCCGCGAGCGCATCCTCACCGCCCGCGAGGAGGAACGCCGCAGGCTGCGCAGGGACCTGCACGACGGGCTCGGCCACGCGCTGACCGACATGGCGATGTCGATCAACATGGCCAGGATCAGCCTGCGGACCGCCCCGGCCTCGGCCGACCGGCTCCTGCTGGAGCTGCGCGGCGGCATGGACGCCGTCAGCCAGGAGATCAGGGACCTGGTGTACGGCCTGCGCCCGCCCACCCTGGACGAGCTGGGCCTGGCCGGGGCGGTGCGGGCCCTGGCGCAGGAGGGGGGCCCGCGGATCACCGTGGAGGCCGAGGGCGACCTGTCGGACCTGCCGGCCGCGGCCGAGGTGGCCGCCTACCGCATCGCGCAGGAGGCGCTCACCAACGTCCGCAAGCACGCCGGGGCCGGCCACGCGGTCGTCTCCCTGCGGCGCGCGGAGTCGCTGACGGTACGCGTCCGGGACGACGGGGCGGGCCTGCCCGCGGGGCCGCGTTCGGGGATCGGGCTGCTGTCCATGCGCGAGCGCGCCGCCGAGCTCGGCGGGACCTGCGTGATCGAGGCCGCCCCCGGCGGCGGCACGGTGGTCGAGGCCGTCCTGCCCCTGTCGGCCGTACCGGCCGTGACCGCCTGACCTCGCGGTCACGGGCCGTCCCTAGGATGGGTGGGTGGCTCAACTCCGCATCGCCCTGGCCCAGACCAATCCCGCCGTCGGTGACCTGGCCGCCAACACGGACCGGCTCGTCGAGTGGACCCGGCGCGCCGCCGACCGCGGCGCCCACCTGGTGGTCTTCCCCGAGATGTTCCTGACCGGCTACCCCGTCGAGGACCTGGTGCTGCGCACCTCGTTCGTGGAGGCGTCCGTCGCCGCGGTCGAGGAGGCGGCGCGACGGCTGCAGGAGGCCGGGCTCGGCGAGATCCCGGTGGTCGCCGGGTACGTCGACCGCGCGCGGCTCGCCCCCCGCGTCGGCCAGCCCAAGGGATCCCCGCTGGACGCCGCCGCGCTGCTGTACCGGGGCCGGGTGGTGACCAGGACGGCCAAGCACCACCTGCCCAACTACGGCGTCTTCGACGAGTACCGCTACTTCGTCCGCGGCGACCGGCTGCCGATCTTCCGGCTGCACGGCGTGGACGTGGCGATCGCGGTCTGCGAGGACCTCTGGCAGGAGGGCGGCCCGGTCGCGGTGGTCGCCAGGGCCGGAGCCGGGCTGCTGGTGGTGCCGAACGCCTCCCCGTACGAGAAGGAGAAGGACGACGTCCGGCTGGCGCTGGTGGCCAGGCGCGCCCGCGAGGCGGGCTGCGCGCTCGCCTACGTCAACCAGGTCGGCGGCCAGGACGAGCTGGTCTTCGACGGCGACTCGCTGGTCGTCTCCGCCTCCGGCGAGCCGATCGCGCGCGCGACGCGTTTCCGCGAGGAGCTGCTGGTGACGGACCTGGAGCTGCCCGAGGGCGAGGGCGAGCCCGGCACGTTCCCGGTGGACGCCGCCGACGGCACCGAGATCACGGTGGAGCGGCTGGAGCTGTCGGGGCGCCCCCTGGAGGCGTACGAGCCGGAGCCGCCCCCGGTCGCCGAGCCGCTCGACGACACCGCCGAGGTCTACTCGGCGCTGGTCCTCGCGGTCCGCGACTACGTCGCCAAGAACGGCTTCCGCTCGGTCATCCTCGGCCTGTCCGGCGGGATCGACTCGGCGCTGACCGCCACGATCGCCTCCGACGCCATCGGGCCCGACCGGGTGCACGCGGTGCTGATGCCCTCGCGCTACTCCTCGGACCACTCGCTGAGCGACGCGCGGGAGCTGGTCGACCGGCAGGGGATCAACGCCCGTACGGTGCCGATCGCCGACATCGTCAGCGGCTTCGAGAAGGAGGTCGAGCTGTCGGGTATCGCCGCGGAGAACCTCCAGGCCCGGGTCCGCGGCATGATCCTGATGGGGCTGTCCAACGAGCACGGCCACCTCGTCCTGACCACCGGCAACAAGAGCGAGCTGGCCACCGGGTACTCCACCCTCTACGGCGACTCCGCGGGCGGCTTCGCGCCCATCAAGGACGTGCTCAAGACCCTCGTGTGGGACCTGTCGCGCTGGCGCAACGCCCAGGCGGGCCGCTCCGGCGAGCTCCTGCACGGGTTCGCGGTGCCGCCGATCCCGGAGAACTCGATCGAGAAGGAGCCCAGCGCGGAGCTGCGGCCCGACCAGCGCGACACCGACTCGCTGCCCGACTACGCGATCCTGGACCGGCTGCTCGGCGACTACGTCGAGAAGGACATGGGCTCCGCCGAGCTGATCGCGGCCGGGCACGACCCCGCGCTGGTCACCCGGGTCATCCGCCTGGTCGACCTGGCCGAGTACAAGCGCCGGCAGTACCCCCCGGGCCCGAAGATCACCCCCAAGAACTTCGGCCGCGACCGGCGCCTGCCCATCACCAACCGCTGGCGCGAGACCACCCCCTGACACGCGGCCGTCTCCGGGCCGGTACGGTCACCGGCCCACCCGGCCGTGCAGGCGTCCGCCGGGTCCCTTCGTGACGTTCACGACAGGCCCCTTCTCCCCGGACGGAGCCGTCCGGGGAGGTCAGGTGCCGATGCCCGCGAGGAGGTGGTCGACGACGCGTTCGGCCAGGTCCGGTGCGGAGGCGGCCTCGCCCTGGGAGCGGGTGTACCACATGACGGTTCCCACCAGGCTCGACATCGCGAGCGCCACGTCGAGGTCGGGCCGGAGCTCCCCGGTGGCCATGCCGCGCCGCAGCAGCGCGGTGACGACCGCCTTGCGCGGCTCGATGGCCGCCTGGCTGACGCGCTCGACCAGGCGCGGGTGCCGTTCCGCCTCGTTCATCGCGATGCTCATCACGCACCGGCTGCGCGCGTCGTTAGCGTCGCGCTGGAAGACCCGCATGCAGGCGATCAGGTCGTCGCGGACCGAACCCCCCGTGGGGGGCGGGAACGGCGACTTGAGGGTGGCCACCGCGTCGACGAACAGGTCCTCCTTGTTGCACCAGCGACGGTAGATCGTGGTCTTGCCGACCCCCGCCCGGGCCGCGATCGCCTCGATCGACAGCTCGAAGAGGCCCATGCCCTCCCCGATCATGTCAAGGGTGGCGTCGATGATGGCCTTCTCCGCCTTGGCGCTGCGAGGGCGGCCCGCGGAGCGGGCGGTGCCGGCTCCGCCCGCCTGGGTCTCGTCGGTGGTCGTCATCGCGGTCCCTACACTACTGCCGGTTCCTTGTCGTGGTCGATGGTCTGCGGGGCGGGGACCTCGGAGGACCTGCCGGGCAGCCACTTGAGCACCACCAGCGCTCCGGCCAGCGCGATCGCGGCGGAGACCAGGGCGGTGACGTGCATGCCCTCGACGAAGGCGAGCTTCGCCGGTTCGATCAGCGCCGAGCCACGGGCGCCGAGTCCCTGGGCCACGCCGAGCGTGGCGGTCAGCGACTCGCCGGCGACGTGCCTGGCCTGGTCGGGCAGCCCGCTCAGCGCCGGGGCGATCTGGTCGCGGTAGGTGGCCGAGAGCAGCGAGCCGAGCAGCGCCACGCCCAGGGCTCCGGCCACCTGGCGGACGGTGTTGCTCATCGCCGAGCCGACACCGGCCTTCTCCCGGGGGAGCGCCTCCATGATCGTGGTGGTCGCCGGGGGCATGATGTTGGCCATCGCCGCGCCCTGGACGAAGAACACGGCCACCAGTGCGACGATCGGGGTGTTCTGGTCCATCAGCGCGTAGGAGGCCAGCGCGCCGGCCACGACGACCATGCTGACGGTGGCGGTCAGCCTGCTGCCGAAGCGCCTGGCCATCTGCTGGCTGAGCGGGGAGAAGATCAGCTGTGCGACGGCGAAGGGCATCATCAGGGCGCCCGCCTGGAGCGCGCTGAAGCCCAGCACGATCTGCAGGTAGAAGACCAGGAAGAACATCGCGCCCATCATCGCGAAGAACACGATGCCGATCATGCCGACCGCGGTGGCGAAGCGGGGGTCGCGGAAGTAGCGGACGTCGAAGGCCGGGTGGTCGATGCGGCGCTCGTACCAGACGAAGGCGGCCAGCACGGCGACGCCCAGGAGGGTCGGGACCAGCACCTCGGCGCTGGCGATCGTGGCCAGCTCCCCGCCCCGGATGATGCCGTAGGTGACGGCGACCAGGCCGATGATCGACAGGATCACCCCGACCGGGTCGAGCTTCGAGGGCCTGGGGTCACGCGACTCGGGCACCACCAGGCCGATGAGCACCATGCTGACCGCGACGATCGGCAGGTTGACCAGGAAGACCGAGCCCCACCAGAAGTGCTCGATGAGCAGGCCGCCGGTGATCGGCCCGATCGCCACGGCCAGGCCCACTCCCCCGGCCCAGACGCCGATCGCCTTGCCGCGTTCCTGCGGGGGGAAGACGTTGGAGATGATGGCCAGCGTGGCCGGCATGATGGCGGCGCCGCCGATGCCCATGAACGCGCGGGCGACGATCAGCTGCATGGGGTCCTGGGCGTACGCGCTGGCCAGTGACGCCAGGCCGAAGAGCACCATGCCGATCAGGAGCATGCGCTTGCGCCCGGTCCGGTCGCCGATCACCCCGAAGGTGAACAGCAGGCCGGCGAAGACGAGCGTGTAGGAGTTGATCGCCCATTCCAGCTGGCTCTGGGTGGCGCCCAGGCCCTCCACGGGGTCGGCGATCGTCTTGAGAGCCACGTTGAGGATGGTGTTGTCGAGCACGACGGCCAGGAGGCTGAAGACCATCACCCCGAGGATCTGCCACCGTCTGGGATGACCGAGCTTGTGTTCCACTGTTGCCCCGTTTTTCGATACGCTTAAGTTTCGAAACGAAACCGTATCGCTCATCCTTTCGATACGCAACCGTACCGTTTCAATATTGTCCGACGGGACGTCACGGAGCGGCACCGGCGGACGAGGCGGGGGCGGGACGACGCGTGCCGGGCGGACGCCGGCGGACACCGGCGGACACGCGGGTCAGGCCGAGGTCGACACCGACCGCTCCGGCGTGGCCGCGACGGTGGCGCGCCGCCAGAAC
Source organism: Streptosporangium longisporum (assembly GCF_039534895.1). Lineage (NCBI taxonomy): Bacteria > Bacillati > Actinomycetota > Actinomycetes > Streptosporangiales > Streptosporangiaceae > Streptosporangium > Streptosporangium longisporum. The sequence continues at coordinate 35,984 of NZ_BAAAWD010000001.1, read as the reverse complement.
GGCAGGGCGACGAGCACCATGATCACGCTCACCAGCCCTGCGGCGGCGAAGGCCCATCCCGGGCCGGGACCGTCGATGATCGCGCCCGCGACGGGTGAGGCGCAGCCCACGCCGACGAGCAGGGCCGTGCCGTGCAGGCCCATCGCCTCGCCCCGTGCCCCGGCCGGGACCCAGCGGCTCACCGTCTCGATCGTGGAGGACAGCGCCGGGGCGCACAGCACACCGGCGGGCAGCAGGGCCAGGAGCAGCCAGTGCCAGTTCCCGCCGACCAGGCCGACCGGGATGGTGAGCACCCCCATGGCGCCGATCAGGATCAGGGGTGACAGCCCGCGGGGCAGCATGCCGTACACGAAGCCGCCCGCCAGCGAGTAGGCACACCACACGGTGATCGCCAGACCGATCCACGCGGTGTCGCCGCCCCGCTGCATCGTCGCCACCAGCGAGAGCTCGGTGGCGGTCAGCACGAACGTCGCCGCCATGACCGTGCCGAACAGCCCGAGCAGTGCCGGGGTGAGCCACTGGCGCCGGGGGACGCGGCCGGCGGGCTCCCTGAGCTCCTCGGCCGAGCGGACGGGCGGGTTCAGCACCAGCAGCGTCGTTCCCGAGACGGCCAGGCCGGCTCCGACGACGGCCATGGTGGGGACGCTGCCCAGCAGGCTGACCCCCGCGATGGCCAGGGCCGGGCCCGCCATGTAGGAGAGCTCCACGAGCATGGAGTCGAGGGAGAACCCCATCCTGCGCTGCTCGACCGGGACCAGCGCGGTCAGGCACTGCCTGATCACGCTGAACACGGGGAGGGTGAGCAGGCCCGCCGGGACCGAGGCGGCCAGCAGCAGCGGGAACGGCATCAGCCAGGCGGTGGACCAGAAGACGACCTGGGCGAGGGTGGTCACCGCCAGCACCGGGCGCAGGCCGTGGCTGTCGACGAACTTCCCGGCCAGCGGCGAGCCGACGGCCATCCCCACCGTGCTGGCCGCGGTCACCAGACCGGCCTGGACGTAGTTCAGGCCGAGCCCGCTGGGGTCGACGACGTGCATGGTCAGCGTGATGGAGACCGCGGTCGTGGGGATCCGGGCGAGCATGCCCACCAGCAGCAACGATCGCACGCCCGGCAGTGCCAGCAGGCGGCGGTAAGGTTCGACGGCCATGATGATTACTTACCTCCCCGGGCATTGTGCCGTACGGCCCCGGTGTCCCCGCCACCGGATAACCCCCTGAGCCCGTCCCCGGCGATCTCCGCCCGCGCGGGAATCCCCAGCGTGGAGGCCCTCCGCCCGGCCCGCGGACCGGGCTCGGATTACCTGGCGGATCGGGTCTGTTGAACCTGCCGGGCGCGTGCAATCATCGAACCGTCCGGGGACGCCACTGGGGCGCCTCGAGACTTCACTGGAGGTCCCACATGTCCTCTTCCGTCACCAGCCGGCCGACCTCTCTCTACGGCGGCCAGGCTGGACGCAGGGTCACCGTACGCGACATCGCCGCCGCCAAGGAGCGCGGCGAGCGCTGGCCGATGGTCACCGCGTACGACGCGATGACCGCCAGGATCTTCGACGAGGCCGGCATCCCCGTGCTGCTCGTCGGCGACTCGGCCGCCATGGTCGTGTACGGGTACGACTCGACGCTCCCCGTGTCGGTGGACGATCTCATGCCGCTGACGGCGGCCGTGGTCCGCGGTTCCTCGCGCGCGCTGGTCGTGGCCGACCTGCCGTTCGGCTCCTACCAGGCCTCCCCCCAGCAGGCCCTGGAGACGGCCACCCGGTTCATGAAGGAGGCCGGGGCGCACGCGGTCAAGCTGGAGGGCGGACGCCGGGTGCTCCCCCAGGTCGAGACGCTGGTCTCGGCGGGCATCCCGGTGATGGCCCACCTCGGCCTGACCCCCCAGTCGGTCAACGCGCTCGGCGGCTACCGGGTGCAGGGCCGCGGCCAGTCCGGGGACGAGCTGATGGCCGACGCCAAGGACCTGGAGTACGCCGGGGCGTTCTCGGTGGTGCTGGAGTGCGTCCCCGCGGATCTGGCCGAGCGGGTCACCTCCTCCCTGTCGATCCCGACGATCGGCATCGGCGCCGGTCCCGGCACGGACGCGCAGGTGCTCGTCTGGCAGGACCTGATGGGCCTGACCGCCACCCCGGCGAAGTTCGTCAAGAAGTACTCCGACCTCGCCGGGGAGATGAACAGGGCGGTGCGCGCCTTCGCCGACGAGGTGACGGCCGGCGCCTTCCCCGCCGCCGAGCACAGCTACCGCTGACGCCCCGGCCGCTCCCCGGCCCCCGCGAAAGCCGTAGAAGCCGTAGAAGCCGTGAAAGCCGCCGCGGGGACGCGGGGACGCTGCGGAGACGCGGCGAGCCGTCCGGCCGCCCTCAGACGAGGGTGGCCGGGTCGGTGTTGGCGCCGCACACCACGACGGCCACCCGCTCCCCGGGCGCCGGGCGGTAGGCGCCGGACAGCAGTGCCGCGTAGGCCGTGGCCCCGGCGTGCTCGACGGCGAGCCGGTGGTCGCGCCACATCTCCCGTCGCGCCTCGACGATGGCCTCGTCACCGACCAGGAGGCTCTCCACCCCGGCCGCGGCGGTGATCTCGTAGGTGAGCGCGCCCGTCCTGCTCGCACCCAGCGCGTCGGAGCCGACCCCCGAGACCCCGACGGGTACGGGCCCGCCCGCCTCCAGGGCCCGGTGCAGGGTGGGGATGAGCTCGGGCTCGACCGCGACCACCCGGGCCCGGCCGGCGAGGACCACGGTGATCCCCGCGACGAGCCCGCCGCCGCCGACCGCGACCAGGACCGTGTCGACCCCTCCGGTCTGCTCCAGCAGCTCCAGGCCGACCGTGCCCTGTCCCGCGATCACCTCGGGCTGGTCGTAGGCGTGCACGTCCAGGGCGCCGGTCTCGGCCGCGCGCTTGACCGACGCCTCGTACGCCTCCGCGTAGACCGCGCCGACCTGCGTCACCTCGGCGCCCAGCGCGCGCAGCCCGGCCACCTTCACCGGGCTGGACACCGTCGGGACGAAGATCTCCGCCCGGACGCCGAGGCTCCGGGCCACGTACGCCACGGCCAGGCCGTGGTTGCCGCCGCTCGCCGCGATCAGGCCCGCCTCCGGGAGCCTCCCCGCCGACAGCGCCCTGTTGAAGCCTCCCCGGGCCTTGAACGACCCCGAGTGCTGGAGCGCCTCCAGCTTCATGAACAACCCCGGCGACACCTCGATCACCGGTGTGCGGCGGACGTGCCCGGCGATGCGCCCGGCCGCCCGTTCCACGTCCCCGATCGACACGCTCACGCGCGCTCCCATTCCCGTTCCCGGCGAACGACTCCGGAGGTTCCCGGCGAACGACTCCGAAGGGCCGCCGGGTGATCGGCGGCCTCCGTGCCGCAGTCTAGAAGACGCCCCGGCGCCGCAGGCCGGTCAGGAGAGCGCCTGCTCGATGTCGGCCCAGAGGTCCTCGATGTGCTCGATGCCCACGGCCACCCGTACGGTGCCCTCGCCGATCCCGTGCCGGGCCAGCTCCTCGGCGGTCAGGGTGCGGTGGGAGGTGGTCGCGGGGTGCAGGACGAGCGTCTCGACGCCGCCCAGGGACGGGGCCAGCAGGGCCAGCCGCACCGAGCTCATGAACCGCTCCCCGGCCTCGCGCCCGCCGACCAGGTCGAAGGAGAAGACCCCTCCGAAGTCGGGCAGGAGCTTGGCCGCCAGCTCGTACGAGCGGTGCGAGGGCAGACCCGGCCAGTACACGGCCGAGACGGCGGGGTGGTCGTTCAGGCGGGTGGCCAGCTCGCGGGTGTTGAAGCAGTGGCGCTCCATCCGCAGCGACAGCGTCTGCATGCCGCGCAGGGTGAGCCAGGCGGCGAACGGGTCCGGGGTGGCGCCCAGCTTGCTCGCGAAGGCCCACACCTTGCGGTACAGCTCGTCGGAGGCGAACACGGCGATCCCGCCGAGCACGTCGGTGTGGCCGCTGAGGTACTTCGTGGTGGAGTGCACCACGATGTCGGCGCCGTGCTCGATCGGCCGGCACAGGATCGGGGAGGCGAAGGTGTTGTCGACCACGGAGATCAGGCCGGCCTCGCGGGCCGCGGCGCACATGCCGGGCAGGTCCGCGACCTGGGTCACCGGGTTGGCGATGGTCTCCAGGTAGACGAGCCTGGTCTCGGGCCGTACGGCCTCGCGCAGCGCCGCCGGGTCGTCCTCGGCGACGTAGCTGACCGTGATCCCGAACCGGCCCACCATGTCGTTGATCATCGCGGCGGTGCCGCCGTAGAGCGGCTTCTGCGCGATCAGGTGGTCGCCGGGTGCCAGCAGCCCGAACAGCACGGCGTTGATGGCGCCCATGCCGGAGCCGGTGGCCACGGCGCCGACGCCGCCCTCCAGGCCGGAGACGGCCTCCTCCAGGGAGCGGACCGTCGGGTTGGACATGCGCCCGTAGACGAACGCCCCGTCCGGACGGCCCATCCCGTCGGCGAAGACGGCCGGGTCGTCGAAGATGAAGCCGGAGGTCTGGTAGAGCGGCACGGTGATGGGACGGCTGCCGTTCAGCGGCGGCTGGGGAAGGTGGACGGTGCGCGTCTCCGGACGGAAATCAGTCATGTCCCAAGGATGTACGCAAAATAGGCCCTGTGTCAGATCCAATCCGGCAAGATTGGTCCATCATGGGAGCCAATAATGACGAACTGATCGCCAGGCTCGGCCGCTGGTCGTCGGGCAGGGGCCCGCTCTACCTGCTGCTCGCGGTGCGGTTGCGTGCCCTCATCGACGACGGGGAGCTGCGCCCGGACACCCTGCTGCCGCCCGACCGGGAGCTCGCGCGGTCGCTGGCGGTCGGGCGGGGCACCGTGGTCGCCGCGTACGACCTGCTCCAGCAGGAGGGCCGGGTGGTCCGGCGCCAGGGCAGCGGCACCCGGGTCTGCGCCGCCCAGCGGCCGCCGTCCGGTCCCGGCGGCACCGCCGGCACGACCGGCACGGCCGACACCACGGCCAACCCGCTGCTGCTGCACCTGCTGGACCCGCCGGAGAACGTGACCCTGCTCAGCTGCGCCGCCCCGGACGCCCCGCCCCCGGTGCTGGTGGAGGCGTACCTGGAGGCGGCGGCCCGGCTGGGCCGGATCCGGCACGACATCGGGTACCACCCGGCCGGGTACCCCGAGCTGCGCGAGCGGATCGCCTCCTACCACCGGGAGCGCGGCGTGCCCACCACGGCCGGGCAGATCATGGTCACCAACGGCGGCCAGCAGGCCCTGACCCTGCTGGCGAACCTGCTGCTGTCACCGGGCGACACCGTGCTGACCGAGGCCCCGACCTACCCCGGCGCGCTGGAGTCCTTCCGGGAGGCCGCCGCCCTGTTCCGCACGGCCGCCGACGCCGAGGCGTTCGGCGCCGCGCTGGCGGACCGCCCCGCCCTGGGGTACCTCGTCCCGACCTGTCACAACCCGACCGGCGCGATCATGCCCCCGCTGGTCCGGCGCCGCCTGGCCGCCCTGGCGGCCGAGCACGACGTGCCGCTCGTCGAGGACGAGGTCCCGGCCGAGCTCTGCTTCTCCGGCGAGACCCCGCCTCCGCTGGCGTCCTACGGGGACGGGCGGCGGATCATCACGGTCGGCTCGCTCAGCAAGCTCGTCTGGGGCGGGCTGCGGATCGGCTGGATCCGCGCGGCGGCGCCGGTGATCTCCCGGCTGGTGCGGCTGCGCGCCGTCCACGACCTGGGCGGCGAGATCCTCGGCCAGCTCGCGGCGGCGCGGCTGATCTCGCAGATGGACCGGCTCCGCGGCGACCGGATCGGCGTCCTGCGGCGCCGCCACGACCACCTCCTCGGCGAGCTCGCCGCGAAGCTGCCCTCGTGGAGCGCGGAACCCGCCCTGGGCGGGCAGACGATCTGGGTACGGCTCCCCGGCGACGCCGGGGCCTTCGCCCAGGTCGCGCTCCGGCACGGGGTGGCGGTCCCCCAGGGACGCTCGTTCGACCCCTCGGGCGGCCACGGCGATCACCTGCGGCTGCCGTTCCTGTTCGACGAGGAGACGCTCACCGCGTCCGTCACGGCGCTGGCCGCGGCCTGGCGGGACTACGACGGCACCCGCCGTCCCGGCACCCTGCAGGCCCTCGTCGTCTGAGCGTCCACTCCCCCGCCGGCAGCCGTCCAGGAGCCCCGGCCGGGGACCCGCAGGCCGCCGAGCCGGTCAGATGTCGGTCAGGCGCAGGCCCGCGTGGGCCTTGTAGCGGCGGTTGATCGAGATCAGGTTGGCGGTCAGCGCCTCGACCTGGTGGGCGTTGCGCAGCCGGCCGCCGTACACGCCCCGCACGCCCGGGATGCGGCCCGCCAGCCCGCGCACGATGTCCGTGGCCTCGCGGTCGTCGCCCAGCACGAGCACGTCCAGGTCGATCTCGGCGACCTCGGGGTCCAGCAGCAGGACGGCCGAGACGTGGTGGAAGGCGGCGACGACCCGGCTGTCGGGCAGGACCGCGGCGGCCTGCTGGGCGGCGCTGCCCTCCTCGACCGGCAGCGCGTACGCGCCCTGCTTGTCGAAGCCGAGCGGGTTGACGCAGTCGATGACGATCTTCCCGGCCAGCTCGGCGCGGAGGGACTCCAGCGTGGAGCGGTGCCCGTCCCAGGGGATGGCCACGATCACCACGTCGGCCTCGGCCGCCACGGCCGCGTTCTCGGCGCCGCGTACCGTACCGCCGAGGGCGGCCGCCGCCTCCTGGGCACGCCCGGCGCTGCGCGAGCCGATCAGCACGGTGTGGCCTGCCAGGCCGAACCGCCGGGCCAGGCCCTTGCCCTGGTCCCCGGTGCCGCCCAGGATGCCGATCGAGACGCCGCTCACGTCCGGAACATCGGTCGGATTGTCAGTGCTCACTCGCCGCTCCTCGTCGTCCCCGGTCATCCGGAGCCGGAGCCCGTCGACCATGTGTCCAGTGTCCATCGCCTTTTCCGATCATCTCAGGATCGCGTTCCCCGGGTCACCGCGGGGTCCGTACGGCACCATGGGCACATGGACGCTGGGGCGGTGACACTGCTGCGCGAGATGCTGGCCTCCACCGGCTGGATCGAGCGGACCCGCGAGCTGGGCCTGGCCCTGCGCGCGACGCGTTCCCCGGGGGGGCTGATGGTGGTGGGCACGCCCGCGGAGGAGCCCTGGCACCTGACCGCGCACCTGGGCGACGAGGCCAGGCTCTCCGGGCTGCCGCAGCTGGCCCCGACGCTGGTCCGCTGGGCGCCCGCACCGGACGCGCCGGCCCACCTGCGGGTCGGGCTGGACAGGATCGAGCGGGCGCGAAGGGGCGAGACGCTGTTCGTGGTGGCCGAGGAGGCCGCCCCGGAGACGCTGCTGGAACGGGTGAGCGACGCCCGCAGGACCGGTACGACGATCCTGGCGCTGGACGGCGGCGACGCCGAGCTGGCCGGTCTCGCCCACGACGCGCTGACGATCCCCGAACGGGCGCCGTTCTCCTTCGACGGTGCCCAGCACCTGGTCAGCATGGCCGCGGGGGAGATCGGCCGCCGCCCGGGACTGCGCGACCGGCTGGCCAGGCTGCTGGAGCGGGTCAGCGGCCCGCACCTCACCGACTAGACGGACCCGCTCCGGGCCCACGGGTCCCCGGGACTGCGGGTCCCCGGGTCCGTACCGCACGGGTCACGGCCCCGGCCCCGCTCACCGGCCGGGCGCGGCCGATGCGGTCAGGACGTCCTCCAGCGGGCCCGGAGGCGTTCCGCCAGGCCCTCGGCCGCCTCCCTGAGCGCCGCGATGACCACGGCCTGCACCGGGTCGGGCTCCCCCGAGCGGGTACGGCTGAGGCGGGTGACCGCGTCCAGCTTCCTGGCGCCCACGCCGGTGATGCCGGTGACGACGACCTCGCCGTCGGGGACGTCGAGCAGGGCCAGCGACGGCACGATCGCCACCCCGTGCCCCGCCGCGACCAGGGCGAGCGTGGGCGGGAACTCCTGGATCGTGTGCACCCGGCGCGGGGTGAACCCGTGCAGGGCGGCGAGCCGCTCCAGGGCCTGGCCGCTGGCGTGGTCGAGCGGTCCGGCGACCCAGGGCACCTCCGCCAGGTCCGGCACCTGGCGGGGGACCTCCGCCCAGCCCGGCGGGGCCACGATCCGGTACTCGTCCACGTACAGGGGGTGGGAGACGATGGCCTGCCGCGCCACGACGGCCTCGTCGGCGTCCTGCTCGGTGAGGGCGAGGTCGACCCCGCCGAGGCGGAGCTCGCTCAGCGCGGGCGGCCCGTACAGCTCCCGGATGCGCGGCGTGATCCGGGGGTGGCGTTCGGCCAGATCGGCGAGCGCGGGCACCAGCAGGTGCCGGATGACCGTGGGGAAGGCGGCGATCGCCACCGGCCCGGCCAGCCGCTCGGTGAAGCGGATCAGCTCCCGCCTGGCCTCGTCCAGCTCCTCCTCGACGCGCTCGGCGTATCCGGCCAGCACCCTGCCCGCGGGGGTGAGGGCGACCCGGCGCTGGGACCTGTCGATGAGGGAGAGCCCGACCTCCCGTTCCAGGAGCGCGAGCTGCTGCGAGACCGCCGAGGCCGTCAGGTGGAGCGCCTCGGCCGCGCGCATGACGCCGCCGCGGCGGGCGACCTCGTGGAGCACCCGCAGCCGCCGGGGATCGATTTCCATGTAGCTGAGCTTACGTGGATGGTAAGACAACTTTATTTGACCTTCAGTGACCAGGGCGGAAACCATGGGGGCATGAACCTCTTCCCGTCGGGCGCGTGATCCCGTGCCCCTCCTCATCGACCTGCTCGGCTGGGCCGGCGCCGTCCTGCTGCTGTACGGGTACGCCATGGTCTCAACGTCCAGGATGGCCGGCGACGGCATGCCCTACCAGGTGATCAACCTCACCGGCGCGGTCACCCTGATGATCAACTCGGCCTTCCACGCGGCCTGGCCGTCGGCGGCCCTCAACGTCGTCTGGGGCGTGATCGGTCTCGTCGCGATCGCCAGGATCGCCGGGGCCCGCACCGGGCGCGGGCAGGTGAGCGTCCCGTGACCCGCCAGCTGGTCGAGCTGAGCCACCGCATCACCGAGGGCATGATCACCTACCCCGGTGTCCCCGGCCCGCGCCTGGGCGTGCACCTGAGCCGGGAGGCCTCGCGGGAGGTCTACGCGCCGGGCACGGAGTTCCACATCGGCAGCGTCGAGCTGGTCGCCAACACCGGCACCTACCTCGACACCCCCTACCACCGCTACCCCGAGGGACCCGACCTGTCGGAGGTGCCGCTCCAGGCGCTCGCCGACCTGCCGGGGCTGGTCGTACGGGCCGAGGGGGCGCCCTCGGTGGGCCTCGACCGGTTCGCCGGGCTGGACGTGCGCGGCAGGGCCGTCCTGCTGCACACCGGCTGGGACCGGCACTTCGGCACCGAGGCCTACTTCCGCGGACACCCCTACCTCGAACCGGAGGCGGCCCGCATGCTCGCGGAGCGGGGTCCCGCGCTCGTCGGCATCGACAGCCTCAACATCGACGACACCCCGCCCCGCGGCGAACGCCCCGCGCACACGCTGCTGCTCGCGGCGGGCATCCCCATCGTGGAGCACATGACGGGGCTGGCCGCGCTCCCGGACAGCGGGTTCCGCCTCCACGCCGCGCCACCGATGCTGGCCGGGCTGGGGACCTTCCCGGTGCGCGCGTACGCCGTCGTGGACGACTAGCGGGCGGGCTCAGTCGTCGTCCCCGTCCCACCCCCGGTCGTTCTTCTTCCAGTCCTCGTTCCGCCGGGCCGCGGTCTGCAGCGCGCCGGCCGCGGCCTCGCGGGTCGGGTACGGCCCCATCCGGTCCTTGTTCGGGCACCCCTTGTCCGGTTCGACGGCCTGATGCGTGAGACAGAACCACCATTGATCGCTCATGCCGCAATCCTGCCCAGCCGGAAGCACAACTAGACTGCTGGACCATGACGACACTGCTCCAGCCCGGGCGGATCTCTCCCCTCCGCAAGGTCCCCTCCCACATCCAGCGGCCGGAGTACGTCGGGAAGAAGACCCCGAAGACCGGGGAGCCCGACGTCAAGACCCCCGAGATCATCGAGCGGATGCGGGTCGCGGGCAGGCTGGCCGCCCAGGCCCTGGAGGAGGTCGGCAGGCACGTGGCCCCCGGGGTCACCACCGACGAGCTCGACCGGATCGGCCACGAGTTCCTCTGCGACCACGGCGCCTACCCCAGCACGCTCGGCTACCGGGGCTATCCCAAGTCGCTCTGCACCTCGATCAACGAGGTGATCTGCCACGGCATCCCGGACGACACCGTGCTGCGCGACGGCGACATCGTCAACGTCGACATCACCGCCTTCATCGGCGGCGTGCACGGCGACACCGACGCGACCTTCCTGGTCGGCGACGTCGACGAGGAGTCGCGCCTGCTGGTCGAGCGCACCCGGGAGGCCACCGAGCGGGCGATCAAGGCCATCGCCCCGGGCCGCCGGCTCAACGTGGCCGGCCGGGTGATCGAGGCGTACGCCAAGCGGTTCGGCTACGGCGTGGTCCGCGACTTCACCGGTCACGGCATCGGCACCACGTTCCACTCGGGCCTGATCGTGCCGCACTACGACGACCCGTCGCTGGCGGTCACCCTGGAGCCGGGGATGACCTTCACCATCGAGCCCATGCTGACGCTCGGCACCATCGACTACGACGTCTGGCCCGACGGCTGGACCGCCGTCACCAAGGACCGCAGGCGGACCGCCCAGTTCGAGCACACCATCCTGGTGACCGAGACCGGCCGCGAGATCCTCACGCTTCCCTGAGCCGCCACCTGTGAACCGGCCGCGGGCCGTCGTCCCCGGCCCGCACCGGCTTCAGCACCAGGCCCTATTCCCGGTCCTGTCTCCGCAGGGGCAGCACCCCGGTGACGGTGGTCCCCTCGCCGGGGCTGCCGTTGACGCCGAGCGAGCCGCCGAGCCTGCGGACGTGGGCGCGCATGGCGACGACGCCCCGGCCCCGGGCCTCGCCGAAGAAGCCGACACCGTCGTCGCTGATCGTCATGCGCAGCCCGCCGCGCCCGTGGGTGACGGCGACGGAGACCGTACGGGCACGGCTGTGCCGCTCGACGTTGGCGAGCGCCTCCTCCAGCACGGCCAGCACGACCTCGGTGAAGGAGGCCGGGACGTCACGGCCGGGCAGCGCCCAGATCTCGACGGCGATCCCGGTGCGCTCGGACCATTCGGTCAGGTATCCCTCAAGGGCCCGGGCCAGACTCCGGCTCCTGTCGTCGCGTACGCGCAGTTCCTCGGACACTGCTCAACCTTCCCATGCACATGGCGATCACCGGCCCCCCGACCGGATGTGACTCGGCGTGGCGCGCGATGACGAAGCGCTGCACCCGCTGCGGTGAGCACGAGCCCCCTGTGGGACACCAGGCTACCGGGAGCGACACCGGGAAGACGGTAAGGGTAGGAGGGCGTAACCGTGGGGCTACCGACCGTTGTCACGCTTGTTGAGTCTGGCCAGGTAGTCGTTGTAGTCGTCGAGCCTGCTGTCCCCGCTGCCACCGGTGCGGGCCGCGGAGGCCTCGGCCCGGCGGTCGGCGTGGCGGGCCCCGCGGTCGTCGGCGCGCCACCACTGGAAGGCCAGCGCGAGCAGCACGATGAGCGTCGGGATCTCCCCGAACCCCCAGGCGATGGCCCCGCCGGCCTGCTGGTCGGCCACGGCGGAGGGCCCCCAGGTCCGGCCGAGCTGGTCGTACCACTCCGCGGCCAGCACGGTGGTCATGCTCATCAGCGCGATGCCGAAGAACGCGTGGAACGGCATGGTCACGAACAGCAGGATGAGCCGGGCCACGTGCGGCAGGCGGTGCGGGGCCGGGTCGATGCCGATGATCACCCAGAAGAACAGCGAGCCGCTGAGCAGGAAGTGCACCGTCATCGCGATGTGGCCGAGGTGCTCCTCCATGGCGGCGGCGAACAGCGGCGTGAAGTACAGCGCGTAGGTGGAGACGATGAAGATCGCCGTGGCGATCGCCGGGTGCGAGATGAACCGGACGAACCTGCTGTGCAGGATCACGGTCAGCCACTCCCTGGGCCCGCGGTCGCCCCGGCGGGCGGCCGGGGAGAGGGCCCGCAGCGCCAGGGTCACGGGCGCGCCGAGCACCAGGAAGATCGGCACCATCATGGAGAGCGTCATGTGCTCGGCCATGTGCGCGCTGAACAGCACCTTGGCGTAGCGGGCGACACCGCTCTGGGTGGCGATCAGCAGGATCAGCACGCCGACGAACCAGGCGGCCGTACGGCCCTTGGGCCAGGAGTCCCCGCGCCGGGCGAGCCGGACGACACCGGCCAGGTAGAGCCCGGCCAGCAGGGCGACGAGCGTGCCGGAGAACAGGTCGAACCACCACAGCGACGCCAGGTTGGCGACGGAGATCTCCGGGGGCATGGTGTAGCCGAGCAGCTCGAAGGCCCTGTCCACGGGCAGGACGGCGGGCGGCGGCGCGGTACGGGACAGCGCGACGGCCAGCCCGACGGCCGCGAACATGACGACGATCTCACCGGTGGCGAACCGGACGAACGTCCCGGACCCGCCACCGGCCAGCAGCGGCAGGGTCCGCTTCCTGTGCCACCAGCCGATGACCCCGAGCAGCGCGAACGCGGCCGTCTTGGCCAGCAGCAGCAGGCCGTACGTGGAGGTGAACAGCTCCGCGGGCGAGGTGAGCCTGGCCATGACGCTGAACAGGCCGGACAGCCCCACCCCGATGAAGCACCACAGCGCCAGGGCCGAGAAGCGGGCGGCGGCGGTCGCCAGGTGCGGCTGCCGGCGCAGCGCGTGCGCGCAGAGCACGCCGAGGCCACCCACCCACAGGGCCAGGACGATCAGGTGCACGGCCACACCGGTGGTGGCCAGGTCGTGGTTGGGCGAGGAGGAGGAGTGGCCGGTCAGCGCGGGCGGGAGCATGGTGACCAGGGCCAGCACCAGCAGGCCGCCGGCCGCGCCCACGGTGATCGCGCCGCGCGCGAAGAGCGCGATGGCGACCGAGAACAGCACCACCAGGGTCAGCGCGATGCCCTGGGAGACCTGACTGGCGAAGCTGGTGAGCTCGTCCCCGGCGAGCACGTCGGTCACGGGCAGCCCGAGCGCCTCCGAGAGGCTGAACACCATGGTGGCCGCGGCGGCACCGGCCCAGACCAGGGCCGTCCAGGAGGCGGCCCTGACGTAGGCGAGGGCGGGCCCGCCCAGCAGGCCCTTGTCGCTGGGGAGCAGGATCGCGGCGGCCAGCAGCGTGCCGACGGTGAGCAGACCGGCCACGTCCATCGCCAGCTTGGCCAGCGGCAGGCCCCAGCGGGTGAGGGCACCCTGGTCGGGCAGTCCGGGGATGATCCTGGGGAACGCCGCCCCCCCGGCGATCATCGCGATCACCAGCGCGACCACGGCGGCGGCGGTACCCGCGAGGACGAGCCGTACGGTCCCACCGTTCCCGGCCGGGGCCGTGTCGTCCGTCTTGGTCGTCTTGGCCGTCTGCGCGGCCCGCGCGGACCCGCTCACGGCCGCTTCTTGCCGCGCATGCTGAAGAACATGCCGATGCCGACGCCGGTCAGGGCACCGACGACGATCCACATCCAGCCCGGCACGCCTCCCGAGGAGCCGGAGTCCTCGGCCGCGGCGGCCGGGGTGGCCGGGACCTCCGACGAGGTGGCCGGGGCACTCTCGGCGGAGGCACTCTCGGGGGCGCTCGCTGTGGCTGAGCCCGGTCCGGCGCCCGCGGGCGACGACTCCGACGCCTCCGGCGCCTGGGACGGCGAGGACGCCCGGCCGACGAGGGTGAAGGGGATCTCCCCCTCGATCGGGTGGCCGTCGGAGGAGACGACACGGTAGGCGATCACGTACCGGCCGGGAGGAAGGCCGGTCCTGACCTTCTGGGTCACCACGGCGCCGTCCACGGACGGCTTGCCGTCCTGGTGGGACGCGTCCCCGGAGCGGACGACGACGTTCGGGAAGCGCACCGAGGCGCTGAAGGTCAGCTTCACCTCCTCCAGGCGCTCGACCTTCGCGTCCTTGGCCGGGCTGCTGCTCTTGAGCCGGTCGTGTGCGAGGGCGGGCGTGGCGAAGGCCGTGCCGAGAACGAGGACGGCGAGGAGCGCGAGGGCGGCCGCGACAGGGGAAGTCTTCATGACACCCCCAGGCTACCGACGCGGCACCGCGGTCTCGACTCCCCTACCCGATCCACGGCTGCGCGCGTCTCCCCTCCGTCCGGCCGTTCCCGGCCCCTCACCCACGCGTCCTTCCCGGCCGCCCGGCCGGGGACACCTCGGCGGGCCTACAGCCCGACGCTGGCCAGTGCCCGCTTGTAGGCGTCGACGCTCCGGACGGGCTCGTCGATGCGCTCCAGGACCTGCGCCGCGGTCAGCCAGGCGTGGGCGGTGTCCCGGGTGACGGGCGAGCGCTCCAGGCACTCGGCCCCGGCTCCCAGCTCCCGCGAGGCCTCCTCCTGCCTGCCCAGCTCGGCGAGGGTCTGGCCGTACAGCAGCCGGGCCTCGGCCTGCATGATCTGCGGCATGCCGTCGAGGAGGTCGCAGACGGCCCGCATGCGCTCCGCGGCCGGCTCGGGCCGGGAGAGCAGCAGTTCCACCCGGGAGAGGTTCATCGCGCAGCGCATCTTGTCCATGGGGTTGGCGGAGCTCTCGGCGAGCTCGCCCTCCACCTTCAGCAGCACGTCGCGCCAGGCCTCGGCCTCCATCGGCCGGGCGGTCAGCAGCACCTGGGCGTAGTCGCCGCGAAGGCGGGCCAGCCGGCGCGGGTCGCCGTACTCGGACTGGATGGCCAGGGACCGCTCGACGTGGGCCACGGCCTCCTGGGCCTGCCCGCTCTCGACGGCGACGATCGCGGCGCCCCAGTGCGCCAGGGTGAGCGCCTGCGGGGTGCCGAGGGACTCGGCCGCGGCCAGCAGCTCGGCCGAGAACTGGCGCGCCCGCAGCAGGTCGCCGCGGCTGACGTAGGCGACGAGGAGCTGGCCGCCCAGCCGCATCAGGCCGTCGTTCCAGGCAGGGCGGACCGCGCCGCCGAGGATCTGCTCGGGGACCTGCACCGCCCGCGCCAGGTCGCCCTTCTCGCGGTGGCAGCGGGAGAGCGCGACGGCGACCGCGACCTGACGCTCGGGGTTCATGACCACCGTGTCGTTCTCGCGCAGTCCGTCGAGCAGGACGATCGCCTCGTCCAGGTCGCCACAGGCCTCGGTCGCCAGGGCGAGGCCGTACTCGGCGTCCTGGCGGAGCTGCGGCAGGCCCGCCAGGCCGCCGTCGGCGAGGAGCTCCGCGTAGCGGGTGCGGGCCTCGACGACCTCGCCGTTCTCCATGGCCAGCTTCGCGTAGCCCAGCGCGAGCTCGATCTCCTGCATCTGCTCGGCCGTGACCCCGTTCACCAGGTAGGTGAGCGAGCAGTCGAGTTTCTCGGCAAGAAGCTCCAACACGGCAGGGGTCGGAGTACGCTTGCCACTCTCGATGAGAGAGACGTAGCTATCCGACAGTTCCGGGTGAGCGAGCTGCGCCTGGGAAAGACCACGTTGCCGACGGACGGTCTTGATGCGTTGACCGACTAAGTCTTGACCAGTCACGTTACCCCTTGAAAGATAGTGTTGAGCAGCAGAACCCACGACAGGAGTCTCCCCGTGCGCCGACGTCTTACCTTGTCCCTGTCTGCCCTCGCCATGCTATTTGCGGCTGCTTTTGCCGTCTCTGGCAATGCTACGACCGTGAGCGCTGATTCGTCTGCCCCTCAGAACGACACCTCCAACTATTCTTTGCCCTTGAACGCCATGGGCGAGCTGGGCTGGAATGGTCCCGACTAATCAGCGACTCAGTTCACCGGTAGGGCCGGAAGTCCGACCGGAACGGGATCCGCTTCCGCGACGGGCTTCCAGACGCTGAGTCACCGTCTTCGGTGAACCCGGCGTCGTCCACCCCGGCTTCCGCACCCGGGGTCCGGTACGGATGTCCCTGAGGCCAGGTCTTCGCAGACCTGGCCTTTCGCTTGTCGCGAACACGACCGCCCGCCGCCGGGCCGATCCGGCGCTTCGGGTGATCTTCTCCGGCCCTTTTCGTTCCTCCGGGCCTTTGTTTCTCGGGGCCTTCGTTTTTCGCGAGCCGCCTGCGGCATGAGGCGTCTCACTGCTCGCAGACCACGCCGTCCCCGTCCACGTCGATGTACCAGTCGTACTGCTTGTGGACGCCACGCGTGTACGGGCCGTACCCGTCGGCGGTCGCCTGCTTGCAGGTGGCGTACCGGGGATGGTCACCCCCGCCGGCAGGAGCGGACGCCGAGGTCGTCCGGGGGGACGGGTTCGTCGCGGGCGGGTCGGTGGCGCCCTGACCGGTCCCGCTCCGGTCGGTCCCGACCGGGTCGGCGGCCGGATCGGCCGCCGGGTTGGTTACCGGGTTCGTGGCCGGATCGGCCGGGTTCGTGGCCGGGGTGGTGGGCACCTGCTGGCTCGGCGACGGACCCGCAGAGGGATCGGTGGGCGGGGTGAAGACCGACCCGGTCGTCTGGGGGCTCGGCGCCGGCTGCGTCCCGGCGGGGCGGGAACCGATCAGCCGGACGACCATCGCGTCCGCCTGCTCCTTGGTGAAGGCCCCGGCGATGCTCAGGCTGTCGTCGGTGATCGCCTGAGCCACCCGGGGAGCGGCCACCACCTTCTCCCCCACCACGATCGCGATCTGCTGCCTGACCGGGTCGTCCTCGTTGACCGCCTCCTCGGTCAGGGCGTTGATCTGGTCGCGGAAGGCGGGGGCGAACGCGATCCTGACCGAGTAGCCGCCGCTCTTCTCCTGAACGGCCTCGATCTTCCGCACCGCGTTCACGGTGATCCCCGCGGCGACCGTGTAGCAGTTCTGCCCGAGGTCGTCGGGGTAGGTCTCCGGGACCGTGCAGGCACCGGCCTTCACCTCGGTCACCGGCGCGAAGTGGATGGGGACCACCAGCCGGCTGGGCGGAGGGGCACCGAGCGGCATGTCGGGGTTGCGGGTCATGAGCACCGCGATGGTGCCGAGAACTCCGGTGATCAGTACGACCACGACCAGGGCCGCCACCAGGATCGCGGTGGTGGCCCGGCTCGCCCGCGGCACCACCGGGCCCGCGAACGGGGGCTTGCCGCCCCCCGGCACATCCGCCCCGGGTGCGTTCGTTCCCGGCGCACCCGTCCCTGGCACACCGGGGGTTCCGGGCATGCCGGGGGTTCCGGGCATGCCGGGGGTTCCGGGCATGCCGGGCCCGGGGACGCCCGCGGTTCCGGGGACATCGGGCCCGGGGAGACCGGCGGGCCCGGGCACACCGGCCCCGGGGAGACCGCCGGATCCGGGGAGACCGGCGGGGCCGGGAGGACCCGCGGCCCCGTATGCGGGAGCGGCTCCGGGAGGACCGGCGCCGGGCGCGTCCATCCCGAAGCCGCCCACCCGCGTCGTCGCCTCTCCCGGATCGTCCGGTTCCCGGCCACCGGGTCCTGTCCGTCCGGCCCACGTCCCGGCGTGTCCCGGGTCGCCGTATCCGGGGTCGCGGTATCCCTGGTCGCCGTATCCAAGATCGCCGTGGTCCGGGCGGCCCGGCCCGTCGTGATCCGGATGGCCCGGAGCGCCGTACTCCGAAGCGCCGTACTCCGAAGCGCCGTACTCCGAAGCGCCGTACTCCGGAGCGCCGGAGCCACGGCCGGGAACGTCCTGGACACCGGGAAGCTCCTCACCGGATCCGCCGGTGCCACGGGCATGGCGTCCGGGCGACGCGCCGGGACGCGACGGCGGCGTGAAGGCGTCATAGGTGTCGGACGTGAAGATGTCCTGAAGGCCGGGCGGGAGGGCACCGGGGAAACCGGGCACGAAGACGTCCCGGGAACCCGGCGGCGTGAAGGCGTCACGGGAACCGGGGGTGAAAGCATCACGATCACCCCGCGTGAAGGCGTCACGGGCACCCGGCGTGAAGGCGTCACGGGCACCGGGCGTGGGCTCCCGGGAGCTCCCGGACGGGTCGTCGGGGCCGGCTGGAGGCCCCTGCGGTCCGGGCGGCGTCCCACCCTGCCCCGCGTGCATCCCCATCGTCACGTCCCCGCGTTCCTCACAGCCGTTCGCGTCCGTTCGCGGCGAGCCTACCGATCGGCGCGAGAAGCCGGTAACCCTCTAGGTCAGGACATGTGGCGAACGGCGGGTCATGCTCCCGGCCGGGACGCGTCCCGGGTCCCCGCGGGCGACGGAACGGGCCCCGGCCTCCCCGGTCCCGGCCTCCCCCTCACCCCGTCGTCCCCGCGCCGGAACATCATCGGAACGTCGTCGGCACGCCGCCGACCTGGCCGTTCGTCCCGCCCGCGCGTGATCGCCCCCTTTCGGGGAACGCACAGGGGGAACGCACACCGCGGACGAGGACACGCGCCCACCCTGGAGGAGCCGTGAGAATCTCAGTTCCCCGCGAGGTCAAGAACCACGAGTACCGCGTGGCCCTGACGCCCGCCGGAGCGCACGAGTTCGTCCGGCACGGCCACCGGGTCTTCGTCGAGAAGGACGCCGGGCTGGGGTCCTCCATCCCCGACGCCGACTTCCGGAACGTGGGCGCGACCATCGTGGACTCGGCCGACGACGTGTGGGCCGAGGGGGACCTGGTCCTGAAGGTCAAGGAACCGGTCCCCGAGGAGTACCACCGGATGCGCAAGGGCCAGGTGCTCTTCACCTACCTGCACCTGGCCGCCTCCCGGGCGTGCACGCTGGCCATGCTCGAGTCCGGTGTCACCGGCGTCGCGTACGAGACCGTGCAGAGCCCCGCGGGGTTCCTGCCGCTGCTGGCCCCGATGTCGGAGGTGGCCGGGCGGCTCGCCCCGCAGGTGGGGGCGTACCACCTGATGCGCCAGGGGGGGCGGGCGGGGCGTGCTGATGGGCGGGGTCCCGGGGGTGCGCGCGGCCTCCGTGGTGGTGATCGGCGCCGGGGTCTCCGGCATGAACGCCGCGGTCATCGCGCTGGGCATGCAGGCGGAGGTGCTGCTGCTGGACCGCGACATCGACCGGCTGCGCCAGGCGGACGTGATCTACAAGGGCCACTGCAAGACCGTCGCGTCCAACGCGTACGAGATCGAGCGGGCGGTGCTGGACGCGGACCTGGTGATCGGCGCGGTGCTGATACCGGGCGCGCGGGCGCCCAAGCTGGTGAGCAACGAGCTGGTCTCGCGGATGAAGCCGGGGTCGGTGCTGGTGGACATCTCCATCGACCAGGGCGGCTGCTTCGAGGACTCCCGCCCCACCACCCACGACGACCCGACGTACCGGGTGCACGGGTCGGTGTTCTACTGCGTGGCCAACATGCCGGGCGCGGTGCCGCACACCTCGACGTACGCGCTGACCAACGTGACCGTCCCCTACGCGCTGGCGATCGCCGACCGGGGCTGGCGGGAGGCCCTGCGCGCCGATCCGGCGCTGGAGGCGGGCCTGAACACCCACGAGGGGCACCTGACCAACCGGCCCGTGGCCGAGGCCCACGGGCTGGAGGCGGTGCTTTCGCAGGACGTGCTGCGCGGCTAGGGTCCCTCCCGCCCGCGCCACCGTGCTGCGCGGTCAGGGTCCCCCTCCCGCCCGCGCCACCGGCGAGGGGCGCCGCGGACGGGAACGGAACCGGCCTCAGGGGCCGACCGGGTCCCGGCGGCGCGCGCGCCACTTGTCGAGCAGGAGCGGGATCTCCTCATGGCAGAAGGCCATGAAGTCCCGCATCTCCGCCAGGGTGCGGCCGGGGCGGGTGTCGGGGCCGCCGATCGCCGTCAGGCCCTCCTCGATGGCCTCCACGACCAGCTGAAGGCGGTTGCCCTTGGTGAGGGTCGCCTCCCACCACGTGTCGTCGCTGATGCCGTAGAGATCGCGCCGCGACCCCGGCACCGGCACCCGGTGGATCATGCCGATGGTCGTCAGATGGCGTACGGCACCCGAGATGGCGCCGGAGCTGGCGTCGAGCCGCTCGGACAGGTCGGCCGCGCTGAGCGCGTCCTCCTCGGCGGTCATCACGGTCAGCAGCACCCTGGCGGCCATGGGCGGGAAGTTCCACTCGGCCATCTGGCGGCTCATCCGCTCCACGAACTGACGCACGGCTTCTTCGTCTCTCATCGGTCCTCCTCGGTCGGGCGTCAGGGGTTCGCACGAACTACTTTCATTTATCTCTGAAGCTTCTGTATGTTCTGAAGAGTGAACAACATCATCTCCGTGTCCGGCCTGACGAAGCGTTTCGGCCGGACGCGCGCGCTGGACGGCCTGGACCTCGACGTCCGGGCAGGCCAGGTGCACGGCTTCCTGGGCCCGAACGGGGCGGGCAAGTCGACCACCATTCGCATCCTGCTCGGCCTGTTGCGGGCCGACGCAGGCACGGTCCGCCTGCTGGGCGGCGACCCCTGGAAGGACGCCGTCGAGCTCCACCGCCGTCTGGCGTACGTGCCGGGCGACGTCACCCTATGGCCCAACCTGTCCGGTGGCGAGGTCATCGACCTGCTCGGCCGGTTGCGCGGCGGCCTCGACAGGGCACGCAAGAAGGACCTGATCGAGCGCTTCGAGCTGGACCCGCGCAAGAAGGGACGCGCCTACTCCAAGGGCAACCGGCAGAAGGTCGCCCTGGTCGCCGCGCTCGCCTCGGACGTGGAGCTCCTGCTGCTGGACGAGCCCACCTCCGGGCTGGATCCGCTGATGGAGGCGGTCTTCACCGACTACATCGGCGAGGTCCGCACGCAGGGCCGCACCGTGCTGCTGTCCAGCCACATCCTGGCCGAGGTGGAGAAGCTCTGCGACCGGGTGAGCATCGTCCGCGACGGCCGCACGGTCGAGACCGGCACCCTGGCCGAGCTGCGCCACCTGACCCGTACCTCCGTCACCGCCGAGCTGGCCGCCCCGCCCGGCGGCCTCACCGGCCTCACCGGCGTCCACGGGCTCCGCGTCAGCGGCGACCGGGTGTCCTTCGAGGTCGACGCCGACGGCCTGGGCGAGGCGCTGCGGCAGCTGTCGGCCCTCGGGGTGCGCTCACTCACCAGCCGTCCGCCGACGCTGGAGGAGCTCTTCCTGCGTCACTACCAGGGCGAGCCGGCCCGATGACCGGCACCTGGTCCCTGGTCCGGCTGATCCTGCGCCGCGACAGGTTCCTCCTCCCGCCGTGGGTGATGGTGATCGCCGTGCTGCCGGTCGTCCAGACCTCCGGCATCGCGGAGCTGTACACCGACGAGGCCGCCCTGCGCCGGTTCGCCGCCTCGATGGGCTCCGCCCCGGCCTTCTCCGCCCTGTACGGGCCGGTCTTGCACTGGAACGCCGCCGCCATGGGCGTGTGGCGGGCGGGCTTCACCCCGGTCGTACTGGCGCTGGCCGTGATCCTGACCGTGGTCAGGCACACCCGGGCGGAGGAGGAGACGGGCCGCCGCGAGCTGCTGGGCGCCGCCGTGCTGGGACGCCGGGCCGCCCTGTCGGCGGCGCTGATCGTGGCCGGGACGGCCTGCCTGGCCGTCGGGCTGATCGTCACCCTCTCCTTCCGCGCCTACCCCGCCCCGGGCGCGCTCGCCACGGGGCTGGGCTACGCCTGCGTCGGCATGGTGTTCGCGGCGGTGGCCGCCGTGGCCGCGCAGCTCACCGAGAGCGCGGGCGGCGCCAGGGCGATCGCGATCTCGGTGCTCGGCCTGGCGTTCGCCCTGCGGATGGCGGGCGACACCGGTGGCACCGGCTGGTTGTCGTGGTCCTCCCCCATCGCCTGGGGACAGCGGATGCGCCCGTTCGCGGGGGAGGAATGGTGGCCGCTGGGCCTGTTCGCCGCGCTGGTGATCACGCTCTGCGCGCTCTCCTACGCGCTGGCCGGACGCAGGGACCTCGGGGCGGGCCTGCTGCCTCCCCGGCTGGGACCCGCCGACGCCGCCCCCGGTCTCGCCACCCCCCTGGCGCTGGCCTGGCGCCTGCACCGGGGATCGCTGGCCGGCTGGAGCGCGGCCGTCGCCTTCGGCGGCGCCGTGGTGGGCGCCACGGCCCAGGCCGCCTCCGGCGCGCTCGGGCAGAACAGACAGGCCCTGGAGATGCTGGCCAGGCTGGGCGGCGGTGCCGGCGTGGGCCAGGCCCTCATCGCGAGCGTGGTGAGCATCCTGGGCATCGCCGTCTCCGGCTACGCGATCCAGGCCGCGTCGCGGATGCGTACCGAGGAGACGCTGATGCGGGCCGAGCCGCTGCTGTGCGCCGCGGTGAGCAGGCGAAGGTGGACGGCGAGCCACCTGGTGTTCGCGTTCGGGGGCCCCGTCGTGGTCCTGGCGGTCCTGGGGCTGTCGGCCGGGATCGCCTACGGGGCCGTCACCGGCGATCCGGGCGCCCACGTGCCCGAGGTGCTGGGGGCCGCGCTGGTCCAGCTGCCCGCGGTGTGGACGCTGAGCGCGCTGGTGATGGCCCTGTTCGGGCTGCTGCCCAGGCTGCTCCCCCTGGCCTGGGCGGTGCTGGCGGCATTCCTGGTGTTCGGGCAGGTCGGCGCGCTGCTGGACCTGCCGGGGGCGCTCGTGGACCTGTCCCCGTTCAGCCACCTGCCCCGCCTGCCCGGCGGGGAGGTGACGGCGACGCCGCTGATCACGCTGGTGGCGATCGCGGCGGCGCTGACGGCCGCGGGCCTGTACGGCTTCCGCCGACGCGACATCGGCTGACCGGCCCGCGCGGTCCCCGGGCCCGCCCCGGATCCGAACGCGGATCCGAGCGCGGATCCGAGCGCGGCCAGAGCGAGGGTTCGAGCACGCCCGGGTACGGGTCCGGCCCCGGATCCAGGCGCGGATCCGGGGCCGGGCGGGCCTGCGTCGGTCAGGGAGCCGAGCTGGCGCTGGGCGCGGGGGTCGCCTCGCCGGTGGCCGCCGGGCTCTGGTCGGGCGTCGCGGCCGGTGCGGACGACGGGGCGGTCGCCGGGATGGGCGCCTCGGCGGTGGTGGTGCCCACGCCCCCGCTGCAGGACGCGCCGAGCTCGGGGGTGTCCGGCCCGTTCTTGTACTTGCTGATGAACTTGGGCAGGCGCGGGTCGTCGGCCCCGTTCAGCTTGAGCTGCTTGTTCCAGGAGCTGGCCACCACCTTGGCGGGCAGGCCCGGGTAGGGGCTGAGCAGCATGTAGTCCTTGGAGGCCAGCTCCCTGAGGGTGTCCACCTCGGCCTTGGGCAGGTCGGGCCGGTAGGTGATCCACACGGCGCCGTGTTCCATGGAGTGGACGGCGTTCTCGTTGTTGATCGGCTGGTCGTAGATGCCGCAGTTCTGCCAGGCCGAGCTGTGCTCCCCGCCCATCGGCGGGGTCTCCTTGTACGAGACCTTCTTCTCGACGTGGAGGCTGCCCGGATACTTGGCGCTCGAGACCGCGTCCAGCGACGTCCTCGAACGCTCGCCGATCAGGTAGAAGGCGACGACCCCCACGAGCAGGACGATGACGAGACCGCCGCCACCCCACATCAGGAGCGAGGTCCTGCGTTCCTTGCGCTTCTGCTCCTCACGCATCCTGTTGAGGTGCTCGCGCCTCGCCTGCGCCTTTTCCTTGGTCATCGACCCTCCAGCCGGCAAACAACTTTTGTCACCCTATGCCCTAGTGGCGTATGTGGAGAATAAGGGTCTGACAACGTGCGACACAGCAGTGATTCCTGACAGTGGGTACGCTGAGGAGATAATGGAAACCGCGGTTCACGATGGTGCAAAGCCCAAGCGCAGGCTGGCGCTCGGCGCGCTGCTCGGCTGCCTGCTGGTGGCCGTCGTCCTGCTGCTCGTCATGGGGAGGACGACCTCCCCGACCGACGCCTCACCCGAGGCGGGTTTCGCCCGTGACATGTCCGTCCACCACGCCCAGGCCGTCGAGATGTCCTTCGTCGCCAGGGACGGGAGCAGGGACGAGGCGCTGCGGCGGCTGGCGTACGACATCATCGTCACGCAGACGGCACAGCGCGGGATCTTCACCGGCTGGCTGCAGCAGTGGGGGCTCAACCAGTCGGGCGAGCGGCCCGCCATGGCGTGGATGGCCGGTCACGGCGGCCACGGCGGCACCGGTGGCGGCGCTGTAACGCCGGGAGCCCAGGCCACGATGCCCGGTATGGCCTCGCAGGACGAGCTCACGAGGCTCCGCGCGGCCACCGGAAAGGACCAGGAGGTGCTCTTCCTGCAGCTCATGATCCGTCACCACGAGGGCGGCGTGCAGATGGGCCGGAGCCTGCTGAAACTGTCCGACCGCGACGAGGTGGCCACCATGGCACGGCACATCGTCAACGGTCAGACGGGCGAGATCGAGTTGATGACCGACATGTTGCGGCAGCGCGGCGCCCAGCGCCTGCCTTCCATCCTTTAGTGGCGTCGGCGCGTCCGTGTGCGGCCGGTTCCCGGCCAGGGCAGCATGGAGCCAACCTGGCCGGAGGAATGAGAATGGTGAACGACGAGCCGGAGAACCGGCTGGAGGTGAGCATCTCCGCCGAGGTGGAAATGGGGCAGTACGCCAACTTCGCCTCCGTGTGGCACACCCAAGATGGCTTCGTCCTGGACTTCGCGGTGATCACCCGGCCGCCCCAGCTGGCCAACGACCCCTCCTCCGGAGAGCACTTCGTGAGCGTGCCGACCCGGATCGTCAGCCGGATCCGCATCCCCCCGAGCCAGGTGTTCGAGCTGATGAAGGCCCTCGAACAGCAGCTCACCGCCTACGAGCACGAGACCGGCCACAAGAACTGAGCGCCCGGGTGACGCCCTGAGACGGAAGGCGGCCCCGGCCGCGCCCGTCCCGTCCCCGGTCCATGCCGGGTCCGGGCCGGGCGGGCTCACGCCGGAGGCCGGGTCGCGAGTGCCCCGCCGGGAAGGCCGGGCCGCGTGGGCTCACGCCGGGGAGAGGCGCATCTCCTCCGCCACGGCTGCGGCGAACGCGTCCACGTCGGCCTCGGTGGTGTCGAACGCGGTCATCCAGCGGACCTCGCCGGTGGCCTCGTTCCAGGTGTAGAAGCGGAAACGCTTCTGCAGGCGCGCGGTCACGTCCCCGGGCAGGATCGCGAAGACCGCGTTGGCCTGCACCGGACGCGGGATCCGCACGCCGGGCACGTCCCGCACGGCCTCGGCCAGCCGGAGCGCCATGGCGTTGGCGTTGCGGGCGTTGCGCAGCCACAGGTCTCCCGCGAGCAGGGCCTCGAACTGCACCGAGACGAACCGCATCTTGGACGCGAGCTGCATGGCGCTCTTGCGCAGGTAGCGCAGGCCCCGCACGGCGCCGGGATCGAGCACCACCACGGCCTCGCCGAACATCAACCCCGCCTTGGTGCCGCCGAAGGAGAGCACGTCCACCCCCGCGTCCGTGGTGAACGCGCGCAGCGGCACGTCGAGCGCGGCCGCGGCGTTGGTGGCGCGGGCGCCGTCGAGGTGGACGACCATGCCCAGGCCGTGGGCGTGGTCGCAGATCGCCCTGATCTCCTCGGGCGTGTAGAGCGTGCCCAGCTCGGTGGTCTGGGTGATCGACACGACCTTGGGCTGGGCCCGGTGCTCGTCGCCGAAGCCCCACGCCTGCCTGTCGATCAGCTCGGGGGTGAGCTTGCCGTCCGGGGTGGCGACCGGCAGCAGCTTCAGCCCGGCCGACCGCTCGGGGGCACCGCCCTCGTCGGTGTGGATGTGCGCGGACTCCGCGCAGATCACCGCCTCCCAGTGGGCGGTCATCGAGCGGAGCGCGACCACGTTGGCGCCGGTGCCGTTGAACATCGGCCAGACCTCGGCGGCCGGGCCGAAGTGCCCGCGGAAGACGTCCTGCAGCGCGGCGGTGTAGACGTCGTCGCCGTAGGCGGTCTGGTGGCCCCCGTTGGCGAGCGCGACCGCCTGGAGGATCTCCGGGTGGACCCCGGCGTAGTTGTCGCTGGCGAAGCCCTTCACCAGCGGGTCGTGCCTGCGGACGGCGTCCGTCATGGGCTCTCCTTCCCTCAGCCGGTGCCCGGCCCGGCGGTGAGGTCGATCCGGGTGCCGTTGGCGTCGGTCTCCCACAGCCGCTCGACCGCCTCGGCGAGGTCGTCGACGTCGGTGAATCCGGGGAAGGCCCGCTCCGGGCTCGCCTCGCGCATGCCCTCGTGCACGAGCGCCTTGACCACCAGGACGTTCGCGGTGGCGCCGGTGCCCTCCAGGGCGTCGGCGAAGGCCAGGGTCCACGCCTCGGAGGCGGCCTTGGCCGTGCCGTACGCCGCGTTGCCCTGGGTGGGCCGCTCGGCGGCCTTGGCCGAGACGATGGCGAACCGGCCGCGCTCGGCCGCCTTGAGCAGCGGCTCGAAGGCCAGCGTGACGTGCTGGAGGGTACGGATCAGCAGGTCGTGCAGGAGCGCCCAGTCCTCCAGCGACGTCTCGGCGAAGGTCTTCGACCCGCGCCAGCCGCCGACCAGGTGCACGATCCCGTCCACGTGGCCGTGCTCGGCCGCCACGTCCCGCGCCAGATCCCTGACGGCGTCGGTGTCGAGCAGGTCGACCGCGAGCAGGCCGTCGGCGCCGCTCCTGTCGACGCCGATCACCGTGTGGCCCTGCCCGGTGAACCTGCGCGTGACGGCCCGGCCCGCGGGACCGCCCGCGCCGGTGACAAGGATGATCATGCTCGGATGCCCTTCGTGGAGTCGACGACATCGCCGAGCTTACGGCGCAGGGCCTCGTAGAACATGCTGAGGGGGAACTCGTCGGGCAGCACCGCGTCCACCGCGGTCTTCGGGAATCCCTCGGCGGGCAGCGCGGCCGCGCCACGTGCCCAGACCGAGGCCGGGTGCGGCTCGACGTAGGCGGCGACCAGCTGGTGGGCGGCCAGCCAGTGGGCGAGCTTGGAGCGGTCGATGCCGTCCCGGTAGAGCTTCTCGACCTCGGCCCGCAGGTCGGCGACGCCTCCGGCGAGCCGCTCCCAGTCGACGCTGAGCCGGTTGTCGGTCCACCGCACCACGTCGTTGCGGTGCAGGTACGCGAACAGCAGCTGCCCGCCCAGGCCGTCGTAGTTGCGGACCCGGCCGCCGGTGATCGGGAAGCGGAACAGCCGGTCGAACAGGATCGCCAGCTGCACGTAGCGGGCGTGCGGCACGTTCTCGCGCTCCAGCCTCACGGCCTCGCCGAACGCGGTCAGGTCGCAGCGGAGCTCCTCCAGGGAGTACAGCCAGTACGGCATGCGCTGCTTGATCATGAACGGGTCGAACGGCAGGTCGCCGTGGCTGTGGGTGCGGTCGTGGATCAGGTCCCAGAGCACGAAGGTGTCCTGGGCCAGCTCCTGCGAGGCGATCAGCCTGGCCGCGTCCGGCGGCAGGTCCAGCTTGAGGGTGGCCGCGGCGGCGCCGCTCACCGCGCGGAAGCGGGCGGCCTCGCGGTCGGCGAAGATCCCGCCCCAGGTGAAGCGGGCCGGGGTCTCACGGACGG
The DNA here is from genome assembly GCF_039534895.1 of Streptosporangium longisporum. Lineage (NCBI taxonomy): Bacteria > Bacillati > Actinomycetota > Actinomycetes > Streptosporangiales > Streptosporangiaceae > Streptosporangium > Streptosporangium longisporum. The sequence continues at coordinate 8,721 of NZ_BAAAWD010000001.1, read as the reverse complement.
CGACGGTCTCGGGGAAGAGCACCGCCGAGTTCGTGTCGTAGCCGGAGGTGAAGTCCTCGAAGGCGATCGGCACGAACATCGGGTTGTCGTAGCGGGTCCGCTCCAGCTCGGCCAGCCAGTCCGGCCAGATCGTGCGGATCCACACCGCCTCCAGGTGCCGGAACGTGGTGCCGTTCTGGGTGTACATCGGGAAGACCACCAGGTGCTCCAGGCCGTCGACCCGCTGGGTGTCGGGGTGGAACGCCTCCAGCGCGTCGAGGAAGTCGGGCACCCCGAGGCCTCCCTCGGCCCACGTGTTCAGGTCGGCGACGACGGCGGCCAGGTAGGCGGCGTCGTGCGGGAAGCGCGGCGCGAGCCGCTCGACGTGCCCGGCGATCTCGGCGACCAGGCCGGCGGCCCGCTCCCGGTCGCGTTCGACCGAGCCGTCCTTGGCCTGCAGCGGCCGGAGCGCCTCCACGGCCTCCTTCAGCGCCCGGAACTCGGCCCGGCCCGCCTGCTCGTCCCGCGACCGGCTCGCGGACGAGGGCGTCCGCGCGGCCCAGGTGATCAGGTTGCCCCAGAGGGCGGCGTGGTCGTGGTCGCCGATCGAGTCGTCGCCGAACAGGTCGGAGTCGGCCAGGACCACGACCCGGCCCTCGCCGTGCCGTACGGCCACCGCCAGCGGACGTCCGGCCGGGGTCGCGGTCGCGGAGGTACGGAACAGCACGGTCGCGTCCTGGGGGGCGGTGAGCGTCCCGGCGCGGTAGAAGCAGGCGCGCCGGGCCCCGGCCAGCAGGTCCTGCCCGGCGGCGACCCCCTCCCCGGGTACGCCCATCACCCAGGAGGCCACGCCGTTGTGGGCGTTCCCGGGATCGTGGGCCAGGGTGTTCTCGACGCCCACCCCGAAGCGCGCGAGCAGCTCGGTGAGGTTGCTGCCGTACTTCTCCTGCTCGTACTCGGCCATCACGACCAGCCCGCCGCCCGCGCGCACGTACTCCTCGACGGCGTCCAGCTCGCCGGCGGGCAGAACGGGGTCACCGCCGGTGGTGCGCTCCCAGCGTTCGGTGGAGGGGTGCGCGATCACGAGCACGTCCTGCCCGTCCAGCAGGTCCGGGGTCAGAGGGCCGCCGGTGTGCGCGGCCACGGTGTGCCCCAGCGCGCGCAGCACCCCGGCGGCGCGGACGTAGCCGCTGTCATCGGGATGGCCCGGATTCATCGTCTCGGCCACGTCCCGCCGGATGGTCCACGACTCGCCGTGTGCTTCGTCGAACAGTACCCGCGGTAGCGCCGTCACGATAAATCCTCCTTCTCATCGAGCGTAATGCCGGAAAATATACACGCTACAGTCCCGTTTCAGTAGTTCTGTACGGGTTGACGGGTGCGGGCCGGGCACGCGAAAGGGCCGGTCGTCCCGGGTCGGGACGACCGGCCCTCGGCCGTACGGGGAACGCGGCTCCCCGGGATCGGGCTTCTAGACGGCCTTGCCGGCGCGGACCCATCCGGTGAAGGCGGCCCACTGGCCCGAGGTGAGCACCAGCGCCGGACCGGACGGATCCTTGCTGTCCCGCACCCCGACCCTCGCGCCGGACAACCTCGCCACCTCCACACAGTCGCCGCCGTTGCCGCCGGACAGTGACGACTTCACCCAGATGGCCTGACTCAGCTCGCGATCCATCGATCCCTCCCTCCCAGGGGGCATCCGCTACCGACGCTAGAGCGTCTCGTCGGCGCGGACCCATCCGGTGAAGGCGGCCCACTGCCCCGAGGTCAGCACCAGCGCCGGACCGGACGGATCCTTGCTGTCCCGCACCCCGACCCACGCGCCGGACAACCTCGCCACCTCCACGCATTCTCCGCCGTTACCGCCGGACAACGACGACTTCACCCACGTCGCCTCGCTCAGCTCGCGATCCATCGTTCCCTCATCTCCTCGATCAGTTCCAGCGATGCTCGCTGCGGTAGAGCCTCTGCCTTGATCGCCTCGTATTTGGTCATGATGTCCGCTACGTCATCAGGGCGATCGGAAATCTGCCCATGTCCGGCCGACTCCACGTAAACACTATTGGCGATTCCCTTGGCCTGTGCAATGAAAAATCCGCCCAGGAATCCCACGGTGCTTCCTGTTCCAGAAGGAACGATCTGAACAGTGACAGAAGAGCGTCGTCCCATGTGAAGCAGGTGATCCAGCTGTCCCACCATGACCGATGCGCCACCGACGCGGCGACTCAGTACCCCCTCATCGAGAACGACCCACAGCATGGGGGGATCTTCTCGTTCCAGGATGAGCTGGCGCTCCAGTCTGGCCGTCACATTTCTCTCCACACCGTCCGCGGGAGCACGGGGTTCATCACTGAAGAGCACCCGCGCGTATTCGGCCGTCTGCAGCAACCCCGGCATGATGAGCGGCTGCCAGGTCCGCAGGCTCTCGGCGGCCTGCTCGATCTCCGCCCATGGCCGAAACCAGGCCGGTAACCGGGCCGCGACGTTGTCCATCATCTCCTTGATGCGGATCAACGCGCCGTCGGCACCCAGGGCCTGGTCGCACCTGCGGACGAAATCCTCGGTCGGGGGACGACGGCCGGTCTCCGCCATGGAGACGGTGCCCAGCGCGAAGCCGATCCGCCTGGCCAGCTTCTCCTGGGACAGACCGGCCTCGTGGCGATGGCGGCGGAGCTCGAATCCGAAGAAGGCGACCGGTGACGTGGTCGGGTCGAGCACCTTGGCCTGCGGCATGGGACATCACCTCGGTTTCATCGGCGGTTTCACAAGAACCGTTGAACATGCGCCGCGTTCTTTCGATTACCGACTGTAGTGGAGCGGTGTCATGCTGCGAAGGCATATCCGGAATCCGGCCGTCGGAGCAGGTGACATGAATCCCGCGATCAACTCCTGGTGGAAATACCCGGGCGACCGATACGAGATCCTCGGAAAGGTATTCCTCAACCTGGATCCCGCCTCCGCGTCGAAGGCCCGCGCGCATGTGAGGGAATGGCTCGGCGACGACCATCCCGCGTACGAGAATGTGCGGCTGGCGACCTCCGAGCTGGTCACGAACGCGGTTCTGCACGCGCGGCGGAGGAATCCCGGTGACCTGGTGTCGTTCACCCTGGCCCGCCGCGAGGAGCTGCTGCGCGTGGAGGTCCTGGACCCGGGCGGTGGCCCCTGGCGGCCCCGGGAGCCCGGTGGCGTACCGGGCGACGGGGAACGCGGGCGCGGGCTCGGCATCGTCGCCGAGGTGTCCCGGAACCGATGGGGAGTCCGTGACCTGGGAGAGCGGGGCCGCGTCGTGTGGTGCGCGATCGACGGTGAGGGGCCGCCGTGCGGGTGATCGTGAGCCTCACCCGCGACGGGGTCATGATCAGCGCTCCGGGTCAGCGAGGAGTGCTGGTCGGTTTCGACGCCTGGGAGGCGTTCCTGCGACGGGCCAAGAACGGCTGGTTCGACCCGGGACCGCGTGAGGCGGAAAGCCCGCGCGGTACAGGCTTTCCTCGACCAGAGAACCGTCCCGGAGTGTCTTCCCGCGCGTTTCCGAAAAGCACCGCCTGATTCGCGGACATGATGACAATCGCCGATGAGCGGACAACGCGGTTCGTCGCCGGCCCTTTTCTTCGGGTCACAGCTCGCGTACGGCGATGCCGGGATAATCGAGCACGAGACCGGATTCGTCGTAGACCAGGCGGCACGCGAAGCCGAAGGCGGGCGAGGCGTAGTCGTAGCACCGGCGTGAGCCCTCGTCGCCGACGCGGAGGTAGTCCTGCTCCAGCCGTTCGACGGCGAGGTCGACGGCGCGCACGTAGGCGGCGGGGGCCTTCGCCGCGGCCCCGGGCCGAAGACCCAGCCGGTGCACGGGAAAGGCGTTGGTCATCGCCGAGGACTCCAGGTCGACGTCCAGGCAGCCGTCCAGATGGGGGGCCGGTTCGCCGTCGACGCGCCAGCGGCCCGCGCCGTCGGCCTCCAGCACGGTGCTCCGGGACCCCTCGGCCGAGTGCCCGCCGATCCTGGCGCTTCGCGTGACCCAGGCGGCGTCCACCTCGATGACGTAGTCGACGGCCCAGGTCACGCCGTCCTCGACCGCGGTCGTCCACCCCTCGATGCGGTGGCCGTCGCCCAGCGGGTGGAAGTAGACCACCTCGAAGCCGGTGCGCGCGTCGAGATGCCGCCAGGCCGCCGTCCGCGGCGGTGTCGTGAAGGTCATGTCCGCTCCTTCTCGTGATCCCGTGGGAGGTCCGTCCGGATCGTCATGACCGTATCGGCGCCGTGAGCGTGACCGCGACGGTGCGCGGGACGAGCTCGTCCCGCGCACCGCCGGAGGGGAAGGGCTCAGTGGTGGGAGTAGATGTTGGGCGCCGGGTGGTTCTCCTGGATCTCCCGGTGGTTGCCCTCCGCACCCCAGAGCGACCGGTAGGACTGGACGTTGTCCGGGTGGGCCTTCGCGTGCCGGTCGAACACGACCCAGTTCACCGGCTGGAAGTAGACGTCGCTCTCGTCCGGCGTGGTGAGCGAGCCGGTGTAGCGGTAGGTGGAGTGGTTCGCGGGCAGCAGGTTCCTCAGGTGGACGCCGTGCAGGGGCCTGGACGCGCCGAGGGCCGGGGGCGACGTGATCAGGCGGTCGTGCTCGGACAGGCCGTGAAACTCCTTGGAGTCGACGAGGACCGAGAAGACCACGTACCCCTTCGGGCCGGTCGCCTTCTCGTGCACCAGGTGGGCCTCGATCGGGGCGAAGGGCTGACCGGCGAAGCGGTGCTCGGCGTGACCGTGGAAGTGCACGTTGATCAGGTTGTACCGCTGGCCGCCGTAGGTGATGTACGGCTGGGAGCCACCGGCGCCGATGACGAACCGGACGTCGTCGTGCTCGCCGGCCTCACCGACCGGAGCGCGGTCCTGGAACAGGAGCGTTCCGTCGACGCTCTGCGGATAGTGGACGTCGATCGGGACCTGGTGACCCGGGCACGCGACCGAGCGGTCGATCGTGATGGGGCTCTGCACGGCGGCGTCGGTGCCGGTGCCGTGACACGGCCGTGCGACGCCCGCCTGCACGGGAGCGGAGAGAGCGGTGAACGGGAGGAGAAAAGCGGCAGCCACCGCTAGGGGGGCAAGACGGTACCGCACCATGTGCCTTTCGTACGAAGGATGCCTTTTATGTCGCGTGCGGGCACGCAAGGGTGCTATGTCGGCATTAAAGGCGGCATAAAGGCATTGGCGAGGTTAGCGGAAGAAGGTGAACTCTCAACCTGGTTTTCCGGTGACCAAAACGACCATAAGTAAACGGACGATTACAAGCGGGGTGAGGGGTCCGTACGAGATCGTCTTCCCGGGCGGCGCCGGTCCCGCCCGGCGCGCTCCGCCCTGCGTGAACGGCGTGGCCGCCCTTGCCCGGCCGCCCTACGCTCGCGGCATGGAGATCGTCCGTCTGCTGCCCGAGCTTCACCAGCTGCGTTTCGAGGTCGGCCACGCCTACCTGTGGGCCGACCCCGGGGCGCTGACGTTGATCGACACCGGCGTGGCCGGCTCCGGGCCCGCGATCGCCGAGGCGGTCCGGAGCCTGGGCCGCGATCCCGGTGAGATCCGCACCGTGGTGCTGACCCACTTCCACGAGGACCACACCGGCTCGGCCGCCGAGGTCGCCGGCTGGGGGGACGTCACGGTGATGGCGCACCGCCTCGAGGCCCCGGTCGTCCGCGGGGAGGTCCCCGGGCCGCCGCCCGTCTTCACCGACGCCCCGGACTGGGAGCGCGACCTGTACGAGAACATGGTGAAGCCGCCCCCGGCGCCGCCCTGCCGGGTGGACCGCGAGCTGGAGGACGGGGACGTGATCGACTTCGGTGGCGGGGCACGGGTGGTCCTCGCGGACGGCCACACCGACGGCAGCGTCGCCGTGTACCTGCCCGGCCGTCGCGTCCTGTTCACCGGCGACGCCGTCGCGAGCATGGACGGCACCCCGATCCTGGGCGTGTTCAACCTCGACCGTCCCCGCGCCGCCGAGACCTTCCGCAGGCTCGCCGCCCTGGACGCGGACACGGTCTGCTTCGGTCACGGGGACCCGCTCACCGGCGGGCCGGGCGAGGCGTCGGAGGCCCTGCGCGCCGCGGCCTCCCGGCTTCCGGCCCGCGATCGGCAGGGTCGCGGGACGCAGGAGAGCCAGACCGGTCGGCAGGGTCGCGGGACCCAGGAGAGCCGGACCGGTGGCCGTGGTCGCGGCCGTCTCCCCGCTGCCCGTTCCCGAGCCGGGGTTCACGGTCCCCGGGCAGGGCTGCACGGCCTGCCCCACGCTCGCGGGCGTGCCGACGCCCGGCCTGCCCGCCCCGCGGTCCTCTTACCCCGCCAGGGGGACCCCGGATCAGTCCCGCGGCGGACGACCCGGCGCGGGGCCGCCGCCTACCGTCCTGGTGGCGGGCCGTCGCGGCCCCCGTACGGACAGGAGAGGCCCGTGTTCACCGACTCCGCCCGGCTCCGGCGCGTCGCCTCCGGCACGCCGCCGATCGTCGCCCCGCCGCTCCGGCCACTACCCGACCGAGCTACCCGACCGAGCTGCCCGGCCGGACCACGCCCGACTCGTACGCGAACACCACCGCCTGAGCCCGGTCGCGCAGGTGGAGCTTCATCAGCACCCGCGCCACGTGGGTCTTGACCGTGGCCTCGCCGACGAAGAGCTCCGCGGCGATCTCGGCGTTGGTCAGGCCGCGGGCCAGCGAGCGCAGCACCTCCAGCTCGCGCGGGGTGAGCTCGGCGAGCTGCGGCGGGGGCGCGGGGTCGTGCCGGCCGGCGAAGGAGGCGATGACGCGGGTGGTGACGGCCGGGTCCAGCAGGGCGTCGCCCGCGACGACCACCCGGATCGCCTCCACCAGCTGCTCGGGCGGTGACACCTTGAGCAGGAACCCGCTGGTCCCGGCGCGCAGCGCGGCGTAGAGGTTCTCGTCGGTGTCGAAGGTGGTCAGCATGACCACCTTGGGCGGGTCCTGCTGGCCCAGCAGTTCCCTGGCCGCGGTGAGGCCGTCCATGCGGGGCATCGAGATGTCCATCAGCACGATGTCCGGCCTGGTCCTGCGGGCCACGGCGAGCGCCTCGATCCCGTCGGGGGCCTCGCCGACCACCTCCAGGCCGGGCTCGCTCTCCACGACCAGCTTCAGACCGGCGCGGACCATCGCCTGGTCGTCGGCGATGACGACGCGGATGTTCACTTCTTCTCCTTGGCCGACGACTGGGCACCTCGTTCCCGGGACGCGCGGTCGACGACCCGTACGGCCGTGCGCGTGCGCCGGACGGGAGGGGGGAACCGCCATGCGGGGAGACTAAAGCCTGGTGACCGTCTTGCCCATAGGACAAAACGCCCGGACAAGCCGGTCACAAGTGGGACGCAAGTCGCCGGCGGACGGGCTCATCGCCTGAACCAGGGCCCGGCACCCCGGATGTGTAACCGCAGGGTTGCGTCTCCCTGAGCCCATGTGTAACCCTTGGGTGACACAAGACGCGAGGGGAAGAACCATGGACCGGATCGAGCACGAGATCTTCATCGATGCCACCGTCGAGCACGTGTGGCGACTCCTCACCCAGGCCGAGCACATCCGGGCCTGGTTCGCCTTCGACGGGGCGGACATCGACCTGCGCCCGGGTGGGACGCTGGTCCACACCTGGAAGGAGCACGGCTCCTTCCGGGGCGTCATCGAGCGGGTCGAGCGGCCCACGGTCTTCTCCTACCGGTACTCGTCGGTGCCGGACGAGGATCCACGACCGGGACACCAGACCCTTGTGACGTTCACCCTGTCCGCCGCCGACGGCGGCACGCGTCTCGTCGTGACCGAGAGCGGGTTCGACGAACTGGCCGTGGGGCCCGAGCAGCGGCGCATCCATGCCCGCGGCGCGGCCGACGGATGGACCGGCGGCCTGTCAGCGCTGCAGGATCACGCCGCGACGCCCGACCGCCTGGCACAGCGGCGGTGACCCGGCCACAGCCGCAGGTACTGGCGGCGCTGGCCGACCCCACCCGGTGGCACGTTCTGCAACTGCTCGCGGAGCGAGGTGAGCAGACGGCCACACAGCTGGCCGCCCCGTTGCCGGTCAGCCGGCCGGCGGTGATCAAACACCTGATCGCACTGCAGCAGCACGATCTGGTGTCCAGCCGCCGGCTGGGGCGCGCGCGACTCTACAGTGCGAACCCGTCCCGGCTGGCCGAGACCGCGCAGTGGATGGCGAGCGTCGCGACCACCTGGGAGGCCAACCTGCTGAGGCTCAAGGCGCTGGCGGAGGACACCCGGCATACCGAATGAGACCCCGGCCGGGGATGATGACCGGTCATCCCCGATGCGACCGCCCGCGCACGGTCGTCGGCACGAGAGGACGTTTCCGGCCGTCGCCGCGGACAGGTGCGTCCGGCGAGGCCGGACGGCCTCAGAAGGCCGGGAAGGAGACGCTGCGCACGAACCGGAGAGCGATCGCGTCGTCACAGGTGCCGGGCGCGCAAAAATAGATCAGCAGGGCGGCCTCGTCCGGCCGGTCGACCACCCAGCCGGTGAAGTCGAGCCGGCCTCCGCGCTGCGGGTCGGCGATCGTCCCCTGCAGCCGTGAGGCCGTCTTGCCGCCCACGCTCACCTGGACGACCTGGGAGAAGACGCTGACGGTGCCCGGGAGCGAGGACTGCAGGGTCTCCTGCAGCCGCTCGGCGCCGCTGCGCGGGTCGAGGGTGTCGAGCGTCTGCGCGTACAGGCCGGTGGCCTCCTGGGGGGTGGCCTTGATGATCTCGTTCGC